>CAWCEO010000010.1:0-567761 GCA_963794585.1 uncultured Conexibacteraceae bacterium
TCTTCCAGGCGTCGTGCTTGGTCGGCACGATCGACCAGCGCACGTTGCGCGCGGCGACCCAGTACTCGCGGACGGTCGGTCCCGCGGGCGCTGCCTGCGCGGCCCGGGCCCGCACCGGCGCCTTGGCCCCCGAGGCCACGCCACCGGCGGCGATCGCGACCGACCCCGTACCTAGACGGCACAGCAGGTCGCGACGCGACAGGCTCACTTGGGCACCTTGCGCACGACGAGCGTCATCGTCATGTCCGCTTCGTGCTGGGTGCAGTAGAGCTTGTAGGTCCCGGGCTTCGTGAAGGTCTTGGAGAACGTCCCGCCCGCTTGGGTCGGCGAGTTGAACTTCGTCGGCCCGGTGTCGACGTAGACGTCGTGCAGATCGAAGCCGCTGGCGTGCCAGACCCACTTGACCTTGTCGCCGACGTGGATCGTCAGCTTGGCGGGGTCGTAGAAGTCCGACTGCACGCCGACCTCACGGGTCTTGCCCTTGGTGGGATGGTGCTTGGCAGCCGCCGGCGCGATGGCCGGCAGCGCCGCCACCGCGCCCCCCGCCACCAGGGCGGAGAGCGCGGCGAGCTTTACGGCGTGCTGCTTCATGACGTGACGGTGATCTTCCCGACCATGTTGGTGTGGATCGCGCAGAAGAACGAGTACGTCCCCGGCTTGGGGAACGACACCGCGACCTTCTGCGGGAACGGCGTCGCCGGGTTGCCGTCCAAGACGCCGGAGTTGACGAGGCCGTCGCCGTGGTTGCTGCCGTCATAGGAGACGACCGTTCCGGGGGCGTCGCTCGGGTAGGCCCACTTGGGGTCGAACGCAAGCGTCGGCGGGCCACTGGTCCCGGCGCCGGGCAGCGGGCCGATGAACGTCGCGTCGGCGGCCTTGATCGCGGCCTTGATGTTCTTGGCGAACGTGAACGTGTGGTCTTCGCTCGTGTTGTCAGACATCGTCAGCGTGATCGGCGTGCCGACCTTGGTGCTCAGCGCCGCGGGCGTGAAGCGGTACAGGACCGCGCTGGCCTTGTCGGGGCCGGCGACCACGGTGTTGGCCGGAGCCTTCTGCTTGTCGAGCTTCTTCAGCGTGGCCAGCCCCTTGGCGAGCTGCGGCGCGACGCGCTTGGCATCTGCCTTGGCGCTGGGCACCGGCTTGGACTTGGCCACGACCGTGACCTTGCCCTTCATCCCCGCGTGGAGGGGGCAGTAGTAGGTGTAGCTGCCGGCCTTGGGGAACTTGACGACGAACGGCTTGGGCGGCCCATTGCCGCTCGGGAAGCCGGAGCCGAGCTCGTTGGCACCGGTATACGCCTTCCCGCTGCCGGACCCAAGGCCGACGATGGCCGGGATCACGGGCGTGCCCTGGCCGTTGAACCAGTAAGGCGTGCCAGCCGCGTCGAGGACGTTGGTCGCAGGATGGGTCGTATCCAGCATGGCCAGCGGCGGTGCCGGCTGGCCCGTCTTCGGGAAGTTGATCAGGTGGAACCCGGCGATTGAGAACTTCACGCTGTCGCCGGCATGGACCTTGACGGCCGACGGGAAGAACTGGTTGATGTCGCCGTCCTTGGGGACGCCGGCGGGCGCCTTCTTGATGGGCGGACCGGCGACGACGTTCTTGGTCGCCGCCGAGGCGACACCCGGAACGGCGAAGAGGCTCGATAAGGCGAGCACGAACACGGTTTTGGACCTGAAGTGCACTGCGGACTCCCAACTGGTGGTTTTGCAGGACCTGCCGGACGGTTCACCAGCTCCCGCGCTGGACGCCGCGCGAGCAATCTACGCGGAAGTGAAGAATCGGTGAAGGGTGGAGCCCGTACATCAGGGGGATCTCCGGTGAACCTGGCACGTTCGGATAACCGCACCTCGCGCGGGACATCCCTTGCAGCGGGCTCGTAGACGCAGGGATCGTCGCGCCAAGAGGCGAACACCGACGCGATGCCCGAGCCCCGAGCACAGCGCACCCTCGTGAAGTCTCCGCCTGAGATCTGGGCCGAGGTCAGCGACGTCAGCACCCTGGCGCGCCACCTCGGCGAGTTCGGCGAGATCCGCATCACCCGGCTGGAGGCCGAGACCACCGTCGTCTGGGAGGGCGACCGCGCACGCGGCACAGTGGAGCTCGAGGCCTCCGGCTGGGGAACGAAGGTGACGATCACCGCAGAGGCGATCGCGACGGACGAGGTCGAGGTCGAGGTCGAGGTCGTCGAGGCGGAGGTCGCAGCCAAGGAGGCCGAGGCCGACGTCGTCATCGAGGACGAGGCACCGGCCGAAGCCGCAGTCGTCGAGGAGATCGTCGAGAAGGACGCGGCGCCGATCGAGGCAGAGGTGATCGAGGAGACCGTCGAGACGCCGCAGCCACGTCGCGGCATCTTCGCCCGGCTGCGACGTCGTCGTCGGGCCGTCGAACCCGTCGTCGACCCGATCGCCCTCGAGCCGGAGCCGGAGCCAGAGCCAGAGCCCGTCGCCGAGATCCCCGAGGCCGTCGAGGTCACGACCGAAGCCCCCGAGATCGCCGAGCCCGAGCTCGACGGCGAGATCACCGCCAGCGCCACGGCTGCCACCGCGGCGTTCGATCCCGAGCACGTCGAGGCCGTCCTGGTGGGCGTCCTCGACGACCTCGGCGCCGCGCACCACCGCCCCTTCTCGCGCGGCTAGCCGGGGTCGGGCGGCGCCCGGCGCGGCTGGCGAACTAGAGTTCGCCGCCGCCCATGACCCAGCGCCAGCACAACCCCGAGACCTTTGACGAGAAGCTCGCCCAGCTCAACGAGCTGCGCGAGGCGGCCATGCACTCCTCGCCCGAGGCTGAGGAGAAGCAGCATGCCCGCGGCAAGCTGACCGCCCGCGAGCGGATCGAGAAGCTGCTGGACCCGGGCTCGTTCCAGGAGCTCGACACGTTCGTGCGCCACCGCACGATCGACTTCGACATGCAGAAGCAGCGTCCCTGGGGCGATGCGGTCGTCACCGGCCACGGCACGATCGAAGGCCGCAAGGTCTGCGTCTTCTCCCAGGACTTCACCGTCTTCGGCGGCTCGCTGGGCGAGGTCATGGCCGAAAAGATGTGCAAGATCATGGATCTCGCGGCCAAGATCGGCTGCCCCGTGATCGGCATCAACGACTCTGGCGGGGCGCGGATCCAGGAGGGCGTCGTCTCGCTCGGCGCCTACGGCGACGTCTTCGTCCGCAACGTCAAGTGCTCGGGCGTCATCCCGCAGATCAGCCTGATCATGGGCCCGTGCGCGGGTGGCGCGGTCTACTCGCCGGCGATCACCGACTTCATCTTCATGGTGAAGGAGTCCTCGCACATGTTCATCACCGGCCCCGACGTGATCAAGACGGTCACGGGTGAGGAGGTGGACTTCGAGTCGCTCGGCGGCGCGATGACCCACAACACGAAGTCCGGCGTCGCCCACCTCGCGGCCGAGGACGAGGACCAGCTGCTCGAGGACACCCGATACTTCATGGGCTTCCTGCCGCAGAACAACCTGGAGATCCCGCCACGGCTGGCGCCGACCGACGATCCCGACCGCATGGACCCCGAGCTCGACACCGCGGTCCCCGACAACCCCAACAAGCCGTATGACATGCGCAACGTCATCCGGCTGGTCGTCGACGACGGCGAGTTCTTCGAGATCCACGAGCACTTCGCCAAGAACATCATCTGCGGCTTCTCGCGCCTGGACGGCTTCGCGGTCGGCGTCGTCGGCAACCAGCCGTCGCACATGGCGGGCGTGCTGGACATCGATGCCTCGGCCAAGGCCGCCCGCTTTGTCCGGACCTGCGACGCCTACAACATCCCGATCATCACCTTCACCGACGTGCCGGGCTTCCTACCGGGCACCAGCCAGGAGTGGGGCGGCATCATCCGCCACGGCGCCAAGTTGTTGTACGCCTACACCGAGGCGACGGTCCCGAAGATCACCGTCATCACCCGCAAGGCCTACGGCGGCGCCTACGACGTCATGGCCTCCAAGCACCTGCTGGCCGACTTCAACTTCGCCTGGCCGCAGGCCGAGGTGGCGGTCATGGGCCCCGAGGGCGCGGTCAACATCATCTACCGCCGCGACCTCGCGTCCTCGCCGACGCCCGAGGAGCGCCGCGCGAAGCTGATGGACGACTACAAGGCGCGCTTTGCCAACCCCTACAGCGCGGCCGAGCGCGGCTACATCGACGACGTGATCACGCCGCACGAGACGCGCCCCAAGCTCATCAACGCGCTGCACACGCTGCAGACCAAGCGCGAGCCGGGCCCCAAGCGCAAACACGGCAACATCCCCTTGTAGCCGACCGCACAGAGTTGCGCGAAGCAACTCACAGCGGTACCGTCCGGCCATGCCGGATCAGACGGATGTGGTCATCGCCGGCGGCAGCGTCGCCGGCAGTTCCTTAGCCGCCCTGCTGGGCCGCCAGGGCATCGACGTGACGGTGCTCGAGAAGAGCCCGAAGCCCGAGCACTACAAGGTCGTGTGCTCGCACTTCATCCAGGCGGGCGCCACACCGGTGCTCCAGCGCCTCGGCATCGACGCCACGATGGAGCGCGCAGGCGCGCTGCGCAACGGGCTGGACGTCTGGACCGCTGCCGGCTGGTACGCGATGCCCGACGACGACCATGGCTACAACCTGCGCCGCGAGAAGCTCGACCCGATGCTGCGCGAGCTCGCGGCCCGGACGCCGAACGTCGAGGTGCGTCAAGGCGTCTCCGTCGACGCCATCGCACGCGACGCCACCGGCCGCCCCTGCGGCCTGCGCGGCCACACGCCTGCCGGCGAGCAGGTCGCGATCGACGCCAAGGTCGTCGTCGGCGCCGACGGCCGCGGCTCCTCGCTCGCCCGCCTGGCCAACATCCCCGGCCGCGTCCTGCCCCACGGCCGCTTCGGCTACATGGGCTACTACGAGGACCTCGAGCTGCAGAGCACGCCCGGTCACTCGCAGATGTGGCTGACCGGCCGCGACGTCCTCTACTGCTTCCCCAACGACGACGGCGTGACCGTCGCCGCATTGTTCCTGCACAAGGACCGGCTACCGGCGTTCAAGGCCGACAAAGAGGCCGCGTTCCTGGAGGCGTTTGCGGCGCTCGACCGCGCGCCCGACCTCCCCGGCGCCACCCGCATCGGACCGATGATCGGCAAGCTCGACCTCCCCAATGTGCGCCGGCCCGCCGCCCGCCCCGGCATCGCCTTCGTCGGCGATGCCGCGCAGGCCAGCGACCCTGTTTGGGGCGTCGGCGTGGGCTTCGCGCTGCAGTCCGCCGAATGGCTGGCCGACGAGCTGGCCGGCGCGCTGACCGCGGGCACCGATCCGGACCCGGCGCTGGAGCGCTACCGGCGCAAGCATCGCCGCGGGCTGGCGCTGCACCACCTGCAGACCTCGGACTTCGCCAGCGGCCGCGAGATGAACGTCCTGGAGCGCGCAATGCACCGCGCGGCCACGCGCGACCCGCAGACCGCGGCGATGATGGCGGACGTGGCGGCCCGCGCCGACCCGCTGGACCGGATCATGAAGCCCCGCCGGATGGCACGGGCGATGGCGATGGCGGTGACACGATGAGCGGCGAGGCCGCCGCGGCGACCGGCGGCGCGAGCACGCTGCGCCACTCCGAGGTCATCGTCAACGGCGTGCGCTCGCCGGTCCTAGAGACCGGGCCCGCCGGCGCCGAGGAGGCGATCGTCTTCGTCCACGGCAACCCCGGCATGGCCAAGCACTGGACCACCCTGCTGGAGCCTGCCGGGGCCTTCGCCCGCGCGATCGCGCTCGACATGCCCGGCTACGGCGGCGCCGACAAGCCGGACGATCTCCCGTACACGGTGGACGGCTACGCCGCCCACCTCACCGGGGCGCTGGAGCAGCTCGGGGTCCGCCGCGTTCACCTCGTCCTGCACGACTTCGGCGGCCCTTGGGGCCTGCAGTGGGCGGCCGACAACCCGGAGATGCACGCCTCGACGGTGCTCATCAACACCGGCGTGCTACTGCGCGAGGGTTGGCACGCGCTGGCCAAGGTCTGGCGCACACCGGTCCTCGGCGAGCTGTTCTTCATGAGCTCGACGCGCGCTGGCTTTCGCCAGTTCATGAAGCGCACCAACCCCTCGACGTTCCCCATGTCCTACGCCGACGAGCTGTTTGACCTCTACGCCGACAAGGCGACCCGCCGCGCCGTCCTCAAGCTCTACCGCAACACGCCGGCCGGGCCGCGCGCCGAGGCGATCGCGCCGCGCCTGCGCGAGCACCCGCGCCCGACGCTGGTCGTGTGGGGCGCCAAGGACCCGTACTTGAAACTCCGCCTGGCCGAGCGCCAACGCGAGATCTTCCGAGACATGTGCGTGACGATCCTTGCCGGCAGCGGCCACTGGCCGCTGGCCGACGACCCGGCGGGCGTCGCCGCAGCCGTGCTGCCCTTCCTGCAGGAGCAGACCGCGGCCGCGTAGGCTGCCGCGGATGCTCTGCCAGGTCCGCACCTATCAAGTCCGCGACGGCGCGATGGAGGAGTTCGTCGCGCTCTGGCGCGACCACATCGTCCCGGCGCGAGCCGTCCACGGCTTCACGGTGCTCGGCGCCTGGCGCGATCTCGACGACACCACCTTCACCTGGGTGGTCGGCCACGAGGCGCCCGACGGCTGGGAGGCCGTCGAGAAGGCCTACTACGACTCACCTGAGCGGGCCGCCGTGCCGCGCAACCCCGCCGACTTCCTGGCCGGGTCGCAGACGATGGTGATGCGCCCGGTCTGACGCGCGTAGGCCAACCTTCACACGGGCAACCCCCGGTGGAGGTAGGTTCGCGCCATGGAGACGACCCGCCGTCAGCTCATCGCGCGCGCCGGGGGCGCCGCTGCCACCGTCTTGGTCCCGACGTCACTCGCGACGCCGCTGGCCGCGGCCAAGACCCGACCCTTCAAGGGCGGCCGCTTTCCCGACGGGGTCGTCTCGGGCGACCCGACGCCCAAGGGCATCAGCCTCTGGACGCGCTTTGACCCGTCCGGCGGCGGCGGAACCGGCACGATCGAGCTGGAGGTCGCCACCGACAAAGCCTTCCGCCACGTCGTCGCGCGCAAGAATGTCAAGACCGGCGCCGTCTCCAACCACGCCGTCAAGGCGCGTGTCGCCGGCCTCAAGACCCACGAGGAGTACTACTACCGCTTCTCCTCCAAGAGCGCCGACAGCGCCGTGGGCCGCTTCCGGACCGCCTTGCCGGCCGACTCCAAGGCGCCGGTGAAGTTCGCGTTCTTCTCGTGTCAGGACTACACCCACGGCTACTACAACGCGCTCGACGTCATGGCCGACGGCGACTACGACTTCGTCGTCTGCCTCGGGGACTACATCTACGCCGAGGCCTATCACTCGGTCAAGGGCGGCACCGGCGTCCGCGACGACAAGATCGGCAGCGAGAACCCCACCAACCCCGGCATCGTGCGCGAGGCCGTGACGCTGGCCGACTACCGGGCCAAGTACCAGCTCTACCGCTCAGATCCGCTGCTGCGCGCCGTGCACGCCAAGTTCCCCATGGTGATGCTCTGGGACGACCACGAGGTCCAGGACAACTACGTCGGCAAGCCGGCCGACGGAGGCCTGCCGCCCGACAAGCGCTTCAGCCTCGCACGCAAGAAGGCGGGTCGTCAGGCGTTCTTCGAGAACATGCCGGCCTTGCCCGGCGGCGAGAAGCTCTACCGCAAGCTGTCGTTCGGCGCCAACGTCGACCTCATCGTCATGGACCAGCGGACCTACCGCGACAACCAGCCCTGCGACGACGCGGTCGTCGCGCCGTGCGCCGACTACAACCAGCCGCGCGACATGCTCGGCCGCGCGCAGATGAACTGGGTCAAGGACGCGCTGGCGGCCTCGAAGGCCAAGTGGAAGGTGATGGCCAACGAGGTGACGATCATGCCGACGCGCGTGCTCGGCGGCGCGAACTACACCTACGACACGTGGATCGGCTACCCGCAGGAGCGCGAGGAGCTGCTGACCCACATCCGCGACAAGCAGATCAAGGACGTGGTCTTCGTCACGGGCGACATCCACACGTTCATCGCCGGCGACGTGCGCACCGGCGACGGCGCGACCGGCACCACGGTCGCCACCGAGCTCGTCGGCGGCTCGATCACCTCGCAGTCGCTGGGCGAGACGACGCTCGACGCGGGCGGCGGGATCGCCATCAAGGGCAACGATGCGAGCCCGGCTACGGCGCCAGCTGTGATCGACGCGCTACGCGGCTTCAACCCCCAGGTCGACAACGCCGACTTCGACCACCACGGCTTCGGCTCGGTCACCGCCACCTCGTCGGGCTTGACCTGCGAGCTGGTGCGGCTGGAGACCATCAAGAAGAAGTCCACCAAGAAGCTGCCGAGCGCGCAGTGGACCTACAAGCTGACCCCAGGCTCACCGTCCATCAAAGGACAGCACGGCCCGCCCGCAGCGTAGACCTACAACTTGACGGTCTGGGCCTTGACACGCCCCGCGCGCCAGGCCTCGACGGCTGCTGCGGCGATCGCGAGGTCCTGGATCGCCAGGCCGGTGGAGTCAAAGAGGGTCACGGCGCTTGCGTCAGCACGGCCGGGCGCCTCGCCGGCCAGCACCGCGCCGAGGTCGGTCACGCGGTCGCGGACCACGAGACCCTCCTCGACCGCGCCCGTCAGCTCGCCGCCGTGCGATGCCTGCGCCCACTCGTCGCAGAAGAGCGTGCAGGCGGAGACCGCGCCGATCGTCGCCTCCGCCTTGCCCGGGCCGTCGGCGCCGAGCATGTTGTAGTGCTGGCCGGGACGCAGGTCGCCGGTGTCGACGACGATCTCGGCGCCCGGGGTGATGCAGCAGACGACGTCGGCGGCCAGCGCCTCCCCGCGCGTTCCGACCGACCACCCCAACTCGTTGGCTAACCCAGCCGCTGCCTCCGGCCGCGGATCGAAGCACACGCCTGGGCCATAGCCGTCGGTCGCCAGGCAGCGCGCGGTCCACGCGCCGTGCAGGCCGCAGCCAATGATCCCGACCGTCGTCGCATCCGCCCGCCCCAGTGCCCGCGCGGCCACCGGCGCGACCGCGCCCGTGCGCAGCGCGGTGACCGAACGCGCATCGAGCATCGCGACCGGCTGGCTGGTCTCGGCGTCGCTGACCACCAGGATCCCCATCACCGTCGGCAGCTCGCGCGCCGGATTAGACGGAAACGACGAGATCCACTTCAAGATCGCCAGCCCGCCGCCCAGCGCGGGCATCGCGCGGAAGTCGCCGTGTGGCGGCGACCCGAGGTAGACCTTGGCTGGCATCAGCCACTCGCCACGCCGGTGGCGCAGGAAGGCGTCGCGGGTGCGGTCGATCGCTTCGCGTGGCGAGACCGCGGCGAGCACCGCGTCGTAATCCAGGACCGCGACATCAGGCATGGGCCAAGCGTAGTTCCACCCACGTGCTAGCCCCACCAACGTGACCCCACGTCACGGCTAGCGTTGGCAAGCAAAGAGCATGCTGATGACCCACGAGCCTCTTCCCTTCGACCTCAAGCTGGCACGCGAGGCCTTTGCCACCGCCGCGCAGCTGCACGGCGCCGCCGCCCGCCGCGCCGCCGCCCGCCTCACCGAGGGCGACTTCGAGCGCATGGCTGCCCACGACGCCGACTTCGCCGCCGCGCTTGCTGCAGGTCGGATCCACGACGCGATCGCCGCCGACGACGCCTTCCACCGCATCCTGCTCGACGTCGCCGCCGACCCGGACCTCGCCGTCTCCGTCGAATTGCTGCTTCCGCGACTGCGCCGTTTAGACCTCTGGCACTTCTCCCGCAAGGCGCTCGAGGGCGAGCCCAACACGCACCCGGAGACGATCGCCGCCCTGCTCACCGGCGACGCCGAGCTCGCCGCGACGCTGGTGCAAGAGAGCTTCACCTCCGCCGGCGAGGCGCTCGCCGCCGCGATCGAGCGCACAGAGCCCGCGTAGGCACGGGCTCGCTAGGGTTCTGGCCGTGCCCAACCGTCGCCCTCAGCTGGAGATCGTCGCGCCGTCGGCCTCCCCGGAGGAAGCGGCCGCGGTCGTCGCGGCGCTGGAGCAGTTCCTGCGCGACTTCGCGCCGGTGATCGTCGAGGCCGCCCCGAAGGCGAACCCCTGGCAGCGCGCCGCGCTGCTGGAGGCGACCGGCCGCGAGCCGGATGGGTGGGTGGGGGCCGGGTCTTGGGGCGACCCCATTCCTTGGGGCTAGCGTCAACGCGCCACGTTTGCGTCCGACACCAAGAAGGTGTCGAATCGGCAAATCCCGTCCGTCGATCCTTCGAAGCGGCCGGAACCGCCGGCTGACGCCAACGCCTTCAGGAGGCCCTCCATGCAGTACATGCTGCTCATCTACACCCCCGCCGACCCGACCTCCGAGCAGGCCGAGACGTCCGCGTGGATGTCCTATTCCCAGCAGCTCCAGGAGTCGGGCGCGATGGTCGCCGGCGACGGCCTTCAGGGGCTGGAGACGGCCACCACGATCCGCGTCCGTGACGGCGAGTCGCTGGTCACCGACGGGCCGTTCGCCGAGACCAAGGAGATGCTCGCCGGCTACTACCTCATCGACGTGCCCGATCTCGACGCGGCGCTCGCCTGGGCCGCCAAGATCCCGAGCGTCGGCTACGGCTCGGTCGAGGTGCGCCCGGTCATGGTCTTCGACCAGGGCTGAGCGAGCCCGATGACTGACGCGGCGATCGCCAAGGCCTTCAAGGAGGAGGGCCCGGCGATCCTCGCGACGCTGATCCGCCAAGTCGGCGACTTCAGCCTGGCCGAGGACGCGCTGCAGGACGCCTTCGCCGCCGCGGTCGCCACCTGGCCGCGCGACGGCGTCCCGGCTAGCCCCGGCGCGTGGATCACCACGACCGCGCGGCGCAAGGCGATCGACCGTCTACGGCGAGAGCGGGGGCTGGCCGACCGCATCGAGCGGCTCGCCGCGCTGGCAGCACGCGAGACGGCAACTGCCGTCGACGACGAGGAGGACGGCGAGATGCCCGACGACGGCGCCATCGCCGACGACCGCCTGCGCCTGCTGTTCACCTGCTGCCATCCCGCGCTGGCGCTCGACGCCCGCGTCGCGCTCACCGTCAAGTCGCTCGGCGGGTTGACGACGGCCGAGGTCGCCCGCGCGTTCCTGGTCTCAGAGCCCACGATGTATCAGCGCCTCACGCGCGCCAAGCGCAAGATCGCCGCCGCGCGGATCCCCTACCGCGTCCCGCCAGCCGAGCTTCTGCCCGAGCGCCGCGACGGTGTCCTGGCCGTCATCTACCTGGTGTTCAACGAGGGCTACGCGGCAACCGACGGCGACCGCCTCGTCCGCGGCGAGCTCTGCGGCGAGGCGATCCGCCTCGGCCGCCTGCTGGTCAACCTGCTGCCTGGCGATCCCGAGGCTCTCGGGCTGCTCGCCCTGATGCTCCTGCAGGATGCAAGGCGAGACGCACGCGTCGACGAGCGCGGCGAGTACGTCGCACTGGACCGCCAGGACCGCACGCGCTGGGACGCCGGGCGCATTGCCGAGGGCACCCACGCGCTGGACCAGGCGATCGCACAGCGAACGCCGGGCCCCTACCAACTGCAGGCCGCCATCGCCGCGCTCCACGCCACCGCCGCCGATGCCGCCACCACCGAGTGGGTCGAGATCGCCGCGCTCTACGCCGAGCTCGACCGCCGTTCGCCCTCCCCCGTTATCCGTATCAACCGCGCTGCCGCGCTGGCCTTCGCCGGCGCACCCGAGGCGGGCCTGGAGCTCGTCCGCCCGCTCCTCGACGACGCCCGCTTGAGCACCTACGCACCGCTGCACGCGGCCCATGCCGAGCTCCTGCGCCGCACCGGCGCGAGCGACGCCGCGGCAGCCGCCTATGACCGCGCGATCGCGGCTACCGGCAACGCCGTGCAGCGCGCCGAGCTCGAGCGCCGCCGCGCAGCGGTCTAACCACGCCAGTTCCGCACAGGAAACGTGGAGAAACGCCCGTGCCACACCGGCTTCCGCAAAAGGTGGATTTGCGATCGGGATTTGCTACCTTGGCCCGTATGGAGCCCACAACCGTTGGCCGCAAGGGCAGTCTCAAGAACCCTGAGGTCTACGAGAACGTCCCCGGCCAGATCATCCCCGCGATCGTCAAGGAGTTCGACGATTTCGACAACGAGGCCGAGAAGTTTCTCGCGGGCGACACGCCCGAGAACGAGTACATCGGCTTCCGTCTGAAGCAGGGCGTCTACGGCCAGCGCCAGCCCGACGTGCAGATGATCCGGATCAAGCTGCCCTTCGGCGGCGTCACGCCGGACCAGATGGACAACTTCGCCGACGTGATCGAGCGCTACGCGCCGCTCAACAAGGGCCACATCACGACGCGGCAGAACATCCAGATCCACCACGTGCCGCTGCGCGACGCCGCGGCGCTGATCCGCGACCTGAGCGAGACCGGGCTCTCCTCGCGCGAGGGCTGCGGCAACACGGTCCGCAACGTGACCGGCGACCCGTGGGCCGGGATCCTGGAGGGCGAGGTCTTTGACCCGACGCCCTACGTCGGCGCCTACGTCCGCTACTTCGTGCGCCACCCCACGACGCAGCTGATGCCGCGCAAGATCAAGACCGCGTTCGACGGCACGCCCGCCGAGGACCGCTCGATCACCGGCATCCACGACATCGCCTTCATCTCGAAGGTCAACGATGAGGGCGTCAAGGGCTTCCAGGTCGTCGTCGGCGGCGGCACGTCGATCATGCCGCGCATCGCCCCCACGTTGTATGACTTCGTCGAGGCCGACAACGGCGACTACCTCAAGGTCGCCGAGGCCGTTTTCCGGATCTTCGACGCCCAGGACTGGCTGCGCGTCAACCGCGCCCGCGCCCGCATTAAGGTCTTCGTCGACAAGTTCGGCATCGACGAGCTGCGCACCCAGGTCGAGGAGCAGCTCAAGGGCGATTGGGTCGCCGAGCGCGACTTCTCGGTCGCGCCGCGCCGCTTTGACTTCGACGAGGAGGCCGTCGCTCCGGCGGTGCCGGAGTCCTTCGGCACGCCGGCCGACGACGAGGACCGCGCCGCGTTTGACCGCTTCCGCGAGTCCAACGTCGTCGCGCAGCGCCAAGCCGGCTTCAGCGCCGTCGAGGTCAAGGTCTACCGCGGCGATCTGACGCCCGAGCAGTTCCGCGGCCTCGGCCAGATCATGCGCGACTTCTCCGGCGGCAACGCCCGCATGACCGTCGGCCAGAACATCGTCTTCCGTTGGGTCCGTGACGAGTCGGTCTACGACCTCTGGAACCGCCTCAAGGAGCTGGAGCTCGGCGATGCCGGCGCCCAGGAGATCACCGACAACGTTTCGTGCCCCGGCACCGACTCGTGCAAGCTCGGGATCACCTCCTCGATGGGCCTCAACGCGGCGATCAACCGCAAGTTGTTGGAGATGCAGATCACCGATCCGCTCTCCCGGCGCATCCACATTAAGAACTCCGGCTGCCCGAACGGCTGCTCGCAGCACCACATCGCCGACATGGGGTTCTACGGCGCGTCGATCAAGGTCGGCGAGCACACGATCCCGGCCTACGTCGCCCACATCGGTGGCGTCTATGAGGGCGGCAAGGTCGGCTACGGCGCGCGCCTGAAGGTGCGCCTGCCCGCCAAGCGCGTCCCCGACGCCGTCGAGCGCTGGATCCGCATGTACGAGGCCGAGCGCACCGACGACACCGAGACGTTCAAGGCCTACGCCGAGCGCGTCGGGACGATCCGCTTCGAGGAAGCGGTCAAGGGCGACCTCGCGATGCCGGTCGAGTTTGGCCTCGACACCATGAACATGTTCATGGACTGGGATCGCAACCAGCCCTACGTGGTGGCCCGGGGCGAAGGCGAATGCGCCGTCTAAGCGACCAGCTCACCGAGACGCTCCAAGCGGCGGCCAAGCACGAGTCGCTGGTCTTCCTCTGCTCCTTCCAGAAGGAGGAGTCGGTGATCCTCGACGAGCTGCTCGCGCTGGCGCCGCACGTTCGCGTGGTCACCATCGACACCGGCGTCCTCTTCCCCGAGACGCTGCAGACCTGGAAGAAGTTCGAGGATCACTACGGCGTACAGGTCGAGGTCCAGGACGCGGCCAACGTCGAGCGTCCGTGGACGGGCCCCGAGCACTGCTGCACGCCGCTGAAGATCGCGGCGCTCGAGGCGTCGCTGGACGGCGCCGACGCCTGGGTCACGGGCGT
The DNA here is from genome assembly GCA_963794585.1 of uncultured Conexibacteraceae bacterium. Classification (GTDB taxonomy): domain Bacteria; phylum Actinomycetota; class Thermoleophilia; order Solirubrobacterales; family Solirubrobacteraceae; genus Baekduia. Next base: position 14,122 of record CAWCEO010000010.1, read on the forward strand.
GCGCCGCGAGCAGGCCGACACCCGCGCGACCGCCGAGCTGATCGAGCCCGACGCCAAGCGCCCCGGCGTCATGAAGTACAACCCGCTCGCGTTCTGGACCGAGAAGGACGTCTGGGGCCGGATCTTCGAGCGCGGGCTGCCGTATCACCCGCTCCACGACCAGGGCTTCGCGTCGATCGGCTGTGCCACGTGCACCCAGCCGGGCGACGGGCGCTCCGGCCGCTGGGCGGGCACCGACAAGACCGAGTGCGGCCTCCACGTCGTCTGAGCCGCTGATGGATCCGATCGTCATCGTCTTCGGTCTCGGCGTCGGCATCCTGATCGGGATGACGGGGATCGGTGGCGGCTCGCTGATGACGCCGCTGCTGATCCTGTTCGCCGGCATCCACCCGACGGTCGCGATCGGCACCGACCTGGCCTACGGCGCGGTGACCAAGACGCTCGGTGGCTGGCGCCATCTGCGCAAGGGCACCGTCGACCTCGGCGTCTCCAAGTGGCTGGCCTTCGGCAGCGTGCCGGGCTCGATCGCGGGCGTGATCGTGCTCGACGTCTGGCTCAAGCACTCGCCGAGCATCCTGCTGACCGGGGTGGCGATCGCCTTGTTGGTGGTGTCGGTCTCGATGCTCTTTCGCGCGCTGTTCCTGCGCGCGGCGGTCGACCGCGAGCGCCACTCGGTCTTCCTCGACGACGCCACCCGCGTCCAAGCCGTCGTCATCGGCCTGGTCCTCGGGTTCTTGCTCGGCCTCACCAGCGTGGGCTCGGGCGCGCTCATCGGCCTCGCGCTGATCCTCGTCTTCCGCCTGACGCCCCACCGCGTTGTCGGCACCGACGTCTTTCACGCCGCGATCGTGCTCTGGGCCGCCGGCCTCGCGCAGCTGGTCGCCGGGAACGTCGACTTCGCCTTGATGGGCACGATCCTGATCGGCTCGCTGCCCGGCGTCGTGATCGGCACCGCGCTCAGCGGCCGCATCCCGGCCGTCGTCCTGCGTCCCGCGCTGGGCTGCGTCCTGCTCGGCTCCTCGCTCGGCGTGCTCACCAAGGCGGGCGCGGACCTGCCGACGTGGACCATCGTCGGCGTCCCCGCGATCGTCGGCGCCGTCGCCGCGGTCATCCACCGCGCCCGCCCCATCCGCCCACGCCCCACCGACGCGCCCACCACGGAGGCTGCTCCCGCATGAGCTCGCACACCCTGACCCACCTGCAGGCGCTGGAGGCCGAGGCCATCCATGTGATGCGCGAGGTCGCCGCCGAGCGCGAGAAGCCGGTGCTGCTGTTCAGCGGCGGCAAGGACTCGATCGTCCTCGTGCGCTTGGCCGAGAAGGCGTTCCGGCCGGGCAAGTTCCCGTTCCCGCTGATGCACATCGACACAGGGCACAACTTCGGAGAGGTCATCGAGTTCCGCGACAACCTGGTGGAGCGCCTGGGCGAGCGACTGGTCGTCGCCTCCGTGCAGGAGTCGATCGACAGCGGCCGCGTGGTCGAGGAGACGGGCCCGCGCGCCTCGCGCAACCGCCTGCAGACCACGACGTTGTTGGATGCCTTGGCCGAGCACGGCTTCGACGCGGCCTTCGGCGGCGCGCGCCGCGACGAGGAGCGCGCCCGGGCCAAGGAGCGCATCCTGAGCTTCCGCGACGACTTCGGCGGTTGGGATCCCAAGGCCCAGCGGCCCGAGCTCTGGAACATCTACAACACGCGCGTGCGCCGCGGCGAGAACGTGCGCGCGTTCCCGCTGAGCAACTGGACCGAGTTGGACGTCTGGCAGTACATCCAAGACGAGGAGATCGAGGTGCCCTCGATCTACCTGGCCCACGAGCGCGCGGTCTTCCGCCGCGACGGGATGCTCTACGCCGACTCCGAGTTCATCGCGCGCGACGAGCGCGATTCGGACCCCTTCACCGCATCGGTGCGCTATCGCACCGTCGGCGACATCTCCTGCACCGGCGCTGTTGCCTCCACGGCTTCGACGCTGGATCAGGTCGTCGCCGAGATCGCCGCGACCAACGTCACCGAGCGCGGCGAGACGCGCGCCGATGACCGCGTGTCGGAGTCGGCGATGGAAGACCGCAAGGTCGCGGGCTACTTCTAGGACTTGGCTGTCATGACCCATACCCTGCTTCGCCTCGCCACCGCGGGCTCCGTCGACGACGGCAAGTCAACGCTCATCGGTCGCCTGCTGCACGACAGCAAGGCGATCCTCGCCGACCAGTACGCCGATCTCAACGGCCGCGACGGCGAGATGGATCTCTCGCGCCTGACCGACGGGTTGAAGGCCGAGCGTGAGCAGGGCATCACCATCGACGTGGCCTACCGCTACTTCGCCACGCCGACTCGCGACTTCATCCTGGCCGACACGCCCGGCCACGTGCAGTACACGCGCAACATGGTCACCGGCGCCTCGACGGCCGATGTGGCGATCGTGCTGGTCGACGCGCGCCACGGCGTGGTCGAGCAGACCCGTCGCCACGCCTTCATCGCCTCGCTGCTGGGCATCCCGCACCTCGTCGTCGCGATCAACAAGATGGACTTGGTCGCGTACTCCGAAGAGCGCTTCGACGAGATCGTCCGCGACTTCAGCGTGTTCCGCAAGCACTTGACTTCGCGCGACATCGCCTACATCCCGATCAGCGCGTTGGAGGGCGACAACGTCGTCGACCGCAGCGAGAACATGTCGTGGTACGTCGGCGAGCCGCTGCTGCGCCATCTGGAGGCGATCGACCCCGCCGACGATCGCAACCTGGAGGACCTGCGCTTCCCGGTGCAGCTGGTGATCCGCTCAGAGGGCAACGACTTCCGTGGCTACGCCGGGCAGGTCGCCTCGGGCGTCGTGCGGCCCGGCGATCGTGTGAAGGTGCTGCCGTCCGGGGTCGAGTCGACGGTCGCGTCGATCGACACGCTCACCGGCCCGCTGGAGCAGGCCTTCCCGCCCCAAAGCGTCACGATCCGGCTGGCTGATGATGTCGATGCCTCGCGCGGCGACGTGCTCGTCAGCGCTGATGATGCGCCGGAGCCCGTCCGCGAGTTCGAAGCCGACGTCTGCTGGTTCGCCGACCGCCCGCTGCGCCCCGGGTCGCGGTACTTGTTGAAGCACTTGACCCACACCGCCGAGGCCGTCGTCGACTCGATCATCGACGTCGTCGACGTCCAGACGCTGGAGCGCGGGCCGGCACCGACCGAGCTCGGGCTCAACGACATCGGCCGCATTCGCCTGCGCACCCGCCGCCCCGTCATCGCCGACCCCTACGCGCGCAACCGCGTCACGGGCGCCTTCATTCTCATCGACGAGTCCAACAACGACACCGTCGCTGGCGGGATGGTCGCTTAAGCGGCGACCAGCGGCTCGCGCGCATCGTCGGCGCCAAGGCGCAGCGCGATCAGCCCGACGCCGATCTGGCGCACGTCGGTGTTGAGCCGCGCGTCGGCCGGCGACATCGTCCGGTCGACGATCAGCGCGAGCTCGGCGACGTCCCGGCCTCGCAGTGCCGCCGCCGGCACGCGCGCCCGCAGCTCGTGGCCGACGCCGCCGGGCCCGCCGAGCGTCGCTCGGGCGACCGAGCGGTCGTTGACCACCACCCGCACCGCGACTGTCGGCCGGCGCGGCCCCAGCGGTGCGTGAACGAGCAGGTCGAGCCACAGCGGCGCGCCGGCGGCCGGCGCCGCCTCCAGCGGCAGGACGACGGTTGCGCGCGCGCCGCGCGACCAGATGCCGTGCGGCTCGGGAAACCACCATCCGGCGCCCAGGAAGCGGTGGCCCTCGCCACCGACGCCGAACCGCAGCTCACCGCCGAGCGGGTAGGCGCCGACCTCCGGGCCGCCCGTTCTGCTCACTCGCGTCAACCGCTGCGGACGCAACCGGTCGGGCCGCCCGGCCGCGACCCAGACCGCGTGCGCCGGCACGCTGCGAGCGCTCGGGAGCGCCCAGCGCCTGGCCAGGAAGCGCAGCCCGTCGGCCGGGCCCGTGCGCGCGCCGGGAGCGACGCTGCCCTGGATGTCGTTCTCGTAGGCGTCGATCAGGCCTCCGAGCCGCCCGGCGGGGCGAGCGCCGCCGTCGCCGCCCGAGTCATCGGCGCGCCGTCGCCGCAGCCGCACCGCCAGCGGCACCGGCACGCGCTCCAGCGCCCGGCGCGCCGCGGCCGGCGCCTCGAGGCCACTGACTTCGGCGACGTAGTCCAGCCCGTCGAGCATCGAGCGGCTCAGCCGTGCCTGGCGGCAGCGCGCGACGACTGCGTCCCAGTCGATCGCCGCGCCGTGGTCGCGCATCAGCAGCGCGACGTCGCCGACCCAGCGCACGGCCGCGTTGCGGGCCCAGCTCGTGCCGTGGGCCACGGCAACGACGAGCGTGTCGTCGAGGCTCGTGGCCCGACAGCGCACGCCGACGATCTCTGCGTCCACGGCCGCCGCGCGAAACGCCTCGCTCAGCGCGACGCTGCGCCCCTGGTGCAGCAGATGCCAGTGCAGGTCGATCTCGGCCCCGTCCGACCCACTGAAGCCGAAGCTGTGGACGTCGCGCACGACCGCGTCGCGATGCCCGGTCAGCACGTCCTGCAACGTCGAGTGGAAGCCGAGCTCGTTCAACACCGCCACCGTCCGGTCGGCGTGATGCGGCGCGACGGACACGTCGATGTCGAACATCGGTCGCAGCCGCGCATCGATGCCATGCGCATAGACGAGCGCCGCGCCCTTGCTCAGCAGCGGCTCCAGCCCGGCGTCAGCCAGCGCGGCGACGACCGGCGCCACGCGCCGTCCGAGCATCTGCGTCCGCAGCCACGAGAAGCGGGCGACGTGGCGAATCTGACGTGCCAGCGCATCATCGTCCGGAACCCCACCGGGCCGCAGCGCGAGCAGCGGCAGCAGCTGCAGCGAGCCGAAGTCGAGCTTGTCGAGATCGACCCGTGCCGCCCATTGGCGGTAGGCCTCGGTCGCCTGCGCCGGGTCTCCCAGCAGCGCCGCGCGCAGCAGCAGATCCTGCTCGGGCCGTGGCCGCAACCGCGCGGCGCGACTCACGCGCGACCTTCCCGCCGGGCACGCAGGATCGCGTCGCGCGCGCTGGCCAGGTACTCCGCATGGACCTCGGCGCGCGCGACGATCGACCGGTTCTCGCCGTGGATCCGGCGCTCATAGACCACCTCGGCCACCGCCACGACGTCGCCGAGCCGGCTGAAGAGGTCGAAGACCTCGTTGCGACCGGGGTTGCTCGTGAAGCCGCCGGCCGCCTCGTAGGCGGCCCGCCGCACGAGCAAGCCGCCGGGCGTGCGTCCGGCCTGCGGCTCGTCGCCGAGCGCGTAGCGCCGCGCGGCCTCCGAGCCGGGAGCGGCGAAGCGCCGCGCGATGCCGCAGACCGCGTTGGCACCCGAGTGGCGTAGTGCCGTCAGCAGCGTCGCGTGGTGGGTTGGCAAATAGCGGTCGTCACCGTCGAGGAAGGCGAGCAGCTCGGTGTCCAGCGCGGCAGCGCCGGCGCCTCGAGCCCCGCCGGGCCCGATGCCCTCGGTGCGGATCGTGCGCACGCCGCGTGCGCGGGCGACGTCGCCGGTGCCGTCGGCCGAGCCGTCGTCGACGACGATGACCGCCTGCGACGGGACCGTTTGCGCAACGATGCTGTCCAATGCTTGGCCGAGATAGGCGGCTTGGTCGCGGACGGCGACGATGACGCCGATCACGCCGCCCCCTTTCCGCGCCGCTGCAGCGACGCATGCAGCACGGCGAGCAGGCCATGACGCGTCGCGTCGCGGTCGCGCGTGAGGCTCCCGTCGCGCAGCCGATAGTGCGTCGTGACCGCTTCGCTGAGCACCAGGCGCGCGCCCGCCTCGCGCAGCCGCAGGAGCCAGTCGACGTCCTCGGCGTGGCGCAACCCCTCGTCCATCCCGCCGTGGCGCTCGAGCAGCGAGCGACGCATCAGCCACGTGCCGAGCTGGATCCCGACGGTCGGCTCGCCGTAAGGCCGCAACGGGTCGCCCGCGACCGGCTGCGCACGCGCCATGACGAGATCGACGTTCGGGTCCGCTTCGAGCGCCGCGCGGCGCGGATCCGGCCGGCCGGCGACCCAGAGATCGTCGGCATCCAGGAAGCCGACGAGCGTGCCGCGCGCCTGCGCGATCCCGACGTTGCGCGCCGCCGACGGGCCGCGGCACTCCTGGCGCACGACGCGCACCGGCGGCCCGAAGGCCTCGGCGATCGCCGCGCCCTCATCGGTCGAGCCGTCGTCGACGACGATCAGCTCCAGCAGTCCGTCGGCGTTGGCCAGCACGCTGGCGATTGCGTCGCCCACCCACGGCGCCGCGTCGTGCAGCGGCATGATCACCGTCAGATCGCCGACCTCGCTCGCTCCCGCCTCGGCCTCGCGCACGCCATCTCCAAGGACGTCGCTCACGCCGCCGCCTCCGCCGTCAGCGTCGCGATCAGCGCGCCGATCGCCTCCGGGATCGCGTCCACGTCGGGCCCGACCTCCAGCGTGTAAACCGGCAGCGTGGCGAGCAGCTCCCGCAGCACGGTCAGCGTCGTCGCGCTGTCGCCCGGAAGCTGCAGCAGCGTCGAGACGGCGATCGTGCGCAGCGCCTCGCGGGCGCTGAACGGGACCGGGGTGCCCGTCCGCTCCGCGACCCGCGGCAGCACGATCGCCCGCAGCGCCAGCGACGGGCAGACGACGTCGGCGATCGACAGCCGCAGCTTGCCGCGCCAGTCGACGCGGGCGCCGGCCGCGCGCGCGTGGAGATCCTCCCCGCCGCCTCCGAGCAGCTTCAGCGACGCCGGAGCGGCCTTGGCGATCGCGAACGCCGGATACGCCGTCGGCGGCGCGCCGGACTGGACCAAGGTGTAGTCGTCGGCGACCAACGCCATGCCCGCCCGCAGGCAGGCCAGCGCGGTGGTGGACTTGCCCGCCCCGCCGGAGCCCAGCAGCAGGACGCCGTCAGCACCGGTCCCGACCGCGGCGGCGTGGATCAGGTGCACGCCGTGGCGCGCCAGCGTCCAGCGCAGGATGGAGCGCAGCGGCGCGCCGCCCTCCCACGGGGCCATCGCCGACGCCTCGCGCAGCCACTGGACCCCGACGCCCGCAGCGGTGTCGGCGACCGACAGCGTCGCGTACTCGGTGCTGTAGCTCGCCAGGTGCGGCGGCCGCGTCCAGCCCGCGATCTCCTCGCGCTGGAGGTAATCCCGCGTCGCCCAGGGCGGCGGCGGGGCTGCACGGCCGGTGCCGGCCGTGTCGAAGGCCCACAGCTCGATCGCCGGTCGCTCGCCCGCCGCGACCGACATCTCCAACATCCCGGGGACGAGCTGGTCGATCAGCTCCGCACCGGCCACGTGCACGCGGACCGGCACGCCTGCGGGTCGCAACGTCAACGTGCGCGACGGCCCGTCGGCCACCGCGGCGCGCGCAACGTCGACCAATCGCGCGACGAACTCCGCGGTCGAGGCCGCGGTCATCCGGCCGGCGCGCGCGTCACCGGCCACCCATCGCCGTCGAGATCGATGTCGTGGATCGGGTCCAGCATCAACAAGTCCTGCATGTCGCTGAAGCGCTGCAGCACCGGCTCGCTTTCGGCCGGCGGCGCCTCGACAACCGTGGTCCCGGCGTCGCTCTCGGCCTCCTCAACCAACAGCTCGGCGCATAGCCGCTCGACAAAGATCTCCACCGATGACGCATCCCAGCCCAACGACGCGGCAATTGCATCTGCGCTGCGGCCGTCCTGCAACAACGCCCAGACGGCCGTCGCGGGCGCGTTCAGCGAGAAGTAACACCCTGTGCCCATATGCACCAGCACGGCTTCGCCGTCGAACGCCTCGTCGATCACATCGGGCCGTCGCGGGCGAAACGCAAGGCGCACAGGCTCACTCATGCGCGGCGAGTCTAGACGGCAGGCCGTCCGATCTCACGATCAAATAGCCTTCCGCGCCGCATGTTCTCCAAGGTTTTGGTCGCAAATCGGGGCGAGATCGCCATCCGCGTCATGCGGACGCTCGAAGAGATGGGCATCGCCTCCGTCGGTGTCTACTCCGAGCTGGATCGGGACGCGCTGCACGTGCAGCGTGCCGACGAGGCCTACTTGCTCGGCGGTCCCACGGCCGCCGAGAGCTATCTCAAGATCGACAAGATCATCGAGGTCTGCAAGGAGTCGGGCGCCGAGGCCGTCCACCCCGGCTACGGCTTCCTGGCCGAGAACGCCGCCTTCGCCCGCGCGTGCGACGAGGCCGGGATCGTCTTCATCGGCCCGCCCGCCTCGGCCATCGACGCGATGGGCTCAAAGACGAAGGCGCGCGAGCTGATGCAGGCCGCCGGCGTCCCGATCGTCCCCGGCACGACCGAGGCGGTCGACACGCTCGAGGACGCGCTGCGCATCGCGCGCGACGAGATCGGCTTCCCGGTTGCGGTGAAGGCCGCCAGCGGCGGCGGCGGCAAGGGTTTCCGCGTCGCGCTGACCGAGGACAAGCTGCAGGACGCCTTCGAGGGCGCCTCGCGCGAGGGCGAGAAGTTCTTCTCCGACGGCACCGTCTACCTCGAGCGCTACCTGCCCGATCCACGCCACGTCGAGGTCCAGGTCCTCGCCGACCGCCACGGCAACGTCATCCACCTCGGCGAGCGCGACTGCTCGGTCCAGCGCCGCCACCAGAAGCTCATCGAGGAGTCCCCGGCCCCGGCCGTGGACGCGGCGATGCGCGAGGCGATCGGCAAGATCGGCACCGACGCGGCGCGCGCGGTCGACTACGTCGGCGCCGGCACGATCGAGGGCATGCTGCAGGACGGCGAGTACTTCTTCCTGGAGATGAACACGCGCGTGCAGGTCGAGCACTGTGTGACCGAGATGACGACCGGCATCGACATCGTGCGCGAGGGCATCCTCGCCGCCGCCGGCGAGCCGCTGACCGTCACCCAGGACGACGTCGAGCTACGCGGCCACGCCATTGAGTGCCGCATCAACGCTGAGGACGCGTCGCGCAAGTTCTCGCCGGCCCCGGGCAAGATCGGCAACTACCGCGAGCCGTCGGGCCCGGGCGTGCGCGTCGACTCGGGCGTCGGCCCTGGCGGCGAGGTCACGCCGATGTATGACCCGATGGTCGCCAAGCTGATCGTCTGGGACACCGACCGCGAGAAGGCGACCAAGCGCATGCTGCGCGCGCTGGGCGAGTACGAGATCGAGGATCTCAAGACGCTGATCCCGTTCCACCAGGCCTTGCTGGCGACCGACCAGTGGGCCAACGCCGAGACCTGCCGCGACCTGGTCGAAGACAGCGACTGGCTCAAGACGCTGGCCTTCCCGGCGCCGACGCTGGCTGATGACGACGAGGACGAGAAGGTCGAGCAGGCCTACACCGTCGAGGTCTCGGGCCGGCGCTTTGACGTCACCGTCATTGGTCCGGGTGGGCGGGCAGGGTCCGGTGTGGCGATTGCCGCGGGCAGCGCCAATGGCGCGGGCGCCGCGCCGAAGAAGCGCGGCGAGCGCAAGAAGAGCGCTGGCGGCGGTGCCGACGAGCTCGTCTCCCCGCTGCAGGGCAACATGTGGAAGGTGCTCGTCAAGCAGGGCGACACGGTCGCCGAAGGCCAGCTGCTCTGCATCATCGAGGCGATGAAGATGGAGAACGAAATCACCGCCCACAAGGCGGGCGTGATCGAGACGCTGTCGATCACCGAGGGTGAGCCGATCCAGTCCGGCGCCCAGATCGCCATCATCAAGTCGCCGCCCGCCGAGGCCGCGGAGTAGTTGACCATGTTGGCCGCCGCGACCATCCTGGGCAGCGGCGGCTTCATCCCGACGGGCACGCGCGAGACCTCCTCGCTGCTGCTGCTCGCCGAGGGCAGTGACCGCGCGGTGGTCGTCGACGCGGGCACGGGCCTGCGACGGCTGATCACCGACCGCGCGCTGTTGGCCGGGCGCACGCGGCTGGAGGTGTTGTTGACGCACTTCCACATCGACCACGTCTGCGGGCTGGCGTATCTGACCGAGCTCGACGACTTGGAGATCACGGTCCGCGGGCCGGGCATGGCCTTGTACGACGTGCCGACCGCCGAGGTGCTGGCGCGCCTCTTCGCGCCGCCGATCATGCCGATCGACTTGGACCAGCTCGGGGTGCGCGTCGGCGAGCTGGGCTGCGGCGATGCGGGCGTCGAGGACTTCGACATCCGGACACGCCGCCAGGACCGCCACACCAACCCGACGCTCGGCATCCGCGTCGGCGATGAGCTGATGTGGTGTACCGACACCGAGGCCGACCCGGGCACCGCGCCGTTCGCCCGCGGCGTGCGCGTCCTGGCCCACGACGCCTGGGGCCCGCCAGCGGCGCCCGGCCACGCCGAGCCGGCCGATGCGGCGCGCGTGGCGGTGCAGACGGGCGCCGAGCACCTCGTGTTGATCCACGTGCCGCCCACCGCCGACGAGGCCGACCTCCACGCCCGCGCCGCGGCCGTCCATCCGCACGTCGCCGTCGCCACCGACGGTCTGCAGCTCTTAGAGCTCTGAACCACGGCGCTGGCCGCCGCTAGGCTTGGCGTTCATGGATGAGCTCGAGCCGCTGCGCGCAGGCATGGAGCAGGCCGTCCCGTTCAACGGGCATCTCGGCCTGGAGATCGTCGAGGTCTCGGTCGGGCGCGGCGTCGCGCGGCTGCCCGACGATCAAGCGCTGCGCAACCACACGGGCTCCCAGCACGCGAGCGCGCTCTTCGCCGTCGGCCAGGCCGCCTCAGGTGCAGCGCTCGCCGCCGTCTTCGTCGAGCACCTGCCGCGGCTGGAGCTCTCGCCCGAGCGCGCCGAGATCTCCTACAAGAAGATCCCGCGCGGCCCGATCACCGCCACCGGCGTCCTGGGGTCAGACCCCGAGACGCTGCTCGCTGACCTTCAGCGCGACGGCCACGTCGCGTTCACCATCGATGTCTCGCTGACTGACGGCGCCGGCGACCTAGTCGCCGACATGACCGTCGGCTGGCTCGTCCACCAGGAGTCGTAGTTGCCCGCAAGAGCTTGGAAGGCCGGCCCGCACGAGGCCGAGATCGTCGCGCGTCTGCTTGTCGCGTTCCGCAATCACCTGGGCCACTCCTGGCCATCAGACAACGCCTTCCTCGCGGGCGTCGAGCGCCTGATGGACGACCACAACACCGAGTTCCTGCTCGCCACCCCTGACGACGACTCACCGCCGTCAGGCGTCATCCAGCTGCGCTACCGCATGGGTATCTGGCGCGCTGGCCGCGATTGCCTGGTCGAAGACGTCTTTGTCACCGAGGACGCCCGCGGCCGCGGCGTCGCCCGTGCACTTCTGGACGCCGCCACTGAGCACGCCCTCACACGTGGATGCCGCCGCATGGAGCTCGACGTCAACGAGGCCAACGCGCCCGCGCTGGCGCTCTACGAGTCCTTCGGCTTCACCTCCGGCAAGCCCCGCGACATCTACCTGCGCCGCCACCTCGACGCGGGGCCGGAGGCGTAAGCGAACCTTCCTTCGGGGCGCCGGTCGAGTTGGCCGGAACCGTGCCGGTCAACTCGACCGGCACTTCTTCAGTAGCGCGGAAACGATGGCCGCCGTGGCGCGCGTGTCGGTGGTGACCTGATCCCAAGTGAGACGGATGACGGTGTAGCCGACAAGTGTCAGCTTCTGGTCGCGTCGGCGGTCGTTCGCGAAGGTCGTGGGCATCGCGTGGAACTCGAAGCTGTCGGTCTCGACGACGAGCGTGGTTCCTGGCCAATAGAAGTCGACGCGCTCGCCGAGGATCACGCCGTTAACGACCGGCCGAGGAAGGTCATAGTCATCGCACAACTGCGCGAAGGCGATCTCCATCCGGCTGCGGAAGTCGTCGGTCCCGCGACCGCGCAGTGAAGCGAGGAGGCGGCCGAGCTCGGGCACACCCGGCCGATGAGGGTGGCGATCGAGCAGAACCCGCTGCTCGCGGAGGTCGAAAAGTTGCAGGCGCGACGCACGGCGTACGACCTGCTCGAGCCGACGGCCACGCACCGAGGCCGCCAGGTCAAGGATCGTCCGCGAGACGGTGGTAACGGGGATCGCATCGCGCACGGTGACCTCATCCGCATCGAACCTCATCAGCCTGTGGACCTTCGTCCGCGCCCGCGTCGCCGTGCCGCTGCGCTTGGCGAGCGACACGTGGATGGGAAACAACGAACCATTGAGGATGCCCCACGCCGTCGCTGCGCTGATGTGGCTCAACGCGGCTCCAGGCCCGTACGCATCCGCGGCCGCGAGCCGCCAACCAGCATCGGTGAGCTGCGAGTGACCGAGGCTATACACGCCGCGATGCAAGCTCACCAGCCGCCCCTGACGCAACCGATCATCGATCGTCCCGGCGCCGATTCCCGCATCGAGGAGCACCGTGCGCGACAGAACCCCATGCCTTTCCGCAGCGATCGCCGACATAAGCCGGTCGTGGTCGAGTTGACGTGCCATGTGCCCGTTAAGGCGACCAGCGGCTCGAACTCGCCCCCTTGAGGTCAGGTGATCGATGCGAACGGCGGCGCGGCCATCAGCTCGATGAGGTGGCCGGAGGGTGAACGAGCATATGCCCGCCCGGCGCCCCAGTGAGGGGTGCGCGGTTGCGTCGCGTGGCCGGCGGCGTCGAGGGCGGCGAGGGTCGCCTCGAAGGCCGGGGGGACGATCGCGACGTGGCCGCGCGGCGCAGTGCCCGGGTCGTCGTCGGCGTAGAGGAGGTGGATCTGCGTGCCGTCCGGCGCCTGCAGCCACCTCGCGCGCTCGCGCAGCGAGGGCGGCGCCTCCACGACCGAGAACCCCAACAACGCCCAGAATGCGACCTCGGCCTCCACGTCATCGCGCCGGGTCGGCAGCGCGACGTGGTGGATCCCGGTCACGACGAGGCGCCCACCCGCGCGACGTTCTCCGCGTGAAGCTTCTGCTGGACGCGGTCGCGGCGCGCCAGCGGCAGCGCCGGCTCGCCCGCGCCACCGAGCGACTCCAGGTACTTGACGTCCTCGCGCAGGATCGCCAGGGCGCGCGCGCCGTCGATCGCCGGCCCGTGGCCGGGCACGACCCACTCGGCCTGCTCGACGTAGGGCGCCAACCGCAGCAGCGTCGCGACGTAGGCGTTGCGCGAGCCGCTCTCGGAGATGATCGGGATCTCCAGCGGCGAGACGTAGTCGCCAACGACCAGCACGCCGGCAAACGGCGCCCAGATCGCCATCCCGTCGGCCGTGTGGCCCTCGGTCGGGATCAGCTCCAGCTCGGCGTCGCCGCCCAGCTCCAGCTTGCCCGGCACCGGCAGCGCCTGGACCTGCCCCAACGACAACGGCTTGGCCCGGATCACGTAATCGTCCTCGTCGGCATCGCGCAGCTCGCGCTGCGCCACGCCGGGCTCGGCGCGCAGCCGCGCGGCCGTGGTCTCGGCCACGCCCAGCGCGACCTCCGGGAACGCCAGCCGCGCCAGGAGATGGTCCCAGTCGCCGTGGGTCGCCAGCAGCCCCGACAGTCCCCAGCCCGCCTGCCCGAGGATCCCCGGCAGCGCGTCGAGCTCATCGGGGAAGATCGGCGAGTCGACGATGAACGTCTCCTCGCCGTGGTGCAGCAGCGTGCACGTCGTCTGCCACCGCGCACTCCGAGCGACGATGACGCCCGGATGCAGGGCGACGACCTGCACGAACGTCGCCTAGAGACCTAGGAGCTTCGCCGCCTCCAGCAGGGTCTTGACCTCGGCGGTCGGCTTCTTGCCTCCCGGCGGGATCTCCTCCTTGCGGCGGTTGACCCAGATCGTCGGAACCTTCAACTTGGTCGCCGGCTCGATGTCGGTGTAGAGCCCGGCACCGATGTGGACCCACCCCTTCTTGCCGCCGATCCGCCGCGCGAACTCGTTGAAGTGCGCGGGATCAGGCTTGTAGGAGCGGACCTGCTGGGCGGTGACGACGAGGTCGACGTCGGCTGGGATGTGCCGGCGCGTCAGACCGAGCAGCTTGTCGTCGATGTTGGAGATCAGCCCCGTCTGATACTTGCTCAGGAACTTGCGCATCTGGGGCATGGTCTCCTTGAACGCGCCCCAGCGAGCAACCGAATCGGGCAAAAATCCTGAGCGCGAAGGCTCCAGCGGCCAGCCGATCTCCTTGGCGATCTTGATCGCCGCCTGGCGCAAGACCTCGGCGTAAAGCTCATACGAGCCGCTCTGGATCTCCTTGGTCGCTTCGAGGAAGAGATCGACGACCTGGGTGCGATCGATGGGGAACCCATCGCGCTTTGCCTCCCGCTCGAACGCATCAGCGACCCCCGACTCCCAATCGATCAGGGTGCCGTAGACGTCGAAGGTGATCCACTGAATGTTCTTCGGAAGTGCCATGCGGCTGGGCATTGTGCCATCTCTGGACCTTCCTACGACGCGCGGTCGTTTGGGCACGAAGCATCAGCGCGGACTCCTGCAATACCGTCTCGCCCCTCTATGGACCTGCTCGAATATCAGGGCAAGCAGCTTTTTGCCCGACATGGAATCCCCGTCCCCGACGGACGCCCGGCGCGCACGGTCGACGAAGCCGTCGCCGCCGCCAAGGAGATCGGCTTCCCGTGTGCCGTCAAGGCACAGGTGAAGATCGGTGGCCGCGGCAAGGCCGGCGGCATCAAGATCGCCAACGACGAGGACGAGGCGCGCGCAGCCGCCGACGCGATCCTCGGCATGGACATCAAGGGCTTCACGGTCCACGAGGTGTGGATCGAGACCGCCGCCCCGCAGATCGAGTCCGAGTACTACGCCTCGATCGTCTTTGACCGCGGCGCCAAGGCCCCGCTGATCATGCTCTCCACCCAGGGCGGCATGGACATCGAAGAGGTCGCCGAGTCCAACCCGAGCGCGATCGCCACGCTGCACGTCGATCCGCTGCTGGGCTTCCAGGACTTCCACGGCCGCCGCCTGGCCTTCGAGGCCGGCATCGACGCCGACCTCGTCCGCCCCGTCGGCGCCTTCCTGCACCAGCTCTACGGGACCTTCATCGCCGAGGAGGCGCTGCTGGTTGAGGTCAACCCGCTGATCGTCACGCCCGAGCGCAAGGTCGCCGCGCTAGACGCCAAGGTCACGCTGGACGACAACGCGCTCTTCCGTCACCCGGCTAACGCTGACCTGCGCGACCCGTCCGACGAGGATCCCCAAGAGCAGATGGCCCACGAGCGCGGCTTGACCTACGTCAAGCTCGACGGGGACATCGGCATCCTCGGCAACGGCGCCGGGCTGGTTATGTCGACGCTGGACGTCGTCGCCCACTACGGCGGCGCGCCGGCCAACTTCCTGGACGCCGGCGGCGGATCCAAGGCCGAGGCGATCACCAGCGCGGTCGAGGTGATCCTGTCTGACGACAAGGTCAAGGCCGTGTTGTTCAACATCTTCGGCGGCATCACGCGCTGCGACGAGGTCGCGAAGGGGTTGATCGAGGCGTTCAAGACCCTGGGGGTGGGTGGGTCCGGTATTCCGTTCGTCGTCCGCCTGGACGGCACCAACGACGTGGAGGGCCGGAAGATCCTCGCCGACGCGAACCTTCCCAATGTGAACACCGCGGCCACGATGGACGAGGCCGCCCAGAAGGTCGTGGCACTGGCCAAGGGGGAGGCAGCCTGATGGCCGTCCTGATCGACAACGACACCAAGCTGGTCGTCTCCGGCATCACCGGCCGCGAGGGCACCTTCCACGCGCTCAACAACAAGCGCTACGGGACCAACGTGGTCGCGGGCGTCACGCCGGGCAAGGCCGGCCAGGACGTCGAGGGCATCCCGGTGTTCAACACCTTCCGCGATGCCGTCGCGCAGACCGGCGCCAACGTCGCGATGGTCTTCGTGCCGCCGCGCTTTGCCGCCGACTCGATTCTCGAGGCAGCAGATGCGGGCATCCCGCTGGTGATCTGCATCACCGAGGGCATCCCGGCCCACGACGAGCTGCGCGTCTACACGCACCTGCAGCGCACCGGCACCCGCCTGGTCGGCCCCAACTGCCCGGGCATCCTGTCGCCGGGCAAGGCCAACGTCGGCATCATCCCCGCCTCCTTCTTCAAGGAGGGCAACGTGGGCGTGGTGTCGCGGTCGGGCACGCTGACCTACCAGATCGGCAACACGCTGGCCCAGGCCGGCTTCGGCAATTCGTCGATCGTCGGCATCGGCGGCGACCCGGTTCCGGGTTCCTCGTTCATCGACGTCATCGAGCTGTTCCAGGCCGATGACCAGACCGAGCTGATCGTGCTGAGCGGCGAGATCGGCGGCGACGCCGAGGAGCGCGCAGCCGATTACATCGCCGAGCACGTGACCAAGCCGGTCGTCGCCTACATCGCCGGCTTTACGGCGCCTCCGGGCAAGACCATGGGCCATGCGGGTGCGATCGTGTCCGGCTCTAAGGGCACCGCGGCCGCCAAGGCCGAGGCGCTGGAGGCCAAGGGCGTGCGCGTCGGGCGGACGCCGACCCAGGTGGCTGAGATTGCCGTGGAGATCCTGGGCGGCTAACGCCGTCAGGGCTCCGCGGGTAATCCGTTTCGTCGGTTGGCGTCGCTCTCCGGACACGAGTACGCTCGCGCACAGTGGAGAGCGACGTCACCACCACATTGAGTGAGCTCGAGCGCAAGCTCAAGGAGCTCGAGCGGGAGCTGGAGTCGGTCGGCCGCGGCGGGGAGCTCGACAGCGACCCCGCCCAGAGCGGCTGGACGCCGGTGCCCGACGCGCCGCACGAGCAGGCGTCGGTTCCGCCGGGCGGGGCGGGACCGGGTTCCGCAACGCCGCTGACGGCCTCGTGGCACGGGACGGCAGGCGCGGACGCACCGCCGCCTCCGCCTGCGTTCAACGGCGTGCCGCCGGTGCCGGTCACGCCGCCCGCGGCGCCCTGGCCACACGCTGCCCCTCCGCTGGCGCACGCGATGCCGCCCGCCCCCACCGCGCCACCCGCCTACGCACCACCGCCGCCTGCACCGGCCGCCGGCCTGCACCGCCAGCTCGACGAGCTGCTCGCCTTCCGCGACCGCCTCGTGTGCACGACCGACGACCTCGTCAGCGAGCTGTCACGCGTGCTCACCGAGCTCGGCGTCGGCGCCGCGCCCGATCCCGCCGACACGTTGCTCAGCGGCGACGTCACGATCGACGCCGCGCCCTTCAACGACCTCGCCACGCTAGCCGCCTTCGAGCAAGCGCTGCAGCGCGTCGCAGGCGTCGCCGGAGTCCACGTACGCACGCTGGACGCTGGCCGCGCGACGATCAACGTCCGCCTTTCGGGCCCCGTCGCCCTGGCCGCCGCGCTGCGCGCGACCGCACCGCTGCCGTTCGCCGTCACCGACGTGCGCGACGGCCGGCTGACGCTCGCCATCAACTGACCGAAGCAGTCGTGACACGCTGGTAGCTTCCGGCTGGAGCACTCACCCCGTGGCCGACGACGACGATCCCTCCCGCATCCCTTCCGCCGAGGAGCTCGCCGTCTCGCTGACCAACCGCGTCCGCGAGGTCCTCGAAACCGCCGAGCAGGACGCCTCCGCGATCCGCGCCCGGGCCGACGAGGACGCGCAGGAGCGCGCGCTGCAGGTGCGCTTCGCCGCCGAGCAGGATGCCGAGCGGCTGCTACGCCGCGCCGAGCGCGCGGCCGCCGACTACCTCGGGGAAGCACGCCGCCGGGTCGACGCCTTCGCCGCCGGCCGTGCACGCCGGATCAGCGAGGCCGCCGATCGCCTCCTTGCCCACGCCGAGGCGCTGGCCGACCGTGCCGGGCGCGCCGAGCGGCTGGAGCGCGGGATCGAGGAGGTCGTCGACGCGCTGGCGGCCGCCGCCGAAGCGATCGCCGCCGAGGCTGCGCGCGAGGCGATCACGCTGCCGCAGGCCAGCGAGCACACCGCCGAGGTGCGGCGCCTGACAACACGGCCGCACGCCGTCCCGGATCCGGAGCCCGAGCCACCCGAGGCCCCCGCCCCGCCGGCGGTCGCCGCCGCACCCGACCCGCCTGATGAGACCGAGGACGAAGACGACGCCCGCGCGCACGTGCGCGAGGTCGCCAACGCGCTGCCCCGCCGGCCGGGGGCGCCGCCGCGCGCGGTCCCCGTCGTCGTCGCACCGCCGGTCGAACCGCCGCCGGACCCGCCCGACGACGTGGCCTAAGGGCGAGATCCTGAACTACGCCACGCGGATGCCGCCGCGGCCGTCGGCCTTGGCGGCGTAGAGCGCGGCATCGGCGCGCGCGACGACCTGCTCGGCGCTCTCGCCAACCTGCCAGCGCACGAGCCCAGCCGAGCAGCCGACGCCCTCATCGCCGTCCGGCGTCACCTCCTGCAGCCGCGACACGATCCCTTCCGCGCACTCCAGGTCGCAGTCGGGCAGCAACAGCGCGAACTCGTCGCCGCCCCAGCGCGACAGCAGGTCGGCGCCGCGCAGTGCGCCCTGCCACGCCGCGGACGCCTCGCGCAGCAGCACGTCACCGGCCTGATGGCCGTGCGCGTCGTTGTAGGGCTTGAAGCGATCGAGGTCGATCGCGGCGACGCAGAGCGGGCGCTCGTAGCGCTGCGCGCGCGCCAGCTCGACAGCGATCCGCTCGTCCCAGAGCCGTCGGTTGGCCAGGCCGGTGAGCGGATCGGTCCGCGCCAGCTCACCCAGCTGCTCCAGGAGCCGCGCCTGCTCGAGCACCGAGCGACGCAGCTCCTGTTCGACCAGCGCGAGTGCCTCGCGCGCCGCGCGCGCCGGCGTCACGTCGACGAGCGTCCCGAGCCAGCCGGCAGGCCCGCCCCATGGGTCGCGCAGCAGGACGCCGCTGACCTGCGCCCAACGCGCCGGGCCGCCGCCGGGCGCTGCGAAGCGCAGCTCCAGCGCGAACTCGTCCGGACCATCCGGACGCAGCACCGCTCGCCACGCCTCGGCGACGACGCGCGCGTCGTCGCCATGCAGCGCGTCGCGCCAGCCCTCGCCGAGCAGCGCGTCGTGCGCCAGCCCCGTCAGCTCGTTCACCCAGTCGTTGGCAAAGACGCAGCGTCCGGCCTCGTCGATCTCGACGATCCCGACCGGCGCCAAGTGCGTCAGCGTCCGCCAGCGATCCTCCTTGGCGCGCAGCAGATCCTCGTTGCGCTCCTGGTGGCGGCGGCGCTCGATCGCGAAGCGGATCGCGCGCAGGAAGAGCGCGGGTGGGCGCTCCTGGCCTTTGACGAGGTAATCCTGCGCGCCAGCCCTGATCGCCGCGGTCGCCAGCTCCATGTCGTCGTGGCCGCTGAGCACGATCACGGGCGCACCGCCGGAGACCTCGAGCACGAGCGTCAGCGCCTCCAGGCCGTTGGCATCGGGCAGGCCGAAGTCGAGCAGGATGCAGTCGGCGCCGCGCTCGCGCAGGTCGGCCCGCGCGTCGCGCACCGTGTCGTGATGGCGGACCTCGACGCCGCCGGGGATGGCGTCGGCGAGGATCAGCTCGACGAGCCGGGCGTACGGGACCGAGTCCTCGACGAGGACGACGGAGGCTGCGGGCATGGCCATTGCCTACCCAGCATCCTCGCCCTCCCGGACACACGTTCGGTCGCTAGCATCCGACGCGATGCCTGACGTGATCTCCTTCGCCCGCGGCGCCCCGTCGCTCGACATCGTCGACGTGGAGGGCCTCAAGGCCGCCTCCGTGCGCGCCTTCGAGCGCGATCCGGCCGGCACCACGGCCTACGGCACCGCCGTCGGCTACGGCCCGCTGCGCGAGTGGATCGCCAACCAGCACGGCGTCGACACGTCACAGGTCATCGTCACCAACGGCTCGATGCAGGCCGACGCGTTCCTCTTCGAGGCGCTGGTCAAGCCCGGCGACGCGGTCGTCGTGGAGAAGCCGACCTATGACCGCACGCTGCTGAACCTCCGCGGCCGCGGCGCCGACGTGCGCATGGTCGAGCTGGAGCGTGACGGCATCGACACCGATGCTTTGGAGACGCTGTTGCGAGACGAAGGCGTCCGACCGACGCTGGCGCACGTCATCCCCAACTTCCAGAACCCGGCCGGCTACACGCTCAGCGCCTCCAAGCGTGAGGCGCTACTGCGCCTGGCCGCCGAGTTCGGCTTCGTGATCTTCGAAGACGACCCCTACGTCGACATCCGCTTCGCCGGCGAGGCGCTGCCGACGATGCTGTCGCAGGACACGACCGGCTCGGTCGTCTATGCGTCGTCGTTCTCCAAGACGGTCTGCCCGGGTATTCGGGTCGGCTACTTGGTCGGCCCGGCCGAGCGGATCTCCGAGATCCAGCGGCTGGCGACCAACACCTACATCTCGCCGAACATGGTGGCGCAGTCGCTCGTGTATGAGTTCTGTGCGAGTGGTGACATCGAGAAGTCGATCGCGACGGTCAAGGCAGCGCTGGCGGGGCGGGTGAAGCGACTCACCGAGGCGCTCGCGCGTGAGCTGCCCGAGGCGCGCTTCCAGGCGCCGGAGGGCGGTTACTTCATGTGGGTGGAGTTGCCGGAGGGGACCGAGATCGACCGCGTCTTCGAGGAGGCCAACGCTCGGGGTGTAGCGATCGTCAAGGGGACGGACTTCTTGTTGGAGGGTGGAGAGAACACGCTGCGGTTGGCGTACTCGGGGGTTACCGAGGATCAGATTGATGAGGGTGTCGCGCGGCTGGCCGAGGCTGTGAAGGCGGCGTCGGGCGCGGCCGCGACGGCGTAGTTCGACGCCCTCCGGGCGTCGGTGCGCGCGCCTGTGATGGGTCGTCCGCGGTGGGGGCTTGCGTGGCGCACCCGCGGACGACGCCAACTGATATGGCTGTCGGTTTGTCAAGTCGGCGTGTGTGTGCGCGTCGGCTTGGTGGCCGGCGGTTGTTGGTGTGGTCGGTGGGCCGGGACGCCGGGCTCGGTGTCGGCGTTGCCAGTCTGAAATGCGAGGGTTGGGTACCTCAGGGCCCGGTTTCGTGCTGCCGGCTTGTGCTGTCTAGGAACGAGCGTGCCGCCCAGAGGCGGTACTCATAGTTGGATCGCGCGTGCCGGCCGCTGATGGCCCGGCGCCCCGGCCCACCGACCTGTGGTGCTGTCAGCCGATGGTCAGTCGGCGGTGGCCGCAGCCCAGAGGAATCCGGCCAGTTGGCGGGCGCAGGCCACGACGGTGACGTTGTGAGGCTTGCCGCGCGCCTTCATCTGGCGGTTGACCTTGAAGAGCCGTTGCTGAGCGCGGTTGCTGATGGCCAGGATGTGTTCGGGCTGACCGGCCTGGCGGTTGGCCAACGTGGCGCCGAGCCGCGGCTGCTTGCCGTAATGCCAGGCCGACTCGACCAACAGCCGGCGGGCGAGCATCGATCCGGTCTTGGTGATCGAGCCCTGCCGGGAGGACTCGCCCGACTGAGACAGCGACGGCGTCAGCCCGAGCCACGCCGACAACGACGTCGCGCGTTCAAAGCGCTTCCAATCGGCGCCGAGCTCGAGATGGATCGACAACGCGGTCAGCGTGTCGATCCCCCTGAAGGCCCGTAGCCTGGCGACCGTCGGCCACCACCGCTCATCGGTCGCCAGATCAGAGAGCCGCAGCGCGATCGCGGCCTTGCGCGAGGTCAGACCATCGACGGTGGCGATCAGATCAGCGAACACGACATCGCTGGCCGGCTCGTCAAACCGCTGGCGTGAGAGCCAGCGGCGATGCTCGGCCGTCCAGGTCGTCGGCTTCGGATAGACCCGTCCATGTCTGAGCAGCATCTTGCTCACGCGATGGCGCGCGTTCATCAGATCCCTGCGACACGCATCGTGGGCTCGCGTCATCTCGCGGGCGGCCTCGACCTCGGGCGCCGGCACGACGACCCGCGTCAACGATCCGGCCAGCAACAACCGGGCCAGCAGCTCGGCGTCCTTGCGATCGGTCTTGACCCGGTCAGACGGTCCGCGCGGCGTTTTGCCCGGCGCGATCACCTGCATCCCGACACCCGCCGCCACCGCCGCGCGATAGAGCCCGAATCCCGTCGGGCCGGCCTCATAACACGCCCTGACCGGACCCGGCAGCTCGGCCAGCCACGCCACCGGCCCCTCAACCCCGGGCCCGAACCGCAACCGCGTCAGCTCACCGGTCACCGAGTCGATCGCTGCCGCATGCATCGAGCGGGCATGGACATCCAGACCGACCCACGTCATCGTTCCGGCCATGGCCGGACCTCCTCACATTTCTGGGGTCAGCCGGAGGCCACTCCTCCGGCCAGACAAACCCCCGCGAGGAGCGTCCGGCCTACAACTACCGCCAGTCAACCCCAGGGGTCACCGGCATAGGGTCTAGCCCGAATCGCCACCCCGCGCCACCCCAAGGTGGCGCGCCAGGGCGGTCCCAACGATCGCGTGCCCGCGCGCGGTGAGGTGCAACCCGTCGGAGGCGAAGATGTCCGTGTCGGTCGCCGCCGGATAGGCGGTGAGCGGCACGTGCCAGCCGCCGAGCGCGGTGCTCGCGTCCCGCGTCGCGCCTGCCAACTGCGCCAGCCGCTCACGCAACACCGCCACGAAGCGTTCCGGAACGAGCCCCGTACCGGTGTTGTCGAGCAGGTCGAAGGTGAGGATGTCGGCCCCAGACTCGCGAAGTGGGCTCAGGATCGCCGACAGCTCATCGCGCACAACGGCGGGGTCGAATTCCCGACGCAACAGGTCATTCCCGCCCGCCGCCACAATCACCAGGTCTGGACCCAACGCCAGCGCCGCGTCCAACTGCGCCTCCCGAACCTCGGCCGCCGTCAGATCACGCCGGCCTAGGTTGTGCACCACCGCGCCCGGAAGAGCAATTGCCAACCCCGCGGCCAACCGGTCGCTCCACGACAGATCGCGATACCCCGGTGACGGCTCGCGCACCCCGGCCGCGATGCTGTCGCCCAACACCACGACGCGCTCCCACGCCACGCCCGGACCGAGCAGCCGCGCGAGCTCCTCGTCGTTCGCGACGTGCGGGTCGGCCCACTCGCGGGCCAGGATGTCAATGTCCTTGATCATCGCGCCAGCCCCCAAGAGACGACCGCAGCCGCACCGAGCAAGGCAATGCACATCTCATAGACGCCGAGATACGACGCGGCCGCCGCGGGATCGGTCCCGCGCAGGATCGTCGCCATCGCCGCGACGCCGAGCGCGCCGCCGACGGCCCGCGCCGCCTGGTTGAGGCCGACGCCGGCGGCGAACTGCGCCGGCGCGACCGCCAGGGCTGCCGCCGACGACATGCCGGTCGCGATCGCCCCCATACCAATACCGACGAGCGTCCCCGCCGGGAGCCACAGCGCCACGAACGCCGGCGCGTCCTCGACGGCCAGCACCACCCAGACGCCGGCGGCAGCGAGCGTCGCCAGCCCCGCGAGCACGACCGGCCGCGGGCCGTGGCGTGCCACGAGTGGGCCACAGCTCAGTGCCACCAGCGCGGCCGCGACCGCGCCGGGCGTCATCGCCAGGCCGGTCTCCAGTGGTGTGTAGCCCCAGACCTGCGTGAGGAAGAGCACGCCGACCAGCAGCCAGCTGAACAGCACCGCGCCGTAGATCAGCGAAGCGAGGTTGGCCAGCGCGAACGTGCGCGAGCGCCAGAGCCCGACCTCGACGGCTGGTGCCGGATGCGATCGCGAGCGCAGCAGCACGACCGCCAGCCCGGCCAGGCCGCCGGCGATCGCCACCAGCGTCCGGAGGTCACCCCAGCCCCACGCGGCACCACGGCTGACGCCGAGCGCCAACCCACCGACACCCGCGGCAAGCAGCAGCGTGCCAAGGAGATCCGGCACCATCGCCCGCGCCGCACCGTCCGGCCGCTCGTCGCCCGCCGGCAGCAGCTGCGTCGCCGCCAGCAGCGCGATCCCCGCCGGGACCGTGACCACGAAGACCGCGCGCCACCCCGCCGCGTCGACCAGCGCCCCGCCGATCGTCGGCCCGGCCGCGGCGGCCAGCGCACCCGCGGCGCTCCACACGCCGATCGCCGCCGCGCGGCGCTCGGGCGGCGTGTCGGCCAGGATGACCGCCAGCGACGCGGGGATCATCGCCGCGGCTCCGGCACCCTGCAGGCCGCGGGCGACGAGCAGGACGCCGAACGTCGGCGCGATCGCCGCCACGAGCGACATGGTGGTGAACACGAACGCACCGCCGGCCAGCAGCGCGCGGCGGCCGAGCAGGTCGGCAAAGCGCCCGCCCGGCGCCAGCAGCGCGGCGAAGGTGATGGCGTAGATCGTGATCACCCACGAGAGGTCTTCGACGGCGACCGCGGGAAAGTCGGAGTGCAGATCGGCAACCGCGAGGTTGGCGACGGTTGCGTCGAGCATCGCGAGGAACGCGGCGCCGGAGGCGACCGCCAGGACGGTGCTCGACGAACGGGTGGCGGCAGGCGGTTGCGGAGCCACGGACGACTCGGCAGCCGCGGGCAACTCCGCGGCGACGGGCGATCCTGCGGCGTGATCGACGGGGCTGGCCATCAGGCGCTCCTGACACTAGAAGTACGAACGGTCGTGCTTTTTAGCACACGTCGAACGGTCGTGCTATTTTTCTTTGGCCGTGAGCGTCGATACCTCCGACACCGACGGCCGCCGCGCCAAGGGCCGGCGCACCCGTGCGCAGATCCTCGAGGCGGCCGCCGACATCGCCTCGGTCGAGGGGCTCGAGGGGCTGACCATTGGGCGCCTGGCCAGCGAGCTGGGCATGAGCAAGAGCGGCCTCTTCGCGCACTTCGGCTCCAAGGAGGAGTTGCAGCTCGCCACGATCGGCGCCGCCCGCGACATCTTCGCCCGCAACGTCGTCCTGCCCGCCAAGGAGGCCGAGCGCGGCCTGCCCCGCCTCGAGGCCCTCATCACGGCCAAGTTGTCCTACATGCGCGCCAAGATCTTCGCCGGCGGCTGCTTCTTCGAGACCGTTCGCTCCGAGTTCGACAGCCGCGAGCCCGGCCCCGTACGCGACGCCATCGAGGCCGACCTCCAGGACTGGGAGCAGCTGATGGTGCGCGCCATCACCTCAGCCAAGAAGGCCGGCCATCTGCGCGCCGACGTCGACGCCGAGCAGCTCCTGTTCGAGATCGACGCGCTCAGCGGCACAGCCAGTCAGCGCCACCAGCTCAACGGCGACGCCAGCCTTTACGACCGCGCCGAGGCGGCCATCACTGCACGCCTCCGCGCCGCGACGGTCTAGCGCCCGTAGCGCTGCTCGCCTAGAACGAGCTGCGCCGGCAAGGCGACACGCGGCGGCGGCGACGGGTCGGCGGTGACCGACACCGTCTCAGCCACGCTGCGCGTCAGCGTCAAGCGCTCGCCGCCCGCGGTCTCGACGACGATGTCCTCGCCGGACTCGACCAGCGTGCCGTCCAGCCCCGGGTCCATCCCGGCAGCCTTGAGGTAGTGCAGCAGGTCCTCGGCCTCGTTCTCGAAACGCACGATCGTGACCTTGGCGCCGATCTCGACATCGGCCAGCGGGACCGAGGCGATGCGGCTGCCGACGTCGATCGGGTGGCCATGCGGGCAGGTGCGCGCGTCGCCGATCGCGGCGAGCATCCGCTCCTCCAGCACCGGCGACATCGCGTGCTCCAGCCGCTCGGCTTCCTCGTGCACTTCATCCCACGGAATACCAAGGACATCGGTCAGGAAGCGCTCGATCAGCCGGTGGCGGCGAACGATCGCCTCGGCGTGCTCGCGACCACTCTCGGTGAAGCTGATGACCTTGTCGTGGGCACGGGTGATGTAGCCGTCGCGCTCCAGGCGGCCGACCATCTCATGGACGGTCGGGGGCGAGAGCTGCATGGCCCGTGCGATGTTCGCACCGGTCATCGGCAGCCCGGCCTCAAAGAGCCAGAACAGGGTCTCCAGATACTCCCGCTCGGCGACGGTGGCGGTGTCTGCGCTCATCGCAAGCCATCGTACCCGCCGCGCTCAGTCGCCGGGACGATGGCGCCGCGGCGGGGTCGTCTTCAACTCGGCCGCCATCGCGACCATGCCCTCCTCGGCCAACGCCATGAACTCGCGCGCGGCCGGCGAGAGACGCGCGCCGCGGCGGTTGATGAAGGCGAACGTGTCGTAGATCGGCTCGGCGAACGGCACCCAGCCCAGCTTCTTAGGAACCCGCCGGCCGAGCGACAGCAGGATCCCGCGCGCGATCAGGACGTCGCCGAGACCGCGGGCGGCGAGCTCGATCGCGGTCTCGACGTCCTCGACGTCGATCTGCGGCTCGATCGTGACGCCCTCGCGCTGCGCGAGCTCGAAGAGCTGGCGGCGCGTCGGGTCCTCCAAGCCGTAGCTCGTGTCGGTGAGGATCAGCGGGGCGCCGGCGAGATCACGGATCGTCACCGGCTTCTTGAGCCGCGCGGGCTCGGCGCTGACGTAGAGGATCTCGTCCTGCATGATTGGCCGGACGTCGAGGCCGGAGTCGTCGATCGGCAGCGCGACCAGGCCCGCCTCCAAGTCGCCGTCGCGCACGGCGGTCGCCACCTCGGAGGAGTTCTGACCGACGAGCCGCACGCGGACCTTGGGGTGACGCTGGCGAAACGCGCTGACGATCTGGGTGCCGGGGTACCAGCGCGCGGTCCCGAAGGTGCCGAAGGTCGCAATACCGCCCTGAAGCTCGCGCTGCTGGACGACCGCCTCGCGCCCCTCGGCGACGGCGCCGAGCGCCGCCTCGGCGTGCGGGCGCAGGGCGCGCGCGGCGTCGGTCGGTCGGATCCCGCGCCCAACGCGCGTAAAGAGCGCGACGCCGAGCTCGGCCTCCAGCCGGCGGATCTGCTCTGAGAGCGACGGCTGGGCAAGCAGCAGCCGCTCGGCGGCCGCGCTGAACGAGCCTTCGTCCAGGGCGGCGAGGAAGTACTCCAGCTGCTGCAGCGTCATGGTTGTGACCTCAAGGGGAAAGCTATAGCTCGTAGAGGCAACAAAGGCTAGAGGAACGAGAACGTATGTCCGACACTAAGGGCATGTTCTCTCTGTTCGCTGTCCTCGGAGTCTTCGGCGCCAACGCCGCGCTCTCGTCTCGCTTCGGTGCGGATTCGCGCCGCAGCGACGATCGCCGCAACTGGTAGTCGCTCCGTGTCGCCGACCTCGCAGACCCGCGGGACCGCCCTGTGCGTCCTGTCGGCCTGCGCCTTCGGCGCCATGGCCATCTTTGCCAAGGAGGCCTACGCGACCGGCGCGACCGTGGTCACGCTGCTGTCGATCCGCTTCCTGCTGGCCGCGGCCCTCTTCTGGGTGATCGTGGCCGTCCGCGGCGCGCAGCTCCCCAGCCGCCGCGTAATCCTCGCCAGCCTCGGCCTCGGCGCCGCCGGCTACGCCGCGCAGGCTGGGCTGTTCTTCGGGGCCTTGACGCACATCGACGCGTCGCTGACCTCGCTGTTGTTGTACCTCTATCCGATGTTGGTGTTCTTGGGTGCGGTTGCGCTGCGCCGAGAGCACGTAACGGGACGCCGTGTAGGAGCGTTGGCCCTGGCCAGCGTCGGCGCCGCGCTGGTGCTCATGAGCGGCTCGCTCGGCGCGCTGGACGGTGTCGGCGTCGCGATGGCGCTCGGCGCCGCTGTGGTCTACGCGGCCTACATCTTGGTCGCCGACCGCCTCATCGGCACGATCGACGCCTTCCTGATGGCCGCGTTGGTGACCACCGGCGCCGCCGCCTCGACGCTGGTCGCCGGTCTCGGCAGCGGCTCGCTCGACTTGCGCTTCGCCGCCGCCGGCTGGGGCTGGATCGCGGCGCCGTCGTCGTCCTGCAGTTGCGGACGGCGGGTACGGTTGAGGGTGATGTCGCTCCCGCTCACGCCCCCGCTCTCCCCCCAGCTCGCACGCTCGCGCACGACGCTGCCTGAGGGCGACGGCTGGGCATATGAGCCCAAGCTCGACGGCTTCCGCGCGCTGGTCTTCGTCGACGGCGAGAGCGTCGAGATCGCCTCGCGCAACGGCAAGCCGCTGGATCGCTACTTCCCCGAGGTCGTCGCGTCGCTGCCCGCCGGCCGCTATGTGCTCGACGGCGAGATCGTCGCGTCGTCCTTCGACACGCTTGGCCAGCGGATTCACCCGGCCAAGTCGCGGATCGAGCGGCTGTCGGTCGAGACGCCGGCGCGGATGGTGGCCTTCGACCTGCTGGCGCTCGACGACGACGTCCTGCTGGAGCGGCCCTACCGCGAGCGCCGTGCTGCGCTGGAGGCGGCAGCGCTGGACGGCGTCGAGCTAACGCCGGTCGTCTGGGCCGCCTCCGAGGCACAGGATTGGTTGCTCAACGAGGAGGGCGTGATCGCCAAGGAGGCCGACGCTCCGTACCTGCCCGGCGAGCGGACCGGCATGGTCAAGATCAAGCGCGTGCGCACGATCGACGCGGTCGTTCTCGGCTGGCGCCCGGGCAAGCTCGAAGGCACGGTCGGTGCGCTCATCCTGGGGCTCTACGAGCCTGACGGCACCCTGCGCGGCGTCGGCCACACCTCCGGCTTCTCGGCCAAGGAGAAGCGCGAGCTGCCAGCCAAGTTGCAGCCCTACGAGACCGGTGAGCGCGGCACCGGCGAGCCGTCGCGCTGGTCGGCCGGCCGCGACCTGTCGTGGGTCGGACTGCGCCCCGAGCTGGTGGTCGAGGTCACGTTTGACCATGTGAGCGACAACCGCATCCGCCACGGCGCGAAGGTCCAGCGTTGGCGCGACGACAAGGAGCCGTCGGCGTGCACCGTGGATCAGCTGGAGCAGTAGCCGCTCAGGCGGTAGCGCCCAGGGCCGCCGGCACGCCGGTCTCGGCGCTCGCGTAGCGCGGTGCCCAGCCGGTGGCCTTGAGCTTGGCGTTGCTGGAGCGGGCGGAGCGCACGACGGCCTCGACCGCGGCACCGCCGGCGATGAGGCGCGCAAGGACCGCGGGAATCCGGCGCGGGGGCTTCAGGCCGAGCGTGCGCGCCGTCAAGGCCATGAAGTCGTAGTAGGCGATCGGCGTGTCGTCGGCGCAGTGGTAGATCTCGCCGGCCGGCAGCACCGTCAGCGCGGCCAGCAGCGCGGTCGTCACGTCATCAACATGGACAACATCCCACAAGTTATGGCCCTTGCCGATCACACAGAAGCGCCCGGGCTGACGCAGGCGCGCGACCAGCTCGTCGGCGTACCAACCGCCCGGCCCGTAGACGTGCGAGGGCCGGACGATGACGTAGGGCAGGCCGCTCTCGGCCAGCAGCCGCTCGCCTTCCTGCTTGGAGCGGCCATAGGGCGTGACCACCGGCAGCGGCTCGTCCTCGGTCAGCAGCGCGCCACCGGCATCGCCGGTCACGACGGTCGAGGTGAAGACGATACGCGGCGGCGTGGCGAGCGTGCGACAGGCGCTGAGCAACGCGCGCGTCCCCTCCACGTTGACCGTCCAGACCTTGGCGGCATTGCGCTGGGAGGCGATCTCGGCGGCGAGGTGCAGGACGGCATCGGGGGCCGCGTCGGCGACGGCCGAGACGAGCGTCACGGGCTCGGCCAGATCCCCCGTTACTGCGCGCGTCCCCGCGGGCTCACTGCCCGACCGCCGCACGAGCGCGACGACCTCGTGGCCTTCCTCGAGCAGCCGCACACACGCGGCACGTCCGAGAAAGCCGCTCGCTCCGGTCACCAGCACGCGCATGGGCGCCAGCGTAGCCCAGGATGGCAACCCTGCCCGTTGGCACCCCCTTCTCCTCGCTGCATCGCCCTGACCAGTCCATAGTTGGCTGGTGACCACGCACAGCAGCTTCGCCATCGCGCCATGAGAGTCTGCGTCGCCGGACTGTGGCACCTCGGAACCGTGACCGCCGCCGCGCTGGCCTCGGTCGGCCACGAGGTCACCGCGCACGACACCGACAGCGCCGTCGTCGAGGATCTGTCGCGCGGCATCCCGCCGCTGTTTGAGCCCGGCCTCAAAGAAATGGTCGCTGATGGCCTGCAGCACGGCAGCCTGCGCCCGATCGCCGACGCGGCCCAAGCGGTGCGCGGTGCGGAGCTGGTCTGGGTCGCCTATGACACACCGGTCGACGCCGACGACAACGCCAATGTCGACTACGTCCTGGATCGCGTCCGTGCCCTGCTGCCGCTGCTGGACCACGGCACCGTCGTCCTCATCTCCTCGCAACTGCCGGTCGGCTCGACGGCGCTGCTGCAAGCCGACGCGCCGCCCGGCATCTCGCTGGCCTATTCGCCCGAGAACCTCCGGCTGGGCAAGGCCATCAACGTCTTCCTAGAGCCTGATCGCGTCGTCGTCGGCGTCCGCGACCCCTACAGCCAGGAGGTGATCGCTAGGCTGCTCGCGCCGATCACCGATCAGATCGCGTGGATGGGCATCGAGTCGGCCGAGATGACCAAGCACGCACTCAACGCATTCCTCGCGACGTCGGTGACGTTCATCAACGAGGTCGCCTCGGTCTGCGAGCGCGTCGGCGCCGACGCCGGTGAGGTCTCCTCGGCATTGAAGAGCGAGGCGCGGATCGGGCCGCGGGCCTACCTCGGGCCGGGCGGCGCCTTCGCGGGCGGCACGCTGGCACGTGATATCCGCTCGCTGACCACCATCGGTGATAGCGAGGGCCTGCTCACCCCGCTGCTGCATGGCGTGTGGGACAGCAACGTCGCTCACCGCGGCTGGACGCGCCGCACCATCAACGTGCTGCTAGGCAACGGCACGTCGGCGACGCCGCCCGACGGGCTGGCGGGCAAGACGATCGCCGTGTGGGGCCTGACCTACAAGCCTGGGACCGACACGCTTCGCCGTTCGGCCTCCGTCGAGCTCTGCACCGACCTGCTCGGCGCCGGTGCGACGGTGCGCGCCCACGACCCAGCCGTCCGCTCGCTTCCGGGCGACGTGTGCGGCGCGACGCTCATGGACGATCCGTTCGCGGCCGCCGACGGCGCTGATGCGCTGGTGATCGCCACCGAGTGGCCGGACTACCGAGAGCTCGATGCGGCCAAGATCCCGGACATCTTGCGCGGTGATCTGGTCGTGGACGCCAACGGTTTCTTGGCCCAGTCGCTGGCCCGTGACCCGCGCGTCCGCTACGCCTCGGTCGGGCGACGGCCTGCATGAGCGGAGCATTGGAGGGTCGCGCCGCGCTGATCACCGGCGGGGCGCGAGGCCTGGGCCTGGAGATCGCGCGCGCCTACCTACGCGAGGGTGCACGCGTCGTCATCTGCGCGCGGTCGACGGCGGCGCTGGACGCGGCGCAAGAGGAGCTCGCCGCCGCCGGCGAGGTCCACGCGCATGCGGCCGACGTCTCGGTGCCCGAAGCCGCTCAGGAGCTGGTCACCTTCGCTGCCGAGACGCTGGGCGGCCTCGACATCCTGGTCAACAACGCGGGCGTCTACGGACCCAAGGGCGCGATCGACGAGATCGTGTGGGCGCAGTGGGTCCGCGCCGTCGAGATCAACCTGATGGGGTCGGTCCTGCCGGTGCGCTTCGCGCTCGACCATCTACGACAGTCGGAGCGAGGCAAGGTCGTCCAGCTCTCAGGCGGTGGCGCAACCTCGCCGCTGCCGATGTTGTCGGCCTATGCGGCCTCCAAGGCCGCGATCGTGCGCTTTTCCGAGACGCTCGCCCACGAGGTCGCCGACGACGGCATCGACGTCAACGCAATTGCGCCCGGGGCGTTGAACACCACCATGCTCGACGAGGTCCTCGAGGCCGGCCCGGAGGCCGTCGGTGAGGCGTTCTACGCCAAGGCCGTACAGCAGCACGAGAACGGCGGCACACCCCTGGAGCGCGGTGCGAACCTGGCCGTCTACCTCGGCTCACGCCGCAGCGACGGCATCACCGGTCGCCTGTTGAGCGCCGTCTGGGATCCGTGGGAGGAGCTCGAGCAGCACGCCGAAACGCTGCGCGACAGCGACATCTACACCTTGCGCAGGATCGTCCCGGCCGAGCGCGGCCAGGGATGGGGCGAGCGCGACTGAGCGTCGCGCTTCTGGTACAACGGCGCGGCCTCGACGCCGGAGATGCGTGCGTCGCGGATCGCCCGCCATGCCGTCCTCTCCTTCTCCTGTCCTCGTCGCACCCGACTCGTTCAAGGGGACGCTCCGCGCCGCGCAGGTGGCCGCCTGCATCGGGGCAGGACTCGAGCGTGCCGGGCTCGTCCCGCCCGATCTCTGCCCGGTCGCCGACGGTGGCGAGGGCACGATGGAGGTCTTGCTCACTGCGCTGGGCGGCGAGACCGCGGGTGCGGCGGCGAGCGATCCACTCGGGCGACCGATCGCCGCGGCGGGCTTCGCGCTGATCGAGGACGGTGGGACGGCGATCGTCGAGGTTGCCGAGGCGTCCGGGCTGCAGCGGGTGGCCGAGGACGAGCGTGACGCGGTCGCAGCGTCCACGCGCGGGACGGGCGAGCTGATCGTCGCCGCGGCGACGGCGGGCGCGGAGGTCGTCCTGGTGGCCGCCGGCGGCAGCGCGACGACCGACGGCGGCGCGGGCGCGATCGAGGCGATCGAAGAGGCCGGCGGTCTGCAGGGCACGGCGTTGGTGGTGCTTTGCGACGTGCGCACACCGTTCGAGCAAGCGCCCGCGCGCTTCGGTCCGCAGAAGGGTGCTGATGCCAAGGCCATCAAGCAGCTGGAACGACGCCTTCAGGATCAAGCCGTGACGCTGCCCAAGGACCCGCGCGGCGTGCCGATGACCGGCGCGGCCGGTGGGCTGGCCGGTGGGCTGTGGGCGCGCTATGGCGCCAAGCTCGAGCCGGGCGCAGCGTTCATCCTGAAGGCCTTGGACTTCGACACGCGCATGCGCGCCGCCCGCGCGGTGATCGTCGGCGAGGGCCGGCTCGACGCCACCACCTTGGAGGGCAAGATCGCCGGTGAGATCGCGACGCGAGCGCGGCAGGCCGGTGTGCCATGCCACGCGATCGTCGGGGTTGATGCGATCGATCGGTTCAGCGCGCGGATCCTCGATTTGCAGGTGATCGAGGAGGCCAGGACGGCGGAGGAGTTGGCAGATGCGGGCGAGCGGTTGGGACGGATGCTGGAGGCGCACGAGGCGTAGGGGACGGGCAGGGCGGGCGTCATTGGCGTCAGTTCGCAGCGCTGGTCGGGGTGCGTCGCGTGGTCTGTCGGCACCGAGGAGAGCGAGCGGGGAGTGCGGCTCGAGGCGCTAGCTCGTCGTCCGTACGCGTCTGGGTCGGAGCTCCGCGGGGAACCGGTGAGTACCTTGGATCGCGGCAAGCCCTCGGTCCAGGTGGCGCAGGCGCTGGGCAGGGGTGGGCCCGTTTGCGGACGCCCACCGTCCGCAAAGAGGCCCACCCGCTCGTGAAGTACCGAAACCCGCCGAGGTGGGCCTGCCTACGGACGCCCACCGTCCCCAAACGGGCCCACCCTCCCGAGCGTGAGCGGACGACGGGCCCGCGTCTCGAGCTTCATCCCCGCTCGCTCTCCTCGATGCCGACAAACCACGCCGCGCACCACCGACCAGCGCCGCGCACTGAACACCACCAACGTCCCGCACAACGGGGTCAGGCCACCACGAATGTTCAACGAACGCGACGAACTTGTGACGGCCGCCCGCTACATCGCCGTCGAGGGCATCGCGAACATCCGACCCGCACCCGGCGGCTCGGCGATCAGCGCCGTCATCGCGTCCGACGCCATCGGGCGCGCGAAGTGAAAGCCCTGGCCCATGCCGCAGCCGAGGTCGGCCAAGACGTCGGCCTGCGCGCCTGCCTCGATGCCCTCGGCGATACAGGCGAGCTTCAAGGACGAGGCCAACTCGACGATCGCCCGTGCCAGCGCGCGGTCCTCGTCGTCGCCGGTATCAAGGCCATCAACAAACGGCTTGGCCATTTTCAAAATGTCGATCGGGAACCGGCGCAGGTAGCGCAGCGACGAGTAGCCGGTGCCGAAGTCGTCGACCGCCAGCCGGACGCCGAGCGCCTTCAACGCGGTCAGCCGCGAGATCGTCGCCTCGGTGTCGTGCATGAGCACTGTCTCGGTGATCTCCAACACCAACGCGGCCGCGGGCAGGCCGGAATCCGCGAGCGCCGCGGCGACGTCGGCGACGATGTTGGGGTCCTCGAGCTGACGGCCTGAGAGGTTCACCGACATGATCCGCGGCTCGGCAGTCGGGAACTCCGCCAGCCAACGCGCGGCCTGACGGCAGGCGGTGCGCAGGATCTGACGACCGAGCTCGACAATCGAGCCATTCTCCTCCGCCAGCGGAATGAACTGCGGCGGCGGGACGAGCCCGCGCGTCGGATGGGTCCAGCGCGCCAGCGCCTCGAAACCGGCGAGCGTCTGGCCGTCCAGCGCGATGACCGGCTGGTAATGGACCTCGACCTCGTCACGCTCGATCGCGGCCAGCAGCTCGCCCTCGAGCTCAAGTCGCTCGACGACCTCAGCTTGCATGCTGTCCTCGAAGACCCGGTGGCGGCCCTTGCCGTCGCGCTTGGCGCGGTACATCGCGACATCGGCCTGGCGCAGCAACTCCGAAGCCTCGTGGCCACCGACGGCGATGCCCAGTGACACCTTCACATAAACCTCGCGCCCGGAGACGACAATCGGCGTGCTCAGCGCGGCGGTGATCCGCTCGGCCACGAGCACCGCCTCCTCGACGGCACCCAAGTCCTCCAACAACACAGCGAACTCGTCACCGCCCAGGCCCGCGGCGGTGTCAGCGCTGCGCAACGACTCGGCGATGCGCCGTGCGACGGCGACCAGCAGCTCGTCGCCTGCACCGTGGCCGAGCGAGTCGTTGACGGTCTTGAAGCGATCGATGTCGAGGAAGATCACGCCGCAGGTCGTGCCGCGGCGACGGCCCTGGACCAGCGCGTGCTGGATGCGGTCGGTGAACAGCGCGCGGTTGGGCAGCCCGGTCAGCGCGTCGTGCAGCGCCTGGTGGAGCATCGTGTCGACGCGCCGCGCGTCGGTCAGCGCCAGCGACGCGTGCTCGGCAAAGGACGACAACATGTCCTGCTCGGCGCGCGAGAAGACACGGCCGGGACGGAACGAGGAGAGCAGCAGGCTGCCGATGACACAACCGTCTTCGTGGACGGGGGCGGCCATTGCCGCCTGCAGGCCATGGCGCAGCCAGGGCGCCCGCGCGTCGGGCAGCGACGGGTAGTCCTCGACGACGATCAGCCGTGCCTCGGCAACCGCGCGGCCGGTCACACCGGCGCCAACGCGGTGGCGGGCGCCATCGTCCTCAGCAAGGACGGCGTCGTAGCCACGCTGGGCGGCGAAGGTCAGCCAGCCCGGATCGTCGGGGTCGACGAGCACGAGCGCGGGGGCGTCGTCGCCGAGCAGCTCGCCGGCAGCGGCCACGATCGTCTCCAGCACTCCCTCCAACGGCTCGCGCCGGGAGATCGCCCGCTGGATCCGGGCCATCGCCTCGAGAACGCGTTGGCGCTTGCGCAGCGTCTCGAGCAACCGGACGTTCTCCGTCGCGGCGTGGTCGGCGCGGGCGCGTAGGCCGCGCTCAGCGTCGATGGTCTCCAGCAAGCGCATCGCCAGCGCCAAGCCGCGGACCATGCCCCGCAGCAGCGTCGTCTCCTCCGAGGTCAACGGCGTGCCGGCCCGGGCGATGACGAGATGGGCATCGGAACCCTCCAACGGCAAGGCGACCGCCGGGCACGGGCCGGTGCCGGGCACATCGACAACCGCCGAGTCCCCTGCGGCGACCGCGGCGAGCTGGCGCTCGGGCACGTCGAAGCGCAACCAGCCGACCGAGGCCACCACCGCGTCACCGCGGATCAGCGCCGCACACTCGGCCTCGACGCTCTCAGCCGCACGCTCGACACCCTCGCGCGCGGCGTGGATCTCGTCTTCGCACTCCGACACCACGCCGAGGAACTCGGCGAGCTGCTGGGGCGCCCAGCTGGCGGCGGCGTCGCTCATGCGATGGCCAGGACGACGAGCGTCTGCTGATGAAAGCCGGCCGACCCGCGCGTGCGCGCGATCTCGCCGTAGGTGTAGAGGCCGGCGACCGCGGCGCCGTCAGCGTGGTCGACGATGCGGCCGACCTCGTCGGCAACACCGTCGCCGAGGAAGAGCAGGCGGGCGTTGCAGTCCAGGACCAGGAGCGCGACAGCAGACTCGCCACCGAGCCCGTCGAGCGCCTCGCGACAGGCGGCATCGGTGGCCGCTTGAACACCATCAACATCGCTCTCCATCAGCCAGACCAGCGCACCGGCGGGCACCGATGAGCTCAGCGAGCCGTCCAGCGCATCGTCATCGCCGACCCAGCGGACGTGGGCCTCGCCCACGCGGCGGCACATGCCGAGCGGATGGGCGAGCGTGACCTCGACGGGCTGCTTGCCGCCCAGGCGCTCGCGGTAGACCTCGGCCGCCGGGCGGCCATCGAGCTCCAGCACGCGACCGGGCGCGGCGCGGGTGACGAGCATCGGCTCGCCGACAGGACGCCAGCCGTGGCGGACGCCGACGCCGAACGGCGCGTCGGAGCCGATCGCGACGCCGATGACGGCGTCCTGAAGGATCTCGCCGTTGAAGATGAGCGACGGCGGCTCGCCGTACTTGGGCAGGCTTCCCATGCCGCCGACCAGCGGCACGCCCGCGCCGGCGACCGAGTAGGCGCCGCGGACGATCTGGGGCTGGCGCGCCGAGGTGCCATCGGTCAGCAGCAGCAGGACGCGATGTTCGCGGTCGGCGACATCGCCGATGGAGGCCGCGGCGCGTGCGCCGGCGTCGCGCGGATCGGCCGAGGCGGAGACCGCCGCTTGCGAGACGCTGAAGCCGTCGCCGCCGAGCGCGAACACGACGACGCTGTCGGCTCCCGCGCCCAAGCGGTCGATCTCGCCCGCCGACGAGCAGCCGGCGACAGGTACGTCGCCCGCGACCGTGGCGACCGCGGCAGCGAGCGCGGCGAGGTCATAGGCGCCGGAGGCGAAGACGAGGACAAGACGCGCGTCGTCGTGGCCGGCCAGCGCGCTACGCGCTGCCTCACGGCCCGCGATTGCTGCATCGGGATGGGCCGAGCGACCGACGTCTGCCCAGCGGCAGCGGCGGGCGCGCTCAAGCCCTGCCACGGCGCGCTCCATGTTCAAGGTCATCGGCCGGACAGGACCGGCATTGAGGTGGGCCGAGGCGGTGCGCCACCTCGCCGATCAACCATTTAGGCTCGCGACGTGCCCGACCGCCCGCGGCCGTCTCTTTCGCTGCCCACGCCCGGTGCTCGGCGTGCCGTCGTGGTTGGCGCAGGCTCCTTTGGTACGGCGATCGCGGTCCTGCTGGCCCGTGGCGGCGTGCGAACCACGCTGCAGGCGCGCACCGCGGTTCAGGCCGAGCGGCTCAACGCCGACCGCGAGAACCAGGTCTACCTGCCGGGCGTGAAGTTGCCGGCGTCGCTGAAGGTCGAGGCCGTCGGCGCAGGGTTGGCACGGGCGGACTACGTCCTCCTCGCCGTGCCCTCGCGCGGGCTGGACACCGTCATCGCCGGATTGCCCGCCGCAGGCCTGGCCAAGCGCGCCGCGATCGTCTCACTGGCCAAGGGCCTTGTGCCGCCCGCCGGCACGCCGCCGACGGTGCTGCTGACCGCCGAGTTCGGCGCTCATCGCGTCGCCTGCGTCGGCGGGCCCGCCCATGCGAGCGAGATGGTCCACGAGGGCGCCGGCCTCGTCGCGGCCTCCTCCGACGAGGCGCTCGCGCTGGCGCTCGCCTCGTTCTTCCAGAAGGCCGGCGTTGTCTGCGAGGCCTCCAACGACCCGGTCGGCGTCGAGCTCGCGGGCGCCGCCAAGAACGCGGCCGCCCTGGCTGCCGGCGCGACCGAGCGCCAGGGGCTGAACGCCGCCGGCGCTGCGGCCGGCCACATCTTCGCCGAGGTCTGGCGCTACGCCGAGGCGCTCGGCGCGCGGCCCGAGTCGCTGATCGGGCTGGCCGGCACCGGCGACCTCGTCGCCACCGCGCTCGCGCCGCAATCGCGCAACCGCCGCGCCGGCGAGCTGCTGGCCGACGGCATCTCGGCCGCCGACATCCCGGAGCGCATCGGCCAGGCGGTCGAGGCGATGGAGGGCGTGCCGCTGCTCGCCCAAGCGCTGCAGGATGCAGGGCTCGACGCGCCGGTCACCACCGGCCTGGCGCGGCTGATCTCCGGAGAGCTGCCGCTCGACGACTGGGTCGCGCTCGTACGCACGACCGTCCCGCCGCCGGCCCGCTGGCGCCCGCGCCGCGGCAAGACGGGCTTCTGGCAGCGGCTGCGCGCCCGGCTGCCCAATCGCCATGCCGGCTGGTCGGGGCGGGGGGCGGGACCGGCATCCTTGCCGCCGGAGGCGCATGAGCACTGACGGGATGGAGCGGCGCGGCGTCCTCGTCCGGATGGCGCCGGCGCTGCTGCTGGCAACGCTGCTGATTATGACCGCGATCGCGACCTACGCGGCGGCGGCGCGGCTGCATGATCGCGAGAGCGACCAGCTCACCGACGAGGCGCACGCGACGGTCACGGCGATCGACCGCCGGATGGACGACTACGCCCAGATCCTGCGCGGCGCCGCAGGGCTCTTCAACTCCAACCACAACGTCACCTACCGGCAGTTCCATGACTACTTCGCCGATCAGGACGTCATGCAACGCTTCCCGGGCGTGCAGACGATCGGCTCGGCCTCCTACGTGCCACGCGCCGGGCTGGCCGCCTACACGAAGCGCACGCGTGCGGCGATCGCGGCCAGCAACATCATCCGCGCGCAGTTCAAGCCCTACCCGCCGCTCACGCCCGACGCCCAAGAGGCGCTGATCAGCGACCACCTTGAGCCGCCGCCGACCGACAACCGGACCTTCGGCCTCAACTTCCTCTCCGAGCCCAACCGCCGCCGGGCCGCGCTGCTCGCGCGCCGCACCGGCCTGCCGGCGGCGACCGCGCCAATCGCCTTCGCACGCCTGGGCGGCTCGTCGCTGGGCATCGACCTGATGGTGCCGATCTACGGCGGGCCGCCGTCGCTGACCGGCGCGCCGCGCGAGTGGGCCGGGGTCGTCTACGCAGCGTTCCGCATCGACAACCTGCTGCGCGGGGTTCTCGGCCCCGACGCCACGGACGCCGACCTGGAGGTCTACGACCTCGGGCCGGCGGCGACGGTCCCAGCCTCGACGGGACTGTCGACCCGAGCCGTCCCGTTCGACCTGCGACCTGGCCGCGCGACGCGCGCGAGCGAGCGCGACCCCGACCACACGCGCGTCGAGACGCTCGAGGTCGCCGGCCGCCGCTGGGCCGTCGCTTACACACGCGCGGGCTCCCCGCTGACCAGCGGCGAGCGCGCGGTCCCGTGGGGCATCGCGATCGCCGGCATCCTCGTCAGCCTGCTCGCCGCCGCGCTGCTGCGCACGCTGGGGACCGCGCGCCGGCGCGCGGTGCGGCTCGCCGAGTCGATGACCGTCGAGCTGCGCGAGCGCGAGGCCCAGCTGCGCGCCTCCAACGAGGAGCTGGAGCACTTCGCCTACCTCGCCTCGCACGACCTGCAGGAGCCGCTGCGGACGATCACCTCCTACGTCGGGCTGCTGGACAGCCGCCTGGGCGACAAGCTCGACGACCGCGAGCGCTCCTGGCTGGGCTTCGTCAGCGAGGGCGCCGCGCGCATGTCGCAGCTGATCACCGACCTGTTGGAGTACTCGCGCACGGGCCGCGCGCGCGAGGACGACGAGGCGACGATCGCGCTCGACGACGCGTGGGACATGGCGGTCGCCAACCTCCAGCACGCGATCGCCGACACCGGCGCGACGGTCGAGCGCGGCGAGCTGCCGACCGTCCAGGCCCAGGCGCGTGAGATGACCTCCATGTTGCAGAACCTGATCGGCAACGGACTGAAGTACCGCGGCGAGACGGCGCCGATCGTCCGGGCGCGAGCCGAGCAGCACGACGGCCGCTGGGAGATCGCGATCAGCGACAACGGCATCGGGATCGAGCCGCGATTCCACGAGCGCGTGTTCGGACTCTTCCAGCGACTTCACACCTCCGAGGAGTACCCTGGCACCGGCATGGGCCTAGCCATCGTCAAGAAGATCGTCGAGTCCAACGGCGGCAGCGTGCGGGTCGAGTCGACCCCGGGCGAGGGCTCCACCTTCATCGTCACGCTACGGGGGGTACGCGAGGCATGACCCAGGTCGAGGGGACCCACCGCCTGCTGGTGGTGGAAGACAGCGAGTCCGACGTTGAGCTGCTGCGCGAGGCCCTGGCCGAGAGCGAGCCGACGGTCGCGCTGGACGTCGTGCGCCACGGCGAGGACGCGCTCGCGTTCCTGCGCCGCGAGGGCGCCTTTCAGGCCGCCGCGCGCCCGGACCTCGTCGTCTTGGACCTCAACCTCCCGCGCATGGGCGGCTTCGAGGTGCTGCGCGCGCTGCGCGAGGACGTCGACCCGCGGCTGCGCCGGCTGCCCGTCGTCGTCTTCACGACCTCGGGCACGACGACCGATGTCGAGAAGGCCTATGACTTGCACGCGTCGAGCTTCGTGACCAAGCCGACGGCGTTCGAGCACTACCTCGACACCGTGCGCGCCTTCCGCGAGTTCTGGCTGCGGGTCGCCAAGCTGCCGACCGGCGCTTAGGCGCTCTCGGGTTCGCCGCGCGTGGCGACCATCCGCGGCGACGAGCCCTGGACCGCGCTCCTGGACGAGGGGCGTGAGGATGCGCGGCTGGTGCGCCAGGCGTTTGAGGGCGCGCGCGAGCCGGTGCTGGCGCCGCTGCCCGACGACTTGCACCCGACGCTGCGCGACGGGCTG
Organism: uncultured Conexibacteraceae bacterium; assembly: GCA_963794585.1. Lineage (GTDB taxonomy): Bacteria > Actinomycetota > Thermoleophilia > Solirubrobacterales > Solirubrobacteraceae > Baekduia. The sequence goes on from CAWCEO010000010.1 coordinate 54,551, forward strand.
CGCGGGGCGGGCATCACCGAGTTGTACGCCCATCAGGCCGAGGCCTGGGACGCGGCGGCCGTCGGGCCGTTCGTCGTCACGACCGGCACCGCGTCGGGCAAGTCGTTGTGCTTCAACCTGACGACGCTCGACGTCTTGTGCAGCGACCCGAAGGCGCGAGCGCTCTACCTCTATCCGACCAAGGCGCTGGCCCAGGACCAGGCGCGCGCGATCGCGGCGTTACGGCTCGGACGTCACGTGCGCCCCTCGATCTACGACGGCGACACCAAGCGGGAGGAGCGCACGGCGATCCGCAAGCGTTCCAACTTGATCCTGACCAACCCCGACATGTTGCACATGGGGATCCTCCCCAACCACGCGGCATGGGGTGACTTCTTTGCCAACCTTGCGGTGGTGGTGGTCGACGAGGCCCACGTCTACCGCGGTGTCTTCGGGTCCCATGTCGGCAACGTGTTGCGGCGGCTGCGACGGATCGCTGCCGCGTACGGGACCGACCCGCGCTTCCTGTTGGCGAGCGCCACGATCGCCAATCCGGTCGAGCTGGCGGAAGGGCTGACCGGCCTAGACGGGTTCGCGCACGTGGAGCGCGATGGCTCGCCGGGCGCGGCACGGTCGATCGCCATGTGGAACCCGCCGGTGACCGACGAGGCACTGCAGACGCGACGCAGCGCGCTGGGCGAGGCGGCGGATCTCGTGACCGAGTTGGTGGTCAAGGGCGCGCGGACGATCTGCTTCGTGAAGTCGCGCAAGGGCGTCGAGTTGGTGGCCAAGCTGATCGCCGACCAGCTGGCCGACGCGCATCCGGCGCTGCGCGATCGGGTCGCGCCCTATCGCGCCGGTTACACGCCCCAGCAGCGGCGTGAGCTGGAGGGGCGGCTGGTGAGCGGTGACCTCCTTGCCGTCGTGACGACCGACGCGCTGGAGCTCGGGATCGACATCGGCGCGTTGGACGCGGCGGTGGTCGTGACGTTCCCGGGGACGGTGGCGTCGCTTCGGCAGATGTGGGGCCGCGCGGGCCGGCGCGGGCGCGGGCTGGCGGTCTACGTCGCCGGCGAGGACGCGCTGGATCAGTTCTTCTGCCGCCATCCCGACGAGTTCCTGGACCGTCCGGTGGAGAGCGCGATCGTCAACTACGAGAACGAGCAGATCCACGATCCGCATCTCTTGTGCGCCGCGCACGAGGGGCCGATCGACCCGGACGTCGATGCCGACGTCCTGGGCCCACGGGTGCGCGCGCACTGCGAGCACTTGGTCGCGGGCGGGTCGCTCGTCGAGCGTGGCGGGCGCTTCACGCTGCGCCGGCCCGAGGACTACCCGGCCGCGCGCGTGTCGCTGCGCTCGGGCTCCCCGGACTCGTTCGCGGTCGTCGACGTGACCCACGGTGAGATCCTTGGCTCGGTCGACAGCGCCCGCGCGTTCTCGACGGTGCATGACGGCGCGGTCTACCTGCACATGGGGCGCTCGTACTCGGTGAGCGAGTTGGACCTCCATGGCCGCCGCGCGCTGGTCGAGCCGTTCACGGGCAACTGGTACACCCAGCCCAAGAAGGAGACCGACACGCACATCGAGCGGCTGCTCGATCGCCGCGAGACGATGGGCGTGGTGTTGTCCTACGGGATGGTGAGCGTCACCGAGACGGTGATGGCCTACCAGCGCAAGCGGTTGCCCGATCACGAGGTCCTGGATCTCTGCGCGCTCGACATGCCGGAGACGACCTTCAGCACGCAAGCGCTCTGGTACGAGTTGGACCCTGACTTGCTCGCGCGCGACTTCCCGCTGGAGCTGCTGCTGGGAACGCTGCACGCCGTCGAGCACTCCCAGATCGCGGTGCTGCCGCTGCTGGCGATGTGCGACCGCTGGGACATCGGCGGGTTGTCCACCAACATGCATCCGCAGACCGGCGGACCGACGATCTTCATCTATGACGGCCACCCCGGCGGCGTTGGCATCACCCAGCAGGGCTTTCTCGGCTTCGAGCGGCTCGTGGCCGACGCCTATCGGCTGATCAGCGAGTGCAAGTGCAAGTCGGGCTGCCCGTCGTGTGTGCAGTCGCCCAAGTGCGGGAATCTAAACGAGCCGCTGGCCAAGGACGGCGCGGCTGAGATGTTGCAGCGCATGTTGGATCGCTAGCAAAGCTGCAACGAAGCTCCCCGAAGCTGCGCAAGGCGGGTTGCAGCGCGGGATCTCGGCGATATCGGACCGACCTTCGGGGTGTGCGCGGGTCCTTGCGGCGCAGCCTCCCTCTCCTCCTCCCCGGCCTTCTGGCCCTTGGCGCCGCGCTGCCCGCGCAGGCGTCGGGCGCGGTCTCCCCTTCGGTCGGCGCGGCCTCCGCGCCCGCCTATCCCCGTCCCGGCGGCGCCGAGTTCGGCCAGCCCAACGGGCGGCCAAGCGCGGCGCATCCTGTCGCCAAGGTCTTTCGCATCGGCCGCCACACGATCACCGAGGGCACGGCTCCGCGGCTGGCGATCCGGATCGCCCAGCGCGGTGTCCGCTCGGTGACCGCACGCGTGGTCTTCCGGCCGATCGGCGGGTCGGGCTCGGTCGTGCGCGTCGAGCTGGGTCGTGTCCGCACCGGTCTGCTGCTGCATCCGACGTGGCCGAGCGCGACGGTGTTGACGCCGGGCCGCTATGTCGTCTCGCTGCACGCCGCCGGCCCCGCCGGTGGACAGCTGCTGCGCCGCGCATCGGCGTCGGGCAAGGCGCCGCTGACCGTCAAGGCCAAGCCGGCGCCGCTTGCCACCCCGCCGGTGTTCGCCCCGCCTGCCGTGCCGGTGCCTGACCCCGGCATCACCAACGACGGCGTCTTCCCGGTCGCCGGGCCGCATACCTTCGGCGGCGATGACGGGCGCTTCGGCACGGGCCGCCAGGGCCATGAGCACCAGGGCCAGGATGTGCTCGCGGCCGAGGGCGTGCCCGTCGTTGCGCCCTTGGCCGGCACGGTCATCGCCCGTGACTACCAAGCCTCGGCCGCCGGCTTCTACTTGACGATGGACGCCGCCGACGGCCGCTCATTCTTCTTCGCCCACTGCCAGAAGGACACCTTCGCGGTGACCGTCGGCCAGGCGGTCGCCGCCGGCCAGCAGCTCTGCCGCGTCGGCCAGACCGGCGACGCGTCGGGCCCGCACCTGCATTTCGAGATCTGGATCGGCGGCTGGCGCCGCGACAAGGCCAGCGCCCCGGTCGATCCACTCGCGCAGCTGCTGGCCTGGGACAAGTAGGCACGTCGGCGCGCGGCCAGTGCGCCGCGGCGGCGAAGCTGCTGCCGAGTGGCGATTGGTCAAGTACTGTCCTGAGTCGTCCCACGCGCCCGGCAACTGTCCTGCCCGCGCGCGACTTCCAGGAGGAGAGTCCAGGTGCTGCACCCCACGCGCGCCGTTGTGGCCGCGACGCTCGCGCTCGCTGCCGTCATTCCCGTCGCCTCGGCGTCCGCTGACACGACGCTGAACATCGTCCCCCATGGCAACGAGGCACCGGGCGTCCCCTGGGCCACCACGCCCGGCGTCTTGCCCGCGGACACGCAGGCCAAGATGTATGACCGCATCACGCCGCTGTTTCGCAACGTGACCGACGACGTACTCAAGCCGAGCACCGACGGCAGCGGCTACTACAAGTCCGCCGCGTTGCTGCCCGAGAGCGACCCGTCGTTTATCAGCAGCGAGACCGTGGGCGGCACGTCGCCGACCGCTGGTGCCGTGACCGCAACGATCAAGCGCGACAAGTACGGCATCCCGCACATCTACAGCGCCACCGACGCGGGCGCGATCTTCGGCGCCGGGTACGCGGTGGCGACCGACCAATCGCTGCTGCTCAACCAGGCGCGCTACAACGGCGTCGCCGGGTTGATCGACATGCCCGGCGTTCCGGCGATCAACCTCCTGCTCGGGTTGTACAACTACGCACCGTCCAAGAAGGTCGTCGCTGACGCGACGGCGTTGCAGACCAAGGCGATCTCCGCGCAGGGCGCGCAGGGTCGGCAGTTGCTCAACGACATCGACACGTACCTGGCGGGCATCAACGCGCGCATGCAGGTAAGCCAGCCGACGTCCCCGCGGTTCACGCGGACCGACATCTATGCCTTGAACGCGATCAAGTCGCAGTTCTTGGGCGAGGGCGGTGGCCAGGAGGTCGACAACGCGCTGTTCCTCGATGGGTTGCGGTCGAAGTTGGGCGCCAAGACGGGTGATAAGGCGTTCGCGGATCTTCGGGCTCGCAACGATGTCGAGGCGAGCGTGACGACGTCGAAGTCCTATCCCGGGCAGGGGAACGTGAGCGTCAGCAAGCCGTCCGGGATGGTGCGGCTAAAGAGCGGAACCTTCAAGAACTCGTTCATCAAGCTGCCGGGCGCGCGCGCCGCGTCGGCGAGCGCCGCCTCGGTCGGCAAGCGCCAGCTGGCGAGCAACATCCTGATCGTGTCGGGTGCAAAGTCGGCAACGGGCAAGCCGCTGTTCGTCGGCGGGCCGCAGATCGGCTTCAACTACCCCGGGCTGACGATGGAGATGCAGCTCTCGAGCCCGTCGATCAACGTCGAGGGCGTGACGTCTGCCCCGTTCCCCGGATACATGCTGATCGGCCGCGGCGCGGATTACGCTTGGTCGCTGACCTCGGCCGGTGCCGACATCATCGACACCTACGCCGAGAAGCTTTGCGGCGGCTCAAAGGTCAAGTACTCCTACAAGGGCAAGTGTCGCGCGATGGAGAAGGTGCAGGCCGGCACGATCACCAAGGCCGGCGCGAGCGGCAAGACCACCGCCGTCTTCTACCGCACGGTCCACGGGCCGGTCATCGGCTACGCCAAGGATGAGAAGACGGGCAAGCAGGTCGCCCTGTCACGCAAGCGCTTCTCCTACGGGCGCGAGACCGTCGACCAGCTGTTCAACCAGCAGATGACGTTTGGCCGCGTGCACAGCGCGCGCGATTTCGTCAACGCCGCCAAGAAGACGCCACAGACGTTCAACTCGTTCTACGCGAGCGCGACGGAGTCGGCGTTCTACACCTCGGGCGCGTTTCCGGTCCGACCCAAGGGCGTCAACGGCGACCTGCCGGTCGACGGCAGCGGCAAGTACGAGTGGAAGGGTGAGCTCTCCTCCTCCAAGCACCCGCAGGTGGTCAACCCTTCCAGCGGCGTGATCGTCAACTGGAACAACAAGCCGGCGGCTAACTTCCCGGCCGGCGACGATCGCTTTGGTAGCGAGGGTGGCATCCAGCGCGTGGACATGCTCAAGAGCGAGTTGGCCCGGTACCCGAAGGCGACGATCGCCAACGTGCTGGCCGCCGCCAATGCGGGCGCGACCGAGGATGTCCGGATCACCCAGCTGTGGCCGACGCTGAAGGCGATGCTCGCGCGTGGCAAGTCGCCGACAACGGGGGCAACGGCGGCTGCTGTCGCGTTGCAGCAGTGGTATGACGCCGGCGGCTCGCGGGTCGACGCCAACGGGGACGGCAACATCGACGCGCCGGGGGCCGTCATCCTGGACACGGCGTGGAAGCGCATGACCGACGCGGGTCTGTGCGACCGGCTGGGCAGCAGCTTGTGCAAGCAGTTGGAGGGGCGCATCAGCCGCTTCGAGGCGCCGCCGGGTGGCCAGTACGCCGGCTGGCATCAATACATGGGCAAGGATCTCCGCACCGAATTGGGGCAGAAGGTCCGCGGCAAGTATGGGCTGCGGTATTGCGGTGACGGCAGCGTGTCGCGGTGCGCCAAGGAGCTATGGGCGGCGCTCGACGGCGCGGCCAAGTCGCTGACGGCCCAGCAGGGCAGCGACGTGTCGAAGTGGACGAAGAAGGCAGCGGTCATCACGTTCTCGCCGCTACCGCTGACGACCATGCAGTACACCAACAAGCCGTCGGGCATCCATCAGGTGATGGCCTTCGGGCAGTAAGTCAGTCGTTGAGCTCGAGGGTGGCGTCGAGGTCGACGCCACCCAGCTCGGCGCGAGCGGTGCCGTCGACGTTGCCGAAGCCGCCGATGACCAGGCGGGCAAGGTCGGGAAGGCCGAGGCGGGTCACGAGCTGGTCCTGCAGGGCGGCACCACTGATGTGGAAGGCGAGCGCGCCGCGGTTGGGCGCCGCCTGGGGCGCGCGGTCGGCGATGCCGCGGAGGCTGACGTCTCGGTCGTTGGTGACGACCAGCGTGTTGCCGAGGACGGCGGCCCTAGCCAACGGCTTGTCGTCCTGGGTGATGGCGTAGGTGTCGCCCTTGCGGTCGACGTTGAGGTTGACGCCGGCGAGGTCGAGCGCGAGGTCGGGGATTGCGGCGAGACGGTTCAGCGCGGTGCGCAACGGTCCGCCGTCGTTGAGCTCGGCGCGGAGCGCCAGCGTGTCATTGGCCTCCGGTGTGATCGTCGTCGTGCCGGTGAGCTGACCGATCAGCGCATCGACGTCGATGCGACCGAACGTCTTCAGCGGGCCCTTGAGCGAGTCCAGCGTGGTGAGGGCGTCCTGAACGGGTTTGAGGAACGGGAGGTCGAGGCCGTCCTTGGTCGCATCGAGGACGTCGATCGTCTGGCCGACGCCGCGGATGGCGACGTTGATCGGACGGGTGCCGGGGGCAGGCCGTGGCGGTTGCGCGCCGGGCGCGATCGGGAGGTCGGTGGGCTTGAGCTTCGTCGGGTCGGTGGCGAGATGGACGCGCAGGCGGACGCCCGGCTTCTCGATCGCCACCGCGAGCGAGCCACTGCGCAGCGCGGCGACCCACGGAACGCCCTGGGCCTTCGCGGAGATCAGCGCGCGCGGTTGCGCTGTGGCGCGGATCAACGCCGGGACGTCGGCGAGCGGGCCGAGGCGCTCATCGAAGGTCGCGCGCGTGAGGCCGCCCTTGTTGTCGTGCAGCGCGAAGGCACGTTCGAGGGTTTGCGTGTCGCGGGCCAGGACGATGGCGCCGTCGCGGACGCCGAGGCGGGCGGCGTCTTCGGGGAGGGCGTACTGCTGGATGTCGGGACCGACGTCAGCGAGCTTGCGCAGCCGACCGTCGGAGGTCGCGCGGTCCAGGACGGCGGCGACGTCGTCTTTTGATCGCCCGATCACGGCTGCGGTCGCGCCGGCGCGGACGATCGCGGGGAGGTCGAGCTGCAGCGCGGTGATCGAGGCCGAGAGGCCGCGCGCCGCCGACGCCGGCCCGGCAACGACGACGGGGCCACCGAGGATCGATGGCAGGTCGGCGTCGGCGTCGAGGCCCAGTCCCCGCACGGCCTGCCGCACGCCGTCGGCCGCAAAGCGTGCCGCGGGGAACGTCCGCGCCAGGTCGCGCAGAGCGTTGCCCTGCTGGGAGCCGCGCTGGACGTCGAACTGCGCGACGACGGGGGAAGCCGCCGGCGCAAACGCCAACGCCTCGGCAAGCGGATCGTCAACCGCCGCCTTCTGCTTGGGCTCATCGGTCCCGGCAAGCAGATACGCGCCGCCCGCAAGCGCGACGACGAGCAATCCGACGACCACCATCCAGCGCCGCGACACGGCCGCGACCATACTGGCCACGCTACGCTTCCGCACCAAGGCCAGATAGCTCAGTTGGTAGAGCACACGACTGAAAATCGTGGTGTCCCCGGTTCGAGTCCGGGTCTGGCCATTGCCCGGAAGCCCGTTTTTTGCAGGGCTTCCGTCGTTGTGGCGGGCGGTGCGCGATGGCTGCGCCGACGCAGGCGGCGGTCCCGCCGCCTGCGGTCGCACCCAATGAGGTCTACGCCGGCGCCGCCTCGCGCCTGACGGCGTAGCGGTGCCTCAGCATCCTGCAGGCGCAAATGTCCCGTCGCCGTCGGGCGCGTCGAACGTGTGCGCGCTCACGTGGCGCAGCCGGACGGCGGTCGTGAGCGTTTGCGCAGTGGGCGCCTTGACGCGGAGCGTCACGGTTACCTTGGTGCCTGTGCGCGGGTGCTCGAGGATGGCGTCGTCGGGCCCGACCTCGAGCTCCTGCAGGTAGCAGGCCCGCGGCCGATGGAAGTTCGTCGGCCGCGAGGGATCGCCGGTGCGGTTGAGCGAGACGATCGCGCGGACGCCGAGGTGGTTGCGGACCAGCTTGTGGTTGAGCCGAAAGACGACGTGGAACACCGGGCCGGGCAATCGCGCGAACACGACCACCGGCGGTGTCTGAAAGCGGTAGGTGATCGACGCCGGGGCCGCCGCCGCAGCGTGCGCCGGGGCGATGTCCTGCATCGCTTCGGCGGGCTCGGCGCTGTTCACCGCTGCCATCAAGGCGGCAGCGATCGCGCATCGGCAGCGGTCTTTAACCATCGCGCATTCTCCGTCGCCGGAGCGTTCCATCGAGCTTGCCACACGACTGTTCGCGCTCGGCGCGCTGGAACGCGATGAAGACCACCAATTCCGCCTTTCCGTAAACGCAGTATGGCTCATCCGGCTCAGCCGCCCGCAGCGCGGCAGAGCGCTCCTGCGAGGACCCCAACTTGGCGTAGAAGGCCTGCGGCCCAAGGTTCTGACAGACGAGCGTGGCCTCCGATCGGATGCCCTCCCACCTTCGTGTGTAGTCCGGGCCCCCGTCGCGCTTCTCCACCGACGTGCACCCCGACCAGTCCACGACGTGCCGAACGCGATCGACTCCCGTGCGCGGGTACAGGTGGAACACGAGCACCGCCGCGACGATCAGTGTCGCGGTGCCCAGCGATACCGCTACGACCGTCCGCATTCGATGACGAACCTCCAGCGCATCTCCATCAGCTAGCCGCCTCTTGCGCAGCAAGCGCCAGCGACGCGCGGCGCACGCTCTCGACGTGCTCGCGCTGAACGCCGACCGCCCACCCTGCCAGCGCGTGAACGTCCTCAGCGCCGATCGTCTCCGACATCTTCTCGACGATCTCCCAGTGACACAGCTCGCCGGCCTCGGCCATGCTCAGGAACTCAAAGCCATCGAGCGCTTCTTCCTCGTCGGCGAGATAAGTCTTCATCATCTCGGTGGCCTCGCCCTTGGTCTCGCGGGCCATGTCGCGGATGGCGGTCTTCTTGCCGTCGAAACCATCGATTAGCTCATCGGTCCGCCGCTCGGTTTCAGAAGCCTGTTCGCGCATGCGCGTCAAAACCGAGGAGAAACTCTCGGCATCCTCCATCTTGGCCACGGTCTCGGTCGCGGTCTGCGCAGCCTGCGCCAGCCCGAGCACTTCGGCGAGCTTCTCGTCCAGCGGGGTCAGATCGGCCATCATGGTCTCCTTCAGTCGGGGTTCGGAGAAGCACTACCCACACCTCGGACCGAGCATCCGGTCAGCGAACATGGCGCCCCCGCGGCGCAGTGAGCCTGCCGCAGGCCACTCGCGGGTAGGGCCCGGGCCATGGTCTTCGACGAGCTTCCCGGCGCTCCGCGCTCGCTGTGGTTGGACGGATCCGAGGCCGACGGCCTCGCCGCGCCGTCCTTGACCTCCGATCTCGAGGTCGATGCCTGCGTGATCGGCGGTGGCATCGCGGGCGTCACGACCGCGCTGGAGCTGGCGCGCGGTGGCCGTTCGGTGGTACTGCTGGAGCGTGATCGCGTGGCGGCCGGCGTCACCGGCCACAGCACCGCCAAGCTGTCGTCACTGCAAGGCAGCACGTACTCAGAGCTCGAGCGGCACCACGGCGCGGCGGCCGCCGCCGGCTACGCGGAGCTCAACGAGGGCGCCATCGGCTATGTCGTCGATCGCGTCGAGGCGCTCGGCATCGACTGTGACCTGCGACGCCGGCCCCATGCGGTGTACGCCTGGACCGCCGAGCAAGCCCGAGAGCTCGACCGCGAAGCGGTCGCGGCCACGCGCGCCGGGCTCGACGTCCGGCGCACCGACCAGCTCGACCTCCCGTTCCCGATCGCCGGCGCGCTCGTCCGTGACGACCAAGCCGAGCTGCAGATCGCCGCCTACGTCATGGCCTTGGCCGAGGCCGTGTCCGCCGCCGGCGGCCAGATCTTCGAGGGCACGACCGTCACGCACGTGGGCGAGGGCTCACGGCCCACCGTCCGCACGGCCGAGGGCGCGCGCGTCCGAGCCCGCGACGTGGTCGTCGCCACCCACTACCCGATCCTGGACCGTGGGCTCTTCTTCCCGCGCCTGACCCCGAAGCGCTCCTACTGCCTGGCCGTGCGCATCCCCGGCCCGCTGCCCGAGATCATGGCCATCTCGATCGGCTCCCCGACCCGTTCGCTGCGCGCCGCACCCGATCCCGGCCGGCCAGGCGAGGAGCTGTTGGTCCTCGGCGGAGAAGGTCACAGCGCCGGCGAGGACGGGGACCACACCCCGGAGCGCTACCAAGCGCTCTGGGACTTCGCGCAAGCGCACTTCGACGCGACCGAGGCAACCCACCGCTGGTCGGCGCACGACATGACGACCGCCGACGGCCTGCCCTACGCCGGGCGCCTGACGCCGCTCTCGCGCCACGTCTGGGTTGCGACCGGCTTTCGCAAATGGGGCCTGACCAACGGCACCGCGGCGGGCCAGATCCTCGCGGGCCGCATCCTCGGCCAGGAGCATCCCCGCGGCGACCTGTTCGACACGACGCGCTTCACGCCCCGCCGCTCCGCCGTCGGCGTCGCGAAGGAAGGGCTCAAGGACACCCGCCACCTCGTCGGCGATCGGCTCAAGTCACCGCAGGGCGAGACCGCCGACCACCTCGAGCCCGGCGGCGACGGCCAGCTGCTCAAGCTCGACGGCGATCTGGTTGCCGCATCGCGCGATCGGGACGGGACGCTGCACGCGGTCTCACCGGTGTGCACCCACCTCGGTTGCCGCGTCGCCTGGAACCGCGCCGAGCGCTCCTGGGACTGCCCGTGTCACGGCTCGCGCTTCGCCCCCGACGGACAGGTCCTCCAAGGACCTGCCGTGCGGCCGCTGGCCCGACATGCGGGCGATGACCACGCTGAGGTCATCGCCCGCGCAGAGACCTAAGCGTCCTCAGCGACCTTGCCCGTGGGCTTGTCAAAGCCCGCGGCCTTACGCAGCCTCTGGGCGATCTCGGCGATGTCCTCGGGCGCGTAGTCAGGCGCGAAGACGTCGGTCTGAGGCGGCAAGTCGTTGGGCAGCGCGCCCTCCGGCGGGCCGTCCTCGACGATCAGGTCCTCCCCGGTCTCGGGGTGCGGGCCGTTGAAGACCGCGGCGATCTCGTGGTAGTCGGTCGTCGAGAAGCGATAGAGGGTGCGGTGCAGGCCCTGCTTGATGTGCGGTTGGCACTCGGGGATCTTGTCGGTCGGGATCCGCGGGGCGGGAAAGGCCTTCATCATGTCCACGCCGGTCAGGTTCTCCAGCGCGCGGGCATAGGCCACCTGGTGCACGCCGCCGCGAACGAGCAGGTAGCCGGTCAGCGCACGGGCGGCCGGGTGCTCGACCATCTGGTAGACCTTCAACTTGCCGTTGCGGGCGCCGGTCTCCAGGAAGAAGTTGTGGGTCAAGTCCTCGACGAGGTCGCCCGAGCTGAAGACGTAGTCGCCGGTCCACGGGATCTGACGCGAGTCGGCGGGGAGCGCGCCCTTGCCGCCGGCCAGGAAGTGATGTGACGCCCCGACGCCCTTGTACTTGGCCAACGTGGCATCCGGTGCCTGCGCGTCGACCTGTGCCGGGTCGGTCAACATGGTGTTGATCGCCGCGGCGACGAGCTCGATGTGCCCGAACTCCTCCGCCGCGATGTTCGCGATCAAGTCATAGAACGGCCGTGCGGCCTGGCGACCCCGGAAGTTGAACGACTGGAAGGTGTAGTTCATGAACGTCGACATCTCGCCGAAGCGACCGCCCATCAACTCCTGCACAGCGGCAGCCCCATTGGGGTCGGGATCTGATGGCGGCGGAAGGGCGACGCCCAGCCGATCGATGCGCGTGATCATGCGATGCAGGCTCCTCGTCGAGAACGGTGTCCTGACGGGGTCCCTGTCTCGGCTTACGGGGAAACATCAGTTCTTGCGCGAGCGGGTATCGCACAACAGACATGGCCCATAACGTCACCACCTTTCCTGCACCCATAAAGCAGGTCTTCGCTGTCCTGGCCGACCCCAAGACCTATGGCTACTGGGTCGTCGGCGCCGACACCATCCGCGACGCCGACGCGACGTGGCCCGCCGTCGGCGCCAAACTGCATCACCGCGTAGGCGCCGGGCCCTTCAAACTCAACGACGACACCGAGGTCCTCGAGGTCGCCGAGCCCGTCCACCTCGTGCTCCAGGCACGAGCTCGCCCACTGGGCACAGCGCGCGTCGTGCTCGACCTCATCGATCTCGGCGACAGCACCCAGGTCACGATGGTCGAAGGGCCCGGTGACCGCTTCAGCCGCTTGCTGCACAACCCCATCGCTGACTTCCTCCTGCGGCGCCGCAACGACGAGGCCCTGCGCCGCCTGGGCCGGCTGGTCGCTCAACGGGCATAACACCGACGATGCCCACCAAGAAGCCACCGCCCGCAGCGATCCTCGACATCGACGGCACACTCGTCGACACCAACTACCACCACGCGATCGCGTGGTTCCGTGCCTTCGCCCAACACGGACATGTCGTCGCGCTCTGGCAGATCCACCGTCACATCGGCATGGGTGGCGACAAGCTCGTGGCCGCGCTGCTCAGCGACGCGGCCGAAGAGCGCGATGGCGACGCGATCCGCGCGGCCGAGCAAGCCCTGTATCTGACCTTGATCGGCGAGGTCAAGCCGCTGCGCGGGGCGCGAGCGCTGATCGAGGACCTCCACGACCGCGGCCGCCGCGTCGTCCTCGCCTCCTCGGCCAAGGCCACCGAAGTCGATCACTACCTCGATCTGCTCGACGCGCGCGACCTCGTCGACGGGTGGACGACCGCCGCCGACGTCCAAGAAACCAAACCGGCGCCCGACCTCGTCCTCGCCGCAATGGACCAGCTCGACGGCGCTCCGGCGATCATGATCGGCGACTCGACCTGGGACTGCCACGCCGCCAAGGCCGCCGGCATCGACTCCCTCGCCGTGCTGACCGGCGGCTTTTCCGAGGAGGAGCTGCTCGACGCAGGGGCCGCAAAGGTCTTTCGCTCGATCGATGACCTGCGAACCGAGCTCGACGACACGCCGCTCGGTCAACGGCGGCAGTGACCGGTTTGTAGAGCCGCCAGCGTGGGGCGTTCACCACATGTTCTCCGGTCCGACGACAGACGTTTACCGGCGGCCCTCGCTGGCCGACGACGATGCCGCCGTGCTCGCCAACGTGTTTGCCCCCGACCCGCCCCCGCCGGGACCACGGACGCTCGTGATCGAGCACCTTGAGATCCGGCCGAACGAGTGCCAGGTCCTGGTGTCCGGTCGTCGCGCGCGGTTGACTGTCCGCGAGTTTGAGATCTTTTTCGCCCTGGTGCAACACCGCGATCGCGTCGTGCGGCGCCAGGAGCTCTACGACATGGTCTGGGGCGGCCAGATGGCCTATCGCGACCGGTCGGTCGACGTCTTCGTCCGCAAAGTGCGCCGCAAGCTCGCCGAGGTCTCGCCGGAGTGGGTCTACATCCACACCCACTTCGGCATCGGATACCGCATGTCGATCGAGCCGGCGCCCGCCACGGGCGCCGACCTCGCGCCGACGACGCCCTAGCCGTCGGCCTCTTCGGTCGCCTGGCCCTGGGTGCGGCCGAAGGCACAGCGGAAGCGCTCGGGCTCGCTGACCGGCTTGGCGCCGGCGAAGCCGCCCTTGTCACCGTTGTCATAGACGGTGACGTACTGCAGCGTGTCCGGCGCGGGGTTGGCGGGCTGCGGCACGGGGTCGGGCTCACCGGCCCGCGGATCGCCCTTGGAGCCGTCGCTGACGCCTTGGGAGCCGGCAGCTGACGAGCCGGCGGCGATGGTGATGAGCGTCGCGCTCATCTCGCGGCGATCCTTGCGGCCGTCGTCGGGCTCCTCGTCGACGGCGGCGTTGGTAGCCGAGTCGCCGATCACCGACGCGAGCCGCGCGCGCTTGGCGGCGCCGATCAGCTGCGCAGCGGTCGGCAGCCAGCCGCCGAGCTCCTCACACTTCTGCGAGGCATAGAAGAAGTCGTTCTTGCCGATGTCGGCGTTGTCGACCGTGTAGGGCGACGCCATCAAGCACCAGGTGCCCAGGTCAATCGTCTGCGGCCCGCAGCCATCGGCGAGGTCATCGGGCGTCTGGGTGCCCAGCTTGGCCGCGGTGCGCGCGCGAGGCGCGATCTTGGGCAGGTAGGACGACGGCACATGCCCAGCCGCGTTGAGCTTGACGACCCGGCCCTTGAGCGACTTGCGGGCGGCGTCGGCCAGCCCAGTGCTCGAGAGCGCGATCGCCAGGACGGCGACCACGAGCCCGACGACGCCGGCGTGCCGGCGCAGCGCGGCCCGCATCGTCAGCTCGCCTCGCGCGCGGGGGCGCGGACCGTCTCGAGCGTCTCGGGCGACACCGTCGTCACCGTCGAGAGCACCGCCTCCAGTGCCAGGCCCGACAGCGTCTCGTGCTCGAGCAGCGCCTCGGCGGTCTCGATGAGCGCCGTGCGGTTGCGGTCCAGCACGAACTCGGCGCGGGACTTCGCGTCGCACACCAGCCGCTCGACCTCGCGGTCGATCAGGTCGAGCGTGGAGTTGCCGACCGAGCCGAGCTCCTGCAACGACGCACCGAGGAAGACCTCACCCTGGCGCTCGCCGATCGTCACCGGCCCGAGCTCGGGCGACATCCCGTAAGAGGTGACCATCGACCGCGCCAGCTGGGTGGCTGCGTAGAGGTCGTCGTGCACGCCGGTGGAGAGATGCCCGAACTCCAGCTGCTCACCCGCCGCGCCCGCGACGATGGCAATCAACTGGCGTTCGAGGTCTGGGGTCTGCTGCACGACCGCGTCACGGTCGGCGAGCATGTGCGCGGCGGTGCCGAGCTGGCGGCCGCGGGCGACGATCGACAGCTTCTGGGTCGCCGTGCGCTGCCCGACGGCGCGAGTGACGACCGCGTGCGCGGATTCGTGGACGGCGATCAGCCAGCGCTCCTCCTCGGTCAGGAGGTGCTTCTTGGCCGGGCCGGCGACGACGCGGTCGATGCCCTCCTCCAGCGTCTTCTGGTCGATCTCGGCCCGCCCTTCGCGAACGGTCAGCAGCGCGGCCTCATTGACGACGTTCGCCAGCTCAGCGCCCGAGAAGCCGGGCGTGAGCTTGGCAATCTCCAGCAGGTCGGCGTCCGGTCCCAAGGGCCGCTTGCCGGCGTGCAGCAGCAGGATCGCGTGGCGGCCGTGGACGTCGGGCGTGTCGACGGTGACCTGGCGGTCAAAACGCCCGGGGCGCAGGAGCGCGGGGTCGAGGATGTCGGGGCGGTTGGTCGCGCCGAGCACGACGATCCCCGAGTCGCCGCCGAAGCCGTCCATCTCGACCAGGATCTGGTTGAGCGTCTGCTCGCGCTCGTCGTTGCCCTGGCCGATGCCGGCGCCGCGCTTGCGGCCGGCGGCGTCGAGCTCGTCGATGAAGATGATCGCCGGCGCGACCTTGCGCGCCTTGCGGAAGAGGTCGCGCACGCGAGCGGCGCCGACGCCTACCAAGGACTCCACGAAGTCCGAGCCCGACATCGAGAAGAACGTGGCGTCGGCCTCGCCGGCCACAGCCTTGGCCAGCAGCGTCTTGCCGGTGCCTGGCGGCCCGACGAGCAGGACGCCCTTCGGCGCACCGGCGCCCATCGCGAGGTACTTGGACGGATCAGCCAAGTAATCGCGGATCTCGCGGAGCTCGGCCAAGGCCTCCGGGACCCCGGCGATGTCGTCGAACGTCACGCGGTCGGCGGTGCCCTTGCCCTTGCGTTTGCCCTTGCCGGTGAAGTTCGAGAACGAGGCGATGCCGCCTGACCCATCGTCTTCGCCGAGCCGTGTGAAGAGCGCGAAGAGGCAGACCAGCAGCAGGATCGGGATCAGGAACTGGATCAGGATCTGCTTCTCGGGCTTGCCCGGCTGCTGGTCGATCGTGACGTGGGCGCCGCCGGCCGACAGCGTGCGAAAGAGGCTCTGGGTCTGCGCGTCAGACGAGGGGTAGGCGGCCCAGAGCGTCAGCCCGTTCTTGGTGTCGGCGACGACGCGGGCGTCGTGGTCGAGCAGCGTCGCGCCGATGATCTGGTGGTTGCGCGCCAGCGAGATGAGCGAGGTCAGCTCGGTCTGCTGGCCGGCCGACTCGGGACCGATGTCATCGAGCAGCGAGAAGAAGGTGATGGCCAAGGCGACGGACGCGATCGCCAGCCCCACGGCGAGCAGGTCCTTGCGCAGGAGGCGTAGCGCGCCGGCGGCCACCGCCTTCAGCGTGTCGAGCGCCGGGCTGGACCTGCGCGCGACGCGGGGTGCGGGTGCCTTGCGCGGGGGACGCTTCAGGGGTGGGCGGGTCGGGGGCGTCTCGGTCGCAGACATACAGTCCTGCAACCTGCCGTCTCGGCGATCCCGCCACAACCGTGGTTCACGAAACCACCACAGCACGATCACCAACGGGCCTCCGGATGTTCACATCCGCAGGCGCCGCGGGCGGCCGCCGAAACGACCGCCCGCAACCAGCATTGCTAGAACGACAAGGCGTAGGCCATGATCCCGCCGTGCGAGCCGGTGTAGACCCGTCCGTCGGAGATCGCGGTCCCAGCGGCGCCGCGCTCGGCCGAGCGCCACAGCGGCGCGCAGACCGGCGTGCCGCAGCCGTTGACGGCGAACGCCTCCGTGCCGCCGCGACGGTCGCCGACGTAGACGACGCCGTTGGCGACCGACGGCCCGCCGAGACGGATCGCCTCCAGCGGACCACCGGCCAGCGACGCGGTCCAGCGGACGGCGAGCGTTGCGGGGTCCAGCGCCTGGAGCCGCCCGTCAGACGTCGTCACGAACAGGACGTCGCCCAGCACCGCCGGGCTGCTGACGCGCGGCCGGCCCGGGAGCTTGGTGTCGGCGAGCTGTGACAGGTCGGCGAGGCTCAGCACGCGGACGTGGCCGTCGGTCGAGCCGACGTAGACCTTGCCGTCAGCCACGGCAACCGCACCGGTCAGCACCTTGGGCCACCAGCCCCAGTGCCGGCCATGGCGATGGCCATGCTCATACCGTGGGCCGACCTTCGCCAGCGGCCGGCAGAACGGCGCACCGCAGCCCACCGCGGCGAACTTCACGAGCGTGCCGTCAGTCGCAGTCACCAGGACCGCGCCGTCGATCGCCGTCGGCGCCGCGAGGACTTCGCGGCCGACGCGCCCACGCCACAGGGGGGCGCAGTACCGGACACCGCAGCCGTCAGCGGCGTAGGCGTACAGGAACCCATCTTTCGATCCGACATAGATGGCGTGGCGATAGGCCACCGGCGAGGACTGCGCGACGCTGCCGTCGATCCGACCCTTCCACAGACGCTTGCCCGTCACCGAGTCCAGCGCCTGCACCGTGCGCCCCGAGGTCAGGTAGAGCTTGGTGTAGGCCGCGGCGATCGGCGAGCGGAACTCGCCGTGCGTCCACGTCGTCCACAGCGCACGGCCACTGGCCTTGTTGACCGCGCAGACCTTGCCGTCACGGGAGCCCACGTACACACGACCCGACGCGACCGTCGGGGTCTGCCACGACGCGCCGGCGCCGCACGGCTGCTCGAAGACCGTCGTCAGCGACGCCACGTTGGTCGGGTTGACGAGGTTCTCGAACGGGTTGACGCCCGCGCGACGCTCACCGAAGCGGGCCTGGGCCCAGTTGGTGCGGACGAGGAAGACCGCCGAGGCGATCAGCGCGCTGGTGGCGCCCTTGGCGGTCACCGGGTACTTGCCGGGGACCGTGCTGGCGGGCGCGGTGAACGTGGTCACCGCGGCACCGTCGCCACTGGCGGCGACGGTGTGCGTCCCGCCGGGTGCGAAGGTCAACGTAACGGCTTCGCCGGCGGTGAAGCCGGCGGCGTTGACGGTGAACTTCGCCGTCGGGGGACCCTTGGTGTCGTGCAGCGTCACCGTGGCGGCCGAGGCCACGCCGGTGACGAGCAGCGTGACCGTGGCGGTCAGCGCTGCGGTGACGATGTGCTTCATGGGCATGTCCTTTGCCTCGTTGTTCTGGTTCTTTGGGCAGGGCTCTCGCCGGCGCGCGCCATCAGCGCAGCGCCTCGACCCGCAGGTCATCGACGAGGAAGTTGTCGTTGTCGCCCCGAATCCCGATCCGGCCACCGCCGCGCAAGGGCCGGCCACCGATATCTCGGTCGCGCGCGGTGAGGACGGTCCGACCGTCGACGCGCAGGCGGAAGCCGACGCTGCCGTCGGCCTCGTCGCGCACGCGGACGGTGACTCGCTGGCGAGCACCGAACGGGATCGGGCGCGTCGCGCGGCCGCCCACGTCGTAGTAGGTGCCGCCATTCTGGGTGCCGCCGGGCACCTTCTTGCGGATGACGACAGCGCCATCACGCCGATTGACGCTGACGGCGTACAGCTCGGCCTCACCGCGATAGCGGACGAAGACGTGGACGCCATCATGCGCGACGGCCGGCGTGCGCGCGGTCGTCGTCATCCCCTGGTTGGTCAGCGTGAACGACACGTCAACGTCGCGCAGCGATGTCGCCTTGGACAGCACGCGCAGGACGGCCGAGTCGTTGTGAGCGCGCGACCGCGTGTCGGGCCGCTCCCCGTCAGGCGGCCCCGTCCACGCCTGACCGTCGCGGATGAACCACGAGCCCGAGGTAACCGTCCAGGTCGCCGAGCGCGCCACGCCGTGGGCGTCTCGGCCGCGATAGGCCAGCTCGTTGGTCAACAGCCGGTCGGGACCGCCGAAGTCATCGGCGACGAGCGCCGTCTGCGCCGCCGAGCCCGAACGTGAGGCCAATGCGAGGCCGGCCACAACGAGGACGAGCGCGCAGCCCGCGAGCAGCGCACGCCCGCTTAGCATCCGCGCGCCTTGCGGACCGCGACGCGCTCGCCCGGACGAGCCTGCTCGCGCACCACGACCTGCCAGGCGTTGCCGCCGACGCAGGCGCGTGCGACGAGGCGGTGGTCGTCGACCCAAACGAACCGCACCGCACCGCGCATACCGGCGAAGCGCCCCGAGCCGATGAGCGCCGCGTACCGGACGCGCTGTCCGCGCGTCCGGTAGGCCAGCGCGTGGTCGGGACGCTTGACGCCATAGCGCTCGGAGTACCAACCCTGGATCGGGTTGCGGTCACCCGAGCGGTCCTCCAACTCGGTCTGCCCCGTCGTGGCTTCCCACAGTGACAACTGCGGCTTGCCGCTTTCGGTCGCTTGGACGCCAAGCGCGCCCCGGCGGCGCAGGGAGGCGTTGGGCCAGAGGTGCCAGTGCTGGGTGATGTCGCGGTCGCGATCGGCCACCACGTCGTCGAGCACCAGCGCGACGTCACGTTGCAGCAGGACGACCGAGCGACGGTGCTCCGAACCGCCGGCCAGCAGCGCCTGGCTGCCCGACTGATAACTCCACCCCGGGCCATCGGCCAGCAGACCGGCGTGCACCAGCCCCTGGCGCTGGTCCTGACCGTCCACGCTGACCGTGTTGTGCGCCGCGGCGCTGCGGAAGAATTGCGACCACGGGCCCGGGTCATAGGTGAACAGCCCCGAGTCCACCAACAACGCGTGGCCGGCCGAGAAGTAGGTCAGCGCCAGCGCGTCGTGATGGGCGTGCGCCGTCCGGTAGCGACCGACGTTGAAGGTGATGTGCGTCGAGCGCTTGTTGTCCTCGGCCGTGCCCCAGCCCGAGCGCAGGATGCCGTCGCCCGAAGGCTCGAAGCGCACGTTGCGCTCGCGCGGCCGCGTGCCCGACAGGCCTCCCGTGCGTGCATATTCAAACTCGCCGAAGCGCTCGCCGAGCTGCGCGAAGACCTCGGGGTCGAGCTTGGAGACGTCCATCTCGACGCTGGAGCCTTGGAGCGGGATCGTCCCGTCGGGCCGGGTGACGAAGGTGGCGTAGCGCACCATCTTCTCCGTCTGCTTGACGAACGAGGCCGGCAGCGTGACGTGGCTGCGCCGCGCCCACTCGGTCAGCTCGCTGGCCAGCCGCAGGACGTAGAAGTGGTAAAAGGGCGAGCGCTCGACCTGTACGCCGCCGGCGTCAACGTTGCGCGCGATCAGCGCGGTCAGCCGCCGCCCGGCCTGTGCACGCCAGTGCGGCGCGCGCTCCAAGTTGGGGTGGTTGACGGCCAGCAGCATCAGTGCCGTCGCCTCCCCGAAGCCGTGGTTGTTGCCGACGTCGAAGTTGCGACCCTCGGCCAGGAAGGAGCCTAGGCGGCCGAGCATCCGGTCGATGCCATGGTCGACGTCACTTGGCAGGTCCCTGGTCTGGCGTAGCTTGGCCTGGACGTTGATCAGCACGAGCGTGCGGATCGCCGCGCCGTACTTGTAGTCCCAGGTTTTGCGGTTCAGCCCGGAGCGGCGCCGGTCACGGCGCGCGTCATCGGTGTCGATCAGGCTGCGGGTGATCGCCAGCAGCTTGTCGCGGTAGCGCGTGTCGCCCGTGGTGCGGAAGGCCCACAGCAGATCGGCCAGCGGGCGCAGGCCGTAGAAGCCAAAGCGCCAATACTGCTCGCCGAACGGGTCCTCGCGCCAGGTGAGATGGCGGATCGTGACGGCCGGATAGCGCGGCAGCTTCCAGCGGTCGGCCAGCAACAGGTCGGCCGCCGCGACGTTGCCGCGCTCCAGCCACGAGTAGACCGACTCCTTGCCCGGCGGCGGAAGCTGGGGCGCCAGCGGGCGGGCGCGAGCGAGCCGGGCGAGCAGCCCGCGCGTCCCGTGACTGCGCAGGATCTCAATTCTTGGCAGGTACCGCTGACCCGCATGGGGCGGGATCGACGAGCTCGTGCTGACATTGTCGACGACCGTCGTGAAGCGCTGCTCGACGATCTCGCGCAGCGCTTCAGGCGCCCGCGGGTCGTTGGTCGGGAAGTCGCTGGTCGAGAACGGGAAGGCGAAGGCCCCGACGGTGTGGAAGCCGTGGTCGCGCAACTGCCGGACCGACGCGGTGAGGTCGTCGCCCAACCGCTGGCGGAACTCGGCCATCGTCTCCAGACGGCGCTTGTTGGCCAGCCACATGCGATGTGTCAGGAACGCGCCTTCCTTGCCACCGGGACCGGTCGCGACCTTGCGGTGGCCGTCATCGGTGTGGGACTCCAGCGACCAGCGGCCGCTGTGCTGCATGCGCTCCAGCTCTTCCCAGCTGAGGTAGTAGGGCGCGTGCGTCCCGACGCGGCCGGTGATGACGAACATCGTGGCGGCGAAGTGGTGCTGGGCCAGGATGCGGTCGGCGTGGATCCACACCGACTTAATGCCGTCGTCGAAGGTGATGAGGATCGGCGCGCGCGGCAGCCGGACGGGCAGGCCGCGCTGCCAGCGGTCGAATTGCGCCATCGAGACGGTGTGGTAGCCGGCACGGTCCAGCGCGGCCATCTGCTGCGCGAAGTCCTCCGGCGTGACCGCGTACGGGCCGCCCTGCTCAGCCACCCCGTGGTAGGTGAGCACCGGGATGCCGCGCTCGGCCTGGCGTGCGGCCAGCGGCGCGGCGACGCGCCGCACCTCCTTGGCGACCAGCGCTTCATCGACCGACGGTGGCGCGACCTGCGCGGCGACCGGCCCCGGCCCGCGCGTGAAGTAGAAGCTCAGCGCGGGGAGCGCGAGCGCAACGACCCCGACGGCCAGCGCAACCGCCAACCGTGCTACGGCGTGCCAGCGCGAAGCGCGCGGCGGGCGCTCCAGGCTCGTCACCAAAGCCCGCCCAACTGGCCGCGCGTCAAGACGACCGCGTACACCGCGAGGATGGCGGCGATCAAGATCAGGGTGCGCAAGCGCCTGGTCATCCGCGCGCCCACACTCCTCGGTGCAACGTCGCCACCGAGTACACCAACATCCAGCTGAAGACCAGCGACGCCACCACGTTCATCAGCGGCCGGTAGACCCACCGCGGATCGCCGGGGTTGTGCACGCGGTAGGCCGCGGCCCACATCGACCCCTTCAAGAAGATGCCGGCCACGTAGAGCGCGGCGAGCGCCATGGTCCCGCTCAGCGGCGCCACGACGAGATGGCGCGCGACCATGATCGGCGCGACCGCCACGAACAGCGAGTGCGTGTAGAACAAGAAGGCCGGGCCGGCGCCGCGACGCCAGTAGAAGCCGCCGGTGAAGAACAGGTTGCGCACGAAGCTCTTCTTCCAGCGAATCTGCTGGCGCAGCAGCCGCCGGGCCGTGTCGGGCACCGCGGTGGTGACGCGCGCCGAGTGCACATAGCCGACGTCCCAGCGCTTGACCGGATGGTCCTCTGAGGTCACAAACGGCGAATCGGCAAAGCGCTCCTTGAGCGCCTCGCCACGCTCCCGTGCGCCGAGTACGTAGCCCGTGAGCTGCCGGTCGGTCGCAAACGGAAACGGCTTGCCGAGGAACGTGTCCTGCGACCAAGCCGGCAGGTAGTTGTAGATCGTCTCGCGCCGGAAAGCCGCCAGCGGGCCGGAGACGCAGGTCACCCCGCCGAAGACCGACTCGGCTGCCTTGGTCACCGAGAAGCTCGTCTCATACCACGTGTCCTGCATGCGGGTGAGCAAGTTGGTGTCGGCGTTCAAGGCACGCGCGTGGCCGCTGAGGGCACCGATCTCGGGGTGTGCGCGGAACGCATCGATGAGCCGCTGCACGGCGTCCGGCGCCAGCTCGCAATCCGAATCGGTGAAGACGAAGACGTCACCCCCGGCAAGGGCCGCCGCGCGGGTCAGCGCACACTTCTTGCCCTGCGAGGTCTCGTTGACCAGCAGCGTCAGCCGCGGCTCGGTCGCCGCCCGCGCGCGCAGCCACTCAGTGGTGCCGTCGGTCGAGCCATCGTCGACGACGAACAGCTCACAGTCGCCGTAGCTCTGGCCCAGCAGCGAGCCGACGCAGCGCTCGATGACGTCGATCTCGTCCTTGACCGCGACCAGGCAGCTGACCCGTGGCAGCCGCGGGTCGACCGGGGCGTCGAGGCTCGGGTCGCGGTAGCGCGCGAAGGCCAAGAAGAACGTGAAGCCCAGCGCGAAGACGGTCAGCAACGTGTACACGCCGAGGACCGGGTCGATCCCCAACGTGTGCAGGCGCGTGCCGAGCAAGATGCTGATCGGCGCGAGGCCGAGCAACACCAGCGCTCCGCGCAGAGACGCGCCACC
Source organism: uncultured Conexibacteraceae bacterium (assembly GCA_963794585.1). GTDB lineage: Bacteria > Actinomycetota > Thermoleophilia > Solirubrobacterales > Solirubrobacteraceae > Baekduia. The sequence goes on from CAWCEO010000010.1 coordinate 77,520, forward strand.
CGCCACGCGCGGCGGGGCGTGCGGGGCAGGGACCGGCCAGACCGCCATGGTCGTCTCCGGCGCTCCTTAGACCGTGACCCGCCGGCGGCCGGCATCGGCGCCGTAGGTGCAGTCCACGACGCAGGGGCAGTCAACGAGGAAGGCGAAATCCATACCCGGATGGCGCACGGCGATGATCGCCACGTCGTAGGCCGCGCCGTCGGGCTCGGCGACCGAGATCAGCGAGATGTCGTCACCGGCGTCCACGGTCGGGATCAGCGGGTCGTGGTAGGCGACCTGCGCCCCGCGGCCGACAAGCAACTTGATGATGTCGAGCGCGGGAGCCTCGCGGACATCGCGCACGCCGGGCTTGTAGGCCGCGCCGACCACGAGCACCCGTGCGCCCTCCAAGGCCGCGCCTGCAGCTTCGAGCTCCAGCTCGGCACGGGCGACGACCTCGGCCGGGCGGCCCGCGATGGCGTCCATCGCGCCATCGACCAGCGCGGTCCGCACACCCGTACCCCGCAACGGATGCGTCAGGTAGTGCGGGTCACACGGGATGCAGTGCCCGCCGACACCGGGCCCGGGATAGAACGCCATGTAGCCGTAAGGCTTGGAGGCCGCGGCGCGCGTGACCTCGACGGTGTCAAGACCCCAGTGCCGGGCCATCCCGGCCAGCTCGTTGGCCAGCGCGATGTTCACAGCCCGGAAGGTGTTCTCATAGAGCTTGGTCAGCTCCGCCGCCTCGACGCTGGAGACGACCGCCAACGACGGGGCGATCTCGCCGAGCACCCCGACGGCCGCTTCGGCACACGCGGGAGTGACACCGCCGATGACGCGTGGGGTCTGCTCGGTGTCGTGGCCGAGCGCACCGGGGTCGATGCGCTCGGGCGCGAAGGCGACGTGGATGTCACGGCCGGCGATCAGGCCACGGGCGGCGAGCGGCTCGACCAGCAAATCGCGCGTCGTGCCGACATAGGTCGTGCTCGTCAGGACGATCGTCTGACCTTCGCGGGCGTGGGCGACGACCGAGCTGCAGGCATTGCGCAGCGCGCGCAGATCGGGGCGCCGCTGCTCGTCAATCGGCGTTGGGACGCAGATGAGCACGCAGTCGGCACGGGCCATGTCCGACGGCTGCTGGGTCATGGTGAACGCGTTCGAGCGCAGCGCCAGGCGCAGGCGACGGCGGTCGCGGTCGACCAGGTCGGCGCTCATGTCCCGGATCTCGGCGATGCGGCGCTCGCTGAGGTCGATGCCGATGACGTCAAGGCCGGCGACGAGCAGCGCGAGGCTCGTCGGCAACCCGACGTAGCCAAGACCGACAACAGCGACCGTTGCAGTGGCGATCGGCGCGTCGGGCGCAAGCGTTGCCGTCCGTGGCACGGCCATCCGGTCATCGGGCACGAGAGACATGAGCAGTCCGTTTCTCTGGTTCAGGAGGGGGCGAGCAGACCAGGGCGCGATGCAGCGACCCGACGGCGCGGCACGCTAGGTGCGGACGGCATGGTGGTTGTTAACGGGGTGTCAGCAAGTGGTGTCACCGAGTGAAACCGTTCACCACTTGTTCTCCAGTCGTACTTTTGTGTTACGGAGTCGTGCCCTTGTGGTGAAGGCCGTTGCATGCGCGTCGGCGGCGCTCTAGCTTGGCCGCCGCTCGCCCCCTCCATCAGGAGCGCTCCTCCATGCCACGCACCCCTCTTCGCCGCACCGCAACACTCGCCGCCATCCTCGCCTGCTCGGTCGGTGGCGTCGCCCATGGCGCCGGCTTCGGCCAGCTCGACTCGCCGATCGGCGACTACGGCACAGGCGAAGACAGCTTCAGCAACGTGCTTGGGCTCGACGCCCAGAACGCCACGGATGACCTGTTCGTCGGCGACACGCGGCCGATCCAGGACGGCGACGAGCTCGAGTTTCGCATCCACCAGTTCCACGACGGCGCCTTCCTGCGCAACATCGGCGTCGATGCCTCCAACAACGGGCTGTTCTCTGGCGGGGCACGCTACGCCCGCCTCGCGGCTGACCCGCGGACCGACCAGCCGGTGCTCTACCAGACGCGCCCGGTCGAAGGCGGCAATGGTGACAAGGTCCTGCGCTTCAGCACCGCGACCGGCGCTGCGATGAGCGACTTCGCGCCGAGCCTGCTCGGCCAGGGCGGCGGCAAACTCGACGATCCGATCGCCGTCGCGGTCGATCCGGACAACGGCGACGTCATCGTCGGGGGCACGACCACCGGCGACAACGTCATCGTGCGCCGTTATTCGAACGCCGGCGCGCTGCTGGGCAACTACACCGTCACCGACACCGGCGCCAACAACCTGCGTGACGTCGCTGCGGGCCCGGGCGGCGTGGTCTACGTCGCGCAGTTCGTCGCCGGCTCAGGCAGCACGACCTCTGACGCGGTGGCCATCGAGCGCTTCACGGCCACCGGTCAACCAGCGACCGACCAGCTCGACGCGGCGCCGACGACGACCGACGTCGACGTGACGCCCGCGGGCGACCTGCTCGTCGGCGGCACGACCGCTGACGCCGACGGCCACTACCTCTCCCTCTATCACTACGACGCCGGTCAGCCTGCCGGGTCACGACTCGCGGTGACGCGCGCATGGGCCACCAAGGGCGACGGGACCTGTCAGCTGTCACAAGGCACACCGTTCGTCGCAGCCGGTGCGGACGACCTGGTGGCCCTGGACTTCGACACCAACACGGTGCCGAACGTCGCGCGCGTGTTGCGCTTTGGCGACGCGGGGACGGGCTGCGGCTTTGATCCGATCGCCCCCTCCGACGCCGGCTTCACGGTTGCCCCGACCACCCCCACCAAGAACCAAGAGGTGACGTTTACCGCCAGCGCCACCGACGACGGACCGCTGACCGACGCGAGCTACACCTGGACCTTCGGCGACGGTGGCACCGCGACCGGCCAAACGGTCAAGCACACCTTCACCACCAACGCTGCGCGCGAGGTGACGCTCACCGTCACCGACACCGATGCGCTGACCGCGACGGTCAAGAAGACCGTGACGATCACGTCGCAGGCCCCGACCGCCGCGTTCACCGCAGCACCCACCACGCTGACCGCCGGCGCAACAGTCAACTTCGACGGCTCTGGCTCACACGATCCCGACGGGACGATCGCTCGCTACGAGTGGGACTTCGACGGCGACGGCAACTTTGACGCCGAGGGCGCCACCGTCGCCCACGCCTACGGTGCGGCGGGCAGCTTCCAGGCCCGCCTGCGAGTCACCGATGACGACGGGCGTACGGCCTCGGCCTCGCGCACAATCACGGTCACGGCAGCGGCAGGCCCCGGCCCGAACCCGCCGAACCCGCCCGTCACCACGACGCCCACCCCGCCCCCGGGCGGTGGCGGCCCGATCACCGGCAAGGGCGACAAGGTCCTTGCCGCATCGATCAAGGGCGGCACGCTGACCGCTGACGCCAAGGGAACCGTCACCGTCACGGTCAGCTGCCCCGCCGGCGCGACGGCCTGCACCGGGACGCTCACGCTGAAGTCGGCGAGTGCCATCGCGACCAAGTCCACCAAGAAGAAGGTCCTCACGCTCGGCACCGCGCGCTACTCGGTGGCGGCCGGCAAGAGCGTGGCGGTCAAGGTCCGGCTGACGGTCGGCGGACGCAAGGCCATCAAGAAGCTCAAGACGATGAAGATCGCACTGACCGCCGCCAGTTCCGGCGCATCCCCGAGCTCGGCGACGGCCACCCTCAAGGCCGCCAAGCGCGGCAAGCGTTAGCCGCGCGAGCATGACGGCCCGCTGGCACCAGCGCCTGCGCCAAGTGCTGCCGGCGGCGTGGCTCGGCGCCCTCGCGGCGGCGGCCGCGCTGCCGGCAGCCGCGCCGGCAGCGGTGGCGCCGACAGCCGTCATCGACGGGCCGAGCCCCGACATCCTCGGCGTGGCCGGCACGGCGCTGGCCGCCGATGGCACCGGCGGCATCGTCTACCTCAAGCGCGAGGCGGGGCGGGCCCATGTGTTCGTCGCGCGGTTTCGCGACGGGCGCTTCGCACCGGCCGTCCGCGTTGACGCCGGCCAGGCTTTCGACTCGGCGTGGCCGGCGATCACCGCCGGCACCGGTGGGCGGCTGACGGTCGTCTGGGCCCAGGACCTGGGGCCCGACACCGACCGCCTGTACTCGGCAACGACGGCCGCGGGCCTCGGCGGCTTCGGGCGACCCGTCGCAGTTGACCTCGACATCAACGAGGATACCGGCACCCAGCCGTCGCTGGCCATGGCGCCTGGAGGGGCAACGCTCGTCGCTTACCGCGTGACGGTCGCCGACCCACGCCAGGTCCGCGACCCCACGATTCCTTCCGGCCAGCAGCGCGCCGAGATCCGCGTCGCGCGTGCCGTCGGCCAGCACTGGCGCGTCCTCGGCCGCGTGAACCGCGGCAGCGCGCTGTTGATACCCGAGCCCGCCGAGGGCAACGGCCCGCAGCTGCGCGTGGCTGACAACGGCGACGCCGTCGTCAGCTGGATCGAAGACGACGACAACTTCGTGCCCCAGGCCTGGGCCCGCCGCGTCCTGGCCGGCGGCTTTAGCCCACAGATGGAGCTGACCAGCGGCACCGGCGCCGTCGACAATCTGAGCCTGGACGGCGGCGCGTTCGGGGACGCGCTGGTCGCCGTGCGTCGCCAGCCGCCCGCGGGCTCGCCGCCCGGCACCCCCCCGACGACGGTCACGCGCACGCTGCCGCCGTCGGCCGACAACCATGCCTCGACGCCCGGGCCGCCGGTCACGCTGAACGCCGGTGTGCCGCTGCAGGCACCGCGCGCCGGACTGGCCACCGACGGCACACTGGCCGTCGCAATCGCCGGCAGCGGCGGCATCGAGCAGCTGACCGGCACGGTCATCGGCGGCTTCGGCAGTCCGCTCGGCGTCGGCGCCGGATCGGCGCCCGTGGTCGCGCCTGGACCCGATGGCGCCGGCACGCTGGCCTGGACGACGGGCGACGGTGGCGCAGTCGGCGTCCGACAGTCGCTCGGCCCACGCGACGCGCGCACGGCGAAGCTCAGCGCGCCCACCGGTGGCCGCGTGCGCGACCTCATCGGTGCCGGGACCCACCTCGGCGACGCGCTGCTGAGCTGGCGCCAAGGCGGCGACGACGCCTCGGTGGTCGCCGCCTCCTTCACCGACGCACCGCCGGCCGGCTTCCTCCTGGGCGCGCCGAGCGGCTGGGTGCGACCGGGCCAGGCGACGATCACCTGGGACGCGGCGAGCGACGCGATCGGCGGCCTGCGCTACACCGTCGCCCTCGATGGGCGAGCGGCGAGCCCCACGCTGCGCACCACCTCGTGGCGCCCGCCGCGCGACGAGCTCGACGACGGCACCTACGACGTGCGCGTCGCCGCGCGTGACGCGGCCGGCCAGGACCGCCTTTCCTCGGCAGGACGGCTGCGGATCGACGGGACGCCGCCGCAGCTAAAAGTTCGGCGGCACGCCGGCCGGCGCATCGACGTGCAGGTCACCGACGGCACGCCGCGCAAGGTCTCGGGCGTCGATCGCGAGACGCTGACGCTGAGCTTCGGCGACGGCCGCCGCAGTGAGGGCCAGACGCGCGTGCGCCATCGCTTCGCCCGAGCCGGCCGCTTCCGCGTCGTGGCACGCGTTACCGACCGGGCGGGCAACCGCACGACGGCCGTCGCGACGGTGACGATCCGATGAGGCGCGCTGCGTGGTGCTCGCTCGGCACCGCCGGGGTCTTACTCGCCACGGCCGCGGCCGCCTCGCCGGCCAGCGCCGCCTACGATCCGCCCCAGCTGCTGTCGGCCTCGGCCACCGCCCAAGGCGCCGACCCCTCCGATCGTCCCGCCCTCTCGGGCGACGGACGCTACGTCACCTTCGCCACGCAGTCGCGCAACCTCCTGACCGAGGCCGACGCACCCGGGACCTACCGCCGCGGCGGGCTGCTGCGTCGCGATCTGCGCACCGACGCGCTGGAGCTCGTCGCGCGCGGCACGCTCTGGGCCGACGGTGCGCTGGTCGACGTCGACCCGCCGTTGATCCAGGGCGCACAACAGCCGTCGATCAGCGCCGATGGCCGCTACGTGGTTTTCAGCACCGACGAGGCCTTGGCGGCCCAAGACACCAACGGCGCCAACGACGTCTACCTCCGCGACATGGACCGGCCGATCGACGCGCCCGACGCCTACACCTTGGTCTCCGCACGCGACGGCGAGGACACGCCGGCGACCTACGACGGTCCAGCCGGGGCGACGGTCGCGCCGCGCGTCGCGCTCAGCGACGACGGTCGCAGCGTGGCGTTCGTCACCCAAGCCGCATCGGACCTCGTGCCCGCCCCCGACCCGACGCCCGCCGGCGAGGTCTTCGTCCGCCGCCTGGACGAGCGCCGCACGCTCCTGGTCTCCACGCTGCGCGATCCGGCTGCCGGCGCGCCGACGAGCGCACCGGTGACGGCTGCAGGGCGGCCGACGCAGGCGACGATCAGCGGGGACGGGAGCACGATCGCGTGGCTGACCAGCGGCCCGGCCGCCGCGCAGCAGGCGCCGTTCGTCGCCGGCGACGACGCGGCCGAGGCCGAAGCCGCCTCGGTGCCGCTCGTACGCCGCCTCACCGACCCCGGCGGCGGTGCCACCCGCGTGATCACCGGCAAGGGCGACGCCGAGGACCCCGCCTGCCCGCCCGGTGGCGCGCTGACGCTCTCCAATCCGCTGCCCTCTCCGGTCCGGGGACCGTGCGACGGGCCGCTGGTCGATGGCGTCAACGCCTCGGCGATCCTGGTCTCCGCGCTTGATCTCAGCCGCGACGGGCGCACCGCGCTGCTGGTCACCAACCTCGGCCCGCGCGGCGTGCTGCCCAACGGCACCGTCAACGACCTGCTGCTCGTCGATCTGCACGACGGCGTTGCGCGCAAGGCCGCGGTGCGCGAGCTGACGCGGGAAGGCGAGGCGGGGGACCCAGCCCGCAGCCTCGTCGTCGCCGACGCCGCGCTGTCGGGCGACGGCCGCTTTGCCGCGTTTACGACCGGCCGCTCGCGCTTTGGGACCGGGCTGCTGCGCTTCGTTGGCACGCCGTCGCCGTCGGCGGTCGATGATGTCCGTGAGCTCTACGTCGCCGACACGCGTGCCGGCACGGTGCAGCTCGTTACCCGCGCGCTGGATGGCGGCAAGGTCGGCGGCTCGTCGGCGAGCCCCGACGTCGACGACGCGGGCGACCTGGCGTTCTCGTCGCTGGCGGGGACGCTCGCACCCGGCGATGGCAACGGCCAGCGTGACGTCTTCCTCGCCCGGCCGCATGTCGACCTCGCCGCGCCGGCCGCCGACATGCTGCCCCAGCGCGACGCACCGGCCTTGCTGCTGCCGGCGCGGGTCTTGCGCGTGACCGCCACCGTGACGGCCCGCGGCGACGTTCGGGTCACCACGACGGTGCCGGGCGCCGGCCGCGTCGCTCTCGCGCTGCGTCCTGCTGGAGCCAAGCGCAGCATCAAGGCCACGCGGCGACCAGCAGTAGCCGGCCCCGCGCGCACCACCCTGCGGCTGAGCCGGGCGCTGCGCCATCGCACGCTGCATGGCCGCGGCCTGGCCACGACGCTGACGGCGTCGTTCACGCCGAAGGCCGGCGGGAAGTCGCTGAAGCGCACGCGCACCCTGCGTCTGCGCTTCGCGAGCAAGCCGAAGACCAAGACCAAGACCACCAAGAAGGTCACCCAACCGTGAGACGCTCGCTCCGCGCCGTGACGCTGCTCGCGATCACCGCCGCCCTCGCCCTCGCCCCGGCTGCCAGCGCAGGCGCCGAAGCGCCGACCTGGCGCCTGGAGCAGCCGACGTCACCCGGCGGCTCGCCTTTCGCCGCCCCGCTGGGCGTCGTCGGCGACCTCGACTTCCGCGCCCCCAACCGCGGCCTGCTGACCACCGGCGGCACCGACCTCTTCCCGGCCGGCCTGTACACCTACGACGGCGTGGGATGGCATCAGCTGGCCACCGTCTGCGGCGGCGCCGGCGCGCAGATCGCCTGGGCCGGCCCACGCGAGCTCTGGACGGTGGCCGATCCCGCCATCCCGGCCCAAGGCATCAGCTCGGTGACGCTCTGCCACCTCGTCGACGGCGAGGTGGTGGGCTCCTACGGCGTGCCCGACAGCCGGACCGACTCCTATGCCTTGATGACCGCCGCGGCCTGTCGCACGTCGGCCGACTGCTGGTTTGCCGGTGTCGCTCGCACCTCTGCCGACGGCCGTCGCCGCGGCACGTTCCATCTGCACTGGGACGGCACGAGCCTGTCGATCGTCGACGCGCCCTACGGTCGCGGCGTCACCGACTTGGTCGCCCACCGCGGCGCGCTGGTCGAGACGCTCGTCAACGGTGCTGAGCCGTTTGGCGCCAAGGCCGCGGTCGGCCCGGTCGAGGCCGTGCCGCACCTCATCCAGCGCATCGGCGCCGACGGCTTTGTCGCCGACCTCTTCCTGCCCGCCCCCGCCGACGAGGTGCCCGCCGACGGCGTCGACCTGCTCGGCGCCGACAGCGACGGCACCCGCCTGTGGATCGCCGGCGGCGGCTCGAGCTCCGGCGCCGGCGGCCGTGGCGAGGAGCCCGTCCTGCGCGCCCCGCTGCTGGCCACCGCGACCGACGACGCGCTGGACGAGATCCCGCTCGGGCCGCTGCCTGGCGGCACCGAGCTCCCCGCCGATGCGCGACTGGCCGACGTCGCCGCGATCCCCGGCAGCAACGAAGCCTGGGTTGCGCTGGAACGCTCACCGGAGCATGCGTCGGCGGGCGCGCGCGCCCGTCTGCTGCGGGTACGGGCCGACGGCACCGTCCTCGACGACGTCCGCCTCCCGGACACCGGCCAGGTGCTGGGCGCCGCCTACCACCTCGCCTGCCCAGCCCCCGCTGACTGCTGGATGGTCACCTCGCGCGGATGGCTCTTTCACTGGACCGACGGCACGCGCCCGGCCGTCGACGGCGATCCAGCCTTCGCCGGGATCATCACCGCCCGCCCGGCCGACGGCCGCACGCCGCAGTACACGCCCGACGCGCTCCCGGTCGACGACTCCCAGCTCTTTGCGCCGCCCGCTGCCGAGGAGCTGCCGGCGCCGACGGTCGAGGGAACAGCGACGACAACCACCCGCGTGCCTCCCTTGATGCGCCAGATCCGGACCAAGGTCGTGCGCCGCAAGATCCTGGTCGTGAGCTTCCGGCTCGTGCGCCCCGCGCGCATCGGGCTCGTCGCCTCACGCCGCGGGCACATCGTCGCCCGAGCCAAGCAACGGCTGCTCAAGCCGGGCAAGCGCGAGCTGCACGTCAAGCTCGACCGCCGCCACTGGCCGACCAAGCTGCGCTTCGTCATCAAGGAGACGGCGGCGCCCACGGTCCCGGTCGCCAACGACCAGAACGTGGTCGGCACCGGATGACCGCCGCCCCGTATCCGCGCCGCATCGTCGCGGCCAGCGCGCTGGCCACCGTCACCGCCGCGCTCGCGCTGACCCACGCCTCTCCCGGCACCGGCCAGACCGGCGGCCTGCCCGCGCCACGTCCGCAGATCGGGCTGCCCGCCGGCGAGATCGTGCCCTTCGGCGCGACCGCCGACGGCGAGACGTGGGGCTACGGAACCCAGTCGACCGGCACGTCGCTGGCCGGCGACGGCCGCCTCGCCCAAGGCCTCGTCCTTGTCCGCCGCGCCGCGGGCGGCGAATGGCAGGGTGTGCAGAACGCGCTCGATGCCGACGGCCACCCCATCGACGGCTTCACGGCGCTGCCGGGCCCGGCCGCAGGACGAATGACCGCGCACGGCGCCGGCGTCTTGCTGGGCAGCAGTGCAGCGGCCGGTGCGCCGGTGCAGGTACTGACGCGCGACCCCGGCGGCGCCTTCCGGGCAATCCCCGCACCGGAGGCCGTCGACGACACCCACCCCGACGCGCCGCTGCACGCCGACGAACGTCTCGCCACGCGATCAGACGCGCTGTTCGCTGCGCTCGACGAGCCCGGCGACCACGCAGGAGCCCTGATCGCTGTCGTCGACACCACCAACGAGACCGTCGAGGACGGCGTCCTGCACTACGACGGCAGCCAATGGACGCGTGAGCCGGTCGACCTCGACGCCGCCGACACCACGACGCTGGACATCGTCGCCCTCGACGCGGCCTCACCCCAGGACGCCTGGCTCGTCGGCCGGCCCGCCGCCTCGACCGGCAAGCCGTTCCTGCTCTTCCATCGCGAAGCCGACGGCGCCGGCGGCTGGATCTGGAAGCCGCGCTCGCTGGCTGGCGGCCGCTTCGCCGCCGCGAGCGATGCGCCTGCCGGTATCTCCGGCATCTCCCCTGCCGTGGCGCCGGGCCAGGGCGTCACGGCAACCACCGACGGCGTATGGGTCGATGCGCTGGTGCGCGCCAGCAGTGGCCGCTTCGACCTGACCATGTTCGTTCGCCGCGACGGCCCCGACCGCGAGGAGGCGTCGTGGTGCGACGCCACCGATCGCAACGGCCAGCCGCTCTGCGACCACCCGTTCGCCGGCGCGGCGCTGTCGACCGATCGTGGCTACCGCAGCTTCGCCTGGGCTGGTGGGGGCACCGGTTCACGCGTCATCACCAACGCGCTGCGTCGCGGCCAAGGCGAAGACAGCTCGCTGGGCTCCTATCTCGCGCTCGACGGCACGAGCTTCGTCCGGCACCCGGGCGGCGGCGGGGCGACGGTCGTCCCGCCCGGCGGCGCGTTCAGCAGCGCCGCCGAGGGCTGGCTCGGCGGCACCACCGACCTCGTCCAGATCACGGCCCAGACCGACGCGGTCGAGACGCTGCCCTCCTGGCCGGTTGCCGCGCGGCGCCCGCTGACCGCGGTGGCCGCCGAGCCGGGCACGAGCCCCGGAGCGGCAAGTGCCCAGGCGCTGGCGGTCGGCGCGGGCGGCACGATTGCCCGCTACGTGCCCGGCTCCGGTTGGCTGCCCGAGTTCCTGCTCAACGGTTCGGGGACGCGCGTCACCCCGCGCCTGCGCGGCGTCGCTTGGCCGGAGCCCACGCGCGCCTACGCCGTCGGCGACCGTGGCGAGATGTGGTTGTGGCGCTCGGCGACCGGCCTTTGGGAGCGCGACGAGGCCGCGCCCGAGGAGCTCGTGACCAACTTGATGGGGATCGCCTTCGCACCCGGCAACCCGCAGCGCGGATACGTCGTCGGCCAGGACGGCGTGCTGCTGCGCTACGACAAGAGCTGGGTGCAGGAGCCACTGCCTGCGGGCCTGGCCGGCACCGACCTGACCTCTGTCGCCTTCGCCGGCAACCAGGCGCTGGTCGCTGCGGGCAACGCGCTGCTGACCAATGACGGCGGCGGCTGGACGGTCGACCAGCAGGCCACCGATTTGATCCGTGGCGCCCAGGGCCGCATCTTCGCGGTCGCGGGGTTGCCCGACGGCGGCGCGGTCGCCGCGGGCGCTGGCGTCGTGCTCGAGCGCGACGGCGCGGGCGGTGCTTGGCGGCTGAGCGACCAGCCGCTGCTGGGCGTCGTGCCGTTCGCGGTCGCCGCGGTGCGCGACGGCGGGCGCGTGCGCGCGCTGGTCTCGGCGACGACGACCGGCGATTACCCGGAGCCGATCGTCCTGCCGCCGACCAGCCCGGACGAGCCGCCGATCCTGAAATCGCCCTTCCCGTTGCCCCAGGATGGCTGGCTGCTGCGCGAGACCGCCGCCGGCTGGCACGACGTCGAGCGTGGTCGCTGGCGGCGCAGCGGCCCGGACGCGGCCGCGCTGCCCGACGCGCTGCTCGCGTTCCTCGTCGACGCCGGCGGCCACGGCTGGGCCGTCGGTGGGGTGACGGGCGCCGACCGCTCCGGCCTGGCCGAGCAGCGCACCCAGACCGCGGGCATCGTGCGACTCGGGGGCGATGGCGGCCCGCCGCCCGGCGCTGCGGCCGGCGACGTCACGCTGACCCCCGGCGTCGTGCGCTTGGCCGCCGGCGGCAACGCCGTCTGCCGCCAGGCCTGCTCGGACCTGGCCGACCAGCGCCTGGGCCCCGATGTCGGTTTGGCCTCGGCGCTGACCCGCGCCGCCGTGCTAGCGGCTCGGCCGAGCGGGCCGCGCGCCTTCTTGTACACGGGTGGCCGGGTCGACCCCGGCGGGCGCCGCGGCTCGACCGATGACGCCGCGCGCTACGCACGAATCGCCGGCTCGGCGGCCATCCCCTTCTACCCCACGCTGTCGGGCGGCGACAGCGAGGACGGGGCGCTGAGCGCCTTCCGCAGCGCCTTCGCCCCGTTCGCGGCACCGCTGGGCACCGGTCCGAGCCCGCGCGGCTTTGAGAGCGGCAGCCTGCCCGGGGCGCCCGGCGACGACGGGGCGCGCACGCACTACGCGTTTGACTCATTCGGTAGCGATGGCGCCGTCCGAGTTATTGTCATTGACAACGGCGCCGGCTCGCTGGCCGCCGCCGACCCGCACCAGTCCCCGCAGGAGGATCAGCTCCCGTGGCTGCGTGCGGTCCTGCAGGACGCCAAAGCCCAAGGGGTGCCGGCGATCGTGGTCGGCAGCCGTGACCTCAACTCGGCGCTGACACGCAACAACACCGCCGACGACGCCGATGCGGTCGCGCGCATCCTGGTCGACGAGGGCGCCTCGGCCTACATCAACGACCGCCCCTACGAGAGCCGGCGGACCACGATCCCCGCCGGCGCGGCCGACGGGATCCCGCAGATCTCGACGGGCACGCTGGGCTACGGCGATCCGACCCAGCAGAACAATGTCTACGGCGCGGCCGGCTTCGTCTTGCTGGAGATCGACAGCCGCCACCGCGACCTGACGACCAATCGCGCGCCGGTCGCCGCGCGGTTGATCCCGGTGCTCGACCAGCTCGCCGTCGACCCGGTCGACGGGGCCCTTCCACGCCGCAGCCGTGCCGTGCTCTTCAGCGGTCTGGGACGGCGGCCGGCTGCCGGCGAGCTGCGCCCGACCTACACCGCCGGCGAGGGCGCCAGCCCGTACGTCGACGTCCCGGCGATCTTGTGCCCCAACAACGGCTGTCCGGACCGGATCGCCCCCGAGTACGCCTTCAGCTCGTCCGATCCCGACATCGGGGACTTCGTCGCTCACGACCCGTCCTCGACCGATCCCCGCGACGTCCTGCTCGGTCCTGGCGACAAGCCGGTCGCCGACCCAACCTCCGGCCTCTTCTGCGCCTTCAACGCCGGAACGACGACCGTGACGGTGCGCTCTGGCGGCCTCTCGGCGTCGCTGCCGGTGACCGTGCAAGCCGGCTCGGTCGGACGTCCGTGCGGCACCGTGCCGCTCAGCCCGACGCGCTTCGTCAAGGCCGCTTCACCGGCGCCGGTCGCTCCCGCGCCGGCACCGGCGCCGGCTCCAACGCCCGCGCCCACCCCGACGCTCGCGCCGCCGCCCCCACCACCGCCGGCCCCCGCGCCGGTCGCTAAGCCGCCCACGCCGAAGGTCAAGCCTGTCGTTCCCCCAGCGCCGATCGCGCCCGCACCGGTGCCCTCGCCGCAAGGCGGATCGCCGGCCCAGGTGCCCGTGACCCCGCCCCCACCGGCGCCCTCGGTAGCGCGCCCGACGCCACCCGGCGGCTCGACCGTGCGCGTCCACGAGGAGAAACGCGAGGAAGAGGCGGCGCCCGAGTCCTCGCAGGCGTTCTCGGCCTACCGCCCTGGCGAAGCGCCGCTGCAGGGCTACATGACGCTCGCCGGCGCCATCGTTCTGGCCGGTGCCGGCGCGCGTCTGCGCAACCGCCGGCGCCGGCATCGCGGCGGGCGCCGCGAGCCGGCCTACGCCACCGTCCCGCCTGCCCGTCCGCGCCGTCGATGACCATTGGCAGCGCCTTCACGCGCGGGTTACAACGCGGTCACCAAAGATGCTCCGACCCTTCCCAGTGCCATCACATGCCAGGCAGATGCTCAACTTACGCTGACGTGGTCCAATCAACCTCCCCGCCCAGGGGAGAGGAGGCCATCTCTCGTGACCATCAGCACCAAGCGGCTTACTGCCGCAGCGGTCGGCTGCGTTGCGGCGATCGGGATCAGCGCGCCGAACGCGTTTGCTGACTTCGCTTCGCCCTACACCTCGAAGTGCACCGGCGACTCCATCGTCGGCAAGGGCTCGACGTTCCAGAACGCCACACAGGCTGCCTGGGGCTCCTCATGGGCCATCACCGGCGGGTACTGCGCCTCGCCGTTCGGCACCGCCGGCAAGACGGTGTCCTACACAGGCGGCGGCTCCGGCGCCGGTCGCACGGCCGTCGGCGCGACCGACACCCCGGGCTCGGCCCGCGACGCCGCCACGGCGTTCGCCGGCACCGACGAGCCCGTCACCCCGACCCAGCTGGCCAACGCCAACGAGGGTCCGACCGTCGACGTCGCCGCTGACGCCGACGACGCCGCACTGCGCACGATCCCGGTGATATCAGGCGCGATCGCGATCATCGTCAACTACCCCAACCACTGCACCACGCCGGCGGACTTCCTGTTCACCAAGAGCAACGCCCCGGCCAACACGGGTCGGCTGAAGCTCAGCCGCGCCCGCGTGGAGCGCGTCTTCGGTGCCGACACGACGTTCGACTCCTGGGGCGAGCTCGTCACCGGCATCAACGACGACAACTCGGTCGACGGCGATCCGAACGTCAACTCCTGCGCCGACCTGCCGATCAAGCGCGTCGTCCGCCTCGACGAGTCGGGCTCGACGTTCCAGCTCAAGCGCTGGCTCGACGTGCAGCGTCCGACCCGTCACTGGAAGCAAGAGGACGGCGTCTACACCAACCTGCAGTGGCCGAATGACACCGTCAGCAACCCGGCGCTGCGTCCGGCAGCGACCGGCGGCGGCGCGGTGGCCGACCTCGTCAACGCCACCGACGGCTCGTTCAGCTACGTCGACCTCGCCACGGCCCGCGCCAAGGGCTTTGACAAGGACGACACCGCAGCCGACGACACCTACTGGATGCCGATCCAGGACCAGGCCGCCTCCTTCAAGGAGCCGAGCTTCTCGTCCTCGGGCTTCCTGAAGGCCGACGACCACCAGGCCTACTACGGCTCGGCGCTCAAGAAGGGCGCCAACTGCCGCACCACGACCTACTCCAACGTCCCGGACGTCGGCGCCAACGGCCCCGACGCGGCCGACACGCTGGGCAGCTGGTCGCAGGTCACCGGTGTCGCCAGCGGCGCCAACGGCGGCTACCCGCTGTGCATCATGAGCTACGACATGGCCTGGGACGACAGCTGGGACGCTTTCGGCGGTCCGCTGCCCCCCACCACGCCCCGCCCCGGCGAGGCACAGCAGCGCACGGTGAAGGACTACCTGTTCTACGCGCTGTCCAACACCGGCCAGAACAAGGGTGACACGGCCGACTACTCCAAGCTGCCGGACGACATCCTCCTCAACATCGCCCGTCCTGCGCAGCTGGCCCTCAACTACCACAAGTCCTGAGGCCAGTAGCACCACCATGAACATCGCAGCGGCCGGCCCTCGTGGCCGGCCGCTCCGCGTTGAACCACCAGGAGATCCGCCGATGCCCCGCAGCCTGCTCGCCTTCCTCCCCGCCCTGCTTGCCACGCTGGCCACAGCAGCATCAGCAGCTTCTGCCGCGCCGGTGACCGTCTCCCTGGAGTTCGACGACGGCCTTGCCGAGCACGCGCAGGCCGCCCAGATCCTGCAAGCCCATGGACTGCGCGGCATCTTCTACATCAACTCCGGCCGGCTCGACACCACCGGCTACCTGACGACCGCCCAGGCGCAGACGATCCAGGCCGCGGGCCACGAGATCGGCGGTCACACGCTGACCCACCAGAACCTTCCGACGATCCCGGAGCCCGAGCAGCACCGGGAGATCTGCGACGACCGCGTCGCACTGCTCAACATGGGCTTCAAGGTCGAGAACCTCGCCTACCCCTTCGGCGCCAGCAACGCTGACGTCGAGACGATCGCCCAGGCCTGCGGCTACAACTCGGCGCGCATCACCAGCGGCATCCGGTCACCGGCCGGCTGCTTCTCCTGCCCCTGGGCCGAGTCGCTCACCCCACCCAACGTGTACGCCATGCGGATCCCGCAGTCGGTGCGGACGACCACGACGCTGGCCACGATCGAGGGCTACGTCACCGGCGCCCGCGACCACGGCGGCGGATGGATCCAGATCCTCATGCACCACGTCTGCGACGCCGCCGTGTGCGACGAGAACTCGATCACGCCCGCCAACCTCGACGCACTGGCCGCTTGGCTGCGCGCACAGCCTGACGTCACGGTCCGCACCGTCGCCAAGGTCATCGACGGCCCGCGCAAGGCGGGCGTCGCCGGGCCGCCGCGCCCCGCGCCGTCGGGCGCCGCCAACGTGCTCGTCGACCCGTCGCTCGAGGACAGCATCGCGGCGACCCCGGCCTGCTGGCGCCCGTCGAGCTACAAGGTCAGCGACGGCGTCTGGAGCCCGACCACCGACGCCCGCACCGGCGCGCGCGCCTGGCGCCTGGACGTCACGAGCGTCAGCGCCGGCGCCGCCAACCGCCTGCTCTCGCTGCAGGACAACGGCTTCTGCGCACCCTCGGCGACGGTCGGCGCGCGCTACACCGTCGGCGCGTGGGTCAAGGGCACCGCGCCGGTCCGGCTGGGCGCCTACCGCCGGGCGCCGAGCGCCGCCTGGTCGTCCTGGGCCAGCGGCCCCGAGGTCGCCAACGACCCCAACACCTACAAGCACGTCACGTGGACCACGCCGCTGGTGCCGGCCCTGACGACCTCGCTCAGCGTCGGCATCTCCAGCTACGCCACCGGCACGCTGACCGTCGACGACCTCGAGCTGACCCGCATCGCCGCGCCGGCCGACACGCCGCCGACCGCCGCGATCACCAGCCCGACACCCGGCGCGACGCTGACCGACCCGACCTACGTGCAGGTCGCCGCCGACGACGACCAGGGCATCGCGCGCGTGCGCTTCTCCCTCGACGGCGCCTACCTCGGCTCGCGCACCGCGGCGCCCTGGCGCTGGAAGCTCGCGACCGCGTCGCTCGCCTCCGGCGCCCACGTGCTCTCGGCATCGGTCGAAGACCTCACGGGGCATGTCACCCAGAGCACCGGCGTGACGGTCTCAGCCACCTAGGTATACGCCACCCGAAAGCGCCGAAAGGCTGGCCCCTGTGCCCGTGCGCAATTGATAACCGAAAGGTTGGGTATACTCCCGGGCCGTGCGTGCACCCCTCCCGGTCATCACCCCCCGTGAGCGCCAGGCCGGCGGCTGCTGCGAGCCGTTCGTGCAGCCCGATCTCGGTGTCGAAGAGGCCGCCTCGCTGGCGGTGGTGGTCAAGGCTCTGGCTGATCCGACGCGGCTGCGCATCGTCGACGCCGTCCGCAAGGCCGCGCCGGAAGCGGTGTGTCAGTGCGAGCTGCTGCCGTTGTTCGACATGTCGCAGCCCGCATTGTCCAAGCACCTCAAGGTTCTTGTCGGCGCCGGCATCCTCGCGACCGAGCGTCGTGGCCTATGGGCCTACTACTACCTCGTCCCGGACGCCGCCCAGGAGCTGCGGTCATGGCTGAGCTGAGCACGCTTCGCGGAGCCGCGGCGTGACCGCCGACGCGTTGCGCCGGCGCCTGCTGGCCGAGTTCCTGGGTTCCGCGTTCCTAGCGGCGATCGTGATCGGCTCGGGCATCGCTGCTGCCCGGCTCTCCCCGAACGACACCGGCCTCCAACTGCTCCAGAACGCCGCCGCGACCGCCGCCGGCCTGTTCGCCATCATCCTGATGTTCGGCCCTGTCTCCGGCGCGCACTTCAACCCCGTGGTGTCGCTCGTCGATGCTGTCTTCGGCGGCATTGCGCGCCGCACCGCCCTCGCCTACATCCCGGCCCAAATCGCCGGGTGCATCGCAGGCGCGGTCCTGGCCAACGCGATGTTCGCCCAGGCGGCGGTCAGCATCGCCACCACCCACCGGGCTTCGGCCGCGCACCTGCTCGCCGAGGTCGTCGCGACCGTCGGACTGTTGTTGACCATCTTCTCGCTGGCCCGCACCGGTCGCGCCGCGACGGCGCCCGCAGCCGTCGGCGCCTACATCGGCGCCGCCTACTTCTTCACCAGCTCGACGAGCTTCGCCAACCCCGCCATCACCATCGGGCGCATGTTCTCCGACAGCTTCGCCGGGATCGCCCCAGCCTCTGCACCGCCCTACGTGATCGCGCAGCTCGTCGGTGGCGTCGCAGCCATCGGCCTGATCCGAACGCTGTATCCCGGCGTCACCGCGGATGCGGCCGGCGACGTCGTCATCCCACATCGCGCCGAACCCGAGATCGCCTGATGGCCACCGTCCTGTTCGTCTGCCTCCACAACGCCGGCCGCTCCCAGATGAGCCGCGCCCTGTTCGACCAGGCCACGGGCGGCCACCACCGCGCGCTGTCGGCCGGCGGCATCGCTGACCCCGATGGCGCCGTGCATCCCGAGGTCGTCACCGTCATGCGCGAGGTCGGCATCGACCTCAGCGAGGTCACGCCCGCTCAGTTGACCCGCGAGCTTGCCGCGCAAGCCGACATCATCGTCACGATGGGCTGCGGCGACGCCTGCCCCTTCATTCCCGGCAAGCGCTACATCGACTGGGAGCTCCCCGACCCCAAAGGGCGCCCGATCGACGAGGTCCGCGCCACCCGCGACGACATCGACCGCCGCGTCCAGGACCTCGTCGAACAGCTCGCCAACCTGAGCGCAACCTGACCGCCGCGAGCTATCGGGGCAACCGCATGCGCCGCGCCCCTAGCATCGCCTCCATGTCGCTGACGGTGACCGCCGGGATCTGCGAAGACGACGACGAGCTGCGCGGCATCCTGCGCGAGGCGCTGGAGCGCAACGGCTATGTGGTGCGCGCAACCGCTTCGGGGTCCGAAGCGGTCACGGCGTTCGCCGAGCAGCCCGCCGACGTGCTCATCCTCGACGTCGGCTTGCCCGACGCCGACGGGCGTGACGTCTGCCAGGCGCTGCGGGCGCGTGGCGTCATGACCCCTGTGCTGTTCCTGACCGCCCGTGACGCGCTGACCGACCGGCTCAGCGGCTTTCACGCCGGCGGCGACGACTACCTCACCAAGCCGTTCGCGCTCGCCGAGCTGCTCGTCCGCGTGCAGGCTCTGCTGCGCCGAGCGCCCGACGCGCCGGCGCGCGAAGATGGCGCGGGCGGGCTGCACCTGGACCCGGGCGCGCACGCCGTGATGCGTGGTGCGCAGCGCATCGCCCTCAGCCCGACGGAGTTCCGGCTGCTCGCCACGCTGGCCGCCCACCCCGGCAAGGTCGTGCGCCGGGCGACGCTGACGGCGGCCGGCTGGCCCGATGGCGCGATCGTCCACGACAACACGCTTGACGCCTACGTGGCGCGCCTGCGTCGCAAGCTCAGCCAGCTCGAGGCCGACGAGGCCATCCACACCACCCGCGGTGTCGGTTACGAGCTGCGATGAGCTTCCGCACACGCCTGCTGCTGACCTCACTGGCCACGCTGGCCGTCGGCCTCGGGGCGCTCGTCGTCGCGGGCAACGTCCTGCTCGACCGGCGCGTCCAGAGCGAGTCCACCAACTTGCTTAGCGCCCACGTGCAGGCACAACTCGCCACGCTCACCGTTACGTCCTCAGGCATCACGGTCCGCGAGGCGCCCAACGACGAGCTCCTCGACCGCCAGGCCTGGATCCTCGACGGCGACAAGATCCTTGAGCGGGCGGCCAATGTGTCGCCCGCGCTCTCGCGGCAGGCAATCGCCCTCGGCCG
This sequence comes from uncultured Conexibacteraceae bacterium, assembly GCA_963794585.1. GTDB lineage: Bacteria > Actinomycetota > Thermoleophilia > Solirubrobacterales > Solirubrobacteraceae > Baekduia. The sequence goes on from CAWCEO010000010.1 coordinate 97,160, forward strand.
CACCCGCGACTTCGGCGACCACGAAGGGCCGGACGACATCGTGGTTCGCGTCGCGCCGATCACCGCACCGGGCGCCGAGAGGCCACGGGGCGCCGTCGTCGTCGCGCTGTCGACCGCGGCATTGGAGAACCTGCAGAAGGAGGTTCTCGTCGGGTCGCTGATCATCGCCGCGCTGGTCATGTTCGCCGGTGGCTTCGCCCTGTGGACGGCGATCGGCCGCGCGCTGGAGCCTGTCCAGCGCATGACCGCCAGCGCCGAGGACTGGGGCGCTCACGACCTCGACCGCCGCTTCGACCTCGGCCCGCCACGCGACGAGCTGACCGGCCTTGCCGCCACCCTCGATGGGCTGTTGGCCCGCATCGCCGCCTCGCGCCGCCACGAGCAGCGCTTCGCCAGCGAGGTCGCTCACGAGCTGCGCACCCCGATCGCGCGGATTCGCAGCCGCGCCGAGCTCGGGCTGACGGCGACCGGGCCCGATGCCGACGACCAGCGCGCCGCGGCACTGAGCACCGTCGTAGAGCAGTCGGCGACGCTGACCGACGCTGTCGACACCTTGCTCGCCGTCGCGCGCCGCGAGCTGGCGCCCCAAGAGGGCGCGGTGGACCTCGTCGTGCTGGCGCGCGAGGTTGACGGTGCCATCGTGTACCGCCCCGACGACCTCCCTGCGGCCGAGGGCGACGAGGAAGTCCTGCGCCGCGCGCTGGCGCCGCTGGTCGACAACGCCCGCCGCCACGCGCGCTCGCAGGTGACGCTCGAGCTCTCGGCCTCCCACGGGCGCGTGCGGATCACCGTGTACGACGACGGCCCGGGTGTCGACCCCGCACTCGGCGACCGCGTCTTTGACCCCGGCGTCCAGGGCGACGATGCGGCGGGCCGCGGCGGCGCCGGTCTGGGCCTGCCGCTCGCACGCCGCCTGGCCCGGTCCTGCGGCGGCGACGTCGTCCTCGGCGACGGGCCGGGCGGCTGCTTCGTCCTCGAGCTGCCCGCCGTCGGCTCGTCCAGACGGCGCTAGGCAGTCAGGTCGCTGCAAGGTCGGGTGGCGCATCGTTGCGCCATGACCACCACCTCACTCGCAGACCGCAACCCCACGCTCGGTCGCCAGATGCTCAACAAGGTCCCGGAGGTCACCCTCTTCTTCTGGGTTATCAAGATCATGTGCACGACCGTCGGCGAGACCGCGGCCGACTACCTCAACGTCAACCTGGGCTTCGGGCTGACCAACACCACCTACTTCACCGGCGCCTTGCTCGCCCTGTTGTTGTTGGTGCAGTTCCAACTCAAGCGTTACGTGCCGGCCGTGTATTGGGCGGTCGTCGTGGTCATCAGTGTCTTCGGCACACTCATCACCGACAACCTCACCGACGCTCACGACGTGGCGCTGGCGACGAGCACGATCGTCTTCTCCGTCGTTCTCGCCGCCGTGTTCGCCGTCTGGTACGCCGTGGAGCGCACGCTCTCGATCCACTCCATCGTCACCACCCGCCGCGAGGGCTTCTACTGGCTGGCGATCCTCTTCACCTTCGCACTCGGTACGGCGGCCGGCGACCTCACCGCCGAGAAGGCCGACCTCGGCTATGCGTTCTCGATCGCGATCTTCGGCGGCGCGATAGCGGTCGTCACCATCGCCCACTATGCACTCAAGCTCAACCCGATCCTCGCGTTCTGGCTGGCCTACATCTTGACCCGCCCACTCGGCGCGTCCATTGGCGACGAGATGTCTCAGAACAGCCACAAATACGGTGGCCTCGGCCTCGGCACCACCGGCACCTCCTCCATCTTCTTGGCGTGCATCCTGGCCCTCGTCGCCTACTTGACCGTCACCAAGAAAGACCAGGACCTGCCTCAGCGCGCCGCTTAGGCCAGCAGCCGCTTCTCCACATCGGCGCAGAACGGAATCCGGCTCTCAAACGCACGCGCGATGTTCACGCGCTTCATCCAGCGATCGCGGCCGTCATAGGCGGGCTTGAACGGCCGGCGGCCGTGTACGACGCGCCGGTTGTTCAACACCAGGACGTCGCCGGGCTGCATGATCACATCCTGCAGCTGACCCTCCAGCGTCGCGCAGAAGTGAGTCACCGCATCATGGACGCTCGGGTCTTCGACCGACACCGACATGTACGCCGGGTCGATCCGCATCTCGACCCCTGCTGCCGTAGTCGTCAAGATCGGCACGGGCTCCAGCGACGGCCCCGTCCAAGCATTTGCGTCAATCTCCTCAGCACCGGCGGCCTGCGCGTCGTCAGCCGGGATGATCACGCATGGATCGAAGAGCGCCTGCGGCGCCGAGTCAAGTTGTTGCAGCACATCTCCCACGGACGCCACCGTGGTCGACGCGCCAGACGGGTTTCGCAGACACACGAGGCAGAGGAAGTCGGCCCGGCCCGGATGGAACGCATCTTCGGTGTGCCACGCGAGCTCAACACGGCTGCTCGCACCGACCTGGCTATCGGCAAGCGCCGCGACCGGCACCAGGTCGTTGACCAGGTGGCCCCTCTGCTGGGTGGCCCAGCCGAAGATGTGGCCCAGGACGCTCCCGTAGAGCATCGCCACCATCTCGTGCTCAAGCGACGCGTCGATGGACTCGGCCGACGACTTCGGTGCGGGCGGCGTAGTCCCGAGCGACTCGTCATCGACGAGGTGATCGTGAATCAGGACGACGTCAGAAGTCGGGCCGTCCATGTAGGACGTGAGCTCGTCGCGGATGCGGCTCGGCAGTTCCCCGGCCCAGCGCGGCAAGTCATCCAGGAGCTTCTGACTGTCAGACGTCAGGTATTGCTGGCCCAGAGTCCGCGCGACACGTTGCACGGCAGTCGCCTCACTCGTGCTGACACTTAGCTCGAGCACGGGACCTCCTCACGGTTGTGGCTGGGACGTCCGGCAAGGAAGCCAAGGCTCCCCAGCACCCGCCGGAGGACGGGCATCGCCGCGGCCCCCGGCTCCGGCGCCGCGATGAAGGCCTCGGAGAGGCGCACAAGATAGGCGGCGAGGATCGAAGGGTCACGCTCGGACACGGCCTTCAGCAGCGCTGACTCGTAGTGCTGCGAGAGCACGACGCCGGCACGGGCGGTCGATGCGGTGGCCGCCGCGCTTGCCGGGTGACACACATGACACCACGCTTCGGCGATCGTCCACCCGGGACCCGCCCGCCGTTCGAGCAGGCGCTCGAAGGTGAACTCCAACGGCCGCGCCACCGGCGCGCTGAGGAACGCGCCACGCACGATCGTGTCGGCGAGCACGTCGCGACTCACCGCCCCTTCCGCGCGCTCGTAGAGCTCGCTGACCGATGGGCCGGCGGCCAGCTCGTCCAGCATGTCGTCGATCCAGAAGACCTGGCCGGTGCTCGAGCCCATCTTCTTGCCCTCGACGGTGACCAGGCCGTACCAGACACGTTCCCAGTTGGCACCGCGAACTCCGTCAGACAGCACCATCAAGACGTCGTCGATCGCCGACTGCGCCGGATGCCACTCGTCACCCACGACCTCGAGGTAGGACACATCGGGATCGAGCCCGCTCAGCAACTTGTCAATCGTGCCGACGAGCCGCCCGCACTCGGTCGGCGCGCCATCCTGGTTGAGCACGACCATCGTCGCGTACTCCGGACGGCTGGTGCGGCGCAGCACGGCACCGGACTCCTCGCGCTCGAAGCAGCCTTGCTCCAACCCCAGCGCGATCAGCTCCTGAGCCCGCGCGATCCCGTCGGATTCGAAGTCATAGGCGTCGATGTGCACACCCAAACGAGCCAGCGTGCGCTCGTGACCGGCAAGTGTCCAGCCGCGCATGCGCTCCCAGAGTCCCCGCGTCGGACGGGCGCCCGAGCACCACGACTTCATGATGTCGTCGGCGAGATCGCCCGGCACCTCGGTCTCCTGGGGGCTGCTCGGCCGCTGCCGCGCTGCTGGATCGGCGTGGTGACGGGCATATGCCCGCGAGCAGTCCTCCACGAAGCGATCCTCCGCAAGACCCGACACCGTCGGATCCTCGCCGGGGTACTCGGTCAGGTAGCCGCCCATGGCCTCGCAGGCTCGCCGTCCGATGTCGCCCACCAGGCTGCGGCACTGCACCTTGGCGCCGGCGGCCTCCAGCGCCGACACCAATGCTTGCCCCAACAAGACGTTGCGCAGGTGACCCACGTGCAGCGCCTTGTTCGTGTTCGGCCCGACGAAGCTCACCGCGAACGTCTGCCCGGCGAGCGCGTCCATCGTGTCCATGCCCGCCGGCTCGCCCGCGGCCAGAAGCTGCTCGAGGCCAGTCAGCGTCGCGTCGTCAAAGCGCAATAACAACGCCGAGCGCTGCCGCTCGACGGTGCTCGTCGCGGGATGTGATCGGAAGGCCTCGATCAGGTCCGCGCCCTCAGACGACCGCAGCCACGCGCGGTCGGCGAAGCGCAGCATCAGATCAGCGCGCTGCTGCTCATTGCGACGCGGCTCGATCGAGCCACACCGCCAGAGCACGTCGCGGCTGGCGAGCACCCGCGTGCATTCATCGATTATCTGAAAGGTCATTGAGCACGCCCGACGGGAGTCGAACCCGTGTCTGCGGCTTAGGAGGCCACTGCTCTTCGAGCAAAACGGTCGATCAGGGACGAGGTCTGGGCGACATCGCTGCTGAAGGACCGCTGGATCGAGACGAATCTCGCCAGCTCGGAGGCCCCGCTCAAAATCGTTCATGATCGCCGCGACAGCTCTTGACCAGTTGAGCTACGGGCGCATGTGTCCTGAGCGCAGCCGACACACAGTCGGGCACCCCCAGGCAGGACGCACCGTATGTGAGCGCCGGTCAGCGCCACAAGAGCCAGTCGGCAACGCTGAGCAAGACACCTAGGCCAACGGGCTCTTGCTCTTTCTCGCGAGGCGCGCCTAGGGTCGCTCTCCCGTGGAGAGCATGCCCGCCGTGCCAGAGACCCAGAACCTGTCCTGCGCGGTGGCAGTCGCCCCCTCCCAGTCGGACGCCGACCTGCTCTCCTACTTGCGCGATTGCGCCATCGCCGAGAGCCACGCGCGCTATCGCTCGGCGTGTGGCGAACAGATCAGCGTGGCCATCCCCGCGACGCCAGCGCGCGACGCGAGCGCTGCTGACAGCACGGCCGTGGCCTGGTGGCAGCACCGCTTCCTGGAGTTGCTCGCCGCCGGAGCGGTCTCGCCGCCCGACATGCCAGCCGGCCGGTGGACGCTGACCACCGAAACAACCAACCCCGAGAGCCTCGCGGGTCTGCGCACGCTGACCGGCTGGAGCGAGCCGGCCCTAGCCGCTCAGCGCGACGCCCTCGGTCACGTCGCTGGCGTCGAGATCAAGGCCGCGACGGTCGACGGCCGGCGGCTGACGCTGTTCGTCGCTGCCGCCGACAAGCCAGAGCAAGGATGTCTGGCGGTGATGTCCCCGCGCCATCCGGGCGTGGGCGATTGGCTCTCGCCGGACGTGGCGCCTATTGACGACAGCAACACGACAGGGCTTATTGCTGGGCGAGTTAGGCTGACCGGGGCGGTGCTGACGATCGACGGCCTCCCGCGCGCGGTCCCGCTCGTCGTCGCCGACGGCGTCGAGGACCACCTCGGCCCGACCGCCGTCCTCGTGTCGGAGGCGACGCCGAACGTCGACCGCGACCTCCTCGCGCGGCTCAGCGGGACCGCTCCCGCCTGGGGCGCGTCACAGAAGCGCATCCGGTCGCGCAACAGCATCCGCTTTCGCATCCCGAGCGTGCCGATCTCCGAACCGGATGCGGTCTCCGACGTCCCGGTGCCGGCCGTGCGGTGCGAGCACTGCGGTCCGGTCGCTGTGCCGGCCGACATGCTGCCGATCCTCCAGAACAGCCCGAAGCAGCTGGACTGCCCGATCTGCGGTGCGAGCGCCGCACGCGACACCGAGACGCTCGTCTACGGCCCCGGCGGACGGTTGCCCTGGCTCGCTGCCGAGACGCAGGTCGAGGCCACGCTCATCGCCGGCCCGCATGGCAGGGACGCGACCCTGGCCGATCGTGCGATGGCCAAGGCGCTGCGCGATCTCGAGCCGTCGCGGTGCCACGACGGCGAGCCGTACGCGGTCAACCTCGCGACGGGCACCATCGCTGGCGACGCGCCGGGTGGGGATGGGGATGGGGATGGGGTTACCGATGGCGACGCGCTGCGGTTCGCCCTGCTCTTCGCCGCGGCGCCGGCGACGAACTTTGCGTGGCAAGACGTCGATCGCGAGCACTGCGCGCGGTTCTTGGACGACCTTGCCGAGTACGCCATCCCACGGTTGGCCGCGGCGATCGGCGACGCCGGAACGCGCCCGCTCGCGACCGACGACGAGCCGCGGCGCCGGAGACTGGCCTACTGGTGTGACACGGCGCGCAACCGCATCTCGGAGAACATGACCGAGTTGCAGCCGCACCGGGCCACGCGCAACACCATGATCTTGCTGGAACGCATCAAGGCCTTCGAGGAGCGCAGCACGGCGATGGCGCCGGGAGACCCGGCCGACGTTGCCGCCATCGCCAGCGCGCTGGCGCTGCTCGTCCGCCTGACCGAGCCCCTCGCACCGAACACCATGGCGACGATCTGGGAGCGCGCCGGCCACGAAGGCCCGCTCAGCGACGTGCCTTGGCCTGGCTGACGAGTAGAGCTAGGGCCGGGGCGTGACTGTCCCGTTCACGCCCCGGCCACCTGCTCCGCCGGCACGGGTCGGATGCCGGCTTGGATCGCAGGAGGAGTGTTCCTGAGATGGGTAGAGGATAGCACTTTCCCACTGACTTGATAGAGAATATCCGGTCGCGGCGCGGGTGGATCACCCCGCCCGAGCAGCAAGTTCGCGGCGGCGCTCGCGCGCGACTAGGTGCCTGCTCGGCGCCCTCACCCGTCGAGAGTGAGGGCACCTCACCCCGTCGCGTGGGTTACTGGTCGCGATGTTGGGGCTCAAGTCGGCTCTTGCGGTGGTGCTCAGCGGGTGTGCCGTCCTCGCGAGCGCCCCGGCTAGCGCGGTCGCCCAAGGCGGTGACGATGGCACCGGTTATTGGGTGACGATCGCGGCCCGCGTCTGTCCGTCCTACACCGACATCAGCGCCAACAAGAGCCGCAACAACATCATGGAGAGCCTGCGCGACCTCGGGCCTGACACGCCCTACGTCGGCGACCTCGCCTCGTCGCTGGTCGTCCCGAGCATCGAGCAGCTCTCCCAGCCGCTCTGCAAGCCGTTGCCCGGCTGGCGGTTCCGGCTCGGGACGGGGATCGCGCCGAGCCCGGTCACCGGAACGTGGGGCTCGCTGTCGGTAGTCAACGAGCCGTACACCGCGATCGACCTTACGACGCAGCCGTCGATCTATGACCGTGACGACGACGGCGACCAGACGACGACCACGATCGCCGGCGCGACGGAGGTCGAGCTCACCGCCGAGCAGCTACAGCGGGCCCAGGGCGGCGGGCTCTGGATCCAAGGTGGGATCGAGACCGACCCGGTCCTCGACCGTCAGTACCCCGGCGCCTACGGCTTCGGGGCGTTGCGGTGCGCGACCGACAATGTCAACGGCGACAACGTCGAGTACATCAGGTTGCCGATCCGGCACGTGTACTGCTTTGCCTACTACGTCCAGCCGCCCCCGACCAGCGGCACGATCGTCATCCGCAAGGAGGTCGCCGACCCGGCTAGCGCCGACATGACCTTCACCTTCGGCGGCAACCTGTCTTACAACGACGACCACCAGTTCTCGCTGCCGGTCATCGACGGTCAGCCGGCCTCGATGACGTTCTACCGCGCAGCCACCAACCCGGCCGATCCGACGACACGCTGGAAGGTCGACGAACTGGTGCCATCGGGCTGGCGCCTGAACGGGATCTCGTGCCCGCCGACGGCCGGCGGCAGCACCGCGACGCCGGACCCCGACAAGCCCGCCGGTGTGATCTTCGACCTGAAGCCGTCGGACACCGTCACCTGCACGTTCACCGACGAGCTCGTCCCGCCGCCGGGCCGGCTGGAGCTGGAGAAAGTGACGTTCGGCGATGTCGGCACGTTCGACCTGACCGTGCGCGATAGCTCCGGCAAGGTCGTCGTCGACACGACCGCGACGACCACCGATGAGGGTGTCGCGGCGCCCGCCGCGCGCAGCCCGTTCACGCTGGATCCCGGCACCTACACCGTGTCTGAGCCTGACCTCCCGCATGCCCGCGGCGGGGTCTGGAGGGCGACGGCCGTCAACTGCAACGCCAGACGGATCCGCAGCGGGCTAGACAGCACGATCACGATCACCAGCACCCGCGGCGCGGTCTGCCGGTTCGAGAACACCTTCGTGCCCACCGGCTCGATCGCCATCAGCAAGGTCACCGAGGGCGGCGTCGGCCTGACGGGCTTCGTGATCACCGCGCTCGACGATCCCGAACGCCAGTATCTCCAGGCCGCGCAAACCACCGTTGCGGGACGGCCGGCACCCGCGCGCGGTGCGTCGACACGGCGGCTGCCGCTCGGCCGCTACCTGATCCAAGAGACCCGGACCGTGCCGGCCGCCGACCCCGACTGGCAGCTGCTCTCGGTCAGCTGCGGCGGACGGCTGAAGGCCTTCGAGCAGGGCCGCGTCGTCGTCGAGCTGACGCGTGCGAACCCGCGCCGCGCCTGCCGATTCGTCAACGCGCAGCCCGGCGGGCCGACGCCGCCCGAGCCTCCGGAGCCACCCACGCCGCCGGTAGCACCGACACCGCCGGCTCCGGTGACCCCGCAGTCCGGACCGCCAACCGTGGACGACCTTCCGGCGCCCGCCGACCTCGTCGTGACCAAGCGCGCGCTGACCAGGCGCGTCCGCACCGGCGCGTTGGCGACCTTCCGGATCGTCGTGCGCAACGTCGGCGCCACCGCAGCCGAGAACGTCGTCGTCGGCGACGCCCAGGGCCGCGGCGAGCAGCTCGTCTCGGCACGCCCGAGCCAGGGCACCTGTAGCGAAGACCTCCCGATGCTTTGCCGGCTCGGCACGCTCGCACCGGACGCGCGCGCCACCATCCGCGTTCGCGCTCGCGCGACCAACCCGCCGACGATGGTCAACTTCGCCATCGTCGGCTCCAGCAGCCGCGAGAGCAACCTGGACAACAACATCGCGCGAGCCACCGTCGCCGTGCGCGATGCCGGCCGCGTGCTCGGCACGTGCTCCCGCGCGGGGCCCACCGCCCAGGCGGCGTGCTGAACACCGGACCGAATCACCCGCAGCGGGTGTGGTCGCCGCCCCGCAGCCGTCAGATGATGGGCCAGTGCCGGTCCCGGCGCATTGACCGAGAGGAGCAGCCATGAGCGAGCCGGAGCTCGACGAGATGGGCCCAATCGACTACATCGTGTTGGAATGGCCGTCGGAGCCTTCGGGCGACGAGGTCGTGCCGCTGCTGGTCGACTTGGTCGACCGGGGCATCATCCGCATCCTGGACGTCGCGTTCATCAGCAAGGGTCAGGACGGCACGCTCACCGCGATCGACATCAACGACCTCGGTCCCGCCGCAGCGGCCTTCGGCGTCCTGGAAGGCGCCTCGTCGGGCGTCGTCGACGATGACGATCTCCAAGAGGCGGCATCGGTGCTCGAGCCCGGCACGTCGGCGGCGATCCTCGTCTGGGAGAACCGCTGGGCCGCACCCGTCGCGATCGCGCTGCGACGCTCCGGCGGCCAGCTGGTCGCCAGCGGCCGCATTCCCGTCCAAGCGCTCGTCGCGTCGCTCGACGCGCTCGAAGCCGCATCGAGTTAGGAGCCCACCATGCCCGGATTGCTTCGCGGGATCGCCCGCACCGCCGTCGTCGCCGGCACGGCGACCCACGTCAGCAACAACGTGTCGCGCCGTCAGCAGGAGCGCTGGGCCCAGCAGGGGCCGGCCGAGCCCGAGGCCTACGCGCCACCGCCGCCCGCGCCCGCACCGCCCGCCGCGGCGCCAGACCTCGTGAGCCAGCTCAAGGAGCTCGCGGCCCTCAAGGAGCAGGGCGTGCTCACCGACGAGGAGTTCGCAACCCAGAAGGCGCGGCTGCTGGCCTGATCGAGCGGCCGTGCGTCGTCGGAGCCTACCTCCGCGCGCACGCTCCCTCAGCCGCCAGCGCGACCAGCTCGTCGATCGCCTCCTCGACGATTGTGACCAGGACACGCACCGGAAGGCGGAGCGGTGAACGTCAATCACCCAGGCCGGGTGGTTGACACGCGGCCCCGCACTTGCGAGGTTCGCTCCGGATATGCACGCATGGCTCGCGCGCGTCGCGATGCCTGACTGGAGTAGAGGACGCGCGATGATGGGTGGACCAGCGGGCACCGATGATTTGGCGGGCACCGTCGCCGGCCTGATGCCCGCGCTGCGGCGTGACCTCGAAGCGCTCGTGCGCATTCCCTCCGTCTCGGTCCCCGGCCAGCTCGGGGCGCCGCTGCTTGAGGCCTTCGAGACCACGAGTCGCCTCTTCGCGGATGCGGGCGTCGCCGTCGGCCGCCTCGACCTGCCCGACACCGCACCGGTCGTCGTCGGGGAGATCCCGGCGCCGCCGGGTGCGCCAACGGTCCTGCTCTACAGCCACTACGACGTCGTGCCCGCCGGCGACGAAACGCTCTGGAGCTCCCCACCATTCGAGCCGACCGAGCGCGACGGCGCGATCTACGGGCGCGGAGCGGCAGACACCAAGTCCAACATCATGATGCACGTGGGCGCGCTGCGTGCCTGGGGCGGCCGGCCGCCGGTCGGCGTCCGGCTCTGCATCGAGGGCTATGAGGAGATCGGCAGCGGCGCGCTGCTGAGCTACCCCGCTTCCGACCCCGAGCTGTTTCGCGCCGACGCGCTGATCATCGGCGACATGGGCAGCATCGCGCCCGGCACGCCGACGCTGACGACCGCGCTGCGCGGGATGGCCAACGTGACGCTCGAAGTGCGCACGCTGGAGTCCGGCAAGCACAGCGGGCAGTACGGCGGCGCGGCGCCCGATGCGCTGATCACGCTGCTGCATGCCATCGCCTCGCTGCACGACGAGCACGGCGATGTCGCCGTCGCTGGCCTGCAGCGCAACGAGTGGGAAGGCCGGGCCCAGCCCGAAGAGCAGTTCCGCGACCTCGGGACGGTCCTGAGCGGTCTGCCCCTTTTCGGGACCGGCGGCCTGGGCTCGCGGATCTGGTCGGGGCCGGCGATCACCGTCGTGGGCATCGACGTCCCGTCGGTTGACGGCGCCGTCAACGCCGTGTCGCCCTACGCACGCGCCGTCCTCAACGTGCGCGTCCATCCCGAGCAGGACGCGGGCGAGGCGCAGGCGGCGGTGATGGAGCACTTGCGCGCGCAGCGGCCGTTCGGCATCGACCTCGACGTGCAACCCGGCCCGACCGGCAACGGCTTCGCAGCGGCGACCGACGGGCCGGCCTACAGAGCCGCGCGCGAGGCGTGGGCGCAGGCGTGGGGCGCCGACGTCCTGCTGGCCGGCAGCGGCGGGTCGATCCCGATCGTCAGCGCGCTCGCCGGTGCGTTACCCGGCGCCGAGGCGCTGCTCGTCGGCACCACCGACGGCTACGCGAACATCCACGGACCCGACGAGCGCGTCTTGCTCAGTGAATTCGAGCATGCGACCGTCGCTGAGGCCGACTTCATGGGGCGCTTCGCCGAGGCGTTCGCGGCATGAGTGCCGAGGCTGCCTTCTCGCACGAGTCGCCCAAGGGCGGCGGCTTCACCGAGCGTGCGCTGGCCTGGGTCGAGAAGGCGGGCAACCGCGTCCCCAACCCGGCGATCCTGTTCCTCGGGCTGATCCTCTTCGTGATCGTGTTGTCGCAGGTCCTCGACTGGGCCAACGTCGGCGTCACCCACCAGATCGCCGACCATGCCGCCGGCACGCCGTATCAGCTGCCCGACGATGCCACCGACCACGCCGCCTATGCGGTGAGGACCGAGCACGTCGAGGCCAAGGGCCTGCTGACGACGGCGGGCATCGCCTTCATGTTCACGACGTTCGTCTCCAACTTCCTCGGCTTCGCCGCCGTCGGCGTGATCCTGGTCGCGATGATCGGCGTCGGCGTGGCCGAGTACTCGGGGCTGATCGGCGCGCTGATCCGCAAGTTGGTGGCGATCTCGTCGCCTGCCTCGTTGACCTACATCATCGTCTTTGTCGGGATCGTCTCGAGTGTCGCGTCTGACGCCGGTTACCTCGTGCTCATACCGCTGGCCGCCGCGGCGTTCATCAGCGTGGGGAGACATCCGCTGGCGGGCATCGCCGCGGGCTTCGGCGCGGTCAGCGCGGCGTTCTCGGTCAACATCCTGCTGACGCCTGCCGATGGCGTGGTCACCGACATCGCCAACGAGTCGGCGCAGCTCGTCGACCCGAGCGTCAACCTCGACCTCGTCGCCAACCTCTGGTTCGGGATCGCCTCGACGATCTTCTTGACGATCGTCATCTCGCTGATCACCACCAAGATCATCGAGCCACGCCTGGGTACCTGGGATCGCGGGCAGGCCGACGAGGAGGAGCTCGCGCGCGAGGAAGGCCCGCCGATCGACGCGGCTGCCGAGGCCAAGGGCCTGCGCTGGGCGCTCTACGCGCTGCTGGCCGTCCTTGCCGTCGTGCTCGTGCTGACGCTCCCGTCCGGCGCCCCGCTGCGCAACCCCGAGACCGGCGACATCATCGGCGACTCGCCGCTGATGAGCAGCCTGATCGTGATCATCTCGGCGAGCTTCCTCGCGGCCGGCCTGGCGTTCGGCCGTGCGGCGGGCACGATCAAGGGCAGCGAGGATGCGCTCGGGATGATCACCAAGTCGTGGGCGAGCCTGGCCAGCCTGTTGTTCCTGTTCTTGCTGATCGCCCAGTTCATCGCCTACTTCGACTTCAGCAACATCGCGCAGGTCGTGGCGATCACGCTCGGCGACATCCTGGAGGACCTCAACCTCGCCAACATCCTGTTGTTGCTCGGGATCATCCTGGTGACGATGGTGGTGGACATCATCATGCCCGCCAAGATCGCCAAGTGGGCGATCCTCGCGCCGATCTTCGTCCCGCTGATGCTGCGCCTCGGCGTCGAGCCCCAGACCGTGCTCGCCGCCTACCGCGTCGGCGACTCACCCGTCAATGTCATCACGCCGCTGATGCCCTACTTCCCGTTGATGGTGGTCTTCGCCGCGCGCTACCAGAAGGACGCGGGCATCGGGACCGTCATCGCGTTGATGGTGCCCTACGCGATCGTCGTCGCGGTCTTCTGGGTCGTGTTCTTCGTGCTTTGGTACCTGGTCGGCATTCCGCTCGGGCCGGGCTGGCCGGTCTAGGCGCCGGGCGGCGGCGACAGCGGTCCGGCCGGTCACGCGCGCGATGGACGACGCCACGATCACGTTCGTCGTCCTCGGTGTCGCGGTCGTGTCGTTCATGGTCAACAGGTTCCCGGTCGGCGTCGTGGCGCTGGGCGCGGCACTGGCGCTCTACGGCGCAGGAGTCATCTCCGTCAACCAGGCGTTCGCCGGCTTCGGCGACCCGACCGTCATCTTCATCGCCTCGCTGTTCATCGTCAGCGAGGCCCTCGACGCGACGGGTGTGACGACGTGGGCCGGGCAGCGGCTGGTCGCCGCCGCGGGTTCGAGCGACGCGCGGCTCGTCATCTACGTGTTGCTGCTGGCGGCAGGCTTGTCGGCGATCCTGACGCCCAACGGCGCCGTCGCCGCGCTGCTGCCGATGACGGTGCTCGTCGCGATGCGGCTGGGCCGCGCGCCGTCGAAGCTGTTGATGCCGATGACGTTCTCGGCGCACGCGGGCGCGTTGCTGGTGTTGACGGGCTCGCCGGTCAACGTGCTCGTAGCCGATGAGGCGGGGAGCCTCGGGGTCGGTCGCTTCGGGTTCTTCGAGTTCGCGCTCGTGGGCGTCCCGCTGTCGATCGGCGCGGTGGCGATCGGGGTGCTCCTCGGGCCGCGCTTGTTACCCGCGCGCGAGCCGCAGGCGCTGTCGGTCGACCTCTCTGACCACGCGCGGACGCTGATGCGCCAGTACCTCGCGGAGCCGCATTTGTCCGTCGCCCACGAGGCACCCGAGGCGCTGTTCTCCCGGCGCTCCGGCGTCGCCGAGGTCGTCGTTCCGCCGCGGTCACCACTGGTCGGGGAGACCTTCTTTCCGGGGATGATCACGCCGAGTGGCGATCTGCTGGTCTTGGCCATCCAGCGGCGGGGCGCCGACACCGGCCCGCAGGCCGTCACGCTCGCGGCCGGCGACGTGCTGTTGCTGGAGGGCTCGTGGGAGGCGCTCGATGAGCACCTCGTCGAGGATCAAGTGCTGGTGGTTGACCCGCCCGCGGCGATCCGCCGCCAAACCGTTGCGCTCAGCATTGGCGCACGACGGGCGATCGTGGTCGTCGTCGCGATGGTCGTGGCGCTCGCGACGGGCTTGATGCCCGCCGCCGTGGCGGGCGCACTGGCCGCGATGGCGATGATCGTCCTCGGCGTCCTGCGCACCGAGGAGGCCTACCGCGCGGTCTCGTGGACGGCCATCGTCCTGATCGCGGGGCTGATCCCGGTCTCGACCGCACTCCAGGACACCGGCGCCGCCGACAAGATCGCCTCCGTCCTGCTCGACGTCGTCGGCGACGCCGGCCCCCACGCCCTGCTCATCGGCCTCTTCGTCATCGCCGCCGCGTTCAGCGTCGCCGTCAGCAACACCGCCACCGCGCTCATCCTCATCCCCGTCGCCGTCTCGGCCGCCGACACGCTCGACATCTCGGCGCGCCCGGTCCTCATGAGCGTCGCCGTCGGCTGCAGCGCCGCCTTCCTCACCCCGATCTCGACGCCGGGCAACTTGATGATCATGGGGCCGGCGGGCTATCGGTTCGGGGATTACTGGCGGTTCGGGCTGCCGCTGCTGGGGCTGTTCTTCGTCATCGCCGTGCTGTGGGTGCCGGTCGTCTGGCATTTCTAAAGAATTATTTGTCTTAGGGCCTTTAGAGTCGCTATTCTTTTCTTCATGGCTCGGCCTCGTCCACGCTCGCGATACGCCGTCGACGCCGTCCGACTCCTCGGGATCCAGATCCAGGCCGCCCGCCGCGAGCGCCGCTGGTCACAGAAGGAGTTAGCCGGCCGCGCCGGGATCACGACGCCCACGCTCAGCAAGATCGAGAAAGGCGATCTGGGTGTCGCGATCGGGACCGTCTTCGAGATCGCGGCCCTGGTCGGCGTCCCGCTCTTTCACGAGGATCGAGCGCGAGTGACCCTCGATCTCGACCGCGCGACAACGCGCAACGCGCTCCTGCCACAACGTGTGCGGGCGCCCAAGCAGGATGTTCACGATGACTTCTAGCGCGCCGGCCGAGGTGTTCGTCTGGATCTGGCTGCCCGGCACGGCGCAGCCGGTGATCGCCGGACGCCTCGCCCCGGTCGGTGACCTCATCGCGTTCAACTACGGCCGCAGCTACCTCGAGCGCGACGACGCGATCCCGATCTACCTTCCCGAGCTGCCGCTGGAGCCCGGGCCCATCGCGCCGCCAGATGAACTGCGGATGGCCGGGTGCATCGACGACGCCGGTCCGGACGCATGGGGCCAGCGAGTCATCATGCAGCACATCCTCGGCGCCGGATCCGCCGACTCCGACCCAGCAGACCTCCATCCGCTGACCTACCTCCTCGGCTCGGGTTCGGATCGCATCGGCGCACTGGATTTCCAGGAGTCGGCCGAGACATACGTCAGTCGTGACGATGCCAACGCGCCCCTGGAAGAGTTGATGCAGGCCGCCGACCGAGTGGATCAGCGCCAGCCCTTGTCACCGGCGTTGGATCGGGCGCTTTTGCACGGCAGCTCGATCGGCGGCGCCCGACCGAAGGCACTGCTCTCTGACGGCAAGCGCAAGCTGATCGCGAAGTTCTCGTCGACGACCGACCGCTTCCCGGTCGTCAAGGGCGAGTTCGTGGCAATGGAGCTCGCGCGCCGGGCCGGGCTCGACGTCGCGCGTGTCGAGCTCATCGAGACGATGGGCAGAGACGTGCTCTTGGTCGAGCGCTTCGACCGCGACGTGACCACCGGCACGCGCCGTGCGGTGGTGTCAGCGCTGACGATGCTCTCCCTCGACGAGATGATGGCGCGATACGCGAGCTATGCGGATCTCGCGGAGATCGTGCGCTACCGCTTCGTCAACGCTCCCGCCACCCTGCGCGAGCTCTTTGCACGCATCACCTTCAACATCCTCGTCGGCAACACCGACGACCACGCGCGCAACCACTCGGCCTTCTGGGATGGCGAAGGCCTCTCGCTCACCCCGGCCTACGACATCTGCCCGCAAGGGCGTGCCGGCGGCGAAGCATCACAGGCGATGATGATCGGGCCTGACGGCTTCCGCATGAGCCAGCTGATCGGGTGCGTGCGTGCCGCATCGATCTACCTCCTCGACGAGGTGGAGGCACGCGAGATCATCGACCGCCAGATCGCGATCATCACGTCCGAGTGGGACGACGTCTGCGAGGCCGGACGGCTGACCGAGGTCGACCGTGACTACTTCTGGCGCCGCCAATTCCTCAACCCCTATGCCTTGCAGGGATATGGCGGGGCTTGACCGGCGACTCGCTCGCCCGTCACCACCAGTCCATCCGCCCCACCGCTTAGGGTCCACCAACCCCAAAAAGACAGCGCCCCCGCGACCGTTAGCGCGGCCCGGGGGCATGACCCAAGGAGCAGACACTCCCATGAGTACCCCGCAGGGTAACTCCGCCTGCCGTATCACCGTCGACCCGTCGACCGCCGACGTGCTACGCATCGAGGCCAAGAAGGTCTTGATGTTCAACCACGACCCCTTCGAGGACTTCCTCGACTACATCCCGGCCAAGCAACTCGCGCTAGCCGACATCTACCGCGACGCCACCGCCGTCATCGACGCACTCGGCTGGGATCCCGACGCCGACCCGCAACGCGACAAGCTCCAGGTGCCGCTCACCCCCAACCACATCCAGCAATTGCACGCGCGTCGCTGCGACCTCCTGAACACCAACCTCGACCTGCTCACCGAGATCGGCGCCGACAACGACACCAACGCCATGATCATGAGCGAGATATACGCCAACCGCCACGGCGTCGAAGCGCTCAACCGCGTCTTCGACGCCTACAGCGCCACGATCACCACATAGCCCGTCGCACTTCCGTTGCGGGGTCTGACTCCGCAACGGAAAGCCCTACCGCGCCACGACCAGCCGCACCGCGCCGACCCGCTCGGGCTGCTGACGTAGATGACCGTGAGGCTCGTCCCAGCGCCCTGAGCTCAGATCATCGGCGAGCTTGGCGACGCCACGCGCGACGGCCGCAGGATCGGTAAGCACCCAACCCGACTGCGCGGCGCGGACGTCGGGCTTCAGGAACGCCTCGGGCCGCGCGTAGTAGGCCTCGCCGAATCCGTCGGTGCAGTCGATCGGAATCGGAACATCGAGGACCTCGACCTCGCCGCCGAGCACCGCGGCTACGTGATCGATGGCCGGGAAGCGCGCGCGCTCGGTCGCGATGACCTCGGGCACGTACTCGTTCAGCCAGAAGTCGAGCAGCGCCTCGGCATCGAAGGTGAGGATCACCACCGGGCCGCGGCTGACCCTGCGCAGCTCGCGCAGGCCGGCGTCGACGTCGCTCCACTGGTGGATGGTGATCATCGCCATCGCACCGTCGAAGCTGTCATCGTCGAACGGCAGACGCTCGGCCGTCGCGTCAAGCGCGGGAGCAAGATGAAGGGGTCGCTGTGCGCGCATCGCCGCCGACGGCTCGACGGGAACCACGTACCGGTCAAGCGGCTCGTAGGAGCCGGCGCCGGCACCGACGTTGATGACCGTCCGCGCATCGCCGAGAGCGGCGTGGACCAGCGCCGCGATCCGCGGATCCGGCTGCCGGCGATCGATGTACCCGACGCCGTTGGCCTCGTAGTCGAAGTCGCCAGCCGGTGCCTGCCGCGCATCGCTCATGCCACGGATCCAAGCACAGCGATCGCCGCGCGTCTGGTAGGACGTCAGGACCGATGACCGACCCGACCCAGCTCCCCGCCGATCTTCCCGTCCCCGAGGACGACGGTGCCGCGCGCCACTTACCGGGGCTCGCGATGCCGCCCGTCGCGCTCACCAGCACCGCAGGGACGACGGTCCGCCTCGATGAGCTCGGCACCGGCACCGGCACCACCGTCCTCTACCTGTACCCGATGACCGGGCGGCCCGGCGAAGCGCTGCCCGACGGCTGGGACACGATCCCCGGCGCCCGCGGCTGCACGCCCGAGGCCTGCGCCTTCCGTGATCACCACGCCGACCTGCTCGCCGCCGGGGCCGACGCGGTCTACGGGCTCTCCAGCCAGAGCACTGAACACCAAGTCGAAGCGGCTACCCGCCTGCACCTGCCGTTCCCGCTGCTCTCCGACCCAGATTTACAACTTGCCGGCCGGCTGCGGCTACCGACGTTCGAGGCCGGCGGAACAGTGCGCTACCAGCGCCTCACGCTGATCATCACGGCCGGCACGATCGAGCATGCCTTCTACCCCATCTTCCCGCCCGACGGGCATGCCGGAGAAGTCTTGCGGTGGCTTCGCGGCTGAGACGGACCGCCACTCAGTCCGCCGTGAGAAGCAGCCGGTAGGCCTGACTCGCGCGGCGAACGATCCGAGGGTCGAGAGCAGAAGGTTCGTCGAAAGCCAGACGTTCCTCGATATCCCGCAACCACTTGCGCTCGCTCTTGCGGAGTCCGGCGGCGGTGATCCGCGGATCCTCGACCAGTGACAGGAGGCGGAGCAGATCCTCACGCTGCGCCTCAGGCTCCTTGTGGCGCATCAGCGCGCGAGCCTTGATCAGGATCGCCCCGAGCAACGTCGGACGCCGCAACTCGAAGGCCGCGCCGTCGACCGTAACCCGCACGGTCTCGGCTCGGCTGAGTGCCTGCTGGCCGCCTGGCACCCCGAGTGCCTTCACGCCGCCCAGCATTGGCGGGTTCTTGAACCCGTCGGGAGCTAGCACGTCCACAACGAGACCGTCGCGCGAGTAGCGCCAGGCGTAGCCGTCGGGATCCGACATGTCCATCTCGAAGTCTTGGTCATGAAGGACTTGGTCGATGCGTGACAGGGCACCCTGCGGGCGGGCTTGACCGAGAAGGTCGACGTCATCGGTGACACGAAGATCGACATGGCCATGCTCCAACGCGTGAAGCTGGACCATCAGACCGCCGATCAACACCCAGTCCTTGGGCAGGAAGGAGACGAGCTCACCGATCGCACGCCACAACGCGCGCGTTCCTTCATGCTCGAGATCGACGTTGATGTCGATCACGCGCCCAGCGCCTTGGCCGCCTCGCGACGCGCGCGCGGGTCGTCGCTCTCGAGGAGGTCGAGGAGGACCGCCACCGTCGGCGCCCGCCCGTTGTCACCAGCCTGCTGGACGAGTGACCAAAGATCGCCGCTGACCCAGCGCAGGCGAACCGGGCCAGCGCCCCGGTCGAGCGCATGCCGCTTCAGGATCTCCTCCCGGTGGCCGGCCGGTGCATAGATCTCGGCGTCGCCGCGACCGCCCGTCAATCCGATTACCTCGCCAGCAGAAACTCCGGTGCGCAGGACATCCGGGCGCCCGACGATGCGATCGACTTCGGCTGGATGAGCCTCGAACTCCTCCACGTTCGCGCGCGCCCGAAGTCGTGCGGCGTGGTCGGCCAGCGGCCGGGAGTCACGCAGCCAAGCCTTGGCCCGCGTTGCGTAGCGATCGCGGGCGGCGACCTGCTGCGCAAGGGAAGGCTCGCCCGAGGCGAACAGGATGACCGCCCATGCCATCCGGCCGGTCAGCGGCCGGCCCGCGCCTGGAGGCTGGCGTCGCATCCGGGTGACCTCGCGCGCATCCAGCCACCATGACCCACCGCGCTTGACCGCCGGCAGTCGCCCAGAGTCGATGTGCTGCCGCACCGCGCCCGGGGTTACGCCGAGCTGCTCGGCCGCCTCTTGCACATTGATGAGTCCCGGATCCAGCACGGACAAAATGCTATCGCATCCAATAGCATTTTGTCCGCTGACGCCGAGGAAGCAGACTTTGCGATCGCTCCGACTATTTGACGAGAATTATGGTCATGTCCGAGACCCTGCCGCTCTCAGCCGTCAAGCCCCACCTCTCCGAGCTCGTCGATCGCGTCGAGGATCAGCACGACCGCATCGTCGTGACGCGCAACGGCCGTCCCGCCGCGGTTCTCATCAGCCACGAGGAACTCGAAGGTCTTGAGGAGACGCTGGCCGCGCTGTCAGACCCGGACCTCATGCAGCAGATTCGCCAGAGCGAAGCCGCCGCCGCTGAGGGCGATGTCGTCTCGCTCGACGACCTGCGCGAGCGACTGCGCGGCAAGCCCCAGGCGTGACCGGCGAGCCCTGGCGACTCGTCATTACCGGCCCCGGCCGCACGGACCCTCGAACGGCCGCTGGTCAGCCCGTCGCGGCCCCTACCGCATCATCTATGCCATCGACGACACGACGCTTAGTCCAAGAGCCGCCGCAGCGCCAGCTCGAGCACGTCCTCGCGACTTCTCGGCCCGTGCTCGGCGGCCATGTAGTGGCTGCCGATCCAGAGTGAGCCGACGAGCAGGCAGCGTGCCTCGACCTCGTCCTCGCCTGAGCAGAAGTCGCCGAACAGGGAGCGCAGATAGTCCATGCGCCGGTTGTCGACGCGGCGCAGGCGCTTGGCGACCGCCTTGTCCCGCCGGGCCCAGTCGCGGACGGCGAGGTCGACCTTCAGGAGCTGATCAGCGGTGGACGCCATCGCGAAGAGACGCCACAAGCGCGCCTTCGCGTGCCCGCCCTCGGACTCGATGCGGTCGATCACCTCGTAGAGACTCCGGCGCTCCCACGTGTCCAACAGCGCTTCGAGGAAGACCGCGCGGTTGGCGAAGTGCCAGTAGAAGCCGCCCTTGCTGACACCGAGCGCCTTGGCCAGCAGCTCGATCCGGACGGCGTCCGGGCCGCCCGCGCCGAGGGCCCGCAGGCCTTCGTCAATCCATCCGCTGCGCAGGGTGCGGGTTGCGGGCATCGTTGTCAGTCGTATCGCACGGCGGCGGGGTTTGACATCACTACGTCATCGAAGCTAGCCTCTTCTATACGGCACCGTATAGAAGGCAGATGACAGATGCGACTCCCGAACACCGCTCACACCTCCCGGCCCTGGCGGATTCACGAGCTCACCACGGGCTTCCGCCTGGAAGACGTCTGGGCACTGCCGACGCCCGGCGGACCGGATGACTTCCCGCTGTTGGTGCAGGCCTTCGCCGCAGGCGACCCGGCCCAGGGACCGTCGCGGATCTCCCGGGCGCTCTGGACGATCCGGTGGAAGGTCGGAGGAGCGCTCGGCTGGGACGACCCGGACACCGGCCTCGGCACCCGCGTGCCAACGCTGCGCGACCGACTGCCCGACGATCTGCGCAACGCACCGGCCGGTCCGGAGTTCGACGACCTCCCCTTCAGCCCGCTGTACCTGACCGATGACGAGTTCGCCGCCGAGATCGCCAACCAGACGGTGCACGGCGTCATGCACCTCAGCTGGGTCGCCGACGAGACCGGCGACGGCTACCACGCCCAGATGGCCGTCTATGTCAAGCCCAACGGCCTGTTCGGAAACGCCTACATGGCCGCGATTAACCCCTTCCGTCACCTGGTCGTCTACCCGCCGATGATGCGCCAGATCGAGCGCCTGTGGGAAGGCGCGATGGTGCGCTGAGGAACGAGTGGCGGACCGCCCGAGACTGACGTCGTGAGGCGCTGGTCGCGGGACGTACCTGGGTCTGTTACGAGCGCTCGGATTGCGCGTCTGCTTGGGCGTTCCGCTCAGGCGTTAGTCGGGGTGTGAGGCGTGATCCGTCTACACCGAGGGAAGTGAGCGGGGTTGGTTGTGCTCGGCGTTGGCTTGTCATCCGCTCGGCCTCCGGGAGGGTGGGCCCGTTTGCCGCGATGACGCGTCGCTCAACGGGCCCACCCCGGCACGGACGCCGCGACGGTCCGCGGTCGGGGTGTGGGTCGATTTGAACGTCAGTAAGACGTCGAAACGCCCCGGACCCCCGTGGCGCGACGTGACCGTTCGCGCGACGCGCGGACGCGGCGCGAGCGCGTTGGGACGAAGCGGTGATCCGTGATGTCGACATCCGCGCAGCGCCCCGTTCGGTGCCCACACCAACAGAGCCCCGAACCACGCCGCAACACTTTCACCCCAACACCGCAGGCCACGAGAGCGCGGTGGCGATGTCACGGAGCGCCGCCGCCCCACCAACCACGCCCCGCACCTCGACCCACAGGCGCACGAGCGCCGACTGCGCCTCAGCCCCGCAGGCCCAGCTCGAGCTCCCCGATCAGCGCCCGGTGCAGGTCGTTGGACCCCTCGACGATCTGCAGCACTTTGGCGTCGCGAAAGAAGCGCCCGACACGATGGTCCGGCGAGACGCCGGCGGCGCCGTGAATCTGGAAGGCGTCGGTCGCGCTGCGCATGGCGACGTCGCTGGCATACATCTTGGCCATGCTCGTCAGCTCGCGGGCGCGGCGGCCCTCCTGCATCGCCTCGGCGCAGTGCTTGACGAGCAGCCGCGCGGTGATCGCGCCGGTGGCCATGTCGGTGATCTTGGACTGCACGATCTGAAACTCGGCGATGCGCTTGTTGAACGCGCGTCGCTCGGTGGCGTAGGCGATCGCGTCCTGCAGGCACGCGGTGGCCACGCCGACCGAGCGCGCCGCGACGCCCAGGCGGCCGCGCTCGACGGCTGTCATGGCAACACGGAAGCCCTCGCCCTCCTCCCCGAGCAGCGCGTCGGCCGGCACGCGGACGTCGTCCAACACGACGTCGCCGGTCGACAGCGGGCGGAAGCCGAGCTTGTCCTTGTAGGGATGAAGACCGAGACCAGGGGTGTCGGCGGGGATCAGGAACGCGCTGACCCCGCGGTGGCGCAACTGCCGGTCAGACGTCGCGAACGTCAGCACGAACGACGCGATGTTCAACCCCGAGATCCAGGCCTTGGCGCCGTTGATGATGAAGTCGGTTCCGTCACGGCGGTAGGTGGTGGTCATGCCGGCCACGTCGCTGCCCGAGCCCGGCTCGGTGACGCCGGCCGCGCCGAAGATCTCGCCGGCGGCCAGCGGACGCAGCCAGCGCTCGCGCTGCTCGGGGGTTCCGTAACGCTGGATGCTTGCGCCGACCAGCCCAGAGGGCATCGAGACCAGCGTCCCCATGACGTGGCAGACCTTGGAGATCTCCTCGATCAGCTGGGCGTAGGTGACGAAGTCCAGGCCCAGCCCGCCATCCTCCACAGGGATGACCCCGCCGAAGAACTCCAACTCGGCCATGCGCGCCAACAGATCTCGCGGCAGCTCCTCGTCGCGGTCGTACTGGGCGACGCGCGGCGCGATCTCCTTGCGGGCGAACTCGCCAACCATCTGAATGAGCGCCTGCGTGCCCGCCTCGTCGCGCCGCGCCGCGACATCTGCTTGCGTCTCTTCTGCCGCCATGCGTCTAAATTAGCATACTCCTTATACTAGATACACTCCCATCGTCAGGAACGCACCATGGATCTAGGACTTGCCGCGAAGGTCGCGATCGTCACCGGCGCCAGCCGCGGGCTCGGGCGTGCCGCGGCCATCGCGCTGGCGGCCGAAGGCGTCAACGTCCTCGCCGCGGCCCGCGGCACCGGCGCGCTGAGCGAGCTCGCCGAAGCGCATCCCGACGCCATCGCCCCGGTTGCCGTCGACCTGCGCGACCGCGAGCACGTCGCCGCGCTGCCCCAAGAAGCGCTCAACCGCTTCGGCCGCCTCGACATCATCATCAACAACGCCGGCATCGCACCCGCCACGCCCTTCGCCGACCAGGACTGGCAGGCCTGGGACGACGTGCTGGCCACCAACGTCACCGCGCCCGCGGTCCTCGCCCACGCGGCCGGCGCCATCTTCCTAGACCAGGGCTCGGGCAAGATCATCAACATCGCGTCGACCTCGGGGCTGCGCGGCAAACCGCTGCTGGCCGCCTACTCGGCCTCCAAGGGCGCGCTCGTGCGCTTCACCGAGGCCCTCGCCGCGGAGTGGGCGCCGCGCGGCATCCAGGTCAACGCGATCGCGCCTGGTGCGTTCGTCACCGACGCACAGCGCGCCGTCACCTCCGACGAGGAGCTGCTCGCGCGCCGCATCCGCAAGATCCCGGCGCGGCGGATGGGCGACCCGGACGAGTTCGGCGCCATGGTCGCCTTCCTGGCCTCGCCGCTCTCGGACTTCGTCAGCGGCGCGACCGTCGTCATCGACGGCGGCGAGGTCTCGAAGCTCTGACGTCGGCGGGCCACCTCAGTCCGTCGCCTGCGAGACGCTGCGGCTGACCGAGAGCCCCACCGCCAGCAACAGCGCGGTGCCGTTGAAGACCGGGCCGACCCAGTACGGCGCGCCGCTGAGCTGCAGGCCGTCGATGCCGACCGCGAGCAGCAGCAGCGCGACGACCGTGCCGAGCGTGTTGAAGCGCCCGGGCTTGATCACCGTGGCCCCTAAGAAGCACGCGGCGAACGCCGGCAGCAAGAACGACGGCCCGAAGTCCGGCGAAGCCGACCCGGAGGTCGCCGTCTGCAACAGACCGGCGAGGCCGGCGACCGTCGCCGAGACCGTGAACGCCGCAATCCGCAGGCGTCCGGTGGCGATACCCGCCAGCCGGGCGGCCTCCCGACCTCCACCGATGGCGTACATGTACCGCCCCAGGGGTGTGTGATTGAAGATAATGTGGAAGAGGATGACCACGCCAATGGCGAAGAAGAGCGGCATCTGGAAGTCCGAGATCGCCCAACGCCCGAAGTCGACGAACGACGTCGGCACGCCGTTGACCACGGTGCCTTCCGACAGCCAGAGCGTCAGCCCCGACAGCGCTGTACCTACGCCCAGCGTCGCGATGAAGGCGTTGATCCGGAAGATGACCACGAGCACGCCGCTGAGCGTCCCGATCGCCGCGCACGCCATCAGCGTCAGCACGACGGCCAGGATCGGCGTGACGTCCATGGACATCAGCTTCGCGCCGAGCAGCGCGCCCCAGCCCAGGACGTAGCCGACCGACAGGTCGAACTCGCCAGCGATCAGCGGGACCATCGTGCCCAGCGCGACGATCAACGTGATCGACTGCGTGTTGAGGATCGCGGTCGCGTTGTTCTTGGTGGGGAACGTGTCGGGCTGCAGGATCGAGAAGCCGATGATCAAGAGCACCAAGATGAACACGGCCGCATAGCGGGTCAGCAGCCCGTCCATCTCCAAGCGCGGCTTGCGCTTGGGCGACGCGTCGCGCTTGCTCTCGCTGGGCCGGGTGGTGACGCTCATGAGTCGCTCTCCGCTGGAGGTCGTTCGTCGTTGCCATGCAGGCCGAGGGCGGCGGCGCCGATGGCGTCGGCCGTCAGCGCCGCGCCGCGCAGCTCGGTCACCACGCGGCCGCGCTCGAGCACGTAGACCCGGGTGCAGATCCGCGCCAGGTCCTCCCATTCAGAAGACATGACCATCACGGCCAGGCCGCGCTGCGCGTACTCGGTGATGAGGCGGTAGATGTCGGCGACGGCCCCGACGTCGACCGCCTGGGTCGGCTCGTCGAGCACGAGCACCTGCGGCTCCAACCGCAGCCACTTGGCCAGCACGAGCTTCTGCTGGTTGCCGCCGGAGAAGGTGGCAAACGACTTGTCCGGTGACCGTGGCATCACGTCGACCTTGTCCATCCAGCGGCGCGTCTCGCGCTTCTCGGCGCGGTGGCGCAGCCCGGTGGCACCGAAGAAGCTGCGCAGGTCGGGCAGCGTGATGTTCTCGGTTGCGGTGAACGACAGGACCGCGCCCTGGCCGCGGCGATCGGGCGGCAGGTAGGCGATGCCCGCGCCGCGGGCGTCGCGCGGGTTGCCGATCTCGACCTTGCGGCCGTTGGGCTCGCCGATGACCACGCCCGCCCCGACCGGCTGCGCACCGGCAACCATCCGTGCCAGCTCGCTCTTGCCCGAGCCCAGCAGGCCAGTGACGCCGACGACCTCGCCGGCCGCGACGTCAACCGAGACCTCACGCAGTCGTGGGCCACTGACGCCACGGACCTCGAGGACGTTGTTGGTGTCCTTGGGCCGCCGCGGGCTGCTGGCCACGGCCTCGACCGGACGGCCGAGCATCAGCTCGACCAGCGTCTGGTGCGCCAGGCCGGCGGTCGCCGTCACGTCGATGATCCGGCCGTCGCGCATGACCGCGACCTTGGTGCACACGCGCAGGATCTCGTCGAGGCGGTGCGAGACGAACAGCACGGCGTTGCCGCGGGCGGCAACCTCGGTGGCCGCGCCCAGGACACGGTCGGCCTCCTCGCTGGTGAGGCTCGCGGTCGGCTCGTCGAGGACGAGCAGGCCGCGGTTGCGCTCGCCTGGCGTCGCCCCGCCTCGCTCGCGCCCCAGCACCGCGAACGCGCGCGCGATCGCCACCAGCGAGCGGTTGGCCGGTGCCAGCTCGCCGATCAGCGCATCGGGCGAGACCTGCACGTCGAACTGGTCCAGGAGGGCGACGGTCGCCTCGCGCTGGGCGCGAGCGCGGATCCACCCCGACCGGGTCTGATAGCCGGTCCCCAGCGCGATGTTCTCCAGGACGCTGGCGTCAGGAACAAGTCCTAGGTCTTGATGGACGAACACCATGCTGGTGGCGCCTTCGTCACCGTGCAGCTGGACCTCCCCACCGGGATCGGCGCGGTACACGCCGGCCAGGATCTTGATCAGCGTGGACTTGCCACAGCCGTTGGGGCCGACCAGCCCGCAGACGTCGCCGACCGCGAGATCGAGGCTGACGTCGTCGACGGCGACGGTGCCGTCGAAGGTCTTGCTGACGTGCCGCAGGCTGAGCAACTGCTCAGCCTGCGGTGCCGTCGCCGGGGCGTCGATCATGGCGGCACCGTGCCGCTCGGTACGCCCGCCCCGGGATGCATCAGGAGACGCCCCAGATCTTCTTGTAGCCCTCCTCGAACCCCGGGTCGCCCGGCCAGCCGACGTCGGGGTCCGGCGCGTTGGCCTTGTCGATCAGATGGAACGGGATCGTGTCGCCCTCTTCGGCGCGCGGCTCACCGGCAAACGCCCGGTTGAGCTGGTCGACGATCGCAAAGCCCGACTGCTCCTCCCCGGTACCGGCGCAGGCCACCAGCGACGAGTTCCCGGCCTTGATCTGCTTGAGGTTCGTGCTGACGCAGTCAAACGTGACGGTCTTGACCTTGCCCTTGGAGGCGCTCTGGTCGACCGCCGTGGCCTGCAGCGAGCCGAGGCCGCCGCTGGGGTCCCAGAGGTAGTCCACGTCAGGGTGCTTGGTCAGCACGTTGGTGGTCAGCAACGGCAGCTGCGTCGCGCTCGTGGCGAGCTGGAAGTTCTGCGTCACGCTGACCTTGCAGTCACTACAGGCGTCGATGACCTTCTTGCTCGCGTCATAGCGCTGCTGGATTGTCGAGAGCTCGGGCGCGTTGAACATCGCGACGTTCGCCTTGCCGTTGCTGTCGGCGACGACCCAGTCGGCGATCATCGTGCCGAGCACGTCGGCATCGAGGTTGACGACCGCGAAGACGTTGTCAGGCCCGTCGCCGGCCACGTTGTTGTCGGCAAACGAGACGACCGGGATCTTGGCCTTCTGCGCTGCGGGCAAGGCACCCGAGACCATCTCCTTGTCGATCGCCACCAGCGCGATGCCCTCGGTCTTGGCGGCGATCGCCTGCTTCATCGCGGCGGTCGAGGCCTGCGGGCTGCCTTGACCATCGACGATGTTGACCTTCCAGCCCAGCAGCGAGCCGGCGTCCTTGACGGCCTTGGCGGCCTTGGTGCAGCCCTCGTTGGCCAGCGGGCACGCGATCACCGTGATGCTCTTGTTCTTGACGCCTTCGGGGCCCGACCCCGGCCCGACGAAGTCCTTGTCGGCCTTGTACTTCTCCACCGACGCCTTGGCCGCGGCCACCTCGTCGTTGCCGCCGGAGGTCGTCGAGGTCTGCGCCGCCCCCGAAGCGGCGCTGTCGGAATCCGACGAGTCGTCAGACCCGCAGGCCGAGAGGACAATGAGCGATGCGCCGAGCGCAAGGACGCCTGAGGCGCGCGCTCCCCATTTGACGGTGCCGACTGACATGGAACCTCTCCTCCGTTGGATCATGACCCCACCAGTTCAGTATCTTCATGCGAATCATGATCATAGTAAGGCTCGCCTGTCAAGCCGGAAGCCATCGCCCCGCGGCGTGGCTCGGGGAACGGCGACGTACCTCGATCAGCCTTCGAAGGACTGGTGCACTTCGATCACGTGGCCCGCCGGATCGATAAAGAAGATCTGCTGCCAGTCGTGGACCTGGGATGAGCCGTAGTCGGAGTAGTCCCAGCCCGCGGCCTCCAGCCGCCGCTTCAGCCCTTCGATGTCGTCGGTGCGCAGCGCGACATGACCGGCGGGCGTCACCGGGTTGACACTCTGGCCCGAGCGCGTGTGGAGGTTGAAGTCGACGTCGGAGAGGTGCAGCTGGATCGCATCGGGCCCGTTGCCTAGGCCCAGGAAGCTGGTCGAGATCGTCACGTTCTCGGTCAGCCGCTGCTTCATCGCGTCACCCTCGCCGCCTTCGAGGTCGGTGAGGCCGACGACGTCGCGGTAGAAGCGCTCCGTCGCCTCGATGTCGTGCGAGGGCAAGTTGATGTGATGGAGCTCGATCATGGGTCAGGTCCTCCCTGGTGGGTCATGCGCCCGGGTCGGGCACACGACAGGTAAGGCGCGACGCGAGCGTCGCGCGCTGAAGCTTGCCGACCGAGGTGTAGGGCAACTCCTCCAACAAGTGCACCACCTTGGGCACCTTGTAGCGGTCCAGCCGCCCGGCCAAAAACGACCTCAGGTCCTCGGGGCTGACACGCGCCCCGTCGGCGACGACGACCGCGAGATGCACCTCCTGGCCCCAGCGCTCGCTGGGCACCCCGAAGGCGGCACACGCGGCCACGCCATCATGAACCAGCGCCTCGACCTCGATCTCGCCGGGCTGCACGTTGATGCCGCCGGAGATGATCAGCTCGTCGATCCGGCCGGCCAGCGTCAGGTCGCCGGCCGCGCTGAGGCGCCCTTGGTCGCCGGTGAGCATCCAGCCGCTGGGCAGGAAGCGTGCCGCCGTCGCCTCGGGCCGGTCGAGGTAGCCGGGGCTGACCTTCAGGCCGCGCAACGCGATCTGGCCGACCTCGCCGGGCGCAAGCTCGCGATGGTCGCCGCCGACGATGCTGACCTCCATCCCCGGCACCGCGCGCCCGACGCTGCCGAGGCGCTGCTCATCGCCGGCGGCGATCGCGTCGCGGTGAGCCTGGCCGTCGAGTGCCGTGGCCATGGCACAGGACTCGGTCAACCCATAGCCATTGAAGAGGTCGCATCGCAGCCGCTGCGCCAGCTCACGCGCGACGGGCATCGGCATCGGCGCGGCGCCGTAGACCAGCGTCTGCAGCGAGCGCAGGTCGAAGCGGTCGGGGTCGGCGGCGAGCAGATCGACGGCCATCGTCGGGACGATCGCCATGTGTGTCCCGCCCCACGCCGCCACGGCTTCGAAGACGGCGGCCGGATCGAAGCCGGGCAGGATGACGTGGGTGCCGGCGTTGACCGCGGCGATGATGACGCGGCTGGCGCCGGTGAAGTGCGCCAGCGGCATCGGGTTGACGTGCACGTTCAGCGTGCCGAGGCCCAACACAGCGGCCGAGGTCAGCGCGTGGATGGTCAAGTTGGTGTGGGTGAGGATCACGCCCTTAGGCTCGCCGGTGGTCCCGCTGGTGAAGGCGACCATCGCGGTCCCGGCGGGCAGCGCACGGCGCGCCGCGGGCAGCGGTCCCGGCCGTTCTTCCTCGCCGTGCACGAGCCAGCGCACGGTGTCGGCGGTCTCGGCCAGGCTCGCGCGCCGGTGGGCGGCCGAGGGGGCGACGAGCCCCACGCGGATGCCTGCGGCCGCCGCGATCTTGGCGACGGCGTGCTCGGGCAGGCGCGCGCTGATCGGCACGACGGCATGGCCGGCGGCCAGGACGCCGAAGTAGAGCTCGGGCACGGCCGCGTCGTGCTCGGCGACGACGCCGATCGGCTCGGGGCCATCGACCGCCGGCGGCAGCCGCGCGGCGACCGCCGCCACGCGCTCGGCGAGCTGACGATAGGTCAGCTCTCCGCCCGGCCAGGCGACCGCGATTGTCGCGGGGGCCAGCCGCGCGGCGCGCCGGAGCAAGCCTGGGACGGGCGTGCTCGGGCTCTCCATGATCCCCGAATTCATGATCATGATGATGATATCATCGCCCAATGGTCGACGACACCGTCCCGCCCGTCCAAGTCCCGCCCGAGCTCGCCGATCTGCTCGAGCGCCCGCTGGTCGCCTACCTCGCGACCACCCGCCCCGACGGCGGCCTGCAGTGCAACCCCATGTGGTTCTCCTACGACGGCTCGACCATCGAGATGAGCCACACGTCGAACCGCAAGAAGTTCCGCAACCTCGCCCAGGACCCGCGGCTGAGCCTCTGCATCGCCGACCCCGAGAACCTCTACCGCTACATCGAGGTCCGCGGACGGCTGGAGCGCACGCGCCCCGACGACGGCGCCGCTTTCCACCGTGCTCTGCGCGTCCGCTACGGCATGGATCCAACGCACGTCCCCGACGAGGACGTGCGCGTCGTCCTCACGATTCGTCCGACGTGGATCGGCGGCCGCCATCTGGCCGATCAGTCAGTTCAGCGGTGAGAACGAGGTCGGCGTCAGGAGCTCGCTGGACCTCGACACCAAGTGCTCGAGGTAGCGCTCGCGGAAGCGATCGTTGCGCGGGTCGGCCCGGACCGCGTCATAGGCCGTCTGCCGCGAGGCCATGTTGTGCCAGCGCAGCAGCCACTGCAGCTCGCTGCCCTCGCCGAGCGCCGTCGTCCACGCGCCGGCCAGGTCGAAGCCATGCTCGAAGAGGAGCGGCAGCAGCTCGTCGCGGAAGCCCGCTTCGAACGCTGCCGCCCCGCCGGGCGCCATCCGGTAACGCCGCAGCTCGTAGACCATCGGCCTCAGGCCGCGCCGGTCGTCCAGCCTTCGCGGACGTCGGCCATGCGGCGAATCGCCAGCGCCATCTTGCTGAAGCGGGCGACCCCGTCATCGACGACTACCTCATGGGCATACGTGCCCCAGCCCAGCAACGACGTCGTGTCGTCGGCCGCCGTCCACAGGAAGTAGGTCTCGACGCTCGCGCGATCGTCGCCAAGCCAGCGCACTTCGATGTTGGTGATGAAGTGCGACTTCTCCGCCGGGTCGTCCTCGAAGGCCTTGCGGAAGAACTCAGTGACCGCGTCGGCTCCCTCGACCGCCTGGCCGACGTCGAGGACGACGTCGTCGGCGAGCAGCTCGCGGATGCCCGAGACGCTCTGGGCATCGACGGCCCTGGCGTACTTCGCCAAGACCGTGCGGGCGGCCTCGCCGGCTTCGAGCGCCTTGACGCGCTCGAGCAGCTGCGCCACCGACGTGCCCTCTGCTGTGTTGTTGGCCATCGTCTTCTCTCCTCGGATTGGGGTGGCCGCGCTCAGCGCGCGGTGTAGCCGCCGTCGATCGGGATCGTCAGGCCGGTGATCCAGGCCGCCTCGTCGGAGGCCAGGAACGCGACGACGCCCGCGATGTCCGACGCGTACGGCCAGCCCGGCTTCGGGTTCCAGGTCTCACGCTCGGCACGGAAGGCGGCCGGGTCCTCGGAGGCCTCGATGAACGCCTCGACCATCGGGGTCAGTACCGCCGTCGGGGCGATCGCGTTGACGCGGATGCCGCGCGTCGCGTACTCGACCGCGGCCGAGCGCGTGACGCCCATGATCCCCGCCTTGGCGAAGGTGTAGGGCGTGATGTTCTCCTGGGCGGCGAGCGCCGCGGAGGAGGAGGTGATGACCATGCTGCCACCGCCGGCCTTCAAGAAGGCCTCGATGCCCCACTTCAGGACGTAGAACACGCCGCTGGCGTTGATCGACATCACGTGGTTCCAGTTCTCCACGGTCGTCTCGTGGACGGGCTGCTGCTCGCCGGTGATGCCGGCGTTGTTGTGGACGACGTCGACCTTGCCGTACTTGTCGATGCCCGCGGCAAAGGCCGCCTCGACCTGCGCAGGGTCGCTGGTGTCGACCTGCGCGAAGATGGCGTCGGGGAGGGCGGCGGCAACCTTCTCGCCCGCCTCGGCGTCGATGTCGGCGATGACGATCTTGGCGCCCTCCTCGGCCAGCCGCAGCGCGACGCCTTCACCAAGACCCGCGCCACCGCCCGTGATCAACGCGACCTTGTCTTCGAATCGTCTCACGACGTCTTCCCCCGGAATGTCGTGCCGAGCGCGATGTTCAGGGACTTTCGCACCCGGCAATTGATGATGACAAATATCCTATCAGTCGTCGCCCTCACGCTGTCAACCTCCGGCCCGGCCAAACAAGCACGGAGATCATGTTCACTCAGGACTTTTCTACGTCCCAGGACGGCGGGCGCCGCTCTAGGAAGGCACCGATGCCCTCGCGCGCCTGCGGCGAGGAGAGCGCCATCGCGAAGGCCCGCCGCTCGAGCGCCAGACCAGCGGCGAAGGGCACGTCAGAGGCCGCCTCGACGGTCTCCCACGCCAAGCGCTGCGCCAGCGGGCCGCGCGCCGCGATCGCCGCCGCGACGGCGCCGACCTCGTCCATCCACGCTTCCTGGGCGACGACGCGCGAGACCAGCCCGGCCCGCTCGGCCTCCTCGGCGTCGAGCAGCCGGCCGGTGAGGATCATGTCCAACGCCTTGGCCCGCCCGATCGCCGCCGGCAGCCGCTGCGTGGCGCCCGCGGCGGGCACCAGGCCGAGCATCGTCTCGGGCTGACCGAAGCGCGCGCTCCGCGCCGCGACGATCACGGCACAGGACATCGCCAGCTCCAGCCCGCCGCCGAGGCAGAAGCCCGAGACCGCGGCCACCATCGGCGTGCGCGCCCGGCGGATCGTGGCCCATGCGCGTACGCGGGCGCCGCTGTAGTGGTCGAGCGGGTCGGCCTGCTGGAGCGCCCGCAGGTCGGCGCCCGAGGCGAAGACCTTGGCCGAGCCGGCCAGCACCACGCAGCGGATCTCCGGGTCGCGGTCGTGGCGCTCGATCGCGGCGGCCAGCGCTTCGAGCAGCTCGGTCGACAGCGCATTGCGCTGCTCGGGCCGGTTAATCCTGAGGGTCGCGACGTAGCCCTCGGTGGCATCCAGCAGTTCCTCGCACACGCTAACAAGTATACTGATTACACGAGTTCAGATGCGCTGGATCAGCGTCGCCGTTCCCAAGCCGCCGCCGCAGCACATCGTCACGAGGCCGAGCTCGCCGTCGAGGTCCTCAAGCTCGTGCAGCAGCGTGGTCAGCAGCCGCGCACCCGTCGAGCCGAGCGGATGGCCCAGCGCGATCGCCCCACCGCGCGGGTTGACCCGCGCCATGTCGGGCTCGTGGACCGCCGCCCAGGCCAGGACGACCGACGCGAACGCCTCGTTGATCTCGATCACGTCGATGTCGGCGATGCGCAGCCCGTTGCGAGCGAGGATCTTGGCCGTCGCGGGGATCGGGCCCGTCAACATCGTGATCGGATCGACGCCGAGCACCACCTGGTCGACGATCTTGGCGCGGGGCTTGACGCCGAGCTCGGCGGCCTTCTGGCCCGACATCACCAACAACGCCGCGGCGCCGTCAGAGACCTGCGAGGAGTTCCCCGCGGTCACGCGACCATCGGCGCGGAACACGGGCGCCAGCCCGGCGAGGATCTCCGGTGTCGTCGCCGGCCGGATGCCCTGATCGGCGGTGAGCAGCTCGCCGCCGGCCTCGACCGCCATCACCTCACGCGCGAACGCACCATCGATGGTGGCCGCGTGCGCCCGGCGGTGCGACTCGGCCGCAAACGCATCCATGGCCTCGCGCGTGATGCCGTACTCATCGGCGATCAGCTCGGCACCCTCGCCCTGGGAGACGAGCGCGTAGCGCTCCAGCAGTTCGGGGGTAAACGCCCGGCCCCACTGCTCTTGGGCCTGCTCGTTGACCTTGAAGCCAACGCGGCCCATGTGCTCGACGCCGGCGGCCACGACCACGTCGTCCATCCCGCCCTTGATGGCCAGCGCCGCGAGATGCAGCGCCTGCTGGCCCGAGCCGCAGCGGATGTCGAGCGTCGTGGCGCCGGTCGTCTCTGGCAGCCCGGCCTGCAGCCAGGCGAAGCGCGCGATGCCCGCCGCCTGCTCGGCCACCTGGTACACACAACCGGCTACGACGTTGTCGACCTCGGTAGGGTCGATCGCACTGCGCCGAACGAGCTCCGAATAGGTGTGCGCGAGGAGGGTGGCGGGGTGGATCTCGCTGAGCATCCCCTTCTCGGGATGGCCACGCCCCACCGGGGTCCGCACGGCGTCGACGATGAACGCTTCTCGGTTGATGAGCACCGCAAGCTCCTGCAGATCGATGGGCGAACCTTGGTAGACGAGCCGCTAGGTACTAATATAATGAATATGAAGTCTAAGCCTCGCGTCCCCAAGAGCACCTCCCGGACGGTGCGCTCCCGCGGCCACAACAGCTTCCGCCCGCAGAAGATGGCCATGCTGCTCGCCCAGCGGATCGTCAGCGAGATCACCGACGAGGGCCTGGAGCCCGGAGCACCGCTGCACTCCGAGCGCGAGATGCTGGAGAAGTACGGCGTGGCGCGCGGCACCCTGCGCGAGACGCTGCGCTTCCTGGAGATCCAAGGCGTCATCACGATCAAGACGGGTCCGGGCGGCGGGCCGATCGTGGGCGCCCCGCAGTCGCGCCACCTCGCCAGCGTCATCGCGATGCGCATGCAGTTGGCCCACACCTCCTTTCGCTCCGTGCTGGAGGCGCGCGAGGTGCTCGAGCCCGCCATGGCCCAGCAGGCCGCCCAACGCGCGACCGACGAGGACATCGAAGCGCTCCGCATCTCGACCGAGCGGATGGGCGACCACATCGACGACATCGACGCGTTCCTGGCCGAGAACGAGCGCTTCCACTCGCTCGTCGCCCGCGCCGCCGGCAACGAGCTGTTCTCGCTGGTCATCGCCTCGCTGAACTGGATCTGCGACGCCACGCCGCTCGGCGTCGAGTACCCCACCAAGGCGCGCCAGAAGGTGCTCAAGGACCACGTGCGGATCCAGGAGGCGATCGCGTCTCACGACGCCGAGGCCGCCCACCTGACGATGACGCGCCACATCAACGACTTCGCCAACTACCTGCGCAAGAAGTACCCCGACGTGGTCGACGCCGAGCTGCGCTGGGACCAGGTCGACCCCTAGGAGTTGCTCGGGGAACCGAGGCCGAGGAGCCCGGCGAGCGTCCCGCCGAGGATCGCCGCGGTCTCGTCGGCACCCAGGCCCAGCGCCCTGATGGCGGCGATCTCGGCCGCCGGATCGGCCATCGGCCAATCGGTCGCAAAGACCACCCGCTCGGGGCCGTGGCGCTCGATCGCACTGCGCACGAGGGTGGCGTCGAGCGAGCCGATCGAGGGCGGCCACGACGTGTCGAGGTAGACGCCGGGCAGCCCGATGAGGTGCTCGAGTGCCTCGTCGTGGACGTGGTAGCCGCCGAGGTGTGCGGCGATGATCGTCAGGCGCGGGAAGGCGCGCGCGATGTCGGCAACCATCTTCGGGGTGGCCAGCACATTGGGACCGCCTTGCGTCTCGGGACCGACGTGAAAGAGGCAGACGAACTCGCCCTCCAGCGCCGAGAAGATCTCCCACAGGCGGGCGTCGTCGAGCGGGTAGCCCTGAAAGAGCGGATGGACCTTGACGCCGTGCAGCCCGTTGCGGCGCAGGCTGTCGACGTTGTCCTGGGGTGACCGTCCGGCGTGGACGGTCCCGAAGCCGATGAAGTGCTCGGGGTCCAGCGCACCGGCGAAGGCGTTGGCGGCTTCGAGGCGCTGGGGCGCGTCGGCGACGGCGAGCACGACCGAGCGGTCGACCCCCGCTGCGCGCATTGCCGCCACCGCGCCAGCGACGGTGCCGTCGCCGAAGCGCCGGATGCCGTCGGCCGGCGTCCCGAGCGCCCGCCGGGCGATGTGGTCGGGCCAGACGTGGGTGTGGGCGTCGATGATCATCCGGCTCACTCCGCAGGCTCGCTCTCGCCGAGCTCGTGCACTAGGGCGCGCGCGATGCCCAGTCGCAGCACTTGCGAGCCGCCTTCGTAGATGCGCAGCGGGCGCGCCTGGCGGTAGAGGCGCTCGATCTTCGCGTCGTGGATCAGCCCCCAGCGGCCCATGACCTGCACGCAGCGATCGACGATCCGCCCGGCGGTCTCGCTGGCCACGAGCTTGGCCATCGACGAGTGGTGCAACGCGGCCGCGGGATCCTGCTGGGCCAGCGTGCCGGCGCGATAGGTCAGCAAGCGCGCCGCTTCCAGCTCGGCCCACGAGTCGGCGAGCAGCTCAGCGATAGCGCCGTGACGCGCGAGCGGACGGCCGAACTGCTGGCGTCGCGCGGCATGGCGCGTGGCCTCCTGGAGTGCGGCCTGACCGATGCCCAGCGACGCGCCCGCGACCGAGACCCGGAAGATCGAGAGCGTCGCCATGACGAGGTCAAAGCCCTTGCCGGGCGTGCCGAGGAGCGCATCGGCGGGGACTGCGACCTCGTCGAAGCGCAGGTCGCCGAGCACGTGCGGCGAGGCCAGCGGCGGTGCGGGCGTGACGGTGAGCCCCCGGCTGTCGGCGGGCACGAGCGCCATCGACGCGCCGTCGCCATGGCGGGCCAACACGGTGTAGAACGCGGCGGCGCCGGCGTTGGAGATGAACGCCTTCTCGCCACGGAGCACGAAGCCGTCGCCGGAGGGGATGAGCTCGGTCGTGATGCTCTTGAGATCCGAGCCGGCCTCCGGCTCGGTTAGACCCAGCGCCGCCAGCGCCTCGCCGGTGACGACCCTGGGTAGCCATTCGGCGCGCTGGGCGTCGGTGCCGCCCGCGGTGATGGCGTAGCTGCCGATGCCCTGCAGGCCGAAGAGCGAGTCGGTGTGCGAGGAGGTCGCCATCAGCACCTCGCGCACGACGGCGATCGCCAGCGGGTCGAGCCGCTCGGAGCGACCCCCGTAGTCCGCGGGCACCATCAGCTCGAACAGTCGGCTCGACGTCAGCGCGGCGAGGACGCCGGGATGCACCGTGCTCATGGCGTCGGCCTCGGCGGCGATGCCGGCGACGGCCGCTGCGACCGCGCCCGCTTCGGCCTGGAGATCGACGTAGGTCTGGTCAAGCGCGAACGTCACACCTATAGTATAAGGAATATGAGCAACGAGCGATCGGAAGACGTCCCGAGCAACCGGATCGCGGTCGTCGGCGGCGGGATCATGGGCAACGGCATCGCCCAGCTCGCGGCGATGGCCGGCGACGAGGCCGTCATCCACGACGTCAACGAGGCGGCGCTCCAGCGCGCGCGCATCGCGATCCAGACGAGCTTGGCGCGGTTCGTCAAGCGCGGCACCTTGACCGCCTGGGACGCGGGCGCGGTGCTCCAGCGCGTCACGGTCACAACCGAGCTGCCGGCGGCGCTCGACGGTGCCGACGTGGTGATCGAGGCCGTCTCGGAAGTCCTCGATCTCAAGCGCGAGGTCTGGGCGCGGATCGTGACCCACGCGCCACCGACAGCGCTGCTGGGCACCAACACCTCGCAGCTCTCGATCACCTCGATCGCGTCGGTGCTCGACGGTCACGCTCAGCGCCTCGTCGGCATCCACTTCTTCAACCCGCCGGTGATGATGCGCCTCGTCGAGCTCGTCGCGGGCATGCTCACCGCCGATGCCGAGGTCCAGCGCGCCCGCATGTTCGCGACCCGCCTGGGCAAGGAGGTCGTCGTCTGCCGCAAGGACAGCCCCGGCTTCATCACCAGCCGCGCCTACGCGATCCTGCGCCTAGAGTGCATCCGCATGCTCGAAGAGGGCGTCGCGACCGCCGAGGACATCGACACCGCGCTCAAGTTGGGGTTCAACTTCCCGATGGGCCCGCTGGAGCTCGGCGACATGAACGGGCTTGACACCTACCTGCAGGCCATCAGCAGCCTGGCGACCGCGCACGGCGACCGCTTCCGGCCGACGGTGGGGCTGCGCAACATGGTTGCCGCCAATCGCTTGGGACGGAAGACCGGCGCGGGGTTCTACACCTACAACGAGGACGGGACGCGAGCGACCGAGCCACCGGCGTAGGACATTGGCGTATCGGCCGCCCGCCGGTGCAGACGCTTGGGCGCTCAGCGCAACCGTCGTCGTTGCGCGCGGGCGGGCCTGCCGGCACCGAGGAGAGCGAGCGGGGCCGGCGTCTCGTCGCGCTGGCTCGTCGTCCGCTCGGCCTCGGAGATGGTGGGCCTGTTGGCGGCCGGTATACGTCCGTCTGCGGGCCCACCTCGCACGGTTCGCAGCGCATGACGAAGGTGGGCCTCTCGGCGGCCATCATGCGTCGGCAAACAGGCCCGCCCGAGGCCACGCGCACGGTCACCGTCACCGTCCGCCCTGCGCGTGGCCGCCACGGGGTCTGGGTCGTGGCGTAGGAGGCGACGGCGGCGGTGCTCGTGCAAACAACTGCAACTTAAGCGCCTCAAACTGCAAACAAGCGGGACTTAGCGACTGAGGGAAGCGCGGCTCAGACCGGCCGGTGGCGCCCGCCGTAGGCGGCGAGCCCGTAGATGATGAGGATGTCGACGGCGAAGATCGCCAGCGACCAGAAGGGGTAGGCCGGGATCGAGAGCAGCGCGCCGATGGAGCTGATCGCCGCCGTCGCGATCCCGAACCAGCGGCCGTACTGGTTGCCGGCCCAGATCGAGAACGCGGCGCCGACCTGCAGCGCGCCGATGACCAGCGTGATCCAGCCCCACGTGTTGAGGTCGCTGAGGATGTACTTCTGGTCGTTGACGAAGAAGCTGGAGTCGCCGATCGCGGCGATGCCGTAGATGACGTTCAACACGCCGGCGATCAGCAGCATGATCCCGGCGAACATCAGCCAGCCGGCACCTTGCGGCTCGTCGTAGACCGCTTGGCGTCGGGGTTCGCGCTCCTGCATTCCAGGGTCGAGCGTGGACATGAAGACCTCCACCGTCGTGGGCGTGTTTGACGGTCGGAGGATCGCGAGCGTCTGGGTGACCGTTCCTCACCCGTCGCGGATGAGCTTGGCGCCCGGATCACCCTCCGGGAGTGAGGACGGATCGCTCGACGGCGCCCGATGCTGTGCAGACGAACTCCCACAGCGCAAAGGAGCACACCATGGCCGATGAACCGGTCTTCCTCTACGTCGCGGCCTATGACAGCGAGGCGGACGCCCGCGATGACTACGAGGTGCTCAAGGAGCTGCACGCCGGTGGCATCGTGGGCACCTACGACGCGGCGCTCGTGACCAAGGACGCCGACGGCAAGGTCCACGTTCACAAGCACGAGAAGCCGACCCAGCACGGTGCCTGGACCGGGATCGGCGTCGGCGCAGTGCTCGGCATCCTCTTCCCGCCGTCGATCATCGGCACCGCGATCGTCGGGGGCGCGGCAGGCGGCGTCATCGGCCACCTCTGGCACGGCATGTCGCGCGGCGACGTCAAGGATCTCGGCGAGGCCCTCGACGCGGGCGAAGCCGCGCTGGTCATCGTCGGCCGCTCCGAGCTCGAGGAGACGCTCGACCGCGAGCTGCGCCGCGCGAACAAGCGCATCAACAAGCAGCTCGATGCCGACGCCAAGGCCTTCGAGAAGGAGCTCGAGCAGGCCTCCGCGACGAGCTGACGCGGGCGCGCACCGACCGCGGATCACCCGCGCAGGGTGAGCCGCGGTCGCCCGCGCGGTCGCAAAGCTCACCGCAATGCGCCAGATCCTCGGCCTGCGGGCGGCGGTGTCGGTGGTGGCCGCCGCCGGCGCGCTGCTGATCCTCAGCCCGATCGTGCCGGGCTTCGACGTCGGCGGGCCCGGCCCGGCGCTGGCCGCCGCCGCGATCTCGGGCCTGCTCAACGGCCTGCTGTGGCCGATCCTCGCGCGCATCGCGCTGCCGCTGACGGTGCTGACGATCGGCGGGGCGGCGCTGGTGCTCAACGGCGCGATGCTGCTGCTGGTCGCGGCGATCGTGCCGGCCATGACGATCGACAACCTCGGCACGGCGATCGTCGTGACGCTGGCGGTGACGGCCATCTCCACGCTCATCGCCGCGGTGCTGTCGATCGACGACGACGCGCGCTTTTCCTCCCACCTCGCGCGGCAGCGCTCGCGCCCGTCAGATCCGATCCGCAGCACCGTGCCCGGCGTGCTGTTCCTGGAGATCGACGGCCTCGCCCACGAGGTCCTGCAGCGCGCGCTGCGCGACGGCCACGTGCCGACGCTGGCCGGCTGGATCGCCGAGGGCAACCACGTCCTGACGCGCTGGGAGACCGACTGGTCCTCGCAAACCGGCGCCTGCCAGGCCGGGATCCTGCACGGCGACAACGACGACATGCCGGCCTTTCGCTGGTGGGAGAAGGAGCGTGGCGGGCCGATCGTCACCAACCACCCGCGCGACGCGGCCGAGCTGGAGCGACGGGTCTCCGACGGCCGCGGGCTGCTGCACGACGACGGTGCCAGCCGCGCCAACATCCTCTCCGGTGACGCCCCGCACTCGCTGCTGACGATGAGCACGGTGCTCGACGTGCGCCGCGGCAAGCTCGGCGCCGACTACTACACCTACTTCGCCAGCCCGTTCAACGTCGCGCGGACGCTGCTGTTGACGATCGGCGACATGGCGACCGAGCTCTGGACGGCGATGGGTCAGCGCCGCCGCGACGAGCGCCCGCGGGTGCCACGGCATCTGAGCTACGCGCCGCTGCGCGCCTTTGCCACCGCGATCCAGCTCGACCTCCAGGTCGAGGCCGTCATCGGCGACATCAACGCGGGCCGACCGACCGTCTACACCACCTTCCTCGCCTACGACGAGGTCGCTCACCATTCCGGCATCGAGCGCGCCGACGCGCTGTCGGTGCTCCGTCGTGTCGACCGCCGCATCGGGCGGATCGCGCGCGCGGCGGCCCAAGGCCCGCGGCCCTACGAGCTGGTCGTCCTCTCCGACCACGGCCAGACCCAAGGCGCGACCTTCGCCGACCGCTATGACACGACGCTTGAGGCCCTGGTGCGTGAGGCTTGCGACGCCGAGCCGAAGGCGATCGGCATGGCGAGCAGCGGCGACAGCGACGAGGCCGGCGGCCAGATCAAGGCCGCACTGGCCGAGGCCGCAACGGGCGACAGTGCGCCGGCCCGCGCCGTCCGCACGCTCTCCGGGCGCCGCGCCGAGATCGAGGAGACGGTGACGCCCGATGGCAAGGAGCTGCCCGAGATCGTCGTCATGGCCTCGGGCTGCCTGGGCCTCGTCACCTTCCCGCGCCTGCCCGGCCGTGTGTCGCGCGCAACCATCGACACCAACTACCCGGCGCTGCTGTCGACGCTGCTCACCCACCCGGGCATCGGCTTCCTGCTGGTGCGCGACGAGCAGCGCGGCGATCTCGTGCTCGGCGCCGGCGGCGAGCACCAGCTGCGCGACGGCACGGTCACGGGCGCCGACCCGCTAGCGCCGTTCGGGCCGCGTGCCGCCGAGCACGTCGCGCGCACCGCCGGCTTCACGCACTGCCCCGACATCGTCCTCAACAGCACCTACTGGCCCCAGACCGAGGAGGTCGCGGCCTTCGAGGAGCTAGTCGGATCGCACGGCGGGCTCGGCGGTCCGCAGTCGTTCCCCTTCATCTTGGCCCCCGCCG
The DNA here is from genome assembly GCA_963794585.1 of uncultured Conexibacteraceae bacterium. GTDB lineage: Bacteria > Actinomycetota > Thermoleophilia > Solirubrobacterales > Solirubrobacteraceae > Baekduia. Next base: position 138,716 of record CAWCEO010000010.1, read on the forward strand.
CGCTGCCCGTGCCCGACCAGGAGATCGTCGGCGCCGCACACGTGCACGAGGTGCTGCGCGATTGGCTGGCCGCGCTCGGCCACACCGCCTTCGACGCGCAGGAGCAGCTATCGGACCCGACCGCCTTACCTGGCTCGGCCACGCGACCGTCCTCCTCGACCTCGCCGGCCTCCGCCTCCTGACCGATCCGGTCTTCGGAGCGCGCGTGGCGCACCTGCGCCGCCACGTCGCCGCGCCCGCGGTGCCGCCGGCCGTCGACTTTGTGTTGTTATCGCACTTGCATCGCGACCACGCCGACGGTACCTCGCTGCGCGCGCTGGGTCCGCAAGTGCGGGTCGTTGCACCCGCAGGCTCGGCCCCCGCGCTGCGCCGCCTCAACGTCCGCCCGACGCACGAGCTGTCAGCCGGCGACGCCGTGGCGCTGAGCCCGCAGGTCACCGTGCGCGCGGTCACCGCCCATCACGACGGCCGCCGCCATCCGGTCGGCCACCCCGTCGCCGCGCTCGGCTACCTCATCGAGACCGCGCAGCAGCGGATCTACTTCGCTGGCGACACCGACCTCTTCGACGAGATGGCCGCGCTCGCCGACCCGCCACTCGACGTCGCCTTGCTGCCGATCTGGGGCTGGGGCCACACGCTCGGCGCCGGCCATATGGACCCGGAACGCGCGGCGCACGCGGTCGCCCTGCTGGCGCCGCGCATCGTCGTCCCGATCCACTGGGGCACCTTCCTGCCGATCGGCACGCGCCACCACTGGGCGCTCGTCGATCCGATCGACGAGTTCCTGGACCGGATGCGCGACGCCGACGTCCGCGTCGCCGCGATGGCACCCGGCGGCGTGCTGGAGCTCGAGGACAGCGGGACCACCCCGCGCGGGTGAGCGGCCGTCACCCCCGCGGCACCCAGGATGGCAGTGCTTTGCGACCAGGACCCAAGCCCGTCGCGATCGTCATCCCCCTGCGCACGCTGGTGATGGTCGCTGTGTTCGCGGCCTTCGTGGCGCTGGCCGTCCTGTCGGCGGGGACGCTGCTGTCGATCTTCGTGGCGGGCGTGCTGGCGCTGGGCCTCGACCCGCCGGTGACCGCGCTGGTCGGCCGAGGCTGGCCGCGGGGCCGCGCGGCGCTGACGACCTTCGCCGGCCTCTTCGTCGCGGTCTTCGCCATCGTCTTGGTCACCGCCGGGCCGCTGTGGGATCAGATCACCGAGTTCGTGCAGCAGCTCCCGGCCTACTGGGATCAGCTGACCGCGACCGACGGCTTCCAGCAGCTGATCTCGACCGCCGGGGCCGACGACACCATCCGCAACGCGCTCAAGGACCTCGCCTCCGGGTTGCCGGAGGCGGCGACGGCGATCCTCGGCATCGCCGGTGGCGCTTTCGGCTCGATCCTCTCGCTCGTCACGCTGACGTTCCTGGCGTTGTTCTTGTTGATGGAACGCCCGACGATCACCGACTGGCTCTTCGGCTTCGCGCCACCGGCGGTCGAGCGGCGCTGGCATCCGGTGCTGGAGGAGTGCATCCGCGCGGTCTCCAACTCGCTGCTGGGCAACGTCGCGATCTCGTGCGTCGCGGCGCTCGTCGCCGGCCTGTCGGCATGGGCGCTGGGCCTGCCGTTCCCGATCGTGCTGGCGGTCATCACGGGGTTCTTGGACCTCATCCCGCAGGTGGGCGCGACGGTCGCGGCGGTGATCCTCGTCGCGGTCGCGCTGACCGTCTCGACGCCGGCGGCGATCGTGATGCTGGTGATCCAGCTGATCTACCAGCAGGTCGAGAACTACATCGTCTACCCGATCGTCTACCGCCGCGCGGTCGAGCTGTCGCCCTTCACGACAATCGTCGCCGTCCTCATCGCCAGCTCACTGCTGGGCATCGTCGGCGCGATCCTCGCCGTGCCGTTCGCGGCGACGATCAAGATCATCCTCCGCGAGGCGGGCACACCGCGGCGGGCGCGGATGGCCGAGCTGCGCGAGGGCGGCGAGGGCGCGGCGCCGCCGGCGGCCGCGCACGCCGAGTAGGCCGAAGGCTCCGCCTTTGATGCATCCGGCTTCGCACCGCTCGCATCACGATCCCGCGTACGGCGGGCTTGTCGTGAACGGGCCGTGGGCCAGCCTCATGGTGCGCGCGACGGCCTGGACCTTCGCGACGGCGATGCGCTTTGCGGCGGGCTTGTCTGGCACACGTCGGCCAACCGCCGCTCCGGCTCGGTACACCAGCCACCGGCCGTGGTCGCGAAGACCTTGCGGTGCTGCTTGGTAGCCGACGGCTTGGACGATGCCGGCCGAGGACCAGGTCCACCAGCGCACCGGACCGTTCATGCCGTGGAGTCCAATAGCGGTCCTTCGCGGAGCGGGTGACGCCGGATTGAGCACGAGCATGCCATCGCGGACCACCGGGTGGGAGTTCTGAACGGTAGCGACCGCGAACACGATTAGGTGGTCTTCGCTCGACTTCGGTGCGACCGGCCCAGGCTCAAACGCGTACCCACCCCGTACCGGGTCACCGGAGAGCACGGCAGCGATCTGCGCCCAGCTGTCGCCAGCAAGCGTGAACGTGACGTGATACGCGGAGGTGAGATGTGGCGCCCGAACCGGTCCACCTCCGGCGCGATCCGCGCTCGCCGAAGCGCAGAGAGCAATGGTGGCAAGGATCCCGGCGCAGATGGCTTTGGTGATCGTGCTCATGTCCGCTAAAACGCGCCCTCGCGGCGAAAGTTGCTGCGCATATCAGTACGGCTGAACGCACGGGAAGTACAAGAACACCCATCTTGGTAAGCGTCGGTAGCTTGCGCAGGGGTTTCCGATCGAGCGTCGCCGGTCGCCCTGATTCCTCAGGGCTCCGTAGCGGTCTCGGGCTCGGTGACCGTTGGTACGGTCACGGTCACCGTTGTCGTCTTGACGACCGTCTCGGCCGGTGGCTGGGTGACGGTGACGGGCTCGGACGCGGTCGGCGTCGCCTCGACGGTCACGGTCCGGGCTTCGCGCTGCACGGTCTGGACCTCGGTGGCGCCGTCGCTGTCGTCCTTGATCAGGTACGCCGCGCCCGCGCCGACGATCAGCGCGATGAGCCCGACGGCCAGCAGCTGCCAGACGCGGCCGCCGTCGCCGTCGCGATCGTCACGGCGGCGGTCGTCGTAGGGCTCGTCGCGCGGGTCGGGCGGCAGGTTGCTCATCGGTCAAGCCTGGCGCGTCGCCGAGCGACAGCGCCTCACCCGGCGAGGATGAAGGGCGCCAGTCCAGCGAGCCGATCGCCGCGGCGCCGACGATGACGAAGCCGGCCGCCCAAAGCACGCTCAGCAGCGTGAAGGCGACGCCGATGGCGCCGAACTCCGCCGCCGAGCTGCTCATGGCGCGCGGGACGTAGATCGCACAGCCCAAGCTGAGGACGGTCACCCCGACGGCACAGAGGCCGGCTTGGGGCATGAGCCGGCGCCAGGGCACGCGGCCGTCGAGCAGCAGATAGGGCGTCAGCAGCCAGAGCACGAACGCGCCGGCGAGCGAGGCCGCGACGGCGATGATGCCGTGCAGCGCGCCGCCCAGCAGCGGATGCAGCGCGAAGTAGATGACCACCAGGCCCAGCCAGCGCAAGCCTGCGACCGTCCCGCGCATCCCCCGGCGCGGGAGACCCCACGTGAGCTCGAAGACCCGTTGCAGGGTCCGGCTGAAGCTCAGCGCGGAGAAGACGACGAGCCCGACGCCGATGATCGTGACCGTGCTGCCCGACGCGGGCGCGTTGAAGGCCGCGTGGACCGCGTCGGCGCTGTCGCCCGACAGGTCGAAGCGCTCGATCAGCGAGTCGGCGAACGACCTGCCGTCCTTCGAGCTGACCGACGCCAGGACGATCAGCAGCGGGATCAGCGCGCTGAACGCCTGGGCGCCGACGACCAGCGACTTGTCGACGATCTCGATCGCCAGCAGGCGCTCGACGATGCGCCGCGCACGGGCGACGAGCTCCCCGATCAGGGCGCCGACGGTGCGCCCGCCTTCGCGAGAGCCTCGCCCAGGGCCTTCTCGGTCTCCGCGTCCAACGAGGACTGGATGATCGTGCCCGGGATCTTCACGTCGGCCAGCAGCTTCTCCATGTTGGCGTCGCGCACGAGCGCGACGACCGCGACGTTGCCGGGCTGCAGTTGCGTGCCGAGCTCCTTCATGAACTTGTCGTCGACGCCGACGTCGCTCATCGCGCCGGCGGCCGCGCCGGTCGCGGCGCCGATCGCCATGCCGAAGAACGGCACCAGGAACAGCAGGCCGATGAGGCCGCCCCAGGCGGCGCCTCCGAGCGCGCCGGTGGCGGCCATCGACGGCTGGTGGAGCTTGATCTTGTCGTTGTCGCGACGCTCGACCAGCACGAGGTCGTCGAGGTCGATCAAGTGCCCCTTGCGCGCCTCGTCGAGGTTGGCGGCGACCTGCTGGGCGGTGGTGAGGTCGGGGTAGGCGATGGCGATCAGGTTGCTCACGGTGGTGCTCCGGTCGGTCGTTGGCGGGCCCCGATGCTCGGCCCGCGCCGGGTGATGCGCCGTCACCCAGCGGGGGTGATGCGCTCCTGCTGCGCGGTGCGGCGCAAGGCCCAGACGCCCGCGGCCGCCCCGGCGAGGTAGATCAGCAGCACCCAGCCGCCGCCGACGGTGGGCAGCAGGCCGCCCAGCAACAGCAGCGCCAGCAGGGCGACGACGGCGGCGAAGGCCAGCTCGGGATGGTCGACGAGGACCGGTGCGGTGAAGCGCCGTGCCGAGCGCGCCCAGCCGGTGCCGCCGGCCAGCCAGGCGCCCAGCGCGAGCACCAGGCCGAGGACGATCCCGCTCACGGCGATGTCGGCCAGCAGCGAGGTCGCGATCCGCCACGTCGCCTCGGCGGCCGGCTGGCCTGCACCATGTGCGGTGACTTGGTCGACGACGTAGGCGCCCGCGACGTGGCGCACGACGAGGATCGCCAGGCCGGCGAGGATCAGGGCCGCGCCGGCGCCGCCGAGACCGCGTGCGCGGTCGCGCGCGAAGGCCACGCCGGCCACGAGCAAGAGCACCAACAACGCGAGGCTGCCCCAGCGTATGTCGCGCAGGAGCTTGACTGCCTTCTGCGCGGAGTCCAGCGTGTCGCCGCGCAGGATCCGCACGCGGCCCTGGTCGCCGGTCTGGCCCGGGGCGACCCCGATGCGCTCGGCCAGCACGCCCAGCTCCGGACGCAGATCCAGGATGACGCCGCGCGAGGCCAGCACGCCACCGTCACCGTTGATGACCGCAAGCAGCTGGTTGTGCGCGCGGCGGTTGGTCTCATCCCAGACCTTGCCGAAGGCCCCGGAGGCGATCACGCGCTTGGCGGTGCGGTCGGCCAGCTCACCGACGCCGGCGGTCAACGGCCCGGCCAGCGGCGCCAAGCGCGGCGGGAGCCCTTCCTGCAGCCGGGCGGTGACCTCGGGGCCGTCGACGAGCTGGTCGGCAAGGTAGGCAGCCGTCGCGTCCTGGATCGCCGGATCGCGCAGCAGCTCGCCGCTCGTGTTGACCCACTCGTCGGTGTCGAGCAGCTGGCGGTCGGCCCAGGCGCCGAGCGCCGCCACGATGGCGACCAGGCAGGCCAGGCTCAACAGCACGCGCGACAGCAGCGAACGGCGCTTCATGGCGGCGAGCCTCACCCGTGGCGGGGTGAACCCGGTTCACCCGCGCTGGGTGACGCCGCCTCCTCCGCCGCGCTTCGATCATCGCCCGATGACGGCATACGAGATCAGCGTCAAGGGGCATGTCAGCGACGCTCTCCTCGCTGATCTCGACGGGCTCGAGGCGCATGAGCGTCCCGCGGTGACCGTGCTGCGCAGCGACATCGAAGGGGCCGCCGCGCTGCGCGAGCTGCTCGACCGCCTGTCTGATCGCGGCCTCGAGCTCATCGACGTGCGGCAGGTCGAGCCGGGTGGCTGATGTCTATGAGATCCGCATCCGCGGTGCGCTGAGCGACGCGACCGTGAGCCAGCTCGCCGAGGGGGTGCGGGCGTTCGAGCCGACCGAGACGGTGCTGCGCGGGCAGGTCGCCGACCAGGCCGAGCTGCGCGGCGTCCTCGCTCGCCTGCAGGAGCTGGGGTGCGAGCTGCTCGAGGCGCGGCGGCTTAGTCCGCGACCGGGGCGCTCGGCGTCGGCGCCGCCGGGCGACGCTCGACGCTGAGACCGCTGACCGCGATCAGCCCGAGGTCACGCGCGCGCTCGACGGCCTCGCGCCGGTTGCCGACGCCGAGCTTGCGATAGACGCCCTTGAGATGGCTCTTGACGGTGTTGACGCTGACGAACAGCTCGCCGGCGATCTCAGTCGAGGAGAGCAGCGTCGGCAGATAGCGCAGCACCGCAAGCTCACGATCGCTCAGCGCATCTCCGAGCGGCGCGACGTCGCCCGGCGACGGCGCGCTCCCGGACCGCGCCAACTCCATCACCTCGCCGATCAGCGAGCGGTGCGACGTGCCGAAGCGCAGCAGCCGGCGCAAGACCGGGTCTAACTCGCCCAGCGCCGCGGCCAGCGGCAGCCGCACGCCCTCGGGCTCGGCGAGATCGAGCGCCTGCTCGGCGTAGCGCTGCGCAAGCCCACGGTCGCCCTCGGCCTCGGCCGCCGCGGCGGTCAGCGCAGCGGCGGCGACGGCCGCGGGCAGCGTGAGCTGCTCGCGGGCCGTCACGCGCTCGCCCTCGTCGAGCGCCTGCTCGCTGCGGTGCAGCGCGAGCAGGGCGGCGACCTGGGCGACGCCGATCGCGCCGCCGCTAGGCCGGTCGGGGACGGCGGGGAGGTGGGCCAGAGCTTCGTCGGGACGCCCGAGCACGACCAGCAGGTCGGCGGCCGCCGCGTCCGCCTCGTCGAGCAGCCGGTGCGGCGGCGTCCAGCCGGTGAGCGCGTCTTGGAGCTGATCGAAGGCCACCTCAGCTTCGGCGCGGCTGGTGGCCTGTGCGAGGCGAGCGTCAACGAACGCGATCTCCAAGCGCCGCAAGCGGCCGGGCTCGGCGGTGGTGCCCGGCAGGCCCCCGCGCGCGACACGCATCTGGTCGGCGGCGTGGCGCAGGTCACCCGCTTGGGCCGCAACCAGCGCAGCGGCCAGAAGCCCGGCGGCCGGCGCCTCGGCCAATCCTGGATGGGCCGTTGCGGCGTCGGCGGCCAGACGCGCGGCTCGCAGCTCTCCGTCGAGGGCCGAGAGCCAGGCGCGCTGGGCTTGGGCCTCTAGCGCCAGCTCGGGCCGCGCGCTGCTGAGCGCGAGCTGCTCGGCCTGCTCCAGCCGGCGGCCGGCGCCCTCGGCGCCCTCGACAGCCTCCAGCCGGCCGACCTCCAGGTAGGCGTGCGTCAGCGCCTCGCGTGAGCGGGGCGAGTCATGGTGGCCGAACGTGACGACCACCGGCAGCTCGCGCGCGCCACCCTCGACGTCGCCGTCGCGGCCGGCGCGCAGCAGGCGCACCAGCGCCAGACCACGGGTGAAGACGGCGCGGCGGCTGCCCGAAAGCCGATGGCGCAGGCGGCCGGCGGCGAGCAGATGCGCGTCGGCGCGGGCAGGGTCGCCGCGATCCAGGCAGCGCACGGCGGCGACGAGCGCCGCCTCGGGGCGCGCGTCGATCGCCTCCGGCGGGAAGGCCGCAAGCACGCGATCCAAAGCGGCGCCGGCGTCGGCGTCGCGCAGCTCCAGCCAGCGGTCGGCCAGGATCGCGGTCGCGCCGTCCCAGTCCTCGGCGGCGACCGCGTGGGCCAGGGCGTCGAGCGGACGATCCTGCTCGACGAACCAGTGGGCGGCCCGCCGATGCTGGCGCGCGACGGCCGCCGGCCCACGGCGTGCAAGCTGCGAGCGCAGGAGGTCGGCGAAGAGCGCGTGGTAGCGAAACCACTCGCCGCGCCGGTCCAGCGGGACCAGGAACGCGTTGGCATGCAACAAGTCGTCGAGGATTGCGACCGCGTCGTCGCCGCCGGTGAGCGCGTTGGCCAGCGGCGCACTGACCTGGTCGACCACCGCGGTGGCCAGCAGTAGCTCGCGTGCCGCCTCGCTCTGGCGCTCGAGCACCTCCTCGATGAGGTAGGCGACCACGGCGCGGTCGTCGCCGGCGAAGTCCTCCACGAACGCATCAGGATCGGCGTGGCCCGAGAGCGAGAGCGCCGCCAGACGCAGGCCGGCGGCCCAGCCCTCGGTCCGCGCCCACAGCCGCTGCAGCATCGGCGGCGAGAGCGTGATCCGATCGCGGGCGAGCACCTCGCGGGTCTCGTCGAGCGTGAACGCGAGGTCGGTGCCGCGGATCTCGGTCAGCGTTCCGGCCAGGCGCAGGCGCTGCAGCGCGAGGCCCGGGTCGATGCGGCTGCTGAGCACGAGGCGAGGGCCAGACGGTGCGCGGACCAGGGCGGTCAACGTCGCGCGGGTCGCCGGGCTGTCGGCGAGATGGACGTCATCGAGGATCAACGTGTGGTTGGCATCCAAGCCTTCCAGGAGCCGCTGCACCAGCGCCTCGGTGGTCAGCGGCGCCGTGCGTGCCGCCCGTTGCCGAGGCGTCTCCACTACTTGCGAGAGCTTGCGCCAAAGCCCAGCGATCGTGTGCTCGGCCGGCCCGAGGGAGAGCAGATGGGTGGCCTGCGCATCGCGGGCGGCGAGCCACGTCGAGAGCAAGACGGTCTTGCCGCTGCCGGGCGGGCCCGTGACCAGCGTCAACCGCGTCTCGCTGCCGGCGGCCAGCGCGGCAAGCAATCGCGGGCGCACGATCGCCCCGCGACGAGTAGCCGGATCGCGATCAGCGCGGCGCCGGGTCGTCGAGCGCCCGCCGCGCAATCCGGCGTTCTCGCCACGAGGGCCTGACTTGAGACGTTGCCCCATGTCCATGCCATTGAGTCAGGCTCCGGGGCGCACCGCATCATCGGAGACCGATGATCTCCGGTCCAAAAACTAGGTGTTGGACACCCATCTGTCGCGGCTTGGGGACCCATCTTGTGCAATGAGGCCCAGCGCTCGAGCTCGGCTGACCGCGTCGCGTCGTCCGCTGGCGCCGAACTTGACGTAGATGTGGCGCAAATGCGTTCGCACGGTGGCCTCTGAAACCGTGAGCGCTGCCGCGATCTCGACCGCGGTCATCGTCGAGGGGAGGTAACCGAGCACGACGCGTTCACGCTCGGTCAGCGGTTCACGAAGCTGCGCGTCTGAGGTTGCTGCGCGTTCGACGGGGCGCTCGCGTTCGAGGAGCTCGCGGACGAAGGCGCCGTGCTTGGTTGCGCCCGCACCGTGACGTTTGAGCAGCGGGCGCAGGCGGGCGCGCTCCTCGGCGAACGGTCGCCGCAGCGACTCCGGGGCTGCGAGATCGAGCGCGCGCTCCAGTGCGGCGTGAGCGGCCTCGTCGTCCTGAGCGGCGACCGCGGCCAGCGCGAAGGTCACGAGGTGCCAGGTGATGCGACCGGCTCGCGGAGACTCTGGGCCCGTGTCCCCAGTCCAAGGCGCGAGCAAGGCCATGGCATCGCTCGGACGTTGCTCGGCAAGCAGCGCGCGCGCGTGCGCAAGGTCGGTCTCCAGCGTGCGCGGGAGTGCAGCGGCCAGGCGCGCCGCCTCGTCGCTGCGTCCCACATGATCGAGCAGGCGGACGCCGATGAAGTCCAGCAGCGGCCAGCGGACCCGCGCGACCGGGTGGCGGGTCGCCGCGCGGGCCTCGGCCAGCGTGAAGCGCGCGCGATCGTAGTCGCCGAGCGCCTCGGCGACGAGCGCGTCGTAGAGCAGGACGAGGCCCCAGAGCGAGTCGTCGCGGGTATCTGCCGCCAGATGCCGCGTTTGCAGCATCAGCTCGCCGGCCGTCGCGAGATCGTCACGCAGGTACGCGCAGACGGCTAGCGCCAGCTGTGCGCGGATGCGGCCGTCAGGCAAACCGGCCGCCGGCCCGGCCAGTGCGGCCTCCGCATGGCGGGTGGACTCGCGCAAACGGCTGAACGCCACGCAGCAGAGCGCCAGCGCCCCTTGGGCCCGGGCGAGCACGGCGGGCCGGCCCGCGTGGCCGGCGAGGCCGGCGCCGATCGCCAGCTGCTGTTCGCCGTCGATGAACTTGCCGAGGTCGTGAGCCAGCAGGCCACGCTCGATCGCGACCATCGCGCGCAGCCCGACGTCGACGTCGGGGAGGCGATCCAGCGCTTGGGCTCGCTCGTCGACGGCGGTGCGGTCGCCGTCGAGCCGCGCGACCATCAGCTGCGCGAGCCGGCGCGCGGGGTCGCGCCGAGCAGGCTCCTCCGAGGCGCCCGGCACCGCCAGCAGCGGCGCCGCGCGACGGGCGTCACCGCCGACGAGCAGGCCGAGGGCCGCGGCCAGGCGCGCGGGGGCCGCAGCGGTCTGGGCGAGCTCCAGCGCGGCGGGCGACGGGCGCGTGAGGCGGCCGTCGAGCAGTAGCTCCCAGGCGTGGCCGGCAAGCGCAGGATCGCTCACCGCGGCGTCGACCGTGGCGCTTGCGTCAGCCATGGCCACCGGCCTGCGGGCGCGCAGGAGACGTGCGGCGGCCGGATCCTCGAGGGCGAGCCGGCGGCGGGCGACGGCCGCGACCAAGCGATGCACCCGCCAGGTCTCGGTCGCGTCCGCCGCCGCCGGGCGCAGGAACAAGCGCCAACGGCGCAGCGCGGTGAGCGTCTGTGCGCCGTCAACGCCATCGCCGAGCAGTTCGGCGACGTCGGCAGCATCGAAGGCCTCGCCGAACGAGAGACGCAGCACGATGTCACGCAGCTGCGGTGGCACGCTGCCGCCCAGCGCCTCGGCGAAGACGTAGTCGACCAGCGGCTCCGAAGCGGGCGCCAGCGCATGCTCGCCGGCGAAGGCCCCGAGCCGCACCGCCGCGCACCACCCTTCGGTGATCGTCGTCAAGCGCTCGGCATCGCCGAGCAGCCCCCACCGCTCCAGCCCCTCGGCGACCTCTGCTTCTGACCACGCGAGGTCATGGCCGTCGAGCTCGAGCACCGGCCCGGTCGTGCCGAGCTCCTGCAGACAAAGGCCGGGATCGTGGCGCGCGACGATGATCGCGCCGGCGCGGGTCGCACGCGCCGCGAGCGTCCGCCCGAGCGCTACGAGCCCGTCGCTGTCGCTGCGGTCGGCATCGTGGAGCGTGACGTTCTCGCCGTTCAGCCGCGCCAAGGCCTGCTGGACCAGCACGCGCTTGCCGGTGCCGGCCTCGGCGGCGACGACGACCACGCCGCCGTCACCGGCCACCGCGGCGATGCGCTCGGCGACCGCCGTGCGCGGCACCATCCGCCCGTCGTCGAGCCGGCCCACGTCGCAACCGTACGTGAGACCGGACACCGGTCCATTGCGATGTGCGGGGAATTGCGGCTCACCCCGCTCGGGTGACGCTTGCTCACCCCGCACCGGGAGAACGTCGGAGCCTCCACCATCGCGAACTCGAAGGGAATTTCATCGTGTCGACCGCTCCTCGCACCCGTGCTGACGACCTGACCGCCGGCGCGGGCTCCAACGGCTGGATCGCCTTCGCCGGGATCGTGCTGTTCCTCAACGGCATGTTCGGCGCGCTCTACGGGCTGGCCGCGATCCTCAACGACAAGGTCGTCACCGTCGGCGGCAGCACGGGCGTCACCGTCTGGGACTTCACCGGCTGGGGCTGGATCCAGTTGATCATCGGCATCGTCATGGCGATCGTGGCGGTGGGCCTGTTTACCGGCAACCGCGGCGCTCGCTGGCTGGCCGTCGGCATGGCGATGCTCAGCGCGCTGGCGCAGTTCGGGATTATCTCGGCCTTCCCGCTGTGGGCGATCCTGGTGATCGTGCTCGACGTGGTGGTGATCTATCAGTTGGTTGCGCGGTGGGAGCCGGAGGTGTGACGGCCGGCGCTTGGGCGCAGGCGTCGGTGGCGCTCAGTGCGCGGCGTTCGTGGTGGCGCGCGACGTGGTCTGTCGGCACCGAGGGAGTGAGAGCGGGCGGGCGCCTCGCGGCGTGGTCGGTCATCCGCCGGCGCCTGGGCAGGCGTTTGAGGTGCGGCAGGACATCGGCCCACCAGGCCTAAGCGCCCGGACGAGGGGTGGGCCTGTTTGCAGACACCCACCGTCCGCAAAGAGGCCCACCCGCCCGCGGAGCACTCCAGCCAACCGAGGTGGGCCTGTTGACGGACGTATGCCGTCCGCCAACAGGCCCACCCGTGCCACGCCGAGCGGACGACCCCGGGCGCAGCGAGCTACACGCCCGCAGGCCTGAGCGGACGCGGGGTCAGACGCAACGAAAGTGCGACGGCTATCCCCGAACGGGCCGCCGCCCCTCAGTCCCCGTCGTACCCCTCCTTGACGCCGTCCCAGAACGCGTTGGCCACCGAGTCATTCGACGACCGGAACGCCTGCGCCTGGGCGCGCACGTCTTGCAAATCGTTCTGCAGCGTGGCCTTCGCGCCGGCGACGTCGCCGGCGCCGAGGTCGGACTTGACGGCGGCGACAGCCTGCTCAACGTTGGCCTGCTGCGTGCTGAGCTGCTCCTTGACGCGGTCGCCGCCCGAATCGCCGACGGCGGCCACGGCGTCCTTGAGCTGCTGCGCGGCGTCCTGGATCTCCGGCGCGGTCCGCGCGTTGGTCAGATCGCGAAACGCCTCGCCGACGTCCTCGCCGTGGTCCTTGGCGTTGTCCTCCGGCGACTCCCCGCAGCCGGCGCCACTCACCGCCAGCGCACCGGTCAGCACCAGCGTTCCCATCAAGCGAAAGCGCCGACTCATGACCGCGTCCCCACCGTCGCAGCGGCAAGGCCGATCTCCAAGAACCCCTGCAGGATCAGGCTCACGCTGACCACGATGACCAGCGTGCCGAGGCCAATGCCCGGCCAGGCGAGCAGGATCGCGCCCGCGCCAATCCCGACCACGCCCCACAGGAGGTTCCATAGCCGTGCACCCGGGATGACGATCCCGCGGATCAGCTTCATCACGCCGAGCACGCACCACCAGAAGCCGAGGATCCAGACGATCGCCAGCACCGACTGCCCGGGCCGGACCATCAGCAGCAGGCCGGCGAGCAGGCCGAGCACGCCAACCAGGACGCCGAGGATCCGCGCGCCCGTCGGGACTCCGTCATCGCCGACGGCGAGCATCAGCGCGACCGCGCCCCACAGCGCGAGGTAGACGCCGAACAGGATGCCGATGACCATCAGCGTCGGCTCGGGCCAGATCAGCGCCGCTGCGCCGACGGCTACCGACAGCCCGCCGGCGACGAACATCACCCAGGTCGGGATCTCGGTCGGGCGCACGTCCCGGCCGCCGCGGTCGTCAAACGGCGTGTCCAGTGAACCGGCAGCCATCATCGCTCCTCCTTGTTTCCAGGATGGCGAGCGTCGCGCCGCGCCGGGTGAGCCGCGTTCACCCCGCACGGGTGAGACCCGTCCACCCCGCCGGCGGCCAGGATTCCGGCATGGCCATCGTCCTCCGTCCCTGACCGCCGGAGGATCAGTGGGCTGGCTCTTTCCCTCGCTGCGGCAGTACCACCCCAACTGGCTGCGCGGCGACCTCATCGCCGGGCTGACGGTCTGGGCCGTGCTGGTGCCGGAGTCGTTGGCCTATGCCTCGATCGCCGGCGTCTCGCCGGTCGTCGGCCTCTACGCCGCGCCGCCCGCGCTGCTGTTCTACGCGCTCTTCGGCAGCTCGCGCCACCTGATCGTCGGCCCGATGTCGGCGACCGCCGCGCTGTCGGCCGCGACCGTCGCCGACCTCATCGCCCCCGCCAGCCAGGACTTCGCCGCGTTCACCGCCGCGCTGGCGATCACCACCGGCGCCGCGGCGCTGCTCGCCGGGATCCTGCGCCTGGGCTTCTTGGCCAACTTCATCTCCGAGCCGGTGCTCAAAGGCTTCATCATCGGGTTGGCGTTGACCATCATCATCGGCCAGGTCCCCAAGCTGCTCGGGGTCTCGGGCTCCGACGGCGATTTCTTCGAGAAGCTCATCGACGTCATCGGCAAGCTCGGCGACACACAGGGCGCGACGCTGGCGATCGGCCTTGGCTCGCTCGCGGTCGTCCTCGGGTTGCGCCGCTTCGCGCCGATGGTCCCCGGCTCGCTGGTCGCCGTCGCGCTCGGCGTCGGCGCCGTCGAGCTCTTCAACCTGGATGACCACGGCGTCGACATCGTCGGCCACATCGACGCCGGGCTGCCGTCGCTCGGCATGCCCGATGTGTCGCTGCACGACTTCGGCGCCCTTGCTGCAGGTGGGATCGCCGTGATGCTGGTCGGCTTCGCCGAGGGCCTCGGCGCCGCCAAGACCTACGCCGCGCGCGAGCACTACGAGATCGACGCCGACCGCGAGCTCATCGGCCTCGGCGCCGCCAACATGACGTCGGGCCTGGCGAGCGGGATGGTCGTCAACGGCAGCCTCTCCAAGACCGCGGTCAACGGCGGCGCCGGCGCGCACAGCCAGGTCTCGGGCCTGGTCGTCGCGGTGCTGACGGTCGTCACCTTGCTCTTCCTCACCGGCCTCTTCGAGCAGCTGCCGGAGGCCACGCTCGCCGCCGTCGTCATCGCCGCGGTGATCGAGTTGGTGGACTTCGGTGCGCTCGTCACGCTGCACCGCGTGTGGTCGGCGCGACTCGGCGAGGCATACGGCCCAGCGGCGCGCCCCGACTTCCTGGCCGCGATCGCCGCGCTGCTCGGCGTCCTGATCTTCGACACGCTGCCCGGGTTGTTCATCGGGATCGCGGTCTCATTGATCTTGTTGCTCTACCGCGCCTCACGCCCGCGCATCGCGGTGCTCGGCCGCGTGCCGGGAACCAGCGACCAGTACGCCGATGTGCGCGGCCGCCCGGAGAACCGGCTGCCCGACCACGCCACGATCCTGCGCGTCGAGGCCGGCCTGTTCTTCGCCAACGCCGACGTCGTGCGCCGCGAGCTGCGCCGTCACGCCGCCGAGGACCATGTCAATGCCATCGTGCTGGACGCCGCGTCGATCCCGTTTGTCGATATCAGCGCCGCGCGCATGCTCAACGACACGGCTGCCGACCTGCGCGAGCGCGGCGTCACGCTGATGCTCGTCCATGACGTCGGGCAGGTGCGTGACGTGCTGCGCGCGACCGTCGGCGAGGATCCGGAGCTGCAGACCGTCTACCCGACGATCGCCGAGGCGCTGGCGGCTGCGATGGGTGGGCGGGATCCGGTATCCCCCAGCACGGGTGAACCGTCCTCACCCGCGTAGGCGCGAGGGTGCACCATGATGGCGAGCGCATCCGCCCGCGCAAGCAAAGACATGGTGGCGCTGCCCGGCGCCACGTTTGCCATGGGCAGCGAGGAGTTCTACGCCGAGGAGGGACCGATCCGCACCGTCACCGTCGGCCCGTTTGCGATCGACCGCCATCCCGTCACCGTCAAGGACTTTCGCCGCTTCGTCAACGAGACCGGTCACGTGACCGACGCCGAGCGCTCGCCCGACCCGGCCCTCTACCCCGACGCCGACCCCGCACTACTCGTGCCGGGCTCATTGGTCTTCCAGCGCACGGCGGGCCCGGTCAGCCTGCAGGATCCCCACGCCTGGTGGCGCTACGTCCCCGGCGCTTGCTGGCACGCGCCCGAGGGTCCTGGCTCCAATGTCCGCGGCCGCCACCGCCATCCAGTCACCCACGTCGCCTACGCCGACGCACAGGCCTACGCCGCCTGGGCAGGCAAGGCGCTGCCGACCGAGGCCGAGTGGGAGTACGCCGCCCGCGGCGGGCTCGATGGCGCGCGCTTCGCCTGGGGCGAGGAGATCGCGCCGCATGGCAAGATGATGGCCAACTGGTGGCAAGGGCGCTTCCCGTGGGAGAACCTGCGCCTCGACGGCTACGAGGGCACCTCGCCGGTCGGCACGTTTGCGCCCAACGGCTTTGGCCTCTTCGATGTCTGCGGCAACGTGTGGGAGTGGACGGTCGACCGCTTCACGACGGAAGCAACCACATCATGTTGCGCACCGCCGGCACCCGAGACGATCCCGCGCAACACGATCAAGGGCGGCTCGCACCTCTGCGCGCCCTCCTACTGCCTGCGCTTCCGGCCCGCCGCCCGCCAGGGCGAGGCGATCGACACCTCCACCAGCCACATCGGCTTTCGCTGCATCGTCCGGGGAGAGCAGGATGGGTGAGGCCATCGGCCAGGTCCTGTCGTTCGGCGTCGGCGTCGCGCTCAGCCCGATGCCGATCATCGCCGTCGTGCTCATGCTCGCCACACCACGCGGCGCCCGCAACGGCCCGGCGTTCCTGCTCGGCTGGGTCATCGGCCTCGGCCTCGTGGGCACGATCATCCTGCTGGTCTCCAGTGGCGCCAGCGCCAGCGACGACGGCGCCCCCGCCACCTGGACCAGCATCCTGAAGCTGGTCCTCGGCTTGCTGCTGCTCGCGATCGCCGTGAAGCAGTGGCGCGGCCGACCACAGGGTGATGACGAGGCCGTGCTGCCGAAGTGGATGGCGACGATCGACGCCTTCACCCCGGCGCGTTCGGTGGCGATGGGCTTCGCGCTCTCGGCCATCAACCCCAAGAACCTCATCTTGACCGCGGGCGCCGCAGCCGCGATCGCGTCGACCGGTGCGGCCACCGGTGATCAGGCCGTCGCGCTGGTGGTCTTCATCGTCGTCGGCACGCTCGGCCCGGGCGCCCCGGTTGCGATCTTCTTCCTCATGGGCGAACGCGCGCACGAGATCCTCGACGGCCTCAAGACGTGGATGGCCAAGGAGAACGTCGTGATCATGGCCGTGCTCTGCTTGATCATCGGCGCCAAGCTGGTCGGCGACGCGATCAGCGGTCTGGCGAGCTGACCCCGGCCTCGATGGCCGCGGTGACGGTCGGCTCGGCCACCATGTCCGGGGTGATGCCGGCGCGCTGGAGGATCTCCGCGGCCTGCGCGCGCACGGCGGCGAGCCGCAGCTCCACCCCTTCGGCCTGCAGCTGGTGAGCGAGATCGCTGATCCCATCGACCGATTGGAGGTCGAGGTCGACCGACTGGGAGAGATCAAGGACAACAACCTCCGGGCGCGGATCCGCGGCCCCAACAGCCTCGAGCACGCGCTCGCGCACGCTGTCGACATTGGGGTAAAAGAGCGGCCCGTCGGCGCGGATCACCAACGTGCCGGCCGGCGCCGGCCAGTCGGGATGGCGCTCCAGCCACCCCCACGCGCCGCTACGCGGGTCGCGACCGAGCTCGCCGACCGACGGGCGGCTGAGCCGGAAGACCACATAGACGAGCGACAGTCCGGCGGCGACGATCAGCCCTTGCAACACACCGAGGACCAGCACGCCGGCCAGAGCGACCAGCGCCAGCGCCAGCGCCGAGCGCCGCACGACGGCGAAGCGGCGCAGCTCACCGACGTCGTAGAACCCCATGATCGCCACGATCACGATCGCCGCCAGCGTCGCCTGGGGCAGGTGCTCGAAGAGCGGTGCGAGAAAGGCACCGGTGAGCAGCAGGAGGCCCGCGCAGACGATCGACGCGAGTTGGCTCCGGCCGCCGGCACCATCGGCCGCGGCGGTCTGGCTGGCGCCACCGGACTGCACGAAGCCCGACGAGAGTCCGGCCACCAGGTTGCCGGCACCCAAAGCCATCAGGTCGCGGTTGGCGTCGACGCGATAGCCATGCTTGACCGCGAGCTGGCGCGCGACGCCGACGGCCTCGGCGCTCATGATCAGCACGCCGAACGCGGGCGTGATGAGCTTGACGATGTCATCCGCATTGACATCCGGGACCGCAAGGTCCGGCAACGCGTCCGGGATGTCGCCGACGACGTCGACGCCGTGCTCGTCGAGGTTCAGCAGCGCCGAGGCGGCGATGGCCAGCACCAGCACCAACAAGGTCGACGGGATCCGCGGCGCGACGCGGCGGCCGAGCAGTAGCACCGCCAGCGAGCCCACACCCACCGCGAGCGTGGTCGTCGCCGTGTCGTCGAGGTGGCCGAAGAGATCCCAGAGCTGCGGGAAGAAGTTCCCGCTGCCGGACGGCACGCCGAGCAGGCTCGGCAGCTGGGCAAGCGAGATCGTCAAGCCGAGGCCGAACAGAAAGCCCGTCATCACCGGCTTGGACACCAGGTCGGCGACCGCGCCGAGCCGCAGCGCGCCGCCGGCCACCAGCACGAGCGCGACGACGATCGCCAGTGCCGCCGACAGCGCAGCGAAGCGAACGGGATCGCCGCCGGCGAGCGGGCCGACCGTTGCCGCCGAGACCGCCGAGGTCGCGGTCGTCGCGCTGACGACGAGCTGGCGCGACGTCCCGATCAAGGCATAGGCGATCATCGCTCCCGGCGCCGCCATCAGCCCCGCCTGGGCCGGCAGCCCGGCGATCTGCGCGTAGGCGACCGCTTGGGGCGTGACCACCGACCAGATGACGATGCCGGCGACCAGGTCGGGCCGCAGCCAATCGCGCGAGTAGCCGGCGATCCAGCCGGGCACCAGGCCCTTCCTCATGGCCCCGATCATCGGTGTGGCGCGGGTGATGGCTCACCACCCCCGGCGGGTGAGCACTGTCCACCCGCCGACCGCGCAAGCTGTGGCGACATGGCCGCCGCCGCGCCGCGCAACGTCGGAGATCGGCTCGAGCAGGCGATCGCCGACCGCGCCGACCTCGAGCACGAGATCGCGCGCGGCGAAGCCGCCGGCGAGCCCGAGCGCCGCCATCTCGTCCGCACCGCCATCTGGCTCGGGCTGACCGCGATCTCCCTGTACTTGGTGGCGCCGAGCCTGCTCGACGTCCTCAGCTCGTGGCGCGACATCGAGCGGATCGCGCCCTGGTGGCTGGCAGGGATGGCGGTCCTCCAGGCGCTGTCGCTCGGCTCGCTGTGGGCCCTGCAGCGGCTGGCGATCCGTGCACGGCACTGGCCTCCGGTCATCACCTCCCAGCTGGCGGGCAACGCCATGTCGAAGATCGCGCCCGGCGGCGGCGCGGTCGGCGCGGCGGTCCAATACCGGATGCTCGTCGATGCGGGCCTGGACCGCACGGTCGTGGTCGGCGGCCTCACCGCGTCGAACCTGCTCACCTTCGCGCTAGTGCTTGCGATGCCGCTGCTGGCGATCCCGGCGCTGATCCGCGGCCTCGTCCCGCGCGACCTGGTCGACGTCACGCTGATCGGCGTCGCCGTCTTCGCGGTGCTGGCCGCCGTCGGCGCGTGGTGCCTGCGCCGCGACTGGCCGCTGCGCACCGCCGGCCGCGCCGTGCAGCGCGTGCGCAACCGCCTGCGCCCGCATGCCGAGCCGTTGCGCGGGCTGCCGACGCGGCTGCTGCGCGAGCGCGACCGCATCATCGCGACGCTCGGGCCACAATGGCTCCGCGCGCTGCTGGCGACGGTCGGCCGCTGGGCCTTTGACTACGGCACGCTGCTCGCGGCGCTGGCCGCGGTCGGGTCGCACCCGCGGCCCGCGCTCGTGCTGCTTGCGTTCTGCGCGGCGCAGCTGCTCACCCAGATTCCGATCACGCCTGGCGGGCTGGGCTTCGTCGAGGCCGGGCTGACCGCAACGCTGACGCTCGCCGGCGTCGCGCCGGGCGATGCGGTCCTGGCGACGTTCGCCTATCGCCTGTTCTCCTATTGGTTGCCGCTGCCGGTCGGCCTCGTCGCCTACGTCGTCCATCGCCGCATCGTCGCGCCGGGGACGGATGGCACCTAAACGTTGCCATCCAACGTCTAAGTGCCATCCGTCCTCTTGCGGAGTGCCCTACGCCAAGGCCTTGGCCTTCAGCGAGGCGAACTCCTCCGCCGTGATCGCGCCGCTGTCAAGCAGCTGCTTGGCCTTCTCGATCTCGGCCGCCGCACCGCCGCCGCTGCCTGCGGTCGACCGCACGTAGTCGTCGAACTGCGCCTTCTGCGCGCTCGCCGCGTCGGCGCTGCGCTGCGTCATGCCGTCGTGCTGAGCGATCAGGTAGACGAGCACGCCGAGGAACGGCAACACGATCAAGAACACGACCCACGCCGCTTTCACCCAGCCGGAGATGTCACGGCGGCGAAAGACGTCGGTGAGGATCACGATCATGATCCAGATCCAGATCACCCACGCGAAGAAGATGATCATGCTCCAGAGGATGTTCAAGAAGGGGTAGTCAGCCGCGAGAATCACGACATCTGCTCCTGGTCGAAGGGCGGAAAGCTGGACCGTCGCGCGCGATCGGATGAGCCAGGCTCACCCGCCGCGGGTGATCCAGCGCGCGCCCTGCGGTTTCGTCATCGGCACCTAGGGTGAAACAGATCGCCGATGGCACCGGTTCTCACCTCTGCAATCCCCGACCACGAAGGAGAGCCCGTGACGAAGTCCAGCATCATCCTTGCCTCGGTCATCGCCGCGGGCGCCCTGGCCGGGCCGGCCACGGCGACGGCCAAGCGCTGGCGGCCACCGCCGGTCGATCCCTCGCGGATCGTCCGCTCCGCCAACAGCTGGCCACTGCAGAGCAACACGACGCAGACGTTCTCCTTGACCATCGCCGGCATCCCCAAGGACTACAACGTCCTGCTGCCGTGCGCCGGCTTCGACATCAAGGGCAGCGGCGTCGACCTCGCCGCCGTCAACCTCAGCGGCTTCGGCCGGGTCGACCCCATGCCCGGCAAGGAAGGCACCCCGGACGGTGGGATCCGCTTTGCCGAGCGCCAGCCCGACGGCTCCTACGTCGTCCCGGAGTCGCGGGCCGTCGTGGGCCCGCTCAACCAGCACGAGGCCATCGGCTGCGCGCTCTCGGGCGGGCACTGGTACGACAGCAAGGGCAACCCCAACAACGTCGCGCTGCCCAACTACGTCAAGCACAAGCCGCGGCTGCCCGGCCGCACCAAGCCCACGCAGGTCGCGGGCCCGGTGTCGGTGACGCTGGCCGGGTTTACCGGCGGGGCGACGGGCGATGGGCCACCGCGGTTGGTCCTGCGGATCACGACCGGCGAGCTGGGCGGTCCCGTCAAGCTGCGGATGCGCGCCGACGTGCTCAAGCAGCGAAGCCTCCGCGCGAGCGAGAACGACTAGGCGCGTGCTGCGGCGAGCTGCCTCGGTCGCGCTCGCGGCCTCGATGCTGGCGCTGCTGCCTGCGGGCGGCGCGTCAGCGTCGGCGTACCGCAAGCTGTGCTTCGAGCGGACGGTGCTGCGCGATTCTCCAGGTGGTTTTGTCATCGGGCACCTGGTGCGCCCGCAGACGTTGTTGGTGATGGTGCATGACGTCAGCGGCGGCTGGTCCTACGTGCGGGTCAAGTCCGGCGCGCAGGGCTGGGTCGCGTCGCGGGCGCTGTGCAAGAGCAAGTCCAAGCAGAAGGGGCGCTAGCGCGTGCCGTCGGGCCGCATCTCCGACGAGCGCCTCGTGGCCGCGTTTCGCGGGGGCGATGAAGCCGCCTTTCAGCAGATCCACGACCGCTATCGCGCAGCGCTGTTGCGCTTTGCCAAACGGATCTTGCGCGACGAGGGCGCCGCGGAGGACGTGGTGCAGGAGGCGCTGTGGCGCGCGCACCGCGCGCTGCGCCGCGATGACCGCCCGATGAACCTGCGGCCGTGGCTGTACCGGCTGGTGCGCAACTGCTGTCTCGACGAGCTCGGCCGGCTGCGGACCGACTGCGTCGACCTGCACGCGATCGACAGTGATGGCGCGTTGGCCGCCGCATCGGGTGACGAGCCGCCCGCGGCCTATGAGCGCCGCGCCGACTTGCGCCAGCTGCTCGACGACCTTGGCGCGCTGCCGGCCCGCCACCGCCACGCGCTGGTCCGGCGCGAGCTCGACGGGCTCAGCCACCGGCAACTGGCTTCCGAGCTGAACATCACGCCGAGCGCTGCCCGGGTCGTCGTGCACCGGGCACGCGTCGCACTGATGCAAGTCGTCGACGAGCGCTCGACGTCGTGCCAGGCCGTGCGGGAGAACCTCCTCGAAGCCTACGACACGCGCCGTCGCGCGTCGGCGCGCACCCATCGCCACCTCGCTCGGTGTCCTGAATGTCGCGCGTTCCGTACCGAGCTGCGCAGCACGCGCCGGGCGATGGCGATCCTGCTGCCAGGGCCACTCGTGCTCCTGGCCGCCGGCGGGGCAGGACTGAAGATCGGGCTGGCGGGCAAGGCCTCGGCCGGCAAGGTCGCCGTGGGCGCGGCGACGGCGACGGTGGCCGTCGGCGCGGCCAGCATCGCGCTGCCCACGCTCGGCCCGGGTGATCCCGCGCCGTCGACGATCAGCAGCCCGGCGCTCCCGGGCGGTCACGTCGGGCGCGGCGCACCGCTGCCCGCCGGGACGGCGATCGTGCGCCACCGCGTGCAGCTGCATGAGGGGTCGAGCGCGCCGTCCACGGTGGTGCTGCGCTGCCCGCATGGCCTGCGGGTCGCCGATTTGCTGGCACCGTCTGGCGCACGGGTCAACGCGACGTACGGGCCGGGCGTGGTCGTTGGAGCAAGCCGGAGCGCGCGGGTGGTCTTGGAGCACAACGCCTTGGCGCACGCCACGCAGGCGTCAGTCGCGGTGCTGTGCAAGCGGCCGAGCCGGGGCTCGATCGTCGCGGGCGCGGGCGCTGGTGCGGCGGGGGCTGCGGCGCCGCGTCCCACGCTGGTCCACGCGACGGGGTTCTTGTACGCCAAGCCGTCACGCGGGAGCGTGGTGGGAACGGTCCGGCGCGAGCAGCCGGTGACGGTCGTCGCGCGGACGCACGACCGGTCGTGGGTGCGCGTCGTGACCGACACGGGCCAGCGGGGCTGGCTCGCGGGCCGTGTGCTGAGCCCGCCATCACACCACTGAAGCGAGCGTCAGCTCCTCCGCTTCGCCTGCGCGGCGGACACAGCGAAAGCCGACGTGGCTCATCCCCGTGTCGACCATCTGCGGCCGCCGCGCCGCAGGCCGGTAGCGCAGGCAGTAGCTGTCGGCGCAGAGGAACGACCCGCCCTTGAGCACCTTGCGCGGGACGCGGAACTGGGGCTGGGCGGGATCGAGGCTGGCGGTCGCGTCGGCGCCGCGCGGGTTCTGCGGGATGCAGCAGGGCTTGGCGGCGGCCTCGGGGTGGTGCGTCGCGTACCAGTCTTCGGTCCACTCCCATACGTTGCCGGCCATGTCGTGCAAGCCATAGCCATTGGGTTGGAAGGAGCCGACGGCGGCGGTCATGCCGTAGCCGGGCTCCGCACGCCAGGGGAAGTCGCCGTGCCAGAAGTTCGCCAGCCGCCGCCCTGGTGGTTCGGGCTCGTCGCCCCAGATGTAGGTTGCGCCGTCGAGGCCGCCACGCGCCGCGAGCTCCCACTCGGCCTCGGTCGGCAGCGCCGCCTCTGCCCAGGTCGCGTATGCGCTCGCATCGTCATAGGCAATGTGAACGACCGGGTGATCCATGCGTCCGGCGAGGGTGGAGTCGGGACCCTCGGGATGGCGCCACGACGCCCCCGGCGTCCAGGTCCACCACTGGTCGAGGTGTCGGAGATCCACCGGCCCGCGCGTAGGCGTGAAGACGAGCGAGCCGGCACGCAGGTTCTCCGGCGGCGCGCCCGGGAAGTCGGCCGGGTCCGGCGGCCGCTCGGCGACCGTGACGTAACTGGTCTCGCGCGCGAAGGCCGCGAACTGCCGGTTGGTGACCGCGCCGCGGTCGATCCAGAAGCCGTCGACCGCCACGCGATGGGCCGGTGCTTCCTCGGCGTAGTAACGGTCCGACCCCATTAGGAACGTCGCGCCGGCGATCCACACCATGTCGCGTGCGGTGGCAGTCACCTCATCGGTCACCGTTCTCATCATGACGCCGGCTCGGCAAAGACCCGCGCCCAGTCGTCCCGCATGCTCACCACCGTCCAGCCGAACCGCGCCGCGGTCTCGGCGATCGCCTCGGCGTCCGGATTGGTCATCGCCTTGCCCTCGTAGGCATACTCGCGCTCGGCGTCGTCGTGATCGACGACGATCGCCAGCGACGGGCGCTCTCCGGTCGTCGCGTACTCCAACATCTCGCGGTCGCCGGCGCTGTTACCGGCGGCGAAGATCGGGCGCCGGCCGATGTGGGACTGGATGTTGATGGGCTTGGGCTCACCTTCGTTGGGCGACCCCAACAACTTGGCCTGGCGCACCAGCACGACGCGCCCATCGCGCCGCTCAAAACCCACCTCAACGGCCGAGCCGACGACATTGTCGGGCCCGACACCGTAGAGCCGCTCGCTTGCCGCGCGCACGAACTCGACCCCGCCGCCGGTCACAACGAAGACGTCGAAGCCAGCGCCGCGCAGCAACGCCATCAACTCGATCATCGGCGCGTAGACCAGGTCGGCAAACGGCCGTCCGTAGCGCGGGTGCTGGGCCTCGGCCAGCCAGCCGGTGGCAACCGCGGCGAACTCCTCCGCGGTCATGTCGGCGTGGGTGGAGAGCAGCACCCCAATCATCTCCGCGGCGCCCGCCTCTTGCGCGGCACCGAGATCGCCCGCCAGCAGCGCCTGCACGACGGGCCGCTGCGCAAGCTCGGGGTCCGCCGCGGCCTGCTCCTTGAGCCGGCCGAGGATGAACATCGCCTGGACATAGGCCGGGCGCTCGCACCACAGCGTGCCGTCGTTGTCGAGCACCGCGATCCGCTCGGCCGGCGGCACATGGTCAGACCCGCCTTCGTCGGTCACGCGCGCGACGAAGTCGAGGATCGCCGACTTCGCCGCACCATCGTTCCAGGAAGCCAGAGGCTGTGCACTCATCGCGACACGCCGCCTCAGCGCCCGGCGGTCATCGCCGCCTGCATCTTCTCCAACGCCTGGTCGATCGTGAAGCTCGCCGCCTTCTGGCGCGGCGGGAAGTCACGGAACGTCTCCAGGAACCGCGCCACCAACGTGGTGCCGGCCAAGACCAGGAAGTCGTTGGTCAACAGCCAGTCCCAGTAGGTGTTCGACGTGACGTCGGCGCGCTCGAACGGATCCATCCGCAGGTTGAACAGCTTGGGGACGCGCAGCGTCACGAACGGCTCGGCCCAGACCTGCAGCGTGCCAAGGCAGCGCTGCTCCATGAACACGACCTTCCAGTTGTCATAGCGGATGGCCAGCAGGTCCCCGTCGTCGGAGAAGTACAAGAAGCCCGGCCGCGGCCCCTCCGAGACCGCACCGGTCAGGTACGGCAGGAAGTCGAAGCCGTCGATGTGCACCTTGTAGGTGATGTCGCCGGCGCGGTGACCGGCCTTGCACTTCTCGACGATGTCGGGCTCGCCCGCCGCTGCGAGGAAGGTCGGTAGCCAGTCGTGGTGGCTGATGATCTCGTTGCAGATCGAGCCGGCCTCGATGTGCCCGGGCCACCGGACCATCTGCGGGACGCGGAAGGCGCCCTCCCAGTTGGTGTTCTTCTCGCTGCGGAACGGCGTCATGCCGGCGTCGGGCCACGAGTTCATGTGCGGCCCGTTGTCGGTGCTGTAGACGACGATCGTGTCGTCGGCCAGCCCGAGCTCGTCGAGCAGATCGAGCATCTCGCCCACGGCCTTGTCGTGGTCGATCATCGTGTCGTGGTAGGGCGACTGCCAGCGCCCGGCCTGACCCACGCTCTCGGGCTTGGGATGCGTGCGGAAGTGCATGTGCGTGGTGTTGAACCACACGAAGAAGGGCATATCGGCGTCAGCCTGGCGCTTGATGAAGTCGCTGGCGTGAGCGACCACCTCATCGTCGATGGTCTCCATCCGCTTGGCGGTCAGCGGCCCGGTGTCCTCGATGCGCTGCTTGCCGACGCGGCCATAGCGACCCTCGACCGTCTCATCGTCGTTGTCGGTCGCCCAGCTGTGCAGCACCCCGCGCGGCCGGAAGTGCTCGTTGAACACCGGAAAGTCATCGGGATCGGGCCAGGACGGCTGCTCGGGCTCCTCCTCAGCGTTCAAGTGGTACAGGTTGCCGAAGAACTCATCGAAGCCGTGGGCCGTCGGCAGAAACTTGTTGTTGTCGCCCAGATGGTTCTTGCCGAACTGCCCGGTCGCGTAGCCCAGCGGCTTGAGCAGCTCGGCGATCGTCGGGTCCTCGGCCTGCAAGCCGACGTCAGCGCCCGGCATCCCGACCTTGCTCAGCCCCGTGCGGAACACGCTCTGGCCGGTGATGAACGACGACCGGCCCGCCGTGCAGCTCTGCTCACCGTAGGCGTCGGTGAAGCGCATGCCCTCGTTGGCGATGCGGTCGATGTTCGGTGTCCGATAGCCCATCAACCCGTCGCTGTAGCAACTCAAGTTGGTGGTGCCGATGTCATCGCCCCAGATGACGAGGATGTTGGGCTTGCGCTGGTCGGGCAACGTGGTCTCCTCTTCCTGCTGTCCAAGTCTCCGATCTCATCCTGAGCAGCGGCGGGCGAGCCGGCATCACCCGCCAAAGGTGATCCCGGCGTCAAAGCAGAGAAATTTTGGGGATTTCCCGTAACGCGTTACACTCATCTTTGTGGCTGGGAAAAGCCCTCAGGAAAGCATTGCCCACCGCGTACGCGGGCGCGTGTTGGCGTCGCGTGAGCGAATCTGGCGCGTCGAGGACTTCGCCGGTACGCCCAAGGCGGTCAACAACGAGCTGCGACGGCTTGTCGAGCGCGGTGAGCTGCAGCGGGTCCGTCGCGGCGTGTACTGGCGTGGACGCATGAGCCGCTTCGGCATGCACGGTGTAGACGGGGGCCAGGCCGTCCAGACAGTTGTCGGACGCGATGAGGCGATCGGGGCGACCGGCTGGAACGCGACCAACCTCCTCGGGCTGTCCACGCAGGTCGCACCCATCGAGTCGCTTGCCGTTACGCACCGCGTGCCCGAGGGGCTCGGCCGCGTAAAAGTCGTCTCGCGCGCGGCCCGCACCGCTCGCCGAAAGGCCGGCCTGAACGGGCTAGAGGTCACCTTGCTCGAAGCGCTCGAAGGATGGGATCGCTACGTCGAGGTCGGTCCCGCCGAAGCCCTGCGGCGCTTCGACCAGGTCCTGCGGCGTCACGACGTCCGCATCCCCAAGCTGGTCTCGGCCAGCGCAACCGAGCCGCCGGTCGTGCGTGAGCGGCTACGGGCGGTCCTCACCGAGACGGGACATGAAGACGAAGCGCAGGGAATCGCACGCGCCCGCGACCAGAGGACGCGAGACAAGGCATTGCGCGTACTGGACGAGCGACGGTGACGCTCCTGCGCGACAACGCCGACGACTTCGCCGGCGCAATCGACAATGCCGCCCGCGAGCTCCAGCTCGCGGCGGAGTTCGTCGAAAAGGACTACTGGGTCACTCAGGTGCTGCGTGCGTTGCACAAGCACTACGGCGGCTGGTTCGTGTTCAAGGGTGGGACCAGCCTCTCGAAGGGCTACAACCTGATTGACCGGTTCTCCGAGGACGTCGACATCCTCGTCAACCCGGCCAAGGACGACTCAGCCAAGTCGCGCGAAGACCTGCTGCTCGCAATGACCGCGGTTGCCGCGACGTAGAACCGCCGTCGTCCCAGTCGAGGATCGTGGAGTGCTGCTGGAGACCGGCTTCGCAGGCGGGAACTGGCCCAGCGAGATGGTTGGGATCACGCCGATCCTCTGCCACCCGCTGGGCATCGACCCGGCCGAGTTCGAGGACACGGCAGGATTCAGCATCCCAGCGCTCAAGCCGGCGCGAACGCTGCTGGAGAAGCTGTCGCTGCTCCACCACGTCGCCATGGACCACGAGCGTCTCGAGACACCCGACGTTCGCTGTGGTCGTCACTACTACGACATCTATCGGCTCCTCGCCCACGCGCCGACGAGGAAGGTTCTCGAGGACCGCAAGGAGTTCGCCCGAATCATGTCCGAGATGGAGCAGATCTCCGCGCAGCACTTCGGTTCTTGGGAGCCGCGCCCAGCTGGCGGTTACGGACAGAGTCCCGCGTTCGCCCCGACCGACGGATCGGAGCTGTTCGCCTGGTTGGCCGCACGGTACCGCGACTCAGCCGGGCTGTTACCCGCACGAGTGACCGGCTCATGGCCGAGCTTCGGCAAGGTGCTCAAGCGCGTGGAGACGTATCGCGAGCTGTTATAGGAGTTTCGTCGCTCGTGCGCCCTACTGCCGGGTCATCGCGATCTTCAGCCGCTCCTCGGGCGCGATCAGGTGGTCGAGGTCCTCGGCCGCGTCGTCGATGTCGATCTGCACCCACTCGACGGTGCCGGTGAAGCGGCTGCCCTCCGAGGTGTAGTCGTCGCTGACCGGCGAGGCGGTGTCGAGGCCGACGTCGCAGGTCTCGTCGCCGGAGAAGATCATCGGGACGGTGCCCTCGACACGGCCTTCCCCGACGTTCTGCCCGTCGATGAAGAGCGTGACCGCGCCGCCCTTGCCCAGGCCGCCGCCGTCGTAGGTGAACTCCATCCGCACCTGATGCGTGCCGGCCGGGATCGCCCTGTCGGCGGCGACGTGAAAACGCTGGAGGCCAAATAGGTTGTAGCAGTACTTGGGTCGCCCGTCCTTGACGTAGAGGCTCCAGCCCGCGAACGCGCCGCCTTGGGCGATGAGCACGCCCTCGACGCCGCCGTCACCCACCGTGACCTCCGCGGTCACCGCGTGCGACTTGTTCTTGATGTTGATCATCACGTTCTCCGTCAGCCGCCCCATACCACCGAACAGCAGCTGCGAGCTGCCCCGGATCAGCACCGGCCGCCCGGCGACGTCGGAGTTGAAGCGCTCCACCCGGCGGTCGTCGAGCGGGAGCACGTCGTACTTGCGCGCCTCCTCCATGAACAGCGCCTTGAGCTCCTCCAACTTCTCCGGGATCTCGGCCGCCAGATCATGCGCCTGGCTCCAGTCGGTGGTGGTGTCATAGAGCTCCCAGGTGTCGTCGGCCAACGGCGGCAGCTCGGCGAAGACCCACGGCGTCGAGTGGCGCGTCACCGCGGTCCACCCCTGGTGGTAGATGCCGCGGTTGCAGAACATCTCGAAGTACTGGGTCTCGTGACGGTCCGGGCTGTCGGCGTCATCGAACGCGTAGCGCATGCTCACGCCCTCGATCGGCTTCTGGTCGACGCCATGGACGACTTTGGGCTCCGGGAGGCCGGCGGCTTCGAGGATCGTCGGCGCGACGTCGATCACGTGGTGGAACTGGTGTCGGACCTCGCCCTGGGCGTCAAAGCCCTTGGGCCAGTGGACGATCGTGCCGTTGCGGGTGCCGCCCCAGTGCGAGGCGATCTGCTTGGTCCACTGGTACGGCGTGTCCATCGCGTGCGCCCAGCCGACGGCGTAGTGGTTGTAGGCCTCGGGCGTCCCGAACTCGTCGATCCGCTCCACCATGAACTCGGTCGTCTGCAGCGCGGCGGCGCCGTTGAGGTTGATCAGCTCGTTGAAGCAGCCGTGGAGGTCGCCCTCGCCACTGGCCCCGTTGTCGCCGATGATGTAGTAGACGAGCGTGTCCTCCAGGATCCCGAGATCCTCGAGCGCGTCGACAAGCCGGCCGACGTGGTGGTCGGTGTGCTCCAGGAATCCGGCGTAGACCTCCATCTGCCGTGCGAGCACAGGCTTGAGGTCGTCCGGGATGTCGTCCCACGCCGGGATCTCGTCCGGCCGCTCGGTCAGCTGCGCCTCGGGCGGGATCACGCCCAGCTCCTTCTGACGGGCAAGGGTTTGCTCGCGCAACGCATCCCAGCCCTGATCAAAGCGACCCTTGTACTTCGCCGACCACTCCGCCGGAACGTGGTGCGGCGCATGCGTGGCGCCCGGCGCGAAGTAGGCGAAGAACGGCTGGTCGCCCATTAGCGTCTTCTGCTGGCGGATCCACTTGATCGCCCGGTCGGTCATGTCCTCGGTGAAGTGGTAGCCCTCAGCCGCGGTCTTGTCAGGCTCGACCGGTGTGGTGCCCTCATAGAGCGCGGGCGCGTACTGGTTGGTCTCGCCGCCGATGAACCCGTAGAAGTACTCGAAGCCCCCGCCGCCCGACGGCCAGTTGTCAAACGGTCCCAGCGGGCTGGTCTGCCAGACCGGAACTTCGTGGCACTTGCCGAACTGCGCGGTCGCGTAACCGTTGAGCTTGAGCGTCTCGGCCAGCGGCGCGCAGGTGTTGGGCCGCAGTGAGTTGTAGCCGGGCGCCGACGTCGCAATCTCGGTGATGCCGCCCATCCCCACCGAGTGGTGGTTGCGACCCGACAGCAACGCCGCCCGCGTCGGCGAGCAGAGCGCGGTCGTGTGAAAGCGGGTGAACTTCAGGCCCTCGTCGGCAAAGCGCTCGGCCGTCGGCGTGTGGCACGGCCCGCCGAAGGCGCTCGAGCAGCCGAAGCCGGCATCGTCGATCAAGACAATCAACACGTTCGGCGCGCCCGCGGGTGGCCGCAGCGGCTCGATCGGCGGGAAGGTCGCGTTGGGGTCCTTGGCGTCCTCGTAGACCGGGCCGTCGTAGGGCCGATCGGGAATTGGCAGGACGTTGCGGTCGGTCATCACGCGCTCCTGCTCCAGCCGACGGTGAGCTGGTAGAGGATCACGACGTCCAGCGCGATCACGAGGATCGCCAGCAGCGGGAAGGCCGAGGCGATCCCGAACTGGAACAGCGCGTTGAGCATCACGAAGCCGACGGCCAGCCAGCGTGCGATGCCGACGCCGAGCCCGAGGCCGATCCCGGTCAGCATCATCACGACGCCCGCGACGAGCAGGATCCAGCCCCAGGTCGTGAAGTCCCAGATCATCACGCCCTCGCCACCAACCGCGACAACTTCATCGTTGAGCAGCGCGGCGATGCCGAACAGGATGTTGAACCCGCCGGTCATGAAGAGCGTGACGCCGGCGAAGATGATCCACGCCCCGGGCGGGTTGTAGGTCTCCACGCGTGGTCCCGGCGTGGCGGTCATCGGCGTCTGACGATGGATCTCGGACATGGCCCCTCCTGAGGTTCGGGTCGTCGCCGAGCCTCGCTGCCGGGAGGGTGACGGCCCCTCACTCGCGACGGGTGAGCGCGTTCGCCGCACCGACCAGTAGATTGGCGCCCGTCATCGCGTGGGGGAATCCGGTGTGACTCCGGAGCTGACGCGCAGCGGTGTGGACGGCAAGCCCGTCTGAGCCCGAATGCCTGCTCGGTGATGCAGTTGACGGACCCTGTTCTCGCGTTTGGACGGCGGCCGCTCTCGAAGCACGGTGGCGCCGAAAGCGTGGGCGAGATCGTGGTGAGAGGCGCCCGGCGCCCTGCAACCACAAGGAGTCTCACCACGATGTCTCGCAGGTTCACCACGCGGCTGATCGCCGCGTCCATCGCCGTGCTCGCGCTCGCCCCGGCGGCTGCGCACGCGACCACCACCCCCGCCGCACAGGCCACCTCGGTGGCCAACGGCACCACCTACGTCCGGGGCCTTCAGGACCCGACGACCGGTGCCTTCGTGTCGGCCGGCCTCTCCAACGAGTGGGCGTTCAGCGCGCTCGCCCCGGCCGGTATCGCCGCGGTCGACCTCCTGCCGCCGCCCCCGAACAACGTGACGAGCAAGAACGCACGCAAGGTCTACCGCGACTATCTGTCGCCGGCGTCCTGGCCCGGCGGCTCACCGCCGGTGACCGATTACGAGCGCACCGCGATCAACGCCTACTCGGCGGGCATCGACCCGGCGCGCGTGTCGACCGAGCAGAACCTGATCGCCGCGATCGCGTCCTACTGGCAGACGGCGTCGCCGGGCTACTGGGGTACGCCGGGCAACTTCAACGGCACGGTCTTCGGGCTGCTGGCGTTGGCCGGAGCCAAGACGTCGGCGGGCGCCCAGCGCGTGCCGCAGGCGTTGTTGAACAAGTCGATCACGACGGTGCGCGCCAACCAGCACACCGACGGCGGCTGGAACTACCCGAAGGCCGAGGGCGTCCCGGCACAGCTGGCCGCGGCCAGCGACATCGACATGACGGGCGCGGCGCTGGCGGCGCTGTGCGTCAGCGGCGTGGCCAACACCGACAGCGCGGTGGTGGCGGGCAAGAACTTCCTCAAGGGGAAGCTGACCAACGCCACCGGCGCGTTCGCGTCGTCCTTCGGTGCCAACACCGACTCCAACGGCTGGGCGGTCCAGGGGCTCAACGCCTGTGGCATCCCCAACCAGGGAGCGGACTTCACGACCGCGATGGGCAAGACGCCGATCGACTACCTCGTCAGCCAGCAGCTGGCCGGCGGCGGCTTCCGCTACACCACCGGCAGCACACCCAATGCCTATGCCTCGATCGACGCACTGCGCGCGCTGGCCGGCGGCGGCTTTGCGGGCACGCCGCCGGTGCCGACGACGGTGGGCGAGTCGCGGTTCGTGGCCAGCACGTCGTTTGTGAGCGGCACGACGAGCAAGCTGGCGTTGGTGGTCGACGACGGGTCGGGCACGTTGAAGGTCTGCTCGGTGTCGGTCGCACCCGCGACTGCGACCACGACGCTCGGCGCAGTCCTGACCGCGGCGACGAGCGCGTCGACGCCGGCCGGGTGCGTCACCGGCAGCTCACCGGCGAGCGGAGTCATCACCACCATCAACGGCGTGACCAACGGTGGTGGGTCGACCTGGAAGGCCAGCATCGACAACGGCACCGCGGCCGCCGCGAACACGGCGACGGTCGTGAGCCTCGGCGACACGATCTCGCTGAAGTACGGGGTCTAGGACACGCAGACGGTGGCGCGCCGGGCTGTTGAGCCCGGCACGCCGCCGCGCGCGTGTCTAGGCGATCGTCACCCGCTGAGCCACGGCCTTGCCGTGACGGCGATAGCGCAGCGTGTAGACGCCGGCCGGAAGCCTGCGGACCGCGCGCAGCGACGCGGCGGTGCCGCGAGCGTAGACGCGACCGAGCCGAGTGAGCGTGGCCTTGCCGGCCTTAGCTGGCGCCAGCTTGCAGGTGACCTTCGGCATCCGCTTGGCGCGCTTGACGGTGCAAACGGCGTCGCGACCGTCCTTGCCGGCCTTGCCCTGCGGACCTGTGGAGCCGGTCGCGCCGGCGGGACCCACCAGGCCCGCAGCTCCGTTGGCGCCGGTCGCGCCCGTCGCCCCGGTGCCGCCGGCGCTCCCGGCTTCGCCCTTGTCACCCTTCTCCCCCGCCGACCCGGGCGTGCCCGCTCCGGGAGCCCCGCCGGTGCCGGTCAACGTGACGTCCAAGGTGGGGTTCATCCCGTCGGAGGCGATCCGCAGGACCGCGCTGCGCGCGCCGGAGACCGATGGGGCGAATCGCATGCGCACCGAGCAGGACGGCGTGGCTGACCCGGTACCGCTGACGACGGTCGTGCCGCTGCAGCCGTCAGAGGTCAGCAGGAAGTCGTCAACGTCACCGGAGACGAGCTTGGCTGCGGTGACCGCCACGTGGCCAAGTGCCGGCGTGACCACGACAGGCGTGGCAGCGCCGATGGTGCCGCGCGCCTGCGTGCCCAGGTCGGCGTCGGGCGCCGACAGGCTGCCCGTGCACGGTGAGCTGGAGCTGCCGTCGTAGACGCAAGCGCTGACCGGGACCGAGAACGCGGAGTTGTGGCTCGCGGTCGGTAGGGCGGCCTTGTCGGTCCCGGCGATGGCGATCAAGTCGACGGTCCCGCTCGCGTCGTCGGGAACCGTCACGGTGGCACGGCCCTGCGCGTCGGTGGCGACGAACGTGGCCGAGCCGCCGCCGAAGCCAAGGCCGTAGCCGGCGCCCACGCTTCGCGTGCCGGAGAGGGCGTTGCCGCCCCAGCCGTTGAAGTCACCCGTGCCCGGCGCAAACGTGGCGACGGTCGCGGTCACGGGCTGACCGGGAGCGACCGTCAGCGGCACCGCCTCGACGCGCACCTGCGGCGTCGTCGGCAGGCCGTACATCGTGTCGCCGTCGGCAAAGTGACGCTCGGTGACCTGCAGGACGACGACGTCGCCGGTATGCAGCGCAGAGCAGAGCGGGCTCGCCATGTCCTGACCGAAGTTGTAATAGGTGTTGTTGATCCAAAGGTGCCACCCGGGCGTCTCGGACAAAAAGCCGAGCGACGCCGCGTCGTAGGTGACCCCGTCGATGGTCAGCGTGGTGTTGAAGCCCGACTGACCGATGGTCCACGCGGGGTCGTGGCTGGTGAGCAGCGCGCCAGCGCTGTCGGCGGGGTACTCCCCGGCCCCAAGGCCGGCGCACGCGGCGCCGAAGGGAAGCTCGCCGCCGGCGACCGCCGGATCGGTCGAGGCGCCGAGCTGCGCGAGGCCGCCGCCGAGGCGACCGGTCAAGTCGTTGACCTGAAGGTACGGGTTGGGACCGGCCGCCAACGCGGTCGATGCTGTGGCGAGGACGAGCGCGAGCGCCGCGAGCAGCGGCAGCGCGCGCAGCGTCCGGCCAAGGCCGGATGAGTACAACATGAGGTTGCTCCTGTCTCGACAGGGCGACCTCCGGAGACGTCCGATGACGGCTCGAGCGGCGGCCGTCCTGGTCGCGAAGACGTTGACGGATGTGCGCCGGCCGGGTCTTCGGGCTCGGGGTCATCCTCGGGAGCTCCTTCCCGAGCCGAACCCGGCTCAGTGGACCTGCATGCCCCGTCGTCACCCACACCGCTGCGCGTCAGCCCCGGACTCTCACCGGAGTTCCCCGCGTCCTTTGCGGGCGGCAATGTAGCATCCGGCACCGAACAGCAACATCAACCTGATCGCGGAACGGGGAAGTCGGTGCGAATCCGACGCGGGCCCGCCACTGTCAGCGAGAGACGTCCGCCGCACGCCACGGCAGCCACTGGGTCACACCGACCTGGGAAGGCGCGGTCCGGACACTCGCAAGCCAGGAAACCCGGCCGTGATCCACACGTCGCTCGCCCTCGCGGAGATGGGGCTTTGACATGTCGCGAACAGCTTTGCTGGTCGGGCTCCTCGTTCTGGGAGTCGCCGGCCTCTCAACTTCCACCGCCACCGCAATACCCGACCAGCTGACCCTGGTCAGCCGCGGCTATGACGGACGGCCCGGCACCGGGCCGTGGTGGGTCTCGGACTCCGTTGGGACGTCGATCTCGGCCGACGGTCAGCGCGCGGCCTTCATCTCGTCGGCCACCAACTTGTGGCAGGGCGCGCCCGAGGGGGAGAAGGAGGTCTATGTCCGCGACTTCGCCGGCCCTGGCGTCACACCGGTCAGCCGCGCCGATGGCGCCGACGGCGCGCTGGCCGACGACGGCGAGCTCTGGTGGGGCGCGACCATCACGCCCGACGGCCGCTCCGTCGACTTCGTCGCGCATCCGTTCGGGGCGGGCAGCAGCTCCGGCGGTCCTGGCCTCTATCTCTACCGTCGCGATCTCAGCGAGAACCGGACGACGATCATCGGTGTCGACGACCACGGCGACCCGCTCGATCTGTGGTCCCCCAGCAGCTGGCCCATCGCCATCGGCAACCGCTACGTGGTGTTCCAGACGAGCCGCCCGGTGATCGACGCCATCGGCGCCATCGACGGCGGGATCTACCTCCGCGACCTGGAGGCGGGGCGCAACGTGCTCGTCAGCCGTGCCAGCGGTCAGGACGGCGTGCCGGCGGGCGCCGGCTTGGGCGGCGTCTCCCCAGGTGGGCGGTACCTCACCTTCACCTCGAGCGACGGCACGCTGGCCGCTGGGCCCGAGGCGACGAATCCGGCCGGCGGAGGCTTCCTCTACCTGCGCGACGTCCGGCTCGGCCAGACGATCCTCGTCAGTCGAGCCGACGGCCGCGACGGTCAGCCGATCGCCACGCGGACGTTTGGCGGCAGCCAGGTCCGCGGCGACGGCTGCCAGGTCACGTTCGCCGCGACCGGCACCGAGATCGCCGACGGCTCCCCCGCCAATGGCGGGCTGGAGGTCTACCTCCGCGACGTCTGCCGCGGCACCACCACCCTGGTCAGCCGCGCCGACGGCGACGGCCCCGCCGCCGCGACCGAGGCGCCGACCGGCTGGCTGGCGCCCTACGACCTGTCGACATTCTCGCTGAGCGCCGACGGCCGCTACGTCCTGTTCGGCACGACGGCGCGCAACCTCGCCGACGGGCTGCCCGGGGCGGGAGAGCTGTACCTGCGCGACGTGATCGGCAAGCGCACGATCCTCGTCAGCCGCGCCGACGGTCCCAGCGGCGCGCCCTCCGGCGGCGCCGGCCTCGCGACGATGACGCCCGACGCCCGGTACGTGGTGTTCACCTCAGCCAGCACGGTGCTCGCGCCAGGCATCATCAACAACATCTCGCAGGTCTTCCGGCGCGAGCTCGGGTCGGTGCCACCCGCGCCCGACCCCGCCAAGACCTGCGGCGCGATCGACGATCCCGGCATCGGCGGAAGCCCCGCCCCACCGTGCCCCAGCGAGAGCGAAGGCGATGAGGGGGACGTCGGACCCTCGGGCGGCGGGCTGCCGAAGACGCCCAAGCCGGCGACGGTCGCCGTCCCGGGCGCGGCGCCGGCGCCGTCCGGCGAACCCACCAAGCCCGATGCGCCCGTTCTTGCGACCACCCCCACGCTCGTCCGCGCACCAACGCTCAGCGCTATCACCGCCACACCAACGTCCGTCCGGGCCTGGGTCGATCTGCCCGCCACCGTCCAGGTCGTCATCGCCCGCCAAGCCGGCCGCCGCTGGCAACCCCTGCGCACGCTCAAGCTCACGGCCGCCAAGGCCGGCCGCATCACCCTCAAGCTCCCCCACCTCACCCATGCCCGCTACCGCCTGACGATCCGCGCACTCGGCCCGTCCGGCTCCGCCAGCCCCGCCATCGTCCGCACCATCGACCTGCGTATCAAGAGGACCAAGAAGCCGTGAGATCGACCCGCCACATCACCGGCCTGCTGACCGCCATCGTCGCGCTCACGCTCGCGACCTCCTCCAACGCACCGGCGGCGCCGTCGTCGACCGCCAACGTCCGCGTCGAGGGCAGCGCGACCACCTTGTTCGAAGGTCTCGTCACCTCGTCGGGCAGCCCGGTCAAGGCCGCGTCGGACACAACCCAGCACCATTGCGACGGCACCAACAACGACCGGAACCCTTCGCCCGGCGCGACCGCAACGGACGCCGCCTCCGAAGGCTTGCGCCTAGCCGGGATGGACTTCGACGCCAAGTGGTTTCCCGGCTTCGACGACTACTACATCACCCGCTTCGGTCCCGACGCCGAGAACCTCGCCACCAACATCTACTGGGGCATCCTGGTCAACGACACGCTCACCGACGTCGGCGGCTGTCAGGCGCAGGTGCATGACAGCGACCGCGTCCTGTGGGCCTATGACGCCTTCCACGACCGCGGCTTCCTGAAGCTCGCGGTCGCCGGCGACACCGGCGCCAACCCGCAGCCGACGACGACCGTCATCTCCGGCCAGCCGGTCAGCGTCACCGTCAGCCGCGCCTACGGGGAGAAGAACCCGAACTACGTACCGGTCGGGGGGATGACCGTCGCACCCGTGGCCACCGCGGCCAACGGCGTCCAGACGGTCGTCACCAGCGCACCGGAGGCCGCCGTGTCATCCGGCGTCGACGGCCACGCCACGCTCGTGTTCTCCTCGCCCGGCTGGCACCGGATCAAGGCCGACGGCGGCGTTGGTGGCCCGATCCGCTCCAACCGCCTCGACGTCTGCGTCGTCGCCACCGCCGGCGGCACGTGCGGCGCGCCGCCGGCCGACACGACGCCGCGACAGGCGCCGCCCCTGCCACCCGACCCCATCGGCCCGGCAAGCACCGGTCCGGGCGGCAACAGCAACACCACTAACAACGGCGGTCGACCGATCGGCTCGGCCCAGGGCGCACCCGTCATCGAGCTGCCGCGGTTCACGACGGCCGGCGCCAAAGCCGGCCGGATCACGCTGAGCTGGAAGATCCTGCAATCGGGCGTCGGCGTGAAGTCCTGGAGCTTGACCGCCCGCGCCGCCGGCGCGACGTCGGGAGCCTGGGCCGTGCGCGCGCGCGGCACGAAGGGCACGAGCGCACGGCTCGCGCTGGCGGGCGGGCGGTCGTGGACGATCCGCGCGACGTTCACCGACAAGCTCAATCGTCAAGTCAGCGAACAGGTCGGCGACATCCTCGTCCCCCTCGACGTGGGCGCGAAGGGCGTCCGCCGCACCGGCCACTGGCGTCGCAAGGCAGATCGCAAGGCGTGGCTCGGCGCGGTCCACGAGGGTCGCGCCGGTGCGCGATTGTCGACGAGGCTGCGCGCGGGCAAGGTGGTGGTCTTGGTCCGCGACGTGCGCAAGAGCGCCGACATCGAGATCAACGCGGGCGGCAAGCGCGCCACCTACCGCGTGTCGGGCAGCGCCACGACCGCGACGCGCGAGATCGTCACGGCAGCGCGTGCACGCGCGGGAACGGTGACCGTCCGAATCGTCCGAGGCGAGGCGGGGGTCGACGGTGTCGGCACGCGCCCGTAGCCGCACCATGCTCGTCGTCGTCGCCGCGGGCGTGGTGGCCTCAGCGTTGACCGCGGGCCCGGCCGCGGCCGCCGGCGAGGCCGACCTCCTGCTCGCCACCAAGTACTACCTCGCCAACAGCCAACTGAGCACCGGCGACCTCCAGCCATCGGCGCCGCTGCTCGTCGACGGTCCGAGCACGCAGGCCTGGGGTGCGCTCGGCCTCGCCGCGAGCGGCATCAACGCCGCCAACCAGCGCGAGAACCCCGGCACGACCAACCTGTATGACTCGCTGAAGGGCAACCTGGGGGTTCTCAGGTCGACGGGTGACGCCGCGCTATTCCTGCTCGTGGAGCCCACCGTCCACGACGTGGACAACGACGACGGCACCAAGGGCTACCAGGTCGAGTCGCTCGTCAACGCCGTGCTGGCCGGGCAGGTGAGGACCGGTCCCGATTCCGGCGGGTTCGCCTGGCAGTCGCCCGGCTCCGTGGCGGCCGACGCACGCTCCACGGCGCTGGCGGCGCTCGCGCTGGAAGGCGTGCGCGACGATCCGGACGTCCGCCCGGTGGTCGGCGACGCGATCGCCAGCGCTGTCGATTGGCTGGGCGACCATGGATCCACCGGCCTCTGGACGACCCTCGGCCAATCAACCCCCGACACCGAGACCTCCGCCCTGGCGGTGCAGGCGATCCAGGCCAGCAAGCTGAGCTCGCCCGCGCTAGGCAACGCCGTCTCCGCGTTCGGTGCATGGCTCCAACAGCACCAGAACGCCGACGGCGGCTTCGGCA
Source organism: uncultured Conexibacteraceae bacterium (assembly GCA_963794585.1). Classification (GTDB taxonomy): domain Bacteria; phylum Actinomycetota; class Thermoleophilia; order Solirubrobacterales; family Solirubrobacteraceae; genus Baekduia. Next base: position 177,488 of record CAWCEO010000010.1, read on the forward strand.
CCGGCGCCCCCGGGGCACCGTCTGACCTGCTGGCCACCGCGGCCGCCGCGTGCGCCCTCGCCGCGGCCGGCACGCCACCATCGGAGTTCCATCATCCGGACACCGGCGCGACGCCGATCGACTTCCTCGGCGCCGCGCAGGATCCGGTCGATGGTCACGTCGGCACGGACGACCCGGTGCGGACGACGGGCTACGCAGCGTTGGCGTTCGCGAGCGCGACGCTCCCGCTCGGCTACGTGACCGGCAGCTACGGCGTCGGCAGCCTGCCGCCGCAGCGGGTACCGCAGGGCTTGCCCACCGGACCGACGCTGCCCGTCGAAATCCCCGCGACCAAGCCGTCCGCGCCGGCGCCGCCGCCGACCACGGCACCGGCGAGCGCGCCGATCCTGCAACCGGCGGTGACCGCACCCGCCCGCGTGCCGTCCACGGTCCATCGGATCAAGAACCCCAAGAAGTCACCGGCCGGCGAGGGTAACGACGGCAGCGGCGACGCCGGATCGGGCAACGGCCCCGGCGGAGGCGGCGGCACGATCGCGACCTCCGGCGCACCCGACCGCGCCGGGGGCGGAGGCGGAGCGGGCACGAGCGTCACCGCCGCCGCGAGCGTCGCGGCCAGCGCCGTGCCGACGCCGCTGCCACCCGCGACGCACCGCCGCGGCGGCACGCCGACCAAGGCCACCGCCGACGCCCCGCGCGAGGTCCGCGGCACGCTCATCGGTCGCGACAGCGCCACACCGGGCGCCGCGGGCAGCCGTGCGGCGACGCCCGGCGCCGCGGGCGCCAGCGCCGGTCACGCCTCAACACCGTGGTGGGCCATCGCCCTGGCAATCCTCGTCGGCGGTGGAGTTCTCGCCGGCGCCACCCTCGACCGCCGCCGACCGGAGCTCGCCCTATGACGATCATGTACGCCACCCTCGAAGGCGATCTCGGCGACGCGCTCTCACGCTTCACCTCGGTCCTCGCCGTGCCGGTCGTCGTCGCGGCCGCCATCGTCCTGGTACTCGCCGCGATCGAGTTGGGCCGTTGGGTCGGCGAGCTGACCCGGCGACGCCGCGCGTCCGGGCCGCTCAGCTTGCTGACGCAGCAAGTGCTGCACGATCCGTCGATGGCGCCGCAGATCGCCGCGGGCGCGCCGAGCCTCTATGCCGAGACGACGCTGCGCACGATTGGCGCCGCGGTCGCCGCGCGCGACCTCGACGGGGTCGAGTACGCGCTGGACGACTTCGAGCACTTGGTCGAGCGGCGCCTGGATCGCACGCGGATGATCGTCCGCGCCGGCCCCGCGGTCGGCCTGATGGGCACGCTGATTCCCCTGGCCCCCGGCCTGCGCGCGCTGGGACGCGGCGACATCCATCTCCTGGCCGACGACCTGCGGATCGCGTTCGCCGCGACGACCGTCGGCCTGCTGGCGGGAACGATCGCGTTCGGGCTCACGCTCGCGCGCACGCGCCGCTGGAACGAGGACCTCGCCTCGATGGAGCGCGCGACCGAGCGCGTTCGCGCCGCGGCCACCGCGGCCGCTGCCGCCCGAGCCCAGGACGACGCCGAGGCGCTGCTCGCCGGCGCGGCCCAGGAGCTCCTGGCATGAGACGCACGCGCAGCGGTCGCCGCCGACGGCAGCTCGGCAACGACGCGGGCGACCCGCTGGACGGCCTCGTCAACCTCTTCGACCTCGGCATCGTCCTGGCGGTCGCGTTCCTGATCGCCGGCTTGGCGGCGAGCACCGCACGTGATCGCGACCCGCAGCGCAAGCAGGCCAAGCAGGTTCCAACGCCATCGCAGGCTCCTCCGGCGCGCGGCAAGGGCAAGGCGGTCGGGACCGTCTACCGACTCGGCGACGGCCGGCTGATCTACACCCGGCCCGGAGGGGGCGGGTGAGAGAGGCGTCTCGCGCGCGAGTAACAGAGCTGATCGTCATCGCCGCGCTGGCCGTCGCCGCGCTGCTGCCCGGCGCCGCCCTCGCAACGCCGCCGTGGACGGCCAACCAGGGCCAGCTGGACAGGACCGTCAGCTACATGCGCGGCGCCCAGAATCCCGACGGCGGCTTTGGCGGATCGGCCGGCCTGCCCTCCGACCCGCTGTTCAGCGCCTGGGTCGTCATGGCGCTCGCGGCAGCAGGCATCAACCCCAAAGACCAGCACGTGGTCGGCGGGATCGACGCCTACACCTACGTCAGCGCCCACGCCGCCGCGCTCTCTGACACCACCGACTTCGAGCGCGCGATGCTCGTCGCGATCGCCTCCGGCACCTCGCCGCGCGACTTCGGCGGCCGCGACCTCATCGCGGCGATCCTGTCGCGGCGGCTGTCCGACGGCTCGTTCCCCCACGCCGCCGGTGGCACGACCGGCGGCATCAACGACACCGCCTTCGCGATGCTGGGGCTCAGCGCCACCGACGAGCCGACCAAGAACGACATCATCTCCCGCGCCGCTGCCTGGCTGGTCGGCGTGCAGAGCGAGGACGGCGGCTGGTCTTGGGCGCCAGGCCGCGAGGAGTCCTCCGACATGACCGCCGCGGTCATCCAGGCGCTGCGGATCGCGCCGCGGACGGCCAAGCGCGCCGAGGCCGAGCGCCGCGGCTGGGCGTATCTGCGCGCGACCCAGCGCGACGACGGCGGCTTTGGCCAGACGCCGGGCGACCCGGACTCCAACAGCGCATCGACCGCCTGGGCGCTGCAAGCGATGTGGGCCGCGGCGATCGACCCGACCACCTGGCGGCGCCCCGGCGGCACGCCGCTGGACTACCTCGCCTCGCTGCAGCAGCCCGACGGATCCATCAAGTACATGAAGGGCCGCAGCCTCAACGACCTCTGGATGACGGCCTACGCCGCGCCCGCCCTGGCGGGTTACCCGTTGCCGGTGCCATCGATCGCGCGGACGACAGGGAAAGGCGGCAAGGGCGCGGCGCTTTACAGCCGCCCGCAGCCCGACAGCACCGGCAATGCAAGTGGCGGGGTGCGCCAGATCTCGTCATCGTCGACGGAGACCAAGACGCAGCGGCGCAGCGGTGCCAGGCGCGTCGCGACCGGGACGGCGCAGTCCAATGGGGTCTCGACCTCTGGCGTGACGCCGATCGCATCAGCGACCAAGGACGCCAAGAAGACCGGTGGCCAGACAAGCCGCGAGAAGCCCCGGTCGCGACGAAGCACCATGCACAACGACGCCGCCGGCGAAGCCGTCACCGGCCGCCTGCTCGCCAGCGCGACGCCCGCCGGCGTCTCAGGCACCGGCACCCGCGCCACCGCGGCGCCCGGCCTGCGGGCACCGCGTGCCACCAACGACGACCCGTCGGCCACCACCGCACTCGCCCTCACCGGCCTACTGCTCTTCGCCGCTCTCGGCGGCGCCGCCCTCGAAGCCCACCACGGACGCAAGGGACTGCTCCCACGATGATGATGATGATGTTGACGACCATCGACCTCGGCGACGGCCTCGCCCGCATGAGCCAGGCGCTCCAGGTGCCGGTCCTCATCGCGTCAATTCTCCTACTGGCCCTCTGCGCCGGCGAGCTCGGCCGCTTCGCGATCGAGTCGCTACGTCGCCACCGCACGACGCCCGGCACGCTGCGGCTGATCAGCGCCCAAGCGCTCCTCGAGCCCGGCGTCGCCCGCCACGTCTCCGAGCGCGCGCCGAGCGCCATCGCATCCGCAGCGGTCCGCGGCCTCGGGATCGCCGCCGCCACCGGCCGCCCCAACGCGATCGAGCACGCGCTCGCCGACTACGAGCTCGCCATCCAGCGCCGCCTCGATCGCACGCGCCTGCTCGTCCGCGGCGGCCCGGCGCTCGGCCTCATGGGCACGCTGATCCCGCTCGCTCCCGGCCTCGCCGCCCTCGGCCGCGGCGACGTCGCCTCGTTGGCCACCAACTTGCGCACCGCCTTCGGCGCCACCGTCATCGGCCTGCTCGTCGGCACCGTCTCGTTCGCGCTGACCATCGTCCGGACCCGCGCGGCGACCGAGGACCTTGTCGCGATGGAGCGCGCCGTCGACGACGCCGAGCACACAAAGGCCACCACCTCCGAGCAACCCATGACCGAGGCTCTTGCATGAACCGCGCCACCCTCGGCCGCCACGGCCGCATCGCCGACGACTCCGGCGACCCGCTCGACGGCCTCGTCAACCTCTTCGACCTCGGTCTCGTCCTCGCCGTCGCCTTCCTCGTCGCCGGCCTCGGCCTCTCGGTCAACAAGACCACCGGCAAGATCGAGCCCCGCACCTCCACCGCTCCAGCAACAACCACAACAACCGTTCCTCAACAACAACCCGGCCCCACCACCTCCGGCCGCGGCAACGCCATCGGCACCCTCTACCGCCTCGCCGACGGCCGCCTCGTCGTCGTCGAGGCAGGCGGCAAGGCCAGACGGCTGGCACCTAGGCGTTGACATCCAACGTCGAAGTGCCAGCCGTCGCCGAGTTACAGCTTGATAACGCGCAGGCCCGGCACGTGATCGAAGTCCGCATCTTGGGTGAGCAACTCGGCGTCATGCGCGATCGCTGTCGCGGCGATCCACGCATCCTGAACGCCGAGCTTTCCTTGACCCGCCGCACGCATCTCGACCACCAGCGTCGCAAACGCCGAAGCAACTCCCCGATCAACCGGAAGGGCGCTGATCTGCTCGACGTCGCGCAGCGTCTGCAATCTCGCCGCCCGTACGCGCGGCTCGGCAGCGGCCAGCACGCCCATCTCCAGCTCGGCGATCGTCACGACCGACACCGCGATCTCACGTTCCTCGGAGTACTCCCCCAGCGGCCGGCCGCTCTCGCGCGCGAGAAACAGCGAGGTGTCGGCGATCGCCCTCCCGCTCACAGTTCCTCGATCGTGTCCGGCTGCAACTCGGCGAGCTCCTCACGCAACCCGGCATCGGCCGGATGCGCCAGCACGCGCGCGAAGAACAGCCCCGCCGCCATCCACGTCGGACGCTCCTGCAACGGCGCGATCTGCGCCACCGACCGCCGATTGCTCTGCACGATCAACGTCTCACCGGCCTCGACGCGCCGCAGCACGCCACCCGTGTCGTTGCGCAAATCCCGGACTGAGATCACGTCCATGTCGCATATCGTAGCACGAGTGCTACACATCGATGGTCACGTCATCAGCAGGCGACTCCTAGGACTTGGCCGGCAGCGCGCGGGCGTAGGCAACCGACCGGGAGACCCAGGCCTCCAACTGCCGACGGGTCCGGACGCCTTCGGCGCTGACGCGCAGCCAGCCGGTGATCGGCCGGCCGCGCATGATGAAGGGCTCTGCGTGCGAAGGGTGGCGGTCGAGCAGGGCGTCGGTCTGCTCGGGCGCGACGCGCACCATGAGCCCGCCCGAGCCACTAGCGCCGACCGACATCTTGCCGTCGACGAGGAACGCCAGACCGCCGAACATGCGCCGCTCGACGATGCCCGGCTCGGATGCGACGAGCTCCCGGATCCGCGCGGCTAGGGACTCGTCGTAGGGCATCGACTAGATCGTCGCCCATCGTGACGTCGGCGGCAAGCGCCATCGCTGCGGCGCGAGACCGTCCCATGCTCCCGCCCCTTCCGCCGCCCCCTCCGATAAGATCCCCGACCGACATCATTAACAATATGACCCCCGCGACCGCTGACACGGCCCGGGGGCATGACCCAAAGGAGAAGCGACCTCCCATGAGTGCCCACCAGGGTAGTCCTGCCTGCCGTATCACCGTCGACCCGTCGACGGCCGACGTGCTGCGCGTCGAGGCCAAGAAGGTCTTGATGTTCAACCACGAGCCCTTCGAGGACTTCCTCGACTACACGCCGAAGCACCAGCTCGTACTGGCCAACGTCTACCGCGACGCCACCGCGGTCATCGACGCGCTCGGCTGGGACCCCGACACCAACCCGCAGGCCGAGAGCATCGAGGTGCCGCTGACCCATGGCCACATCCAGCACCTCCATCACCGTCGCTGCGATCTGCTGAACACCAACCTCGACCTGCTCACCGACATCGGCGCCGACCGCCACCACAACGCCATCATCATGGCCGAGATCCACTCAAACCGCCACGGCGTCGAAGCCCTCAACCGCGTCTTCGACGCCTACACCAACACGATCTCCACATAAGCCGTCGCGCTTCCGTTGCGGGGTCTTGCCCCGCAACGGAATGATGGTACCGAACTGGTACCGTGATGGGATGAGCAAGCAAATCGCGGTCCGACTGCCAGACGAACTGGTGGCGTTCGTGGACGAGTTGGTGGACTCGGGCGCCGAGCGCAGCCGCGCGGCCGTGGTGTCCCGCGCCTTGGCGCGTGAGCGGCGGCGGACCATTGCCGCGCGCGACGCGGAGATCCTTTCGCATACCGGTCCTGATAGTGATCTGCAGGGGCTGGCCGAGCACGCTGTCGGGCTGCCAGTCGATCTGGCTTGATGCGACCAATTCACGTCGCCCGGCTCGACAAGGCCCGGCCGGTGCTCGTCCTTACCCGTGAGCTTGTTCGCCCCCATCTCTCGACGGTGACGGTGGCGCCGATCACCACAAGGATCCGCGGCCTTTCGACCGAGGTGCCCGTTGGCGCCGCCAACGGGCTTGCCGGACCGTCCGTCGTCAGCTGCGACAACATCGTCACGATCCCTGCAGCTGTACTGGGCAAGCAGGTTGGGGTTCTTCTCGATCACCAAGAGCAGGTGCTCGGCAGGGCAATTCAAGCCGCGTTCGATCTCGACTGAAACGCATTTCGGGGAGCTGGTCGAGCAGGCTACACGCTTGCGAGCTCCTAGGACCCACCTACGACGTGCAGGCCACCGCGCCCGGAAACCCCTCGTCGCGTGTCTCGCCGAGGCTGTCGTACAGATAGTGCAGGTTGGACTGGTAGCGCCAACCGCCTTCGGGACACGACGTCGTCGTGATGTAGTCCTTGGCCCACGGCCTGCCGCCGAGCGAGAAGTGCAAGTTGTTGAGCTGGATCGGGATGCCGGCGATGACCTGGAGGTCCGTGGGGACCATGAAGCTGCTCCGATGGCGCCAGCCGCCGAGCAGCTCCTGGGTGCTGACGACGACCGCGCGCCGGACCCGCGTGGGGTGGTCGACCTCCGCGTAGGCCAGCAGCCGCGCGGCGCCCGCGTTGAAGAGGGTGACCCGCATGCTGGCCATGACGGTGTCGGCGCGGCCGGTCCCCCACGCCCTGCCCATGATCGAGGAGTGCGGGCAGGCGGCCGGCCCGCGGAGGTCGAGGACCACCTTCGCGCAGCGGGGGTAGCGATCGCCGTTGTAGGAGAAGCCCTCGCCGAACAGGAAGTCTTCGCCGGTGATGATCGGCGGGTCGAAGCCCGGCTCGGTCACGACCTCCACCGACCCGTGCACCGCGACGCCTTGCGGCCGCTCCGGAGTGCCTGCCTTGGTCGGCGTGACGGCCATCCGCGCCGTCACGGCCGTGGTCGGCCGCTCCCGCTGGGCCGACGACGCACTCTCCGCGCAGACAGCACTTATCGTGAGCACGGCAAGCACCGAGCTCCATAACTTCCGCAGCCGCATCTACTCCCTTTCGGTGACTCACCTACGCGGTGGCCAGCGCCTCTCCGCCGCCGGCAGGTCCGGACGCTGCCGCGCCCAACGGCTGCACCACGCTCCACGCCCGTGGTGCATCCGGACCATCCGCCACGGCATGTCTCGGACCTCGCCGATCAGGCAGCGCCGTGGCCGACGTGCGCGCCCGGCACGGCTCTCGCCGCTTGCCGCCGACCAATGGCAGTGACGGCGCATGTGATCTTCGCGATACATGGTGATCACCCGAAGAGCAGCGCAATAGAAGATGGAGTGGGGACAGAAGTTCGGTGACACATGCGTGTTTCCCTAACGGCGGTCATACTACGGGTAGGGACACACGGATGTCTACCCCTCGTCACAAATTTTCTGGGAGGGGTAAGGGCGCCGAAAGCGCAGGGGCGATCAGGCCACCGTGGGGACCTCGGCCCAACTGCGCGTGTCGGTGATCTGCTCAAGGGCGGCCACGTGGCCGTCGCGCAGCGTGAGGACGTGCGCGAAGCGGGCGTCGACCGGGTCGCCCGTCGCGCGCACGGTGCCGCGGTAGGAGCCGAGGACGACGACTTCGTCGGCCGCGCAGACGAGATAACGGTCGGCCTCCACCGCCATGTCGTAGTTGATGAACACCTGCGCCCAGCAGTCGCGCAGCATCGCGTCGCGTCCCTCGTGGCGTCCGCCGACGCCGAGTGGCATGCCGGCGCTGACGGTGCCGACGAAGTCTTCGGTCATCGCGGCTAGGAGCGCCTCGCCGTCGTGGGCGGCGAAGGCGTCGTAGAGGCGGCAGGCGATCGCGGTCGGGTCCTGGTCGGTCATGGGTGCTCCCTGAAGTAGTATTAGCGGCTAGTCGCTAATACTACCGACGAGGATGCTGCCTATGGGCCGGCCTGCACTACACGACACCGAGACGCTGCTCGACGCGGCGCTCACCATCGCCGCCGAGCGCGGTCCGGCAAGCGTCACGATCGCGTCGGTGTCTGCCGCGAGCGGCGCGCCGAGCGGCTCGCTGTATCACCGCTTCGACGATCGCGCCGCGCTGCTCGGCCAACTCTGGCTGCGGACGACCGGCGCATTTCAGGAGGGCTTCCTCGGGGCGCTGGACTCAGCGCCCGGCGTCGAGGGCTGCGTCGCCGCGGCGACCTCCGTGATCGGGTGGTGCCGCGACCATCCCACCGAGGCACGACTGCTCCTGCGCGGCGCCGAGGACTTCGCCGCGGCCGACTGGCCACCGGCCACCCGCCGCGGCGCGGCCGCCGACCGGCGCGCGCTCACCAAGGCGCTACAGGAGCGGGCCACTGAGCTCGGCGAGCCCACGCTCGACCGTATCCTCCTCGCCACCGTTGACCTCCCGCTGGCGGTCGTCCGCCGCCACCTCCAGGCAAGCGCCCGCGCCAGGCTCCCGGGCGACGCAGGCACGCTCGTCGCTCAGACCGCGCGCGCGGTACTGGGCGCCTGAGCATCTAACGGAAACGTTCTCGGTTGCAGCGAAGTCCACTGAGTAGTACGTTGCCCATCAACCATGGATGCGTATCCAGACGCTCGCGTCTGAATTGCGTTCTTGGTGGTCTTCATCGGACCACTGGTGGGCATTCCGTGCCACCTTGTTGGGTCGGCAACTCCGCTCCAACATAAGATCGCGGTCGCCAGGGCATCAACCCCGGCGACCGCGATCGCTCCTTACTACGCGCGGGCGCGCGTGCGGCCACGATCACGCGCAGGTCTGGACCGGCGGTGGACGCCGCCGGGGAGATCAGTTAGGTGAGGCCAGTGTCCCTGGAGATCCAACGTCGCCCATTGGGGATGCAACCCGTGCCGGTGACGGTCACCTGCGTACTCGGCGATGCTCGCGTTACCGCCGAACGTGCCGAAGGCCGAGCGCCGGCTAGACGGAGGTCGAGTCCTGAGAACTGCTCACCGGAGGATCAGCGAACGCCAGGGCTGCTGCGCTTCGCGACGACCCCGGCCAGCAGGAGGACGATCACTACGCCGATGATGGCGCTCAGCAGCCCGCCGAGGTCGAAGGCGTCGTCATCGCCGATCCCGAGCCCGCGGGTGAAGATGAAATAGCCCACGAGCGCGCCAACCAGGCCGAGCACCACGGAGGCGGCCCAGGACTTCGGTCCGTCCATGCCGCTGAAGACGTCGTTGGGCACGAGCGCGCGGCCGATGAAGCCGGCCACCAGGCCAAGGATGAGTGCACCGATCATGGGACCGACCTACCCGCCCTGCGCGTCGGAACACCCTCGTGCTCCGCGCGGCGATGGCGCATCTGCACGTCGTCTCGGTCCACCCCTTCCAAGACGGCAACGGCCGCGTGCCTCGACGCCCACCTCGCCCAGGCGCGACGGCGCCTGCGGCTGATCGAGGACGCGGGCCGCCGCTGGGCAAAGCTCGAGACCCTCGTCGCCGCGCGCGGATGGCCCGACCGACTGACGATCGCGCTAGAGCAAGCGCTCTTCGGGCGCACCGATCGACCGACTTACGGGCGTGAGGCCGACGTCTCCCCCGCAACCGCCAGCAGCGACCTGCGCCGCCTCGCCGACGCGGGACTGCTCGCCCAGCCCGGACGAACCCGCAACGCCCACTACCGACCCACGGCGGCGCTGGCCAAGCTCGCGCGCGAGGACTGAGTCCGGCGACGCACAGGCCCCGTCCATCCGCCCCTCCCGTTAGGATGCTCGACCGACATAATTAACTGTTAGACCCCCGCGACCGCTGTAACGGCCCGGGGGCATGACCCAAAGGAGCAGACACTCCCATGAGTACCCCGCAGGGTAGTCCTGCCTGCCGTATCACCGTCGACCCGTCGACGGCCGACGTGTTGCGCGACGAGGCCAAGAAGGTCTTGATGTTCAACCACGACCCCTTCGAGGACTTCCTCGACTACCGCCCCGCCAAGCAACTCGCGCTCGCCGACGTGTTCCGTGACGCCACGGCCGTCATCGACGCGCTGGGCTGGGACCCCGACACCAACCCGCACGTCGAGGGCGTCGAGGTGCCGCTGACCCGCGGCCACGTCGAGCAGCTCCATCACCGTCGCTGCGATCTGCTGGACACCAACCTCGATCTGCTGACCGATATCTGCGCCGACCGCCAGCAGAACGCGATCGTCATGGCCGAGATCCACTCAAACCGCCGTGGCGTCGAAGCGCTCAACCGCGTCTTTGACAGCTACGGCGAGACGATGACCGCCTAGAAACGACGCAGCGGGCGGCGGCCTTTATGGCCGCCGCCCGCTGGTCAACGTCACTTCAAGCGACGTGCTGACCGATCAGGTGAGGGTCAGGGTGTTGGTCGTCTCGTGGTACGTATGGGAGTTGTAGGTGAAGATGTATTCCACCGGGGTGCCCGACAAAGACAGGATCATTGGCGACGTCGGATGGACACTGAGCGTGTGCGTTGGGTTGTTGTAGGTACCGGTGACTGGCCCGTCGATGTTGAACGTGGATCCAGGCCAACAAAGGGCGGGGACGACCGTCAGGTGCTCGGTAAACGTCACGTTGGGGGCACCGCTTGAGGTCACTGGCCAGTAGAGGGTCGTCGCGTTGACGGTGGCGGTGACGGTGGCGGGGCCGCACGGGCTGCCGCCCGAGGAGGCGGTGCAGTTCGTGAAGGAGGCCGAGGTGACGTCGAGGCCGAGGCCCCCCTTGGCGCGGACTCCCAGGGTCGAGTTTGCGCAGTTGACGGTGAAGGTATTGGTGGCGTACACCACGGGGAACGTCGCGGTCAGCGTCTTGTTGGTGTTCACGGGTAGCCAGACGGCGGCCGAGGCCATCGACGGGACGGCGATCGCGGCCATCGTGGTGATCACCGCGATGAGCGTGGTTTTCTTGATGGTGTTCATCGGTTACTGCTCCTTGTGAGATTCTCGACCCTGTTGGGCCGAGATGTGGTTCAAGCCGGCGCCTACACACACGTGGTGCAGATCGTCGGGTGTTGCTGGTCTGGCCCGTCTGCCCATCGGGCATCCGTGAAGGGCCATTGGGTTGGCACTCGCTGGTGGTGCTCCCTTCTGTGTGGGGCCGACGGCCGCATGGGCCGCCCGCCGGAATGGACCCCTGCGGGGCCTCAGGCCTTGGCTTTGGCCTTCTTGGCCGTGCGGGCCGCAGTCGAGTAGGCGACCTTGGCCTTCTTTGTGCCCTTGGGCAGGTAGGAGACCTTGATCCGGATGTCACGCTTGGCCCGACGCAACTGACGCCCCTTGGCCGTCAACTTCGCGGTGACCGTCGCCGATGTCGCGGCCGTGATCGTGCGCTTGGTCGTCTTCAGACCAGCACCCGAGATCGTGATCGTGCCGGCACCGATCCCGGTGACCTTGACCCGCGCGCTCTTTGCGGTGAACGTCTTGGACGCCACCGCCAACGGGCACTCCGGGGTCAGGCTCATCGCAGCATCGACCCGCTTGCCGTTCTGGGCCACAGCGGAGAGGAACGGCTTCTCGGTCTCGGCACAGACGTTGGCACCATCGGTGACCACCAGGATCCCGTTCTTGCCACTGTCGAGCTTCAAGCTGAAGGAGCTGATCGGCGCGTCGGGAATCATCGAGAACGTCGAGACCAGATGCTTGTTATCCGGCACCGAACTCGTCGCCCGCAAATTCAGGCTCACCTCACCCCGCAGCTCCAACAACAACGTCGGCAGGGTTCTGATCTGACGACCCGACTTCGGATCGGTCCGCACCCCCTTGACGAAGAACACCTTCCCGCTCAACGGCGTCTTGAGCAGCGGGCTGATCGCCGTCGCGGTCCCGATCACCGACTTCTGCGGGCAGCGGTCGGCGAGACCGTCGGTGTACTCACACAGGTTCTCCGACGCGGCATGATCGGGGTCGAGGGCGAGGCTGAGCGGCAGGGTGACCTCGGCCGACTTCAACGCCGCCTCCCCCGGACGCTGCGTGACCAACGCCTCGACACCGGGATGGCCACCGACCTTGGTCTCCTTACTCCCCGTGAGCTTCATTGCGAGCTTCGGTGCAAACGGCAGCTTCGAGCAACCATCGACCGCAAACGGCGAGCTGAGTTTGACCGTCGTGCCGTTCAGCGAGCCGACCGAGGCACCGATCGCCTTGCCCTCACAGGAGGTCGGCAAGCGCATGAACCCAGGCCGATCCACCACCACATTGATGCGACGAACACGCAACGGCACACCATCACGCATCGTCGGCAACGGATCACTGACCACCGTCACATGCGCATCATCAGGATCGATGTTCAGCGCCTGGCGCACCACGACCGTCCCGAGATCAAACGGACCCGCCACCGCATGCACCGCGATCACCAACCCATACGGCGCACCCTTATACGGCCCGGTCAACGACACCGGCTGATCACGCAGATAAAACGGGCTGCCACCCGCACCGGCCGCAACGGTCGCCGACCCGACCCGCGCACCCACCGGACAGCTACCGGCGTTCGCATCGGCATCAGAGCACAACGGCACGTCCTTGACCGCAGCCAACAAACCACCCGGCAACGTCACATCGACGTTCCTGAACACATCAGTGCGATCCTGACGCGTCACATCAAACGTAAACGGACTCGAACCACCCGCCACATTGGATGCCGTCCCAGCGATCATGACCGGCCCAAACGGCAACGCGCTCGGACACCCAGCACCCTTGCCATCCCAACTGACATCAAACGACGAGTCAGAGGTCGCATCAGGCGTACCGGGCACCACGACACCGTCCGAACGGGTCCCACCGCGCGACCACGGCGTGAACACACCCGTCGTTGTCGCCGCACCACAACTGGTCGGGTTGACCAACGGCGCCCGATCCCCCGACTTGAACGTCAACGACAAATGCTTGACCGGCAACTGCGGATTATCCGTAAACCTCGCCACCAACCGGCCCGTCACCTTGTCAGCCGTCACGATCCCCGGCAACTTGACATTGAGGCCCAGACGCGGGTTGTCGATCTGGATCAGCATCCGAAACCGGCCGTCGCCATCGCCCGACTGATCCAGATCCCCCGGATGGGGCTTGATCAAAAACACATCACCAACAAGCGGCTCGGCACCCGTCACCGCATCCGTATCCGGATCACGAGAAGCCAACAACGGCGACGTCGCCACCACCGACCCAATCTTCGACGACTCAGGACACGACACCGGACTGATCGAATCCAACCACACCTGATCATCACCAGGCACATCCGAACAACCACCCAAACCATCCGCAGCCGACGGCGAAACCGCCACCCCCACCGGCAACGTCACCGTCGCATCCTTCAACTGCGGCGCCTGCGGCACCGACTGATCAGACACCGTGTCCGGATCCGTCGGGTCGTTGGACTGCGGGAACGCGAGATCAACGTGGTAGCCCGACGGCGTATCCGCCGCCGTGGACCCGCCAGCGTCCGTTGATGTTGGGCCGGCGCTGATCGTCGGCTTGAACTGATCCGCCAGCGCAGGCGCATCACACCCCGTGATCACCGGGGCCGGCGCCGACTTGGACTTCCAATTGGGATCGGACAGATCCGGCGTCCCATCCGGCCGCATCCGTGCCGGATGCTGCCACGAATCGACGTAGATCTTCGTCGTCGGCTGCGCATCCAGGCAGTCCGACTGATTGGACAAGAACGGAACTGCAGGTCCGCCGAACGAACAACCAACAAAGCAGTTGAGCCCACGCCGCTCGGAGTCATGGGCGGGATCGGACGGCACCCCCCAAAGCGTCACGGCGATCGACCGGATGTCGAAGCGGGACGCTCCGGGAACGGTGATGTTCAGGCCGTAGCCCCCGCCACGCGGCCGCAACTGCGGATAGCTCGCAACCACAATGGGGGTGAGCTTGAACGCGAACTCGGCCGGATACCCCTTCTCAGGCACCACGTTGTACAAGGGATTCGTCAACGGGTTATTGGCCCCGGTCACCGTCACCGCTCCCACCTGGCTCGCCGGGGGACACGGCGCGACGAACGTCCGGGTCCCAAGCACGGCCAGCGGGCAGCGCGGAGCAGCGGACGCGGCCCCCACAAACCCCGGTGGCAGCTCCACCCAGATGTTGCGCACGTCCTCAACCGGGTGCTGGGCACCATTGCCAACGATCGGCTCCTGATTTGCGCGCCAAGCGGGGAAGGTGAACGATGTGGTGGCCTCGTAGGGGTGGCCGCCCGCCACGGTGTAGTCGTCGCTGGCGGAATCCAGCGACCGCGCGGTGAAGTCGACAACGTCGAAGGGCCGCCGATCGATGACCGGGATGTGGTCCTCGGCCGTGACGTCGGACGCACCGGCAGCGGACGCGGTGACGGACGTCGTGACCTGATCGGGGGCGTCCGCGGCCGCGATGAAGCTCGCCTTGATCACGGTCTGGGTTTCGCCCGGAGCAAGCGGGTTCTGTGTCGTACAGGTGAACGGAGCGCCGGCATTCACGGATTGCACCGAGGCGCACGAAACCGTGCTGCCACTGTTGCTGTTCTCTACTGCTTCACGAATGCGAAGCTGCAACCCGGCGGGAATGCTCAGGGTCGCTGAGACCGGGCCGGCGGTCGGGGCGCCGCCCGAGTTGGTGACCGTCACGTACACATCGTCGTCGATATCGCCCCGCTGGAAGGTCGCAGAGTCATGCGTGAGCGACACGGTGAGGTGGGCCTGAGGGGCGGCCTGCGCGGCGGGGGCCAGGCACAGCACGACGCAGACGGCCCCGAGCAGCACCAGCAGGGCGCGGTAGCGGTTGTGGGTGCGGGGTGCGGGCATCAGTGAACCTGTTCCTGTCGAGCTGCGGACCTGATCGGTAGCGGTCATGACCGACCCCCCTGGGCCGCGGCGTGCCGAGACGTCGTGCGCAAGGACTTCTTCTTGGTCTTCTTCTTGGAGGCCGTGGGCTGGGTGAGCTTCAGCGAAACCGTCCGGGCGATCGCCACGTTGTCCTGACGGACCAGCACCTTCACCGTGAGCTTGCGCTTGCGCTTGAGCTCAGCCCGCGCTTTCTTGGACAACGTCAGCGATAGGGACAGCGTCCCCGCCTTGACCACCTTGCGCTTGGCCGAGCCGACGGCACCAGGCCGCTTGGCGATCGTCGCCGTCGCCTGCGCCGTCAGCGTCCCCGGCGCGTTCGTCGTGACCGACAGCGACACCGTGCCCGTAGAGACGATTCGCCTGAGCTGGCTGGCCGTCAGCTTGCCCACTGAGAACACTGGTGTGGTCTGCGGCGGGCCGTTCTGTCCCGTCGACGACGTCGAGCCTGACGTCGCATCTGGCGGCGGCGCGGAGCGTCCGCCCTGGCACGCATCGCCCGCGCACAGCGTTGGCGGCGGTTTCGGCGCGAAGCCGCCATCGACGCGCGCGTCGTAGATGTCGACGACCGTGTCGACGTCACTGGGGAGCAGCTGGGCCGTCGTCGCGAAATACACGTCACGGCCAGATGGCGAGATCAACGCCAAGACAAGGTTGCCGATGGCGAAGGAAGCACCCGCACCCGCGATGGGGCCGTCAAGCGACGGCTGGCCGCTGGAGATCAGCGAGACGCGCCCCTGATGCCACAGGTAGGTGTCGACGGTGCCGTTCGTGTCGCCCGGCGCGAGCGCCTCGCTGGTCGTGAAGACCACGGACCCGCCGTCATCAGTCATGACGACCCGCGGGGACCGCCTGATCGGATAGGTCACCGTGTCATAGGCGATCGGGGTGATCTGCGCGTTCTGTCCTGGCTCGTTGCCGCCCTGCCCGTCGGCACCGGTGGACAGGCGCGTCAACGCGCCGGTCTCGGCGTCGTAGCGGTAGATGTCGATCGCGGTGTCCGTGTCGGCCATTGGGCCGTGATCGATCAGCGCAGCGTGCGAGGCGAACACGAGATAGCGCCCGTCATCGGTCGCCTGCGCGAAGCGTCCGACGTAGTCCGATCCCCACAGGCCGCCACCGAACCCGTTGGTGGGGCCATCAGCCTGCGCGTCCAGCTTCGTGATGAAGCGCGTCTCGCCGGCGGGATGGGCGGCGTCGCGCTCCCAGACGTACAGGTTGTGGTCCCCGGCGACGGCCGGCGCGTCGTTGGCGTCGGTGTTGGCCGCCAAGACACCCGTCGCGACGAAATACACCCGGGAGCCGTCGTCGGAGATCCGCGTCACACCCTGCACATCGGCGCCGGAAGCAGCACCGGAGACCTGCCGCAGGTCCGGACACGGATTGACCGCCCCGTCGGGAGCCGGGGTACCGGCCGGGATGTCGCACTCGTACAGATCCGTCGTCGTGTCGGTGTCGGCGTTGACCAACTGCTGGCTGGTCGTGAAGTACACCCGGGTACCGCCCGCGTTCGCGCCTTCGAACCCGGCGCCCGACGTCGCGTTGCAGACGCCGCCGGGATCGGACGGGCCGCGGGTGCACTGCGACGCCGAGGCCTCGATCGTCGTCGCGCCGTCCACGCGCGCAAACACGGCGGACGCGCACTGAGGCGTCCAGAAGATCGCGTGGCCGTCCGCAGAGATCGCGTGGTACGTGCTCCCTTGGCCGCCCAGGAGGTCGATGCCGCCGCACACTTGATCGGCCGGCTGACCGGCGTTGTCGACGCTGACCATCCGCGGCGGGCCGCTCTCGTCGACGTACTCATACACGCCCTGAGTACCGAGGAAGGCCAAATGTGACAAGTCGTCCGAGGGGTAGATCGAGGTGCCGCCGATGCCTCCCTGCGGGACCGGGCCGATGCGGGAAAAGGCATCGCCGCGCCGGGCATACAGGTCGTTGACGGAACCTGGCTCATCGCCACGACGCATCTGCCACAGCGACGTGCCCATGTCGCTCGAGAACCCCCTGGTCAGGGAAGAGATTTCGGCGGTGTAATAGTCCGGACCAGGCGGGGAGAGCGCCTTGACGGACCATCCGCTCCCCGTGCGTGTTTCGAGGTACAAGTTGCCCCCGGGGATGGCTCCGTTCCCGTTCCCGTTATTGGCGTAGTTCCCGTTCGATTCGTACGCCAGCTTGCCGTCATCGGTAAACCCATTCACGGCCGGCGGAAACGCCTCCTTGAACTCCGGCGTCACCTGCTCGTAGGCACGGCAGTCGGGCAGCTGGGAGGAGTTGTTGTGGGCGCGTAGGACAGCGTTGGGGCAGTCGTCAGCCAGAGCGGGGGCGGCGGACAGGCTCAGCGTCGCGACGACGGTCGCGGCCAGGACGGTGAGAGCGCGCGCGGCGCGGCGGGCGAGGGGGCGGCGGCGCGAGCCGCCGGGTGAGCCAGCGCGGTTCGTCGAGGGTGTGACGATGAGGGGCATAGGCTGATCCTTGGGGGAGCGAGCGGAGGGTCGGCGGTGGCTGGGGGTCATCGCTTGCTCCCGGTCTTGAACGTGAGGGACTTGGTCAGCGTGGCGGCGGTCCCGCCGGCCGGGGTGTAGGTGACGCGGACGGTGACCTTGAGCTTTCGGCTTTTGGTCTTGTTCAGCGTCTTTTTGCCGGCTTTGGTCAGCGTGACCTTGACCGTGTGGGTGCCGGCCTTGGTGGCCGTTGTCGTCTTGGCCGCGGTGTGGTTGGCGGTGGTGGTGACCTTGCCAACGCCGGGGAGCTTGAGCGTCAGGCTCGCCGTGGTGCCCTTGACCGTGGTTTTGGTGATGGTGAACCGGTTGTTGGGCGCGTGGTAGACCGCAACAGCGATCGTGTTCGAGACCTTGGCGCAGTTGACCGTCAACGGAAGCGTGCCGCTGGCGGTGTCGGGGATCTCGATCGAGAACCCGCTCGCCGACCAACCCGACGGGGTGATCTGGGTGTCACCCAGGGCAACGGTCCCGCCGACCCCGAGATCACCACCGGTGACGGTGATCGTCTCACCCGGCTTGGGATGCTGATTGTAGGCATTGAGAACCGGTGAGCCGCAGCCGTAAGGGCCGTTGGGCCCGATCGGCGGCGGTCCGGGCGGGGCCTGGACCGCGGGGGTGGAGAACACGACCTGATCGCTGGTGCTCGTGGCGCCGTTGCTGGTCACCGACAACACCACCCGGAAGGACTCACCCGCCGGCAGACCCGACAGCGAAGCAGTGACCGCACTGCTCGAGGCCGGCGCCGGCTGCGCGTCGGTGGTGGTGGAGTACGAGCCGTCGAGCGCATCGACGAAGAACCGATACGTGCCGGTCTTGCCGTGCGTGTCGACCTGGCCGCCCAGCGTCGCCGCCGTGGTCGTGACCCCGGTCGGATCAGTCGCGACCGCCTCGGGCAGCGCACCGCTGGTGAAGGTCTGATCGTCGCTGGTCGTCGTCTGACCGTTGGCCGTGGAGACCAGGCGGACGTGGTAGGTCGTGCCTGGCGTCAACCTGATCGTCGGCTGAGTGACCGACTCATCGGCATCGCCCGAGCCGCCGTCGGCCTCCGGGGTACTGAACCCGTAGGAGGTGGTGGTTCCGTAGTCGAAGTGATAGGTCGTCGGCGAGCCGTGCGGGTTGATCGTGCCGTGCAGAACCGCGCCGAACACGGTGGTGTCGGCGCTCACCGGCGTGACCGGAGCGGTGGAGAAGGTGAAGTCCGCGCCGTGCTGCACACCGCCCGTGCCGTTGTCGGCGACCAGCCGCACGTGGTAGGTCGTCCCGGCCGCCACACCGGTCAAGTCAGCGGTGACCGGCTGATCCCCTGAGCCGCCGCCGGCATCGAAGTCCTGGGTGCTTGACCCGTAGGTGGTGTCGGTCCCGTACTCGAAGTGGTAGATCGTGTCTGACCCGTTGGGGTTCAGCGTCCCGTTGAGCGTCGCGCTGCCCGTCTTGATCGCCGACGCGAACGCGGGTGAGCCGTCCAAGGTCGGCGGGGCCGGATCGGTGATGAACGTCTGATCGTTGCCCGTGATGCTGCCCGACGCGTTGGTCCCCACGATCCGGAAGTGGTAGCTCGTGTGCGGGAGCAGGCTCGTCGCGGTGTCGGTTGCCGGCAGGTCGGTCGTTCCGGTCACCGGGTCAGACTCATCGGTGCTCGACCCGTAGCTCGTGTCCAGGCCGTACTCGAAGTGATAGGTCGACGAGACGCCCTCGGGGTTGATCGTGCCGTTCAGCGTCTCTGACGTCGGATCGATCGCCACCCCATCGATGGTCGTCACCGTAGGCCCAACAAACGTCGTGAAACGCTCCACCGCCGTGCTGATGTTGTCCGCGACGTACACGGTGCCGGTCGAGCTGTTGACGGCCAGCCCCGCGAACCCGCCGATGTTCGGCGGACCGAACGTCTGAGCCGGGGCCGCGCCACCAGCGGTGAAGCCCTGTACAAGGGGCGGCGCGCCGCTAAACGGAGACTCACCAACGAACACCTCGTTGGTCGTCGGGTCAGCCGTCACCGCACCGGCCGAAACGGCGTTGTAATCGGTGATCGTCGCGCCGAACACCCCAGCCGTCGAGTACCGGTAGACGACGCCGCCGCCAAAACAAGCGATGTCCACGACATACAGGCGATGCGCCCCGTCAACCGCAAGACCCGACGGACAGAGAAACGCACCGGCCAGGTTGTCCCCGCCCTCAAAGGAGGCGACGAACGCGCCCGTCGCGCCATCGAAGCTGTCGATCACTACGGCACTGGACGTTGTGTTCGTCGCGACCGTAAAGACCGTACCGTCGACCGGGTCAACGGCAACCGGGCCGCCCGCGTTGATCGTCGTCCCCGACGACCCAACATCCAAGGCATACGCAAAGACACCGGCCGCGCTGTACTTCAGGACCGTGCCGGCCTGGCCGGCGTTGTCGAGCGCCGAGACATACACCGACCCGGACGGGGCAACCGCGATCCCGCCGACCTGGCCGTACGCGGTGCCGTCAACCGCAAACGACGACACATAGGCCCCCGAAGCATCGAAGCGCTCGACCCGCGGATCCGGCGTCGTCCCATCAACCAACGTATGGCCCGGATCAGCCACGAAGACATCACCCGACGCCTGATCCACCGCCACCCCCGCAGGCCCACCAGCCCCAAACTCCCCGGAAGCGTTACCGGCGGCACCGAACTGATCGGCAAAGCCGTGCCCCGTCGTCGCCCACGCCGAACCGCAGACCACCAACGACAACGCCACGACAGCCCCTAACGCCGAGACCAAACCCCGCCCACGACGCACCACCGACAACGACGACAAACGCATGCACAACTCCTCAAGCAACGAATCGACCCCCAACACCCACACCCGCGCACGAACCCTCATCAGACCGAGTCCTTGTCTCGACGCCGCGCATCCCGAACCGAACGCGCCGCGTCCTCCCCACGAGCGGTCAGCTGCCAGGCGTTCGAGCGTCCCTCTTTGCGCCGCTGCACGATCCCCGCACGCTGTAACCGCGCGAGATGCCTGCTCATCTGGCTCTCATGACGCACATCCACCGCACGGGCGATGTCGATGTTGCAGGCGCCCGGATGCGCGTCGAGGTAGACGAGCGTCAGCCGTGTGAGCTCGGTGACCAGGAGGCCGTTGCTGTCAGCCTCGGGCGTCCAGCGCGTCACGAAGGTGCCGGCGTCACCCGGAGATTGGGCGCGCATCGCTGCGCGGCGCCGACCGACGAACGGCGCCAGGAGCGCGTTGATTGCCGCGGTCGTCACCTGCTGCTCGGCGACGCCGTCGGAGAGATGGTGGCGCAAGAGCTCCCAGACACCGCCGAGCGCGGCGGCCAGGACGAGGTCGGCCGGCACGTCGATCGGTGGCGACGGTCCGAGCAGCCGGCTGATCTCGTCGATCGCCGTGCGCCGCAGCGCCAGTGCGTCCTGGCCCGCAGCGGGTGGCGCGATGACGCACAGGTGGCCAAGGATCGGGTCAGCGCAGAGCGCGGCCACAAGCGTCCGCGTCGCGGCAACCACACGGTCTTCCCACTCGGGACCCGCCTCGGCGACCGCCGTGGCGACGTGGGCGACCAACCGCCGCTGCGCCTCGCCGATCGCGTCCAGCGAGCAGGCGTCCCGATCGGCGTAGAGCTCGTAGAAGGTGCGGCGTGAGATCCCCGCCCGCTGGCAGATGTGATGCACGCCGACAGACGACATCCCGAGCTCGACCGTCAGCTCGCCCACCGCTGCCACAAGCCGATCGCGCTGAGTCGGCTGCCCATAGGCGCGACCGCTGCGCCGGCTCTTAGGCCCGCGGGCAGCGTCCTGCTCGGCCTCCGTCACGGCAGGCGCCATCGATGACCTGCGAGCAGGCACAGTGGACACGTCGTCTCCTCCAGCAGATTGCTTCTCGACCCGGCGACCGCTCTCCCGCGGCCTCCTGCCCGGCTCACCGTCCCGTAGCGGGAACGTGGCGAGCCGGTGTGACCGGGAACGTAAACTGGCCGATGTCCGAAGTCAAGGGTTTACGTCACGAATCCTTCAGACGAGGATCGAAACCGCGCTCCGCGGGCGGCCGGACGAGCCTTCAGGTGCGACTCGGCACGCGCAGCGCGGCGACGCCCGCAGCCGTTAGGCGCCACGCGTTCGCGCGGCCGTGGCCCGGCTCGCGCACCAGCACGCCGTGGCCCTCCAGACGCTGCAGCGTGCGATTGACCTGCGACAGATGCGCGAGCGCCAGGCCGCGGCGGATCTGCTCGCCGCTGCTGCCAGGATGGGCGGCGACATAGCGCAGGTAGAGCGTGTCGGTCTCCGAGATGCCGACAGCCGCCGAGCCCTCCCCCGGCTCGGCGATCGGCAAGCCGAAGAACCATGCATCGTCCAACGCGTCGAGCACCTCGGCGACCAAGTTGTCGTCCAGCAGCGACGGGCCTGCGCCGCCGTGGCGCTGCACCTGCACGACGACCTGCCACAGCGTCGGCCCGTCCCTGCGCGCGATCGCCGCACGCACCAGCAGCTCGAGCTCGGTCCGCCCCTGGGAACCCTCGGCGACCAGCGCGGCGATTTGGCCGGTGTCGGGCAGCTTGCTGATCGCCGCCGCATCGACCGACACCGTCTGCGCACCCTCGACGAACGGTGCCAGCGCGAAGGTCGCCAGCTCCTGACGCCGTTCCCACAAAGGCTGTTCGGGCCGATGGCGCAGGCCATCGACGGCGATGGCGTCCAGTGCGGCGACCACCGTGTTGACGCCCACGACCGTCCGCGGCTTGTCCGCGATCCGCTCCTCTAAGGCCGCCAGCAGCGGCGCCCGCACCGTGTCACGGGCGACCCGCGCCCGCTCCCCCGCGGCCGGGATGTCGCGCAGGCAGGCCAGCGCCCAGGCGTGGTCGCAGTCGAGGATCGCTAGGTAGGTCGCCAGCGCGGCGGCGGTCCCACGCGCGCAGTCGCGCTCGGCCCGCAGGGCATGCAGGATCTGCGGCATGGCGTAGGCGGCCGCCACGTCGTAGGCCCAGATCAGCGCGTCCTGCTTGCTGGGGAAGGTGCTGTAGAACGCGCGTCGCGAGACGCCGGCCCGCTCGGCGATGGAGGCGACGGTCACCTGGCCGTAGCCGTGCTCGGCGACCTCGCGCACGGCAGCGTCGACGATCCGCGCGCGGCGGCGGAAGTCCTGAGCCTGCTGGGGCAGCGCCGCGAGATCGGCTCCGTCCGTTGGGGCAACACGAACGTTTCTCGACACAGCCGCGGATGCTAGACCACGATGCAAGTTTCTTGGGACACAGATCCTTCGGTCGAAGCTTGCGAACACCTTGTGCAAAGTGTTGCGTCACGTATCCTTCAGCCCAGACATGGCCTCCGCCCGTCGACCCTCGTCGCCACGGTTGCCGCGTGGTCGCCACGCGCTGGATGCCGACGCTGCGGCCGCGCGCTACCGGGCCCTTCTGCACACCGCCGCGGTGGAGCTCGTCGGCGAGCACGGCTACAGCGCCACGACCGTCGACGCGCTGGCCGCCGCGGCCGGTGTCTCAACCGCCACGCTGTATGAGCTGTTCTCCGGCAAGCAGGAGTTGGTGCTCGATGCCGGCGATGCGATCGCCCAGGAGATCGGGGGCGCGTTGCGCGGGCGGCCGACGATGCCCGAGGGCGACCTGCGCCGCGCGCTGGCCGGCGTGTTGTCGGCTGTCGTCGACGCCGTGCTCGCAGCGCCGGACGCCGCGCGGCTGGCGGTCGTCGACCTCGTCACGGTCGGGCCGCCGGGCGTCGAGCGCCGCCGGCAGTTGACCACCGAGTTGGAGGAGTCCCTGCGCCGGGCCGCGACGCCGAACGGTCACACGGTGGTCTCCGAGCCCGCGCTGTCGGT
Source organism: uncultured Conexibacteraceae bacterium (assembly GCA_963794585.1). Classification (GTDB taxonomy): domain Bacteria; phylum Actinomycetota; class Thermoleophilia; order Solirubrobacterales; family Solirubrobacteraceae; genus Baekduia. Next base: position 201,020 of record CAWCEO010000010.1, read on the forward strand.
GCTGGCCGGCGGGACGATGGCAGTGCTGGAGCGCCACCTGCGCACCGGCAAGCTGCGCCCGCTGCGCGCCGCGGCCCTGGACCTGGCCGGCTGGGGCGCGCTGTATGAGACCGACGCGCCGCGCCGCGCGCCGGCGCCCTTGCATCCGGGCGGCGCGCCGTCGCCCTCCCCCTTCTCGCTGTCCTTGCCGCGCGGGCGCCACGGCCTGCCGCCGGCGTTCGTCAAGCGCCACCAGCGCATGCGGATCCTCGAGGCGGTGCTCGCCGTCTCGGCGCAGCACGGCTTCGAGGCGACGTCGGTGCGCGACCTGATCGCCGCCGCGGGCATGTCACACCAGACCTTCTACCAGCACTTCGAGTCCAAGGAGGACGCGTGGTCGGCCGCGTTCGACCAGGCCTTCGTCGAGCTCTTCGCCGCCGCCTGGTACGCGGCCGCGCCGCAGGGCGACGCCGAGGCCAAGGTCACCGCCGCCGTCAGCGCCTGCTTGAACCACCTGGCCGCCGAGCCGCAGCGCGCGCGCCTGCTCTTGGTCGACGCGCCGTCGGCCGGACGCGCCGCCACGCCCGCGATCGACGAGGCGATGGAGGCGTTCACGCGCCTGGTCACCCGAGCGGCGGGAGAACGCGCCAAGCAGTCGGCGATCGTCCCGTTCGCGCTGGTCGGCGGGATCGTCAACCTGATCGCCGGCTGGGTGGTCGACGACCGTGCGGCCGAACTGCCGGAGCTGACGCCGGCGCTGGTGGAGATCGTCTTCGTGCCTTTGTTCGGATCGGCGGCGGCACGGGACGCCGCCACCGGGCTGGGCGCACCCGACCCGGACAGCACGGCCGACGAGCGCCGGGTGTTGATGGATGCCTTCGCCGAAGCCGTCGCGCAGGATGGGTTCGCGAAGACCCGGCTGTCGGACGTCGCCCAGCGGGCGGGCGTCGAGCTCGACGTCGTGGGCGCCCTGTTTGCCGACGAGCTGGACTGCGCGACCCAGGTGCTGGACGCGTGGGCCGGGCAGCTCGTGGTGATCGCCGCGGGCGCGTTCCTGGCCGCCGCCAACGACCCGCCGCTGGCGGCGCACCGCGCGCTGGAGGCGGCTGTCGGGCATCTGGCGCGCACGCCGATCGTCTCGTCGCTGGTTGTCACCGACGACCCGGAGCTCGTGCCGGCAATCTCCGCGCTGCGCGACCGCTACATCTCGCTCTTCTTCCAGCTGATCGCAGGACAGGTCGCCGCGACCGAGCAGCGTGCGCCGCAACCGTTGGCCGCGCTGGGCGTGGTGCTCGACGGCATCTTCGCCGTCCTGCGCCGCTTCGCCCGCGAGGGCCGCATCACCGAGCTGCCCGAGCAGCTGCGGGCGCTGAGCCTGCAGACGCTGACCCCGTTCTTCGGCGCGGACGAAGCCCGGCGCGTGGCCGGCCTGACGGCAGCCGGCACGCCGCGACGCTGAGCCCGTTACCGTCAAGAATTCGGGAGACATGAAAGTCTCCCGAACTGCTCTGGATTTTTCATGGGGACCATGCGTAAAGTGACCGTCATGGACCTCAACGGTCTACCGATGTCAAGCTTCACTCCGCAGGATGAGCGCGAGGAGCTGATGGCCGTCTTCGCCGCCACGGTCTACGAACGCGGCCTCTCGCCGACGTGCCTCGCCGAGGTCGCCCGGCGCGCGCGGGTGCCGCTGGAGCGGGTCGAGGGCTTTTGGCCTACGGCGATCGACTGCTTGCTGGACACGGTGGCCGCAAGCACGCGGCAGCTCTTCGGACGGGTGGCGATGGCGTTCATGGAAGCCGGTGGCGACGGCCCGATGGCCCTCCATCACGCGCTCGCCGCGCTCTTATATGACTTGGCCGAGTCGCCGGAGCTGACCTACCTGTCGGTCGTCGAGCTGCCGCGCTTGGGACCGCTGGTCTACGAGCGCCAGGACCGGACGCTGCACCTGTTCAGCGAGCTGCTCGCTTCTGGCTTCGCCGCGCTGGACGAGCCGCCGCCCAGCCGCGAGATCGTTTCGCTCTGCATCAGCGGCGGGGTCTGGGAGGTCATTTACCGCCATGCCGCGCAGCGCACGCTGCACGCGCTGCCCAATGCGTTGCCGGCGATCAGCTGGGTGTGCGTGTCGACGTTCTTCGGGACCGAGCAGGCGCTGCGGGTCAGAGCGCCTGGGCTCAAATCGCACGAGCGCCCGCGATGATCGCGTCTTCGACGCTTACAGCGACACGATCACCACCTGAACAACGACCAGCGGGCGGCGGCCATGAGGCCGCCGCCCGCTGTTTTACGTCACATCAAGCGATGTATCGGCCGATCAGGTGAGGGTCAGGGTGTTGGTCGTTTCGTGCCACGCTCCGAGCGTGGGGATGGTGCCGATTGCGGCATAGGGCGTACCCATAAAGTTCACGAACATTCCCGTACCCGCGTGGCTGGTGAGCGTGTGAGTTGCGTTGTTGTAGGTGCCGACGACAGGACCGTCCACGGTGAAGGTTCCTACCCCGCCCACACATGCCGGCGAATAGGTGACGTCCAGGTGCTCGGTATACGAAACCCCGTTCACGGTCGAGGTCGCTGCCCAGGGGAGTCCTGTCGCGGTGACGGTGACGGGGTTGCCGTGGCAGGGGTAGACGGTATTGGGGCCGCCAACGCAGCCCGTGTAGGAGGCCGAGGTGATGTCGAGCGTCGAGGAGAGCGGCAACCGGACGTGGGTGCCGAGGGTCGAGCCCGAGCAGACAAAGTCAAAGTATGCGGGGCCCGCGACGTTGGTAGCGTACGTCGTGTTGTTCGTCGAGATCAGCGTCTTGTTGGTGTTGACCGGCTTCCAGGTGGCGGCCGAGGCCATGGCCGGCACGGCGATCGCGGCCATCGCGGTGATGACCGCGACGAGCGTGGTTTTCTTGATGGTGTTCATCGGTTCCTGCTCCTTGTGAGATTCCCGGCACTTGGTGCCGAGGTGTGCGGTTCGAGCTGGCGCCTGCACACACGTGGTGCAGGTCGTCGGGTGCTGCTGGTCTGGCCCGTCCGCCCATCGGGCATCCGTGGAGGGCGGTTTGCTGGCGCTCGTGGTGGTGCTCCTTCGTGTATGGGCGGGCGGCCGTGTGGCCCGTCCGCCGGGATCAGGCCGCTGGGGCCTCAGGCTCTGGCTTTCGCCCTGGCCTTCTTGGCCGTGCGAGCCGCAGTCGAGTAGGTGACCTTGGCCTTCTTGGCACCCTTGGGCAGGTAGGAGACCTTGATCCGGATGTCGCGCTTGGCCCGGCGCAGTTGACGGCCCTTGGCCGTCAACTTTGTGGTGACCGTCGCCGACGTCGCGGCCGTGATGGTGCGCTTGGTGGTCTTCAGGCCCGCTCCTGACACGGTGACGGTGCCGGCACCGATCCCGGTCACCTTCACCCGCGCGCTGGTCTTGGTAAACGTCTTGGAGACCACCGCCAGCGGGCACTCGGGGGTCAGGCTCATCGCGCGGTCGACCCGCTTGCCGTTCTGGGCCACCGCAGACAGGAACGGCTTCTCGGCCTCGGCGCAGACGTTGGCGCCGTCGGTGACGACCAGGATGCCGTTCTTGCCACTGTCGAGCTTGAGCGCAAATGAGCTGATCGGGGCGTCGGGGATCATCGAGAACGTCGAGACCAGATGCTTGTTATCCGGAACCGAACTGCTGGCCCGCAGATTCAGGCTCACCTCACCCCGCAACTCCAACAACAACGTCGGCAACGTCCTGATCTGACGACCCGACTTCGGATCCGTTCGCACCCCCTTGACGAAGAACACCTTCCCGGTCAACGGAGCCTTGAGCAACGGACTGATCGCCGTCGCGGTCCCGATCACCGACTTCTGCGGACACCGGTCAGCGAGGCCGTCTGTGTACTCACAGAGATTCTCCGACGCCGCATGATCCGGATCCAGCGCGAGGCTGAGCGGCAGGGTGACCTCGACAGACCTCGGCGCTGCCTCGCCGGGGCGTTGGGTGACCAGGGCCTCGACGCCGGGATGGCCGCCGACCTTGGTCTCCTTGCTCCCGGTCAGCTTCATCGCCAGCTTCGGCGCAAACGGCAACTTGGCGCAACCATCGACCGCAAACGGCGAGCTGAGACTGACCGTCTGACCGCCCAACGAACCGAGCGATGCGCCGATCGCCTTGGCCGCGCACGAGGTGGGAGAGCGCATGAACCCAGGACGATCAACGGTCACATTGATCCGGCGCACCCGCAACGGCACGCCATCACGGATGGTCGGCAACGGGTCGCTGACCACCGTGACGTGCGCGTCGTCGGGATCGATGTTCAGCGCCTGTCGCACCACCACGGTCCCGAGATCAAACGGACCCGCCACCGCGTGAACGGCGATCGCCAACCCATACGGAGCACCCTTGTACGGACCCGTCAACGCCACCGGCTGATCACGCAGGTAGAACGGGCTGCCACCCGCACCGGCCGCAACAGTCGCCGACCCAACGCGCGAATCCACCGGACACGACCCGGCATTGGCATCGGCGTCGACGCACAACGGCACGTCCTTGACCGCCGCCAACAAACCACCCGGCAACGTCACGTTGACGTTCTTGAAGACGTCGGTGCGATCCTCACGGGTCACATCAAACGTAAACGGGCTCGACCCGCCCGCCAGGTTTGATGCCGTCCCGGCGGTTATGGCCGGGCCGAACGGCAACACACCAGGACACGCCGCGCCCTTGCCATCCCAACTGACATCAAACGACGCGTCGGCGGTTGCGTCCGGGGTGCCGGGCACCACGACACCATCTGACCGCGTGCCACCCCGCGACCATGGCGTAAATACACCCGTGGTCCTCGCCGCACCACACGACACCGGGTTGACCAACGGCGCCCGATCCCCCGCCTTGAACGTCAACGACAGATGCTTGACCGGCAACTGCGGATTATCGGTAAACCTCGCCACCAACCTGCCCGTCGCCTTGTCGGCGGTCACGAGCCCCGGCAACTTGATGTTGAGACCAAGACGCGGGTTGTCGACCTGGATCAACAACCGGAAACGGCCGTCCCGATCACCCGACGGATCCAGATCACCCGGATGCGGCTTGATGATGAACACATCACCGTCGAGTGGTTCGGCACCCGTCACCGCATCGCTCTCCGGATCACGGGCGGCCAACAATGGCGACGTCGCGACCACCGACCCGATCTTCGAGGACTCAGGACACGACACCGGACTGATCGAATCCAACCGCACCTGATCATCACCAGCAACATCCGAACAACCACCCAGGCCGTCCGCCGCGGACGGCGAGATCGCCGTCCCCGCAGGGAGCGTCACCGTCGCGTCCTTGAGCTGCGGCGCCTGCGGCACTGACGGATCGAACACCGTGTCCGGATCGGTCGGATCGTTGGACTGTGGGAACGCAAGATCCACTCGATAGCCCGATGGCGTATCCGCCGCAGTGGACCCACCCGCATCCGTCGACGTCGGGCCGGCGCTGATCGACGGCTTGAACTGATCCGCTAGTAACGGATTGTCACACCCCGTAATCGGGGGCGCGGGCGCCGGCGAGGACTTCCAGTTGGGATCGGACAGATCCGGCGTCCCGTCCGACCGCATCTTCGCCGGATGCTGCCAGGAGTCAACGAAGATCTTCGACGTCGGCTGCGCGTCCAAACAGTCCGACTGATTTGACAAGAAGGGAATCGGAGGACCGCCCACACCATTGCGCTGCGACGGCACCCCCCACAACGTCACGGAGACGCTGTGGATGCTGAAGCGGCTCGCCCCGGGAACGGTGAAGTTCAACCCGTACCCTCCGCCACGGGCCCGCAACTGCGGATAGTTCGTCACTGCACCATTGCCAAAGATCTTGAACGCGAACTCCGCCGGATATCCCTTCTCGGGCACCACGTTGAACATGTAGCTGGTCAACGGGCTTGAACCTCCGAGGAAGACCACCGTTCCCACCCTGCTCGCCGCAGGACAAGACGTAAAGAAGGCGGCCGGGTCCTGAATCAGGGCCAGCGGGCACCGTGGAGCAGCAGACGCGGCTCCCACGAAACCCGGAGGAAGTTCCACCCAGATGTTGTGCACGTCCTCAACCGGGATTGTTGAGTCCGGGATTACGGCGTTGCCGATGGTCCCGCGCCAGGCGGGGAAGGCGAAGGACGTGGTCGCCTCATACGGGTGGCCGCCCGCCACCGTGTCGTCATCACCAGCGGCGTCCAGCGACCGAGCGACGAAGTCGACGGGGCCAAACGGCGGGCGATCGACGACCGAGATGTGATCCTCGACCGTGACATCGGACACACCGGTAGCGGAGGCGGTGACGGATGGCGTCAGCTCGCTGGCCGCGTCGTTCGCCACGATCAGGCTTGCCTTCCAGGTGCGGGAGTTCCCTGGCGCGAGCGGAAAGGTTGTCGTGCAGGTGAATGGGGTGCCGGCATTTACGGACTGCACCGTCGGACACCCTTCCCCTTCGGAGTACCGCAACTGCAACCCGGCGGGAAGCGTGATGGCGGCCGACACCGGGCCGCCGGTCGGGGCATCGCCCGAGTTGGTGACCGTCACGACCACAGCCGCGTCGAGATCGCCCCGCTGGAAATTCGGGTAGTCGAGCTGCCCGGAGATATTCGGCAGGTCGTGGGTGATCGACACGGTGAGCTCGGGCCCAGCGGCGTGGGCCGCCGGCGCCAGACACAGCACCGCGACGACGGCGCCAAGCAGCACCAGTAGGGCGCGGCGGCGGGGGTGAGGGTGGGTGCGGGGCGTAAGCATGAGCGGACCTGTTCCTGTCGAGCGGCGGACCTGATCGGGGGTGGTCATGACCGACCTCCCTTGGCTGCGGTGTGCCGTGACGTCGTGCGCGCGGCCTTCTTCTTCGTCTTCTTCTTGGCCGCCGTGGGCTGGGTCAGCTTCAGCGACACCGTCCGGGCGATCGCCACGTTGTCCTGACCGACCAGCACCTTCACCGCGAGCTTGCGCTTGCGCTTCAGCTCAGCCCGCGCCCTCTTGGACAACGTGAGCGACAGCGAGACCGTTCCCGCCTTCGTGACGGCGCGTTTGGCGGACCCCACCGTGCTGGACCGCCGGGCGATCGTTGCTGTCGCCTGCGCCGACACCGTCCCCGGCGCATTGGTCGTGACCGACAGCGACACCTTCCCGGTCGACGTGACTCGTTTCAGCTGACTGGCCGTCAGCCTGCCCACCGTGAACGCGGGCGTCGTCTGCGGTGAGCCAGCTTGACCCGTCGACGACGTCGAGCCAGGCCTTGACTCGGGCGGCGGTGCTGAGCGTCCGCCCTGACACGCATCGCCGGAACACGGCGTCGGTGTCGGCGTCGGCGCGAAGCCGCCGTTGACCCGCGCGTCGTAGATGTCCATGACCGTGTCGCTGTCACTGGAGACCAACTGGGCCGTCGTCCAGAAGTACACGTCACGGCCCGATGGCGAGATCACCGCCGTGTCGAAGGCGTAGACCCCAAAGGCTTGGGGGAAGCGCTGAAAGAAGCCATCATTCGACGGCTTGCCGCTGGAAATCAACGAGAGGCGCCCCTCGCGCCAGAGATACGTGTCGGGCGTTCCATTCGTATCGATCGGCGCGAGCGCCTCGGTGGTGGTGAAGACCACCGACCCGCCATCGTCGCTCATCGCTACACGGGCGTACGGCCGATCCGTGGCGGCAGGGTCGCCGTTGTAGGCGATCGACTTGAGGTTGGCGTCCTCCGGCTCGTTGCCGCCCTCTCCGTTGACATCGGTGGACAGCCGCGTCAGCGCACCCGTGTCGGCGTCGTAGCGGTAGATGTCGAGCGCGGAGTCCGTGTCGGCCATCGGGCCGTGATCGATCAGCGCAGCGTGCGAGGCGAACACGAGATAGCGCCCGTCATCGGTCGCTTGCGCAAGGCCACCCTTTTGGTCCGGTGACGACCCGGTCAACCACAGTCCACTGTTGAAGTTGCCGCCAGGTGGATCGCCGCTGTCGCTTGGATCGAGCTTTGCGACGAACCGGGTCTCACCGGCCGGATGGGCGGTGTCGTGCTGCCAGACGTACAGGTTGTCGTCGCCAGCCACGGCGACCGCGTCGTTGGCGTCGGTGTTGGAGGCCAGGACACCCGTCGCGACGAAATACGCCCGGGAGCCGTCATCGGAGATCCGCGTGACACCCTGGACGTCAGCGCCAGAGGCGGCACCGGAGACCTGCCGCAGATGCGGACAGACGTTGAGCGGGCCCGCCGGTGCCAACGTGCCGGGCGGGATGTCGCACTCATACAGATCTCGCGTCGAATCGGTATCCGCATCGACCAGCTGCTGGGTGGTGCTGATGTAGACCCGCGTGCCGTCCGCGTTCGCGCCGAGAAAAACGGGGGACGAGTCGGCATTGCAGGCTCCGCCCGGATCGGACGGGCCGCGCGTGCACTGAGACGCCGAAACGTCGATCGTCGTCGCCCCGCCGACACGTGCATATACGGCTGACCCCAAATCGCAGTCCTGCGTCCAAAAGATCACACGACCATCCGCAGACACGCTGCGATAACTGGTCGCGTTACCGCCAAGGCGGTTCCCGCATCCCGACCCCCCGAGTGGCTGACCGGTGTTGTCGACGCTTACCGGCCGAGACTGGCCGCCGTCCAGACCGACGTACTCAGACACACCCGTCGGGCTAACAAACGCCATATGGGACAGATCGTCGGATGCCTGAATCGGCGGCGCCACCGTCGGGACCGCTCCGATGCGGGTGAAGACATCGTCGGGACGCCGGACGTACAGATCATAGACAGAGCGGGGCTCCTCGCCGCGGCGCATCACCCACAGCGACGAGCGCAGGTCGCGTGAGACTGCTCTAGGAATGCCGTTGTTCCCGGGATCGGTGAAGTAGTCCGGGCCGGACGGAGCAAGCGCCTTGGTCAACCACCCGCTCGCGGCACGTGACCCGAGGTACGGGTTGTAACCGGTAATGCCCGCTGCCCCGTTCCCGTTGTTGGCGTAGTTCCCGTTCGCCCGGAACAGCAGCTGGCCGTCATCGGTGAAGGCCATCGGGGCCGGCGGAAACCCCTCCTTGTACACCGGCGAGACCTGCTCGTAGGCGCGGCAGTCGGGCAGCTGGGTGGAGTTGTTCTCTGCCCGCAGTGCAGCGTTGGGGCAGTCGTCAGCCAGAGCGGGCGCGGCGGTAAGGGTGAGCGCTGCTGTGGCGGCTGCCGCCAGGGCAGCAAGGGCGCTCGCAACGCGCCGGGCAAGGGGGCGGCGGCGCGAGCCGCCGGATGCTCCAGCGCGGTTCGCCGCGGTTGTGATGGTGGAGTGCATGGGCTGGTCCTTGGGGGAGCGAGCGGAGGGTCGGGTGACATTCAAGAGGCTCATCGCTTGCTCCCGGTCTTAAACGTGAGGGACTTGGTCAGCGTGGTCGCGGTCCCGCCGGCCGGCGTGTAACTGACACGGACGGTGACCTTGAGCTTTCGGCTCTTGGCCTTGTTCAAGGCCTTCTTGCCCGCTTTGGTCAGCGTGACCTTGACCATGCGGGTGCCGGCCATGGTGACCGTCGTCGTCTTGCTTGCCGTGTGGCTGGCGGTGGTGGTGACCTTGCCGACGCCGGGGAGCTTGAGCGTCAGGCTCGCCGTGGCGCCCTTGACCGTGGTCTTGGTGATCGTGAACCGGTTGTCGGGCGCGTGGTAGACCGCGACCGCGATCGTGTTCGACGCGTGGCCACAGTTGACCGTCAACGGAAGCGTGCCGGCGGCAGTATCGGGGATCTCGATCGAGAACCCGCCCGCCGACCAACCCGACGGGGTGATCTGGGTGTCACCCAAGGCAACGGTCCCACCGACCCCGAGATCACCACCCGTGATCGTGATCGTCTCACCCGGCTTGGGATGCTGGTTATAGGCATTGAGAACCGGCGCGCCACAGCCGTAGGGGCCGTTGGGTCCGACCGGCGGCGGCCCGGGCGGGGTGGGCATGGCGGGGGTGGAGAACACGATCTGGTCGCTGGTGCTCGTGGCGCCGTTGCTGGTCACCGACAACACCACCCGGAAGGACTCACCCGCCGGCAGACCCAACAGCGCAGCAGTGACCGCACTGCTCGAACTCGGTGCCGGCTGCTGATCGGTCGTGGTGGAGTACGAGCCGTCAAGCGCGGTGACAAAGAACCGGAACGTACCCGTCTTGCCGTAGGTGTCGACCTGGCCGCCCAGCGTCGCCGCCGTGGTCGTGACCCCGGTCGGATCAGTCGCGACCGCGCCCGGCATCGCACCACTGGTAAAGGTCTGATCGTCGCTGGTCGTGGTCTGGCCGTTGGCCGTAGAGACCAGGCGGAGGTGGTAGGTCGTTGCCGGCGTCAGCCGGCTCGTCGGCTGGGTGACGGGCTCGTCGCCATCGCCGGCGCCGCCGTCGGCCTCGGTGGTGCTGAACCCGTAGGAGGTGTCCTTGCCGTAGTCGAAGTGATAGGTCGTCGGCGAGCCGTGCGGGTTGATCGTGCCATGCAGAACCGCACCGAACACCGTGGCATCGACGCTCACCGACGTGACCGGAGCGGTCGAGAAGGTGAAGTCCGCGCCGTGCCGCACCCCACCCGTACCGTTGTCGGCCACCAGCCGCACGTGATAGGTCGTCCCGGCCGCCAAACCGGCCAGGTCAGCGGTGACCGGCTGTTCCCCCGAGCCGGCGCCGGCATCGAAGTCCTGGGTGCTTGACCCGTAGGTGGTGTCGGTCCCGTACTCAAAGCGGTAGATCGTGTCTGACCCATTGGGGTTCAACGTCCCGTTGAGCGTCGCGCCGCCGGTCTTGATCGCCGACGCGAACGCGGGTGAGCCGTCCAAGGTCGGCGGCGCCGGATCGGTGATCAACGTCTGATCGTTGCCCGTGATGCTGCCCGACGCGTTGGACCCCACGATCCGGAAGTGATAAGTCGTATTGGGCAGCAGGCCCGTCGCAGTGCCGGTCGTCGGCAGGTCCGTGCTGCCGGTCACCGGATCAGACTCCGCGGTCTGGGAGCCGTAGCTCGTGTCCAGCCCGTACTCAAACCGGTAGGTCGACGACACACCTTCGGGGTTGATCGTGCCGTTCAGCGTCTCTGACGTCGGATCGATCGCCACCGCATCGGTGGTCGTCACCGTCGGCCCGACAAACGTCGTGAAACGCTCCACCGTCGTGCTCGCGTTGTCGGCCACGTACACGGTGCCCGTGGTGCTATTGACCGCGAGGCCCGCAAAGCCGCCGATGTTCGGCGGACCGAACACCTGAGCCGGGGCCGCGCCACCAGCGGTGAATGCCTGTACAAGGGGCGGCGCGCCGCTAAACGGAAACTCACCGACGAACACCTCGTTGGTCGTCGGGTCAACCGTGACCGCACCGGCCGAGACGGTGTTGTAGTCGGTGATCGTCGCGCCGAACACCCCAGCCGTCGAGTACTCATACACGACACCGCCGCCAAAACAAGCGATGTCCACGACATACAGGCGATGCGCCCCATCAACCGCAAGACCCGACGGACAAAGAAACGAACCAGCCAGGTTGTCCACGCCGTCAAAGGAGGCGATGAACGCGCCGGTGGCGCCATCGAAGCTGTCGATCACTATGGCGCCCGACGATGTGTTCGTCGCGACCGTGTAGACCGTGCCGTCGACCGGGTCAACCGTGACCGGACCGCCCGCGTTGATCGTCGTCCCCGACGCCCCAACATCCAGAGCGTAGGCAAAGACACCGGCCGCGCTGTACTTCAAGACCGTGCCAACCTGGCTGCTGTTGTCCAGCGCCGAGACATACACCGACCCCGACGAACCAACCGCAATCCCGCCGACCTGACTGTACGCGGCACCGTCAACCGCAAACGACGACACAAAAGCCCCCGAAGCATCAAACCGCTCCACCCGCGGAGCCGGCGTCACACCATCACCCAACATATGACCCGGATCACCAACCAACACATCACCCGAGACCTGATCAACCGCCACCCCCGACGGCCCACCCCCCGCGAACTCACCCGCGCCACCACCGGCAGCACCAAACTGGTCAGCAAAGCTGTGCCCCGTTGTCGCCAACGCCGAGCCAGTGACCATCAACAATGACGCCGCCGCAACCGTCAACGCCGAGACCAAACCTCGTCCCCGGCCCAGACGACCAGCCTTCCCCATCCGTGACATCTCAGGCTCCCTTGTGGTCCGTCGCAGCCCAGGCACTAGCGGTCAACCGCGGCGCATCGGCACGCAGATCGCGCAACGTCCGCGCCGCCTCCTCACCACGCGCCGTCAACATCCACGCATTAGTCCGGCCCTCCTTGCGGTGGCTGACCATCCCAGCCTTCTCGAGCCGACTCAGGTGTCGACTCATCTGACTCTCATGCCGGACATCCACCGCCCGCGCGATGTCGATGTTCGCCGCCCCGGGGTGACCGTTGAGGTAGCGCAGCGTCTGGCTGGTCAATTCCGTGACGAGCAGCCCTCGCTCGTCGTCATCACCACCAACAACGGTCGGCGTCCAGCGCGTCACGTAAGCGGCCGTGCCCCCGCGCCCGGCGGCGCGCGCCGCGGCGTGGCGGCGGCCGGAGAACGGTGCCAACAACAAGAAGATCGCCACGCCAGCGAGATCGGAGATGGAGGCGCTGGGCTTCTCGGTCAGCTGCGCGAAGGCCAGGCCCCAGATGCCGCTGATCGCGCAAGCGAGCACGGACGCCTCCACCATCGGCTGGCGCGGCGGGTCGGCCAGCAGGCCGGCGATCTGGGCCATCGCGACGCGCCGCAGCTCCAGCGCGTCGGGGTGGCCGCTGACCGATGAGATCAGGCACAGCTTGGCCAGCACTCGGTCGGTGTCCCATGCGGCGAACAGCGCTTGGGTCACCGCGACCGCACGGTCTTCCCAGACGGCTCCCGCATCGGCGACGGCTTCAGCGAGGTGGGCCAGGAGGCGGCCAAAGGCCTCATCGTGGGTGTCGACCACGCAGGCGTCGCGGTCGGCGTACAGCTCATAGAAGGTGCGGCGCGAGACCCCCGCCCGCTGGCAGACGTGATGAACGCCGACGGCCGCAAGACCGAGCTCGGCCGTCAGCTCCCCCATTGCGGCGACCAGCCGGTCGCGCTGGGTCGGCACCCCATAGGTCTGGGCGTTGCGCCGACCGGTGATGGCACCCGGAACGGGGTCGCCCTCCGTCACGGCAGGGGCCATCGATGACCTGCGAGCAGGCACAGCGGACACGTCGTCTCCTCCAACAGTGATCTCTCAACCCACGACGAACGCCCTCCGGCGCCCGCCGTCTCCCACACCCGACGCCACTGCCAGAGCGGCAACCTCAAGGTGCGATCGGCACCGTAAACGGCCCGATGTCCTAAGTCAAGTCTCCGTGTACCAAGTCCTTCATTAGAACTCTGAAGTTCAGATAAGCGGCCGACTACGCCTCGACCGGCAGGCCGAAGAACCACGCGTCCCGGAGCCCTTCGAGCGCCTGGCGCGCAACGGCCTCCGGGACCGGTGCACCGGTCGCGCGGCGCTCGGCCATCGCCACCGAGACGCGCCACAAGGTCGGCCCGTCGCGGCGCGCGACCGCGCCCTGCACGAGCAGCTCGAAGTCCTCCTGCGCCTCCGGCCCGCGGTCGAGCAGCAGCTCGATGCGTGCACGGTCCGCAGTGGGATCGGGCGCCGTCGCATCGCTCGCGACGACCTCCACCGGCCGCTCGGCCGCAAACGGCGCCAGCGCGTAGCTCGTGAGCTCGCGACGCCTTGCCCACAAAGGCTTTCCGGGACGGTGGCGCAGCCGGTCGACGACCATCGCGTCAAGGCCGGCCAGGACCGTGTCGACGACCACGCTGTCCTCCGACGCCGGCGCGATCCGCTCGCGCAGCGCCTCCATGAGCGGCGCGCGCACCACGTCGCGCACCGCCCGGGCGCGCTCCCCAGCCGCCGGCAGCTCGCGCAGGCAGACCAGCGCCCAGTCGTGGTCGCAGTCGAGGATCGCCAGGTAGGTCGCCACCGCGTCGGCGGTTGCCCGCCGGCAATCGCGCTCGGTGCGCAGCGCACGCAGGATCTGCGGCATCGCGTAGGCGACGGCGGCATCGTAGGCCCAGATGAGCACGTCCTCCTTGCCGCCGAAAGCGTCGTAGAAGCTCTCGTCCGACACGCCGGCGCGCTCGACGATGCTCGCCACGGTCGCCTGGTCGTAGCCGTGCTCGGCCACCTCGCGGACGGCCGCATCCACGATCCGCGCCCGCCGCCAGAACTCCGTCGCCTGCGGAGGGAGTCCCGCTAGCTGCTCGACGTCAGTTGAGGCACCGTCGGCGTTTCTCGACACGATGACGTGATCGTAGACCACGGAGTCAAATTTCTATAGACCATCTCCTTCTAAAAAGGCCCCCAAGCCCTATCTCGGGATCGCCCTCTCGCGTATCGTTGACAGCCGATGGCATCCGTCCGCCGACCCTCGTCGCCACCGTTGCCGCGCGGTCGTCACGCGCTCGGGAGCGAAGAGGCCGCGGCCGCTCATCGGACACGGCTCCACGAGGCTGTCGTCAAGCTCCTGAGCACCCAGGGCTACGGCGGAACGAGCGTCGACGAGCTCGCCTCCGCCGCCGGTGTCTCGACCGCCACGCTCTACGGCCTCTTCGCCGGCAAGCAGGAATTGGTGCTTGACACCTTCGACGCGATCGTCAATGACGCCGGCGGGCGACTCCGCACGCGGGGCGGGGGGGCTGATAGTCAAGGTGACCTCCGCCATGCGCTCGCTGACGTCCTGTCGGCCGTCGTCGACGCGGTACTCCGCCAGCCCGAATCGGCGCGACTGGCCGTCGTCGACATCGCCGCCGTCGGCCCGGCGGGGATCCAGCGCCGCCGCGCGCTGACCGACGGCCTGCAGGAGCTGCTGCGCCGGGCGGCGACCACCGGCGACGGGCTGACCGTCCTCTCCGAGCCGGCGCTCGCCGTCCTGGCCGGCGGCACGCTGCATGTGCTCGACCGCCACCTGCGCTCCGGCCGGATGCGGCCGTTGCGCAGCGCGGCCCTGGATCTCGCGGCCTGGGGAGCGATGTATGAGACCGACGCGCCGCAGCCGGCCCCGCCTCGCCGGCCGGTCACCACGCCAGACCCGATCTCTGCCCCGTTGTCACAGGGGCTGCCCCACGGGCGCCATGGCCTGCCCGCCGCCTTCGTGCACCGCCATCAGCGCGAGCGCATCCTGCAAGCGGTGCTCGCCCTCTCGGCCGAGCAGGGCTTCGAGATCACCTCCGCGCGCGAGCTCGCTACGCGCGCCGGGCTGTCACGCCAGACGTTCTACCAGCACTTCCAGACCAAGGAAGATGCCTGGTCAGCCGCGTATGACCAAGCCTTCCTCGAGCTCTTCTCCGCCGCGTGGCACGCCGGCGCGGCCCAGCGCGACCCGGCCGCCAAGGTCACCGCCGCCGTCACAGCCTCCCTGGAGCAGCTGATCACCGAGCCTGGTCGCGCGCGGCTGTTGCTCGTCGACGCCGCGTCGGCCGGCAGCGCCGGCGCCCCGGCGATCGACCGCGCGACGCAGGCCTTCGCGCGCCTGATCGCCGGCGCGGCGGGCGACCGCGAGCTGCCGGCGATCGTGCCGCTGGCGATGGTCGGCGGGATCGTCAGCCTTGTCGGCGGCTGGGTGGTCGAGGACCGCACGGCCGACCTCGCCGACCTCACGCCGGCGCTGGTGGAGATCCTCTTCGTGCCACTCTTCGGGTCGAGCGCGGCCCGCGCGGCGACCCACCGGCTCGGGATCGACGCGGGGCCCGGGACCGCCCAGCCCGCCGACGACGAGCTACGGCTGATGGACGCCTTCGCCCGCGCCGTGGTCGCGGACGGCCTGGCCGCCACGCGACTCGCCGACGTCGCCCAGCGCGAGGCCATCGAGCTCGACACGGTGCATGCGCTCTTCGACGACGAGCTCGACTGCGCCACCCAGGCGCTCGACGTCTGGACCGGGCAGCTCGCCGCGGCCGCCGCCGGCGCCTACCTCTCGGCGGCGCTCGACCCGCCCCTGGCCGCCCACCGCGCGCTCGACGCGGCGCTGACGCACATCGCCGGCACGCCTTCGGTCTCGGCGCTCGCCGTCACCGACGATCCGCAGATCGTCAGCATCGTCGCCAAGCTGCGCGCCCGCTACGCCACGCTTTTCCTGCAGCTCATCGGCGGCCAGCTCCCGGCGGGTGACGCGCGCGCCCCACAGCCCGTCGCTTTGTTGGAGGTCGTGCTCGAGGGGATCCTCGCGGTCGTCGCCCGTTTCGCCCAGGAGGAGCGGCTCGCCGAGCTGCCCGGCGAGCTGACGGCCCTCAGCCTGCAGAGCCTCACGCCGTTCTTCGGTGAGGCCGAGGCGCAGCGCGTGGCCGAGCAGACCGCCGCCTTGCGGTAAGTCATTTACCGTCAGTTTCGGCAAACATCGATGTCTCCTTGAGAGCCGTCAAATTCTCTCGAACAGCGCTGGATTTTGGCTGTGCACCGGGCGTAAGGTGATGCGTCATGAGGCCAGACGTCCTACCTTTATCAAGCGTTGCGTCACTGCCTCCCGACGAGATCGACCGGGTGCTCGACAGCGTCGCCGCCTTCACGCGCCGCCTCTATATCCGCACCGCCGAGGTGTTCATGGAGGGCGCCGACGACCCCGCGCAGGCGTTGCACGCAGCCCTCGACTTCCTCCTGCACGACCTGGCGAAGTCACCTGAGATGACCTACATGTCGATCGTCGAGCTCCCCCGCCTCGGGCCACTCATGATCGACCGCCACCACCGCATGCTCGACCTCTTCAGTGACTTCCTGCAGCCGGGCTTTGCTGCCCGCGGCGTCGCGCTGCCCAACCCCGAGATCGTCTCGCTCTGCATCACCGGCGGTCTCTGGCGCATCGTGCGCCAGCACGTGATCGACCGACGCCTACAGGAACTACCTGATGCGCTGCCGGCGATCAGCTACGTGGTGCTGTCGACGTTCTTCGGGACTGAGGAGGCGCTACGAGCGAACGCCCGCCCGGACCTGAACCCGGGCGAGGCGCTGGGCCGCCGCCGCGACTGCGGCGACGGCCCGGTGCATCAGGCCTGCTGACCGGCTATGTCAGGGTCAGCGTGTGCGCCGCGTTCGTCCACGTTCCGGTGACGGTGAGGGTGCCCACCGGGCTGCCCATGTAGCTCACGGTCAGCGTGCCCGAAGCGGCGCTGAACGTGAGCGAGTGGGTTGACGGCGCCCACGTGCCGTTGAGCGTTCCGTCGATGCTGTACGTCCCCAAGCCACAACTGGTGAAGGACACCGTCAGATGCCACGGCGTGGCGACGACGGTGCTCGACGTGGCCGTAGCGGCCCAAGGGAGGCTCGTGTTGACGAAGCTCAACGGGCAGCCGGCAGCACTCCCCGTCCCGACACAAAGGCCCCAGATGGCCGAGGTCACGTCGAGCGTCGACGAGGCCGGCGTCCGGACGTGGGTATTCAGTTGGTGGTTGACGCAGGCCCACCCGGCACCCAGATTCGAGCTGAACGTCGCGTTGGTCGAGGTCAGGTTCTGGTTGGTGTTCAACGGGCCCCAGACCGCGGCCGAGGCCATCGACGGCACAGCGAATGCGGCCAGCACGAGACTCGCGGCGCCGAGCACCGCGAGCTTTCTAACGAGCTTCATTACTTCCCCTCCTTGTAAGTTTTGATGTCGGCGCAACGTACTGAGGAGGTCTGACGTATTGCAAGGGCTCCGGGGTCGGCTTAGACGAGTAGCGGAACCAGGTAGTTGAGCCGTGGGCACGGCAGCGCCACCCCGCGAGCCGATCGGGCTGCCCAGGGAGGAGGCGCTACGAATGAGCAATCGACCCACGTCGAGCATGACGCAACCCGACCCGTTCACAGCGCGCGCCTAGCGACCTCACTCGGCAGCCGCAAGATCACCCCAAGCTCATCGGCCTCCGCACTCGTCATCAGCGCGTTGGTGGCTTCCAGGTCGCGCCGAGCCGCCTTGATACTCGACCAGTCGACCTCATGGGCCCAGGCCTGAGCACGATCGACGACCTTGATCAACGGCATGGCGTGCGCGTCACGTGAGAGCGCACGGAGCGCGTGGAGATAGTCATCGCGCAATACGGTGGGGATGATCAGGCGCTGCTCGCCAGCCGCCGTCAGTTCAGCGTTGGCCAGCGCGCGAGCCACCCGGCCGTTGCCGTCGGTGAATGGATGGACCTCGGCGATCAAAAAGGCCGCGAAGATCGCCCGCGCGAGCCCCAGGGGAAGCGTGCGATAGCGCCCCCACCCTTGACGCAGCGTGCCTTGAACCAGCGTCGGCGCGACGAACTCGGTGGCGCCGGCGCGGTTGGCTCTGACCTTGTACTCACCCGGCGTCAGCTCGGGGCGCCCGGCCATGATCCGGCGGTGAAACGCCTGGACGATCGTCTCCAGCTCATCGGGCCCGGCCGGAACATGTCCCTGGATCGACGGGTCGCTCACCACGTCGAAGGTGCCCAGGACATCGTGCGCGTCAGCAGGACGATCGACCGGAATCTCTCCCCCGAAGATGATGTCCTGCGCTTCTTGGAGGGTGAACTCGGTGCCCTCGATGAAGTTGGAGAAGTACGCCTCGTGAAACGCGAACGTCGAGCCGGTGTGCCCATGGCGCGGCGCGCGGCGCGGGAGCACGGACACATGCAACGCACTGAGCAACGCGTCGAACAACGGCAGGCGCGCATCGTCCCAGCCCGCACCGACGGCCGCGGCCTTGGCGCCCGCCGAGGCGAGCGGAGCATCAACGGTTCCCAGCAGGGCACCGATCACCGACCGCAGCTCCTGCAGTTGCTCAGTGGCCTGCAGCTCTTCAGCGACGGCGGCCGCCTCATCTCGCAGCCGATTGAGTTCATCGGAACCCTGCTTGGAGAGGATCTCGCTCAGCCGATCCTCCATCTCCGACCGGGTCAGCGTGCGCCGCGAGCCGATGCGCGCACGCGACCGACGCATGTTGTCCAAGAACCGGCGGGGATAGGAGCTGAGATAGAGGCCGCCGGCCAGGAAGGGCTGGTCACCGGTGACCGGGCCGGGACCTTGCCGGCAGTTGAGCACGAGGCCGGGCAGCCGCACGCTGCGCGCCTTCGGCCCGCTCAGGAAGACCGACCCTTCGTCGCCACTGGGGCGCAACTCGAAGGCGGTGCGATCGACGATGACCGCACCGGCGAAGTACCCGGCGGCCACGTCCCAGACCCGGCGCCGGAGGATCTCCTCCAATGGATCGACGAGGTTCTTGGTGTACAAGCGGCTGCCCACGGCGCGGATCTGGCCAGCGTCGAGAAGGCGACGAATCGCCCGCGAGGTCGCGGTGCTCGTGAAGAACACCTCCGACTGGTCGGCGAGCGAAAAAGGCGGGTTAGGGGCGGACATCGATGGGCCTGAGGTCGAATTTCTTCAGATAAGCCCGAGGAAATGTCGAAAAACTGAGGATAAGTCGCTTCACCGTAGCGCGACCCGCACGGTCCGTCCACTCGTACCTCCCGCCCGAGCGCCACCCACGCCAACCGCCACGGCGTCGAAGCCCTCAACCGCGTCTTTGACAGCTACGACGACACCATCACCACCTGAACAACGACACAGCGGGCGGCGACCTTGCGGTCGCCGCCCGCTGTTCAGGTCACATCAGGCGATGTGCTGACCGATCAGGTGAGGGTCAGGGTGTTGGTCGTCTCGTGCCACGTATGGGTGGCGGGGATGATGTTGTCCACCCAGGTGCCCATGATGTACAGGGCCATTGGCGGCGTCGGATGGCCACTGAGCGTGTGGGTTGCGTTGTTGTAGGAACCGGTGAATGGGCCGTCCACGGTGAACGGGTATCCAGCGAGACCACACCCCGAGAAGCTGACCTGCAGGTGCTCGGTAATCGTAACACCGGAAACGCTAAACGAGGTCGCCGTCCAGGGAAGTCCCGTCGCGGTGACGGTGGCGGGGCCGCACGGAATACCGTTGTTGACGTTAGTGCAGCCCGTGAAGGAGGCCGAGGTGATGTCGAGGGTCCCGGAGGCCGGCGTCCGGACGTGGACTCCCAGGCTCGAGTTCGAACAGTAAAAGCCGTACGAGCCCGTGATGTACTCCACCTGGCTTGTCGAGGTCAGCGTCTTGTTGGTGTTCAGGGGTGCCCAAGTGGCGGCCGAGGCCATCGACGGCACGGCGAACGCGGCCATCGCGGCGACAGCGGCGATAAGCGTGGTTTTCTTGATGGTTTTCATCGGGTACTGCTCCTTGTGAGATTCTCGGCACCGTGCCGAGGTGTGTGATTCAAGCCCGCGCCTGCACACACGTCGTGCAGGTCATCGGGTGCTGCTGGTCTGGCCCGTCCGCCCATCGGGCATCCGTGGGAGGGCCGCCTGGTTGGCGCTCGCTGGTGGTGCTCCCTTCGTGTGTGCAGCGGCGGCCGCCGGCCGCCCGCCGGGATGGATCGAGACCGTTTGGGCCTCAGGCTTTGGTTTTGGCGCTCTTGTGGGCCGTGCGGGCCGTGGTCGAGTAGGTGACCTTGGCCTTCTTTGTGCCCTTGGGCAGGTAGGAGACCTTGATCCGGATGTCGCGCTTGGCCCGGCGCAACTGACGGCCCTTGGCCGTCAACTTGGCGGTGATCGTCGCCGAGGTCGCCGACTTGATCGTCCGCCGGGTCGTCTTCAGACCCGGACCCGACACAGTGACGGTCCCGGCACCGATCCCGGTCACCTTCACGCGCGCGCTGGTCGTGGTGAACGTCTTGGAGGCCACGGCCAACGGACAGTCCGGCGTCAGGCTCATCGCACTGTCAACCCGTTTGCCGTTCTGCGCCACAGCGGAGAGGAACGGCTTCTCGGTCTCAGCGCAGACGTTGGCACCGTCGGTAACGACGAGGATGCCGTTCTTGCCGCTGTCGAGCTTCAACTGAAAGGAGCTGATCGGGGCGTCGGGGATCATCGAGAACGTCGAGACCAGATGCTTGTTATCCGGCACCGAGCTCGTCGCCCGCAGATTCAGACTCACCTCACCACGCAACTCCAACAACAACGTCGGCAACGTCCGAATCTGACGACCCGACTTCGCATCGGTCCGCACCCCCTTGACGAAGAACACCTTCCCCGTCAACGGCGCCTTGAGCAACGGACTGATCGCCGTCGCGGTCCCGATCACCGACTTCTGCGGACAGCGATCGGCGAGACCGTCGGTGTACTCACACAGGTTCTCCGACGCCGCATGATCGGGATCCAAGGCCAGACTCAACGGCAGGGTGACCTCGGCCGACTTCAACGCCGCCTCACCCGGACGCTGGGTGACCAACGCCTCGACGCCGGGATGGCCGCCGACCTTGGTCTCCTTGACGCCCGTGAGCTTCATCGCGAGCTTCGGCGCAAACGGCAGCTTCGAGCAACCATCGACCGCAAACGGCGAGCTGAGATTGACCGTCGTACCGTTCAGGGAGCCGACCGAGGCATCGATCGCCTTCGCTGCACAGGAGGTCGGTGAGCGCATGAAGCCCGGACGGTCCACCACCACGTTGATGCGACGGACCCGCAGCGGCACACCGTCACGCATGGTCGGCAGCGGATCACTGACCACCGTCACATGCGCATCATCCGGATCAATGTTCAGCGCCTGGCGCACCACCACCGTCCCGAGATCAAACGGCCCCGCCACCGCATGCACCGCGATCGCCAAACCATACGGAGCACCCTTGTACGGCCCGGTCAACGACACCGGCTGATCGCGCAGATAAAACGGGCTGCCACCCGAACCGGCCGCGACGGTCGCCGAACCGACCCGCGAGGCCACCGGGCATGAGCCGGCGTTGGCATCAGCATCGGCGCACAGCGGCACGTCCTTGACCGCAGCCAACAGACCACCCGGCAACGTCACATTGACGTTCCTGAAGACATCAGTGCGATCCTGCCGAGTCACATCAAACGTAAACGGACTCGACGCACCCGCCTGGTTGGAGGCCGTCCCGGCGGTCATGACCGGACCGAACGGCAACGCGCTCGGGCACCCGGCGCCCTTGCCATCCCAACTCACATCAAACGACGCATCAGAGGTCGCATCCGGCGTACCGAGCACCACAACACCATCCGACCGCGTCCCGCCCCGCGACCACGGCGTAAACACCCCGCTGGTCGTTGCCGCACCACACGACACCGGGTTGACCAACGGCGCCCGATCCCCCGCCTTGAACGTCAAAGACAGATGCTTGACCGGCAACTGCGGATTATCCGTAAACCGCGCCACCAACCGACCCGTCGCCTTGTCAGCCGTCACGATGCCGGGCAGCTTGGCGTTAATGCCATAGCGCTCGCTGTTGAGCTGGATCAGCAACCGGAAGCGGCCGTCGCGATCACCCGACGGGTCCAGGTCGCCCGGATGAGGCTTGATCAAGAACACATCACCATCAAGGGGCTCGGCACCCGTCACCGCATCCGTATCCGGATCACGAGAAGCCAACAGCGGCGAGGTCGCGACCACCGACCCGATCTTCGAGGCGTCCGGACACGTCACTGGGGTGATCGAATCCAGATGGACCTGATCATTTCCGGGCACGTCCGAGCAACCACCCAAGCCATCGGCAGCCGACGGCGAGATCGCCGCTCCCGCCGGAAGGGTCACCGTGGCGTCCTTCAGCTGCGGCGCCTGGGGGACCGACGGATCAAACACCGTGTTCGGATCGGTCGGGTCATTTGACTGCGGGAACGAAAGATCCACGCGGTATCCCGACGGCGTATCCGCCGCCGTGGAACCGCCCGCGTCCGCGGAGGACGGACCCGCGTCAATCGTTGGCTTGAACTGATCCGCCAAAACAGGCGCGTCGCATCCTGTAATCGCCGGCGCCGGCGCAGAGGAGGACTTCCAGTTGGGATCCGACAGATCCGGCGTCCCATCCGACGCCATCCGCGCCGGACGCTGCCACGAATCCACATAGATCTTCGTCGTCGGCTGCGCGTCCAGACAATCCGACTGATTCGACAAGAACGGAATAGGAGGGCCGCCCGTCGGTGGACCGCCGCCAAACGTGCCGGTACCGGGGTGCTGGGAGGGCACCCCCCACAGCGTGGCGGAGACGCTTACGATGCCCTTCCCGGTGCGACTCGCGCCGGGAACGGTGACGTTCAGCCCGTACCCACCGCTCCGCGGCCGCAGCTGCGGATAGCTCACGACGGCGTTGTTTGAGAACCTGAACGCGAACGCCGCCGGGTATCCCTTCTCGGGTACCATGTTGTACAAAGGCGACGGGATGCCGCCGTCCACAAACTTGAGCGTCAGCGTCCCCACCTGAGTGTTCGCTGGGCAGTGCGGGATCTGTGCTCCGAGTTCCGACATCTTGCAGCGCGGCGCGGCGGACGCGGCTCCCACGAAGCCCGGCGGCAGCTGCACCCAGATGTTGCGCACATCCTCAACCGGGAGCTCGGGCCCCGCGAACAACTCCTCATCTCCAGCGAAGGTGGGAAAGCGAAATGACGTGGTGGCCTCATAAGGGTGGCCACCCGCCACGGCGTCGTCATCGCCGCCAGCGTCCAGCGACCGCGCACTGAAGTCGAGCGGGCCAAAGGCCAGCCGATCGAGCACGGGGATGTCATCCTCGGCCGTTACGTCCGGCACACCGGGCGCGGATACGGTAACTGACGTCGTCAGCTCGCTGGCGGCATCGTCTGCCACGATCACATTCGCGCCCATGATGCGCCGGGACTGCCCCGGGGCGAGCGTAGGTTGTGCGGGTGGTGACGAGCTCGTGCAGGTGAGAGGGGCGCCGGCATTCACGGACTGCACCGACGGGCACGCCACCCCGCCGGATGCCAAGCTATCCGCATCGTAGGCGCGGAGCTGCAATCCGGCGGGAAGGACGACGGTGGCCGAGATCGGCAGGTCGAGTGGCGCGTCGCCCGTGTTGGTCACTTCCACGATCACTCTCGCCGACCTATCGCCCCGGTGGAAAGTCGTAGGGTCGTGGGTGAGCGACACGCTCAGCTCCGGGCCGGCGGCGTGGGCAGCAGGGGCCAAGCAGAGCACCGCGCACACGGCGCCGAGCAGCACCAGTAGGGCGCGGCGGCGATGGTGGTTGTGGGTGCGGGGTGCGGGCATGAGCGAACCTGTTCCTGTCGAGCTGCGGACCTGGTGGGCGGCGGTCATGACCGGCCTCCCTTGGCCGCGGCGTGCCGTGACGTCGTGCGCGAGGACTTCTTCTTCGTCTTCTTGGCCGGCTTGGGCTGGGTCAGCTTCAGCGACACCGTCCGGGCGATCGCCACGCTGTCCTGACGGACCAGCACCTTCACCGTGAGCCTGCGCGTGCTCTTCAGCTCAGCCCGCGCCTTCTTCGACAACGTCAACGACAGGGACACCGTCCCCGCCTTGGTGACCTTGCGCTTGGCCGAGCCGACGGTGCCAGGCCGCTTGGCGATGGTCGCGGTCGCCGTCAGCGTCCCCGGCGCGTTGGTCGTGACCGACAGCGACACCTTGCCCGTCGAGACGATCCGCTTCAGCTGACTGGCCGTCAGCTTGCCCAGCGTGAACGCCGGTGTCGGCTGCGGCGAGCCGTCCTGTCCGGTCGACGACGTCGAACCGGGGCTCCCCGGCGGCGGCGCAGACGGAGGACCCTGACACCCATCCCCCGAACACGCCGGCGGCGTGGACCGATCAAAGCCCCCACCAACGCGGGCGTCATAGACGTCCGCGACCGTGTCGACGTCGCTGGAGAGCAACTGCGCCGTCGTCGTGAAGTACACGTCGCGACCGGACGGCGAGATCATCACCTCGGTGACGCCGACGCTGCCAAAGCCTGAAGGGTTGATCTCCGTGAAGTTTTGATCTGAGGACGGCTTGCCGCTGGAGATCAGCGAGACGCGCCCGTCGTGCCACAGATAGGAGTCGACCGTGCCGTTCGTGTCGGCCGGCGCGAGCGCGTCGTCGGTCGTGAAGACCGCCGACGCGCCGTCATCGCTCATCGCCCCACGGGGGCCAGGCCAGCTGAGTTGGTTCGGGCCGTACTCGATCGGGTCAAAGATGGCGTTTGCCGCTGGCTGGTTGCCGCCCTGCCCGTCGGCATCGGTGGACAGCCGAACCAGCGCACCGGTCTCGGCGTCGTAGCGGTAGACGTCCGACGCCGTGTCGGTGTCCACCTGGGGGCCGTGATCGATCAGCTGAGCATGGGTCACGAACACGAGGTAGCGTCCATCGTCGGTCGTCTGCCTCATCTGGGTCATCCCGGTGTTCGCAGGGTCGGTCGTATCGTGGTCAGCCGGATCGAGCTTTGCGACGAATCGCGTCTCACCGCCCGGATGGGCGACATTGCGGGTCCAGACATACAGGTTGTCGTCCCCGGCCACCGCTGGCGCGTCGTTCGCGCCTGGGTTGGCGGCCAGGACACCCGTGGCCACGAAGTACGCGCGGGAGCCGTCGTCGGAGATCCGCGTGTCGCTCTGCACGTTGGCGCCGGAGGCCGCACCGGAGACCTCCCTCAGGTCGGGACACGTGTTGACGGATCCGACCGGCGCGGGCGTGCCGACCGGGATGTCGCACTCGTACAGATCCCTGGTCCCGTCGGTATCGCCGTTGACCAACTGCTGGCTGGTCGTGAAGTACACCCGCGTGCCGTCTGCGTTGGCACCCTGGAAGCTCGGCGTCGAATTGGCGTTGCACGCCCCGCCGGGATCGGACGGGCTGCGTGTGCACTGCGAGGCAGAGACGGCGATCGTCGTCGTCTCGTTGACACGCGCATACACGCCGTTGCTGCACGTCCAAACGATCACGCGACCGTCAGCAGAGACGGCGTGGTAGCCGCCGACCCTGGTCTCTGCACACCCCGGCCCGACGAGCGGCAGACCGGCGTTGTCGACGCTGACGGCCCGCCGCTGGTCGCCCTCCGCGCGTACGAACTCGTACGTCTCGCCCGACTTCACACTGAACACGACGTGCGACAAGTCGGCTGACGCTGAGGTCGTGGGGAACCCCCCCACCTCCACGCCGGGCTGGTCGGGAGCTGAGCCGAGCCGGGTGAAGACACCGTCAGGATCCCGTACATACAGGTCCTGCACTGTGCTCGGCTGGTCGCCGCGACGCATGTTCCACAGCGTGGAGCGCAGATCGCGCGACAAGGCCCTCGTGTTCGCCGGGCCTTCTTGGGACGGGCCCAGGGAGTTGGACAGGGCGAAGTCCGGCCCATGCGGGGCGCGCGCGATGCTGGACCAGCCGCTCCCGGTGCGCGTGGCGAGGTATGCGTTGCCGCCGGCGCCGGAGCCGAACCCCCAGCCGTTGTCGCTGAAGTTCCCGTTTGAGTCGTAGCTCAGCCGGCCGTCATCGGTGAATCCGGTGGGGACCGCAACGAACCCTTCCTTGAACTCCGGCGACACCTGCTCGTAGGCGCGGCAGTCGGGCAGCTGTGCGGAGTTGTTCTGGGCGCGCAGCGCCGCGTTGGGACAATCGTCGGCCAGCGCGGGGGCAGCGGTCAGGGTGAGCGCTGCGGTGGCGACGGTCGCCAGGGCGGCGAGGGCGCCGGCGGCGCGGCTGGCCAGGGGGCGGCGGCGCAAGCCGCCGGATGAACCTAGGCTGGTCAACGCGTCTGGGGTGAAGGTGTGCATGGGCTGGTCCTTAGGGGGGCGAGCGGAGAGGCGGCGGCTGGGGGTCATCGCTTGCTCCCGGTCTCGAACGTCAGGGACTTGGTGAGCGTGGCGGCGGTGCCGTCGGCCGGCGTGTAGCTGACACGGACGGTGACCTTGAGCTTTCGACTCTTGGCCTTGTTCAGGGCCTTCTTGCCGGCCTTGGTCAGCGTGACGTTGACCGTGCGGGTGCCGGCCTTGGCGATCGTCGTCGTCTTGGCCACCGTGTGGTTGGCGGTAGTGGTGACCTTGCCAACGCCGGGGAGCTTGAGCGACAAGGTGGCCGTGGTGGCCTTGACCATGATCTTGGTGATCGTGAAGCGGTTGTCGGGCGCGTGGTAGATCGCAACAGCGATTGTGTTCGACGCGTGGCCGCAGTTGACCGTCAACGGAAGGGTGCCGGTGGCACTGTCGGGGATCTCGAGCGAGAACCCACCCGCCGACCAGCTCGTCGGGATGATCTGGGTGTCACCCAGGGTGACCGTGCCGCCGACCCCGAGATCACGGCCGGTGATCGTGATCGTCTCACCCGGTTTGGGATGCTGGTTATAGGCGTTGAGAACCGGCGTACCACAGCCATAAGGGCCGCTGGGCCCGATCGACGGTGGCCCCGGCGGGGTCTGCAACGCGGCGGTGGAGAACACGACCTGATCGCTGACCGTCGTTCCTCCATTGCTCGTCACTGATAGGACGACGCGGTAGCTCTCCCCTGCCGGCAGCCCCGACAATGCCGCACTCGCCCCGTGAGCGCCGTCGCCGGCCGGTACTGGTTGAGCAGCGGTGGTCGTCGTGTAGGAGCCGTCGAGCGCATCGACGAAGAACCGGTAGCTGCCGTCCTTGCCATGCGTGTCGACCTGGCCGCCCAGCGTGGCTTGGGTGGTCGTGACCCCGGTCGGATCAGTGGCGACCGCGCCCGGCATCGCACCGCTGGTAAAGGTCTGATCGTCGCTGGTGGTCGTCTGCCCGTTGGCCGTAGAGACCAACCGCACGTGATAGGTCGTGCCCGGCGTCAACCGAATCGTCGGCTGGCTGACCGGCTCATCGCCATCACCCGAGCCGCCGTCGGCCTCGACGGTGATCAAGCCGTAGGAGGTGTCCTTGCCGTAGTCGAAGTGGTAGGTCGTCGGGGCACCGTGCGGGTTGATGACCCCACGCAACGTCGCACCGAACACCGACACCTCGGTCGCGCTGACCGGCGTGCCCGGGCCCGTCGAGAACACACCATCAGCCCCCTGCTGCACACCACCCGTGCCGTTATCAGCCACCAACCGATAGTGATAGGTCGTCCCGGCCGTCAAACCGGCCAGGTCGGCGGTGACCGGCTGATCGCTGCTCCCGGCACCGGCGTCGGTGCCGGCGGTGCTGGTCCCGTAGCTGGTGTCGGTCCCGTACTCGAAGTGAAAGCTCGTCGGCGAGCTGTTGGGGTTCAACGTGCCGTTGAGCGTCGCCCCGGTCGTCGTGATCACCGACGCGTATGCCGAAGAGCCGTCCAGCGTCGGCGGCGCCGGATCGGTCGTCACCGTCAGGTCATCACCGGTGATCGACCCCGCGCCATTGGTCCCGACGATCCGGAAGTGATAGGTCGTGTTAGGCAACAACCCGCTCACCGGCCCGGACGCCGCAACCGCACCACTGCCGGTCAGCGGATCAGACTCGGTGGTCTGAGAGCCGTAGTTGGTGTCCTGTCCGTACTCGAAGTGATAGGTCGAAGACACACCACCCGGATCGATCGTGCCGTTCAGCGTCGCCGAGACCGCGTCGACCGGCGACGCAGCCATCGTGGTCACGGTCGGGCCCGTAAAGGTCGTAAACCGCTGCACGACCGTGTTGGCGTTATCGGCCGTGTACACCGTGCCCGTCGCATGATTGACCGCGACACCGGTCAGGTTGCCGATGTTCGGCGGTCCGAAGCTCTGCCCACGCGCAACACCACCAGCGGTGAACTGCGCCACCACCGTCCCCAGGCCACCGGCCTCGCCGATAAACACCTCACCCGACACCGGATCGGTGGTGGCGCTCACCGCAGCGCCGCGACTGCCGTCATCGACAACCCGGTCAAACACCCCGCCAGCCGTGTAACGGTCCACCCGACCCGTACACGCATCGACCACATACACCCCACCACTGTCAGCTGCCAGGCCGGTCGGAAAGCACAGCCCCGCCTCAGGAGAGTCCAGGCCGGCAAACGAGGAAACAAACGCCCCCGTACCACCATCAAAGCTGTCGATGACCGGAGCACCGGTCGTGGTGTCGGTCGCCATCACGTACACGGTCCCGGTGGACGGATCAACCGCCACGCCGGCACCAGGGGTAATCGACGTCCCCGAAGCCCCCGTGTCCAACGCATACGCCAACACCCCGGCCAAGCTGTACCTGACCACCGTCCCGGCACCCGTCGAGACATACACCGACCCTGCCCCCGCCGGATCAACGGCTAGCTGCGTCGCAGAGTTCGCCGCCGCGGCGTCGATCGAAAACGACGACACATAAGCCCCCGAAGCGTCAAAGCGCTCAACCCGCGGATCCGGCGTCACACCATCACCCAACGTATGCCCCGGATCACCAACAAGCACATCACCCGACGCCTGATCCACCACAACACCCGCAGGACCACCCGCCGCGAACTCACCCGCGCCACCGCCGGCTGCGCCGAACTGATCGGCAAAGCTGTGCCCCGTCGTCGCCAACGCCGAACCGCTGACCACCAGCGACAAAGCCATCACAGCCCCCAAAGCGGAGACCAAACCCCGCCCACGACGCACCACCGACAACGACGACAAACGCATCCAGCACTCCTCAGCCACCAAGTTGACCCACGACACCCACACCCCACGAAGACGACCCGACATCTCAACCCCCCCTGTGACCCGTCGACCACGCACTAGCGATCAACCGCGGCCCATCACCACGCACATCCCGCAACGTCCGCGCCGCCTCCTCACCACGCGCCGTCAACATCCACGCATTGGTCCGCCCCTCCCGCTGATGACTGACCATCCCCGCCCGCTCCAACCGCGCCAAATGACGACTCATCTGACTCTCATGCCGAACATCCACCGCCCGCGCAATGTCAATATTCGCCGCACCCGGATGACGGCTCAGGAACCGCAACGTCTGACCCGTCAACTCCGTGACTAACAACCCTCGGTCGTCAACGCCCTCGGTCACCGTCGGAGTCCAACGCGTCACATACGCCGTCGCGCTTCCCCGCCCCGCAGCACGCGCCGCGGCCTGACGGCGGCCGACAAATGGCGCAAGCATCAGGTAGATCGCCACGCCGGCCAGCTCGTTGATGGCGTCCTCGCGATCGTCGGTCAGCTCGCGGAACGCCAGCTCCCACACGCTGCCCAACGCACCGGCGAGCACCGGCTCGGCGGCCAGCGGCTGCGTCGGCGCCCCGGCCAGGAGGGCGACGATCTGGGCGATGGTCGCGCGCCGCAGCGCCAGCGTCTCGTCGTTGCCCCCGATTGACGAGATCAAGCACAGCCGGGCGAGGATGCGGTCGGCATCCCAGGCGCCAAGCATCCCCTGCGTCACGGCGACCGCGCGATCCTCCCACTCGGGACCGGCGTCGGCGACCGCAGCGTCCAGATGGCTCAACAGCCGGCCGAAGGCCTCCTGCTGAGCATCGACGAAGCACGCCTCCCGATCGACGTAGAGCTCGTAGAAGGTGCGGCGCGAGACGCCGGCGCGCTGGCAGACGTGGTGGACGCCGGTCGCGGCCGAGCCGACCTCGGCGGTCAGCTCCCCCATCGCGGCAACCAGACGATCGCGCTGGGTCGGTGCGCCCTCGGCGAACCCGACGCGCCGCGGCGCGCGCGGGCCGTCGGCCGGCGCCACCTGCGATGCGGCAGGGGCCATCGATGCCCTGCGAGCAGGAACAGTGGACACAGCGTCTCCTCCAGCGGTGATCTCTCAACCCACGGCGAGCCATCGAGCGCTCGCCGCCTCCCACACCAGGACCGCTGCGACAACAGCAGCCTCTCGTGCTGTCGGCACTGTAAACAGGCCGATCTGCCAAGTCAAGATTCAGCGATACGTTTTTTTTGTGGATGTGCCGTCGAGCGGGTCAGCGGCGGTCCACCACCGGTCGACACCGCCGTCCTGCGACTCGCGCCGCAGCAGCCCCTCGGCCTCCAGCCGACGCAGCGTCTGCCGCACCCGCGAGCGCGGGCCGACGCCCAGCCCCCGGCGCACCTCGTCTTCACCACAGCCGGGGTGGGCGGCGACGAACCGCAGGTAGCGCAGCAGCTCGACCGCGGCGAACTCGTCGTCCTCCTGCTCGAGCTCCAAGCCGAAGAACCACGCGTCGCCGAGCGCCTGCAGCGCAAGCCGCTCCGCGGTCCGCCCCACACGCGCCCCCGCCGCCCGCCGGCGCTGCACGCCGGCGATGACGCGCCACAGCGACGGCCCGTCACGCCGCACCACGGCCTCGCGCACCAGGACCTCCAGCTGGTCTTCGTCCTCGGCGTCCAGCAGCGCCTCGACCGTCTCGGCGCTCAACGACGCATGGACCGCGACCGCCTCGACGTCATCCGGCACCGGCGCGTCGCTGAACGGCGCCAGCGCAAAGACCGCAAGCTCTTCCCGCCGCTCCAGCAGCGACTGATCGGGGTCATATTGCAAGCCATCGACCGCGATCGCGTCGATCGCCGTCACCATCGTCGCGATGTCGAGGCCGCCGGCGGCCGGACGCGGCGGCTGGACCGCCAGCGCGTCGAGGACCGGCGCGCGCAGGATGTCGCGCGCCGCCCGAGCGCGCCGCCCGGCCTCCGGCACGTCGCGCAGGCAGACCAGCGCCCAGGCGCGGTCGCAGTCCAGGATCGCCAGGTAGGTCGTCAGCGCCGCGACGGCCCCGCGCTCCCATTCGCTCTCGGCACGCAGCGCCCGCAGGATCTGCGGAACCGCGTAGGCGGCGGCGACGTCGTAGGCCCACAGCAACGCCTCCTCCTTGCCGGAGAAGAGGTCGTAGAAGACCCGGCGCGTGACGCCCGCCCGCTGCGCGATCGCCTCCTCGGCGACCTGGTCGTAGCCGTGCTCGGCGAACTCGCGCACCGCCGCGTCGACGATCCGCGCGCGGCGATGGAAGAGCTGGGCCTCGTCGGGCAGCGCCTCGAGCTCGGTCGCGTCAATTGAGGCAACGTCGCTGTTTCCGAACATGGGAGCCATGTTAGACCCCATCGTCAAGTTTCACGATGGGAATCTTTTGTCGTTGGCGCAAATGCACCCCCTGACGACCCGGTCGCAGAGTATCCTTGCGCGCGTATGGCGTCCGCCCGCCCAGGTCCCTCTCGTCAGCTGCCGCGCGGCCGTCACACGCTCGACGCCGAGGCGGTCGCCGCCCAGCAGCGCGGGCGGCTGCACGAGGCGGCGGTCCAACTGCTTGCCGACCGCGGCTACGGCGCCACGACGGTCCAGGACATCACCGCCGCGGCGGGCATCTCGACCATCACCTTCTATGACTTGTTCTCGGGCAAGGCGGAACTGGTCCTCGACGCCTGCGACGCGCTGATCGCCTCGGCCTGCGCCACGCTGCAGGACCGCCCGGCTGTCGAGGGCGCGCTGCGGGTGCGGCTGGCCGCGGCGCTGACCGCCGTCGTCGAGGTCATCCTCGCGCAGCCGGCCGCCGCGCGCCTCGCGCTGGCCGAGGTCGCCGCCGTCGGTCAGCCCGGGCTGGCTCGCCGCCGCTCGCTGACCACCGGCCTGCACGACCTCCTGCGCAGCGCCGCCACCGTCGACGGCGCGCCGGCCATGTCGGACGCGGCGCTCACCGTGCTCGCCGGCGGGTCGCTGCACGTCTTCGACGGCCACCTGCGCGCGGGGCGGTTGCGGCCGCTGCGCCCGGCGGCGGCGGAGCTCGCCGCGTGGGGCGCGATGTATGAGAGCGCGGCGCCGCGGCGCCTTCCTCCGCGCAACCCGTCCCTGACCCCGGCGCGGGAGATCGTGGCCTCGCCGCTGCCGCGCGGCCGCCACGGGTTGCCGCCCGGCTACGTGCGCCGCCACCAGCGCGCCCGGATCATGGACGCCGTATTGGAGGTCTCAGCTGAGCACGGCTTCGAGGCGGCGTCGGTCCGCGAGCTGATCACCGCCGCCGGCCTGTCGACCGAGGCCTTCTACAGCCACTTCCCGTCGATGGAAGACGCGTGGGCCACGGTCTTCGACCAGGCGTTCGTCGAGCTCTTCGCCGCTGCTTGGCACGCCGCGCTGGGCGCGTCCGGCCGGATCGCGAAGGTGACCGCCGCCGTCGACGCCGCGCTGACGCAACTGGCCTCCGCGCCTGAGCAGGCCCGGTTGCTGCTCGTCGACGCGCCGACGGCCGGACGCGCCGGACAGCCGGCGATCGACGATGCATTGAAGGCCTTCACCAAGGTCTTGGCCGGAGCGACGGCGGGACGACCCGAGGTGCCCAAGCTTCTGCCGGGCGCGCTGGTCGCGGGCGTCGCCGAGCTGGTCGGCGGCTGGGTGCTCGACGGGCGTGCGACGCAGCTGGGCGAGCTGCGCGCGCCGCTGGTCGAGATCATCCTGACCCCGCCGCTGGGGCTGGCGGCCGCAGCCCGCGCGGCGGATGCCGAGGCCGGAAGGAGCGCACCATCGCCCACCACCGCCCGCGACGACCGCCACCTGCTGATGGACGCCTTCGCCGACGCCGTGGCGCGCGACGGCCTGTCGGCGACCCAGCTCTCGGACGTCGCCCAGCAGGCGGGCGTCGAGCTCGACGTCGCGCGCGCCCTCTTCACCGACGAGCTGGACTGCGCCACCCAGGCGCTGAACGCGTGGGCGGGCCGCCTGGTCGTCATCGCCGCCGGGGCGTTTCTGACCGCCGCGGGCGACCCACCGCTCGCAGCCCACCGCGCGCTCGAGGCGGCCCTCGGTTACATGGCCGCCACCCCCACCCTCGCTGCGCTGGTCGTGACCGACGAGCCCGACCTCATCCCGGCCGTCTCGGCGATGCGCGACCGCTACATCTCGCTCTTCTTCCAGCTCATCGCCGTGCAGGTCCCAGCTGCAGACCAGCAGGCGCCGCAGCCGCTGGCCGCGCTGGAGGTCGTGCTCGACGGCGTGATGGCGGTGCTGCGCCGCTTCGCTCAGCAGGGCCGGATTGCCGAGCTGCCCGGCGAGCTGCCGACGCTGAGCCTGCAGGTCCTGACGCCGTTCTTCGGCGCCGACGAGGCCCGGCGCGTCGCCGAGCCGGCCGTCGCCTCGCGCTGACGCGCGCGTCGAGCCGTTTGAGAAACGGTGACGGTTCTCCGGAGTCACGAAAGTCTTTCGGAAACTCCTGGATTTTCGGTGAACGCTCAGCGTATGGTGACAATTATGGGTCAGGATGGTCTCCCGCTGGCAAGCGTCGTTTGGCCAGACGAACGCGAGGCGCTGGCGGAGTCCGTCGCGACGTTCACCCGGGACCTGTTCGCGCGCTCCGCAGTCGCGTTCATGAGCGCCGAGGGTGACGGCCCACTCGCCCTGCATTCGGCGTTGGCCACCATCTTGGACGGGATTGCCGGCGCGCCCGAGATGGCCTACGCGTCGGTCATCGAGCTGCCGAGTCTCGGCCCACTGGCCCACGAGCGCCACGCCCGCATGATCGACCTCTTCGGCGAGCTGCTGGCCACCGGCTTCCGAGAGATGGACGAGCCGCCGCCGAACGTCGACACGATGGCCCTCTGCCTCGCCGGAAGCGTCTGGGAGTCGATCCGCCGCCACGCGGCGGAGGGGCGCCTGCACGAGTTGCCCGGCGCGCTGCCGGCCATTAGCCACGTCTGCGTGAGCACGCTCTACGGGCTCCAGGAGGCGCGTCGGGTCGCGTCAGAACAGCCCGGGTGCACTCAGGATCGGCGATCGTCAGCAAGCTCGTAGCGGACGCCGCGACCCACTGGCTTGCCCACCGGCTTGAGCCGGTGGTGCTCGTTGTACAGCTCGCTGAGAATCCCCGAGGCACGCACGGGCATCACCCCGAGGAGCGTTACGACGTCGTCTCGCCCGATCACGTCGTGACTGTCGAGGAATGCGCGGATCAGCTGCCAGTGCTCATCGATCGACCTCGGCTTCTTATAGGTGATGCGATTGCGCAGCATCTCAGCGGCCGGGTCGGCGAGCTTGAACGAGCGGCTCCCATTGACGACGCGCTGCAGCACGCAGGCATCGACCAGGCGCGTCAGCAGCTCAAACGCCTCGTCCTCGCCGCACTGACCGATCTCCGCGAGCCGCTCGGGGCGC
Source organism: uncultured Conexibacteraceae bacterium (assembly GCA_963794585.1). Classification (GTDB taxonomy): domain Bacteria; phylum Actinomycetota; class Thermoleophilia; order Solirubrobacterales; family Solirubrobacteraceae; genus Baekduia. The sequence goes on from CAWCEO010000010.1 coordinate 235,683, forward strand.
AGCGGCGTCCGGGAGAGCAGGTCCGTCAGGGCGATGTAGGTCCGCACCGCGGCTCCCAGCTCGCGGTCGCGGGCGCTGAGATCCTCGAAGAACGCCCGAACCGATGCGTCGACCTGGCCGCCGGTGATGCGGCAGATGACGTCACCGACGTCTTCGCGAATCTCGGGCGCGGGGTGGCCGTCGCGGAGCATCACGCGCACGATGGTGGCGATGCCGACGCCCTCGCTCTCGGCCAAGCCGAGGACGTGCAGCGCGTGTGCCAGGGCAGGGTTGCGCGGCTGGGAGCGCGCGGCCAGCAGACGCTCGCTGCGAACGCCGAACGGAAAGCCTCCGGGCGATTGAACCTTCAGCGCCGAGGACGGCTCGCCGGTAGCGATCACGACAACTTGGCCGCGACGTTGCTCGTAGTCACGGTGCATGAGGCCGTTGACGACTGCCTCGCGTAGCGCACGCTCGGGAATCGGCCGCACCGATCGGCGCTGTGCACCGACGACTTCCTGGTGTGCGGGAAAGCTCTCGAGCAGCAGATCCCAGGCACCCGCGAAGGCGGTCAGCAACGGTGCCCGAGCGCGATGGCGACGGTCAGAGGCGATGCCCTCGGCGACCGTGATCAGGACGTCGAGCTGATTGATGGCGGGCTCGAAGTCACAGAGCAGCAGGGCGCCCGCGTTGTTGAGCACGGGATCGTCGGAGTCATCCGTGGTGACCCCCAGCCGTCGGGCCAGCGCGAGATCGGTCGGCGCCGGGTTGCCCTTGGACTCCTCGTAGTGGGTCCGAGCAACGCTGAGCGCTTCGGGCACCGCCGCCGAGAGCCTGAACGTCGACGGCCGCGCCGACCAGTCGTAGTTGCGCCTGCGCTCGAGGAACTCGCGAGCACGATCTCCGCTGAGCTCCCGACACTGGTCGCCGAACCTGGCTCGGAGCTTGCCGTCGACCCGAACCTCCTCCAGCGCAGGCGGCACGTCGATCAAGTAGACGCGACGACCCTCGACCTCCAGGATCTCCGGCGGGTCGATGGACACGTTGGGCTGGGTCAGCGCGTGGATGCGACGGCGGAGCCAACCGACATCCAGATAGGTCTCGACGAACGCATCCGACCCGCTCGCCTTGTCATCGACGCCGACCACGAGCACCCCGCCGTGCTCAGAGTTCTTGAAGCAGGCCACCTCGGCTGCGAGCACTCGCGCGGCCGCTTCGCTCCGCGCGTCGATGGGACGTCGAACGCCGTCACGCCCGACGGTGCCGGCCTCCTCCTTAAAGTCGAGCATCTCACGCTCAAGGTCACGGGCAGCGCCGCCGGCACGGACGGCGGCGATGGCGTCGTCAGCGAGCTTTCGGCGAAAAGCAGCGTTCATGGCGCAAGCAACGTATCATCATGGAGGCGCCGCCGTCATAATACTTTTGTTTATGGCTTGACGACGCTAGCCCGGGTCCATCCGGCTTCCGCCGCCACCCCCGGTAAGCTCTCGAGCGACATAATCAACTAGTTCGCCCCCGCGACCGCTTCAACGGCCCGGGGGCATGACCCAAAGGAGCAGTAACTCCCATGAGTGCCCATCAGGGTAGCCCTGCCTGCCGTATCAGCGTCGACCCCTCGACGGCCGACGTGTTGCGTATCGAGGCCAAGAAGGTCTTGATGTTCAACCACGAGGAGTTCGAGGACTTCCTCGACTACACGCCCAAGCGCCAGCTCGCGCTCGCCGACCTCTTCCGCGACGCCACGGCGGTCATCGATGCGCTGGGCTGGGACCCAGACACCAACTCCCACCACAACAGCATCGAGGTCCCGCTGACCCGCGGCCACATCGAGCAACTCCATCACCGCCGCTGCGATCTGCTGGACACCAACCTCGACCTGCTGACCGACATCGGCGCCGATCGCAACCAGAACGCGATCGTCATGGCCGAGATCCATCACAACCGCCGCGGCGTCGAAGCCCTCAACCGCGTCTTCGACGCCTACGGCGAGACGATCACCGCCTGACAACGACACAGCGGGCGACGACCTTACGGCCGCCGCCCGCTGTTTATGTCACATCAAACGACGTGCTGACCGATCAGTTGAGGGTCAGGGTGTTGGTCGTTTCGTGGAACCATGTGATGTTGTTGTTGCCGACGGTGCCCACCTGGGTGCCCATTAGGTACACGTTCATACCCGGAGTGGGGTAAGCCGGCACGGCACTGAGCTTGTGGTCTGTGTTGAAGTACGTACCGTTGGTAGGCCCGTCCACGGTGAATGTGTATCCCGGCCAGCACGGGTTGTTGGTCACCTGCAGGTGCTGGGTAATCGAAACGTACCCGTACGTGGGGGTCCAGGTCGCCGTCCAGGGAAGTCCCGTCGCGGTGACGGTGACGGGGCCGGTAACCCCGCACGTTGACTGCGTGAGGCTGCAGCCCGTCAAGGAGGCCGAGGTGATGTCGAGCGTTGAGGAGGCCGGCGTCCGGACGTGGACGCCCAGGGTCGAGCTCGAGCACTGAAAGCCAGCTCCGATTGTGTCGCTCGCCAGGCGGTACGGCGAGGCGCCCACCGAGGTCAGGGTCTTGTTGGCGTTCAGCGGTGCCCACGTGAGGGCCGAGGCCATGGACGGCACGGCGATCGCGGCCATCGCGGTGATCGCTGCGATGAGCGTGGTTTTCTTGATGGTTTTCATCGGTTACTGCTCCTTGTGAGATTCTCGGCACCTGTGCCGAGGTCTGTGGTTCAAACCGGCGCCTGCACCCATGTGGTGCAGGTCGTCGGGTGCTCCTGGTCTGGGCCGTCCGCCCATCGGGCATTCGTGGAGGGCCGTTGTCATGGCGCTCGCCTTGGTGTCGCTCCTTCTCTGAGGGGCGGCCGGCCGTCTGGGCCGCCCGCCGAGATTCAGGCCACCCTTGGGCCTCAGGCTCTGGGTTTGGCTTTGACGCTCTTGTGGGCCGTGCGGGCCGTGGTCGAGTAGGTGACCTTGGCCTTCTTGGCGCCCTTGGGCAGGTAGGAGACCTTGATCCGGATGTCGCGCTTGGCCCTGCGCAGCTGACGGCCCTTGGCCGTCAACTTGGCGACCACGGTCGCGCTGGTCGCCGCCTTGATCGTGCGCTTGGTCGTCTTCAGACCCGCACCCGAGATGGTGACGGTGCCGGCGCCGATGCCCGTGACCTTCACGCGTGCGCTGGTGGTGGTGAACGTCTTGGAGGCCACCGCCAACGGACAGTCCGGGGTCAGGCTCATCGCGCTGTCGACCCGCTTACCGTTCTGGGCCACCGCACTGAGAAACGGCTTCTCGGTCTCGGCGCAGACGTTGGCGCCGTCGGTAACGACCAGGATGCCGTTCTTGCCGCTGTCGAGCTTCAAGGTGAAGGAGCTGATCGGGGCGTCGGGGATCATCGAGAACGTCGAGACCAGATGCTTGTTATCCGGAACCGAGCTACTGGCCCGCAGATTCAGGCTCACCTCACCCCTGAGCTCCAACAACAACGTCGGCAACGTCCGGATCTGACGACCCGACTTCGGATCGGTCCGCACCCCCTTGACGAAAAACACCTTCCCGGTCAGCGGCGCCTTGAGCAACGGACTGATCGCGGTCGCGGTGCCGATCACCGACTTCTGCGGACACCGATCGGCCAGGCCGTCGGTGTACTCACACAGGTTCTCCGACGCCGCATGATCCGGATCCAGCGCGAGACTGAGCGGCAGCGTGACCTCGGCGGACTTCAGCGCCGCCTCCCCCGGACGCTGGGTCACTAGGGCTTCGACGCCGGGATGGCCGCCGACCTTGGTCTCCTTGCTGCCCGTGAGCTTCATCGCGAGCTTCGGCGCGAACGGCAACTTCGAGCAGCCATCGACCGCAAATTGCGAGCTGAGATCGACCGTCTGGCCGCCCAACGAGCCGACCGAGGCACCGATCACCTTCGATGCACACGAGGTCGGAGAGCGCATGAACCCCGGACGATCCACCACCACATTGATCCGCCGAACCCGCAACGGCACGCCATCACGGATCGTCGGCAACGGATCACTGACCACCGTCACATGCGCATCATCAGGATCGATATTCAGCGCCTGACGCACCACCACCGTCCCAAGATCAAACGGACCCGCGACAGCATGAACGGCGATCGCCAGCCCGTACGGAGCACCCTTATACGGGCCCGTCAGCGACACCGGCTGATCACGCAGATAGAACGGGCTGCCACCGGAACCGGCCGCGACGGTCGCCGAACCGACCCGCGAACCCGCCGGACACGAGCCGGCATCAGCGTCGGCGTCGGAGCACAGCGGCACGTCCTTGACCGCGGCCAACAGACCACCGGGCAACGTCACGCTGACGTTCTTGAACACATCGGTGCGATCCTGACGGGTCAGATCAAAGGTGAACGGGCTCGACCCACCGGCCGTGTTGGATACCGTCCCCGCCGACATGGCCGGGCCGAACGGCAACACGCTCGGACACCCTGCGCCCTTGCCATCCCAACTCACATCAAACGACGAATCGGCGGTCGCGTCCGGGGTACCGGGCACCACGACCCCATCTGACCGGGTCCCGCCGCGCGACCACGGCGTGAACACACCCGTGGTCGTCGCCGCACCACAACTGGTCGGGTTGACCAACGGCGCCCTATCACCCGCCTTGAACGTCAACGACAAATGCTTGACCGGCAACTGCGGATTATCGGTAAACCTGGCGGTCAACCGACCCGTCGCCTTGTCGGCCGTCACCATCCCGGGCAGCTTGACGTTCAGCCCGTAGCGCTCGCTGTTGAGCTGGATCAGCAACCGGAAACGGCCATCCCGATCACCCGATGGGTCCAGGTCACCCGGATGAGGCTTGATCAAGAACACATCACCATCAAGCGGCTCGGCACCCGTCACCGCATCGGTCTCCGGATCGTGCGAGGCCAACAACGGCGAGGTCGCGACCACCGACCCGATCTTCGACGCGTCCGGACACGTCACCGGTTTGATCGAGTCCAAGTTCACCTGATCGTCGCCGGGCACGTCGGAGCAGCCGTCCAGGCCGTCCGCGGCGGAAGGTGAGATTGCGGTGCCCGCGGGAAGCGTCACCGTGGCGTCCTTCAGCTGCGGCGCCTGCGGAACCGACGGATCAAAGACCGTGTCCGGATCCGTCGGATCATTGGACTGCGGGAACGCAAGATTCACCTGGTACCCGGTCGGCGTGTCCGCAGCCGTCGAGCCGCCGTGATCCGCCGAGGACGGCCCGGCGTCAATCGTCGGCTTGAACTGATCCGCCAACGCGGGGGCGTCGCAGCCCGTGATCGCAGGAGCCGGTGTGGACGAGGACTTCCAGTTGGAATCAGACAGATCGGGAGTCTTATCCGACCGCATCCGCGCCGGATGCTCCCACGAATCCACATAGATCTTCGTCGTCGGTTGCGCGTCAAGACAGTCCGACTGATTCGACAAGAACGGGATTGCCGGGCCGCCCGCGCCGTTGCGCTGCGAGGGCACCCCCCACAGCCTTGCTGTGACGCCCGTGATATTGATGCGGCCCGCGCCGGGAACGATGAAGTTCAGGCCATACCCGCCGCCACGTGGGCGCAGCTGCGGGTAAGTGACGACGGCGTTGTTTGAGAACTTGAACGCGAACTGTGCCGGATATCCCTTCTCTGGCTTCATGTTGTACAGCCGTTGAGGGGTGGCAAGGGAGGTCGTGAACAGTGTCAGCGTTCCTACTTGGCTGGCCGCAGGGCAACTGGGGAAGCGTTGGGCGAGTTGCGCCAGGTCACAGCGCGGAGCTGCGGCCGCGGCCCCTACGAAGCCAGGCGGTAGTTCTACCCAGATGTTCCGTACGGTCTCAACCGGGTAGCGAAGTCCCGGGAAGACGCCGGGGCTCTCATCGTTGCGGGAGGTGGGAAAGTGAAAGGACGTGACAGCGTCGTAAGGGTGGCCGCCTGCCACGGTGTAGTCATCGCCGTCAGGGTCTAGCGATTGCGCACTGAAGTCGGTCGGGGCAAAGCGCGGCTGATCGAGCACAGGGATGTGATCGTCGGCCGTGACGTCTGGTATTCCAGGCGCGGAGACGGTAACCGACGTTGTCAGTTCGCTGACGGCATGCGCGAGCACTCTCAGACTCACCCAAACTAGCCGACGCGAATGCCCCGGAGCGAGCGCAGGCCCTACGGTGTTCGTGCACGTGAAAGGGGTGCCAGCACTTATGGACTGCGCCGACGGGCACGTAACCCCGGCGGAGTTGAGCCCGTTCACGTCGAAGTCGCGGACCTGCAGTGCGGCGGGAAGGACGACGGTGGCCGCGATCGGCAGGTCCACTGGCGCGTCGCCCGTGTTGGTTACGTCGACGAGCACCTCCGCATCGGTATCGCCCCGGTGAAAGGTCGGGTCGATGTGGGTAAGCGACACGCTCAGCTCCGGCCCGGCGGCGTGGGCGCCAGGGGCCAGAAGCAGCACCGCGCAGACGGTACCGAGCACCGCCAGCAGTGTTCGGTATGCGAGGGGGTAGTGAGAGCGGTGTGCGGGCATGAGCGAACCTGTTCCTGTCGAGCTGCGAGCCTGATCGATGGTGGTCATGACCGACCTCCCTTGGCCGCGGCGTGCTGTGACGTGGTGCGCGAGGTCTTCTGTTTCGTGTGCTTCTTGGCCGCCTTGGGCTGGGTCAGCTTGAGCGACACCGTTCGCGCGATTGCCACGTTGTCCTGACGGACGAGCACCTTGACCGTGAGCTTGCGTGTGCTCTTGAGCTCAGCTCGTGCCTTCTTGGACAACGTCAATAGCAGCGATACGGTCCCCGCCTTAGTGACCTTGCGCTTGGCCGAGCCGACGGTGGCGGCCCGCTTGGCGATCGTCGCGGTCGCGGTCGCAATCAGCGTTCCCGGCGCGTTGGTCGCGACCGACAGCGTCACCTTGCCGCTCGAGACGATCCGCTTCAGCTGACTTGTCGTCAGCTTGCCGACTGAGAACGCGGGCGCGGTTTGCGACGATCCGGTCTGACCGGTCGACGACACGGAGCCGGGGCTCAACGGCGGCGGCGGCGCTGACGGAGGACTCTGACACCCATCCCCCGAACATGTCGGGGGTGTGGACAGGTCAAAGCCCCCGCCGATGCGGGCGTCGTAGATGTCCGCGGACGTGTCGACGTCGCTGGGGACCATCTGGGCCGTCGTGGTGAAGTACACGTCGCGGCCCGACGGCGAAATCATCACCTCGGTGAGAGGCGCGGAGCCAAAGGATTCGGTGATCGTGAAGTTGTGGTCCTCCGATGGCTTGCCACTGGAGATCAGCGAGAGGCGCCCGTCGTGCCAGAGATAGGAGTCGATCGTTCCGTTGGTATCCGTCGGCACCAGCGCGTCAGCGGTGGTGAAGACCGCCGATGCGCCGTCATCAGTCATCGCTCCGCGAGGAGCAGGCCGATTGTTCCTTTGCGGGCCATAATCGATCGGATCGAAGGTGGCGTCTGCGTCGGGCTGGTTGCCGCCCTGCCCGCCGTCCTCGGTGGACAGCCGGACCAGGGCACCGGTATCGGCGTCGTAGCGGTAGATGTCTGACGCCGTGTCGGTGTCGGCCTGGGGGCCATGATCGATCAGCGGCGCGGAGGTCGCGAACACGAGATAGCGCCCGTCGTCGGTCATCTGCCTCATCTTGCTCAGGGGCCCCTGTACGGTGGGGATTGAGGTGTCGTCCGGATCGAGCCTTGCGACGAATCGCGTCTCACCGTCCGGATGGGCGTCGTCGCGGGTCCAGACATAGAGGTTGTCGTCCCCCGACGCCGCCGGCATACCGTTGGCGTCCAGGTTGTCGGCCAGGACGCCGGTCGCCACGAAGTAGGCGCGGGAGCCGTCGTCAGAAATCCGCGCACCATCCTTGACGTTCGCGTCGGAGGCCGCCCCCGAAACCTGCCGCAGGTCGGGGCAGTCGTTGACGGAGCCGACGGGCGCCGTGCCGGCTGGGATGTCGCACTCGTACAGGTCACGGGTCCCGTCGGTGTCGCCGTTGACCAGTTGCTGGCTGGTCGTGAAGAACACTCGCGTGCCGTCCGCGTTGGCGGCCTCAAAGCCTGCCGACGAGTTGGCGTTGCACGCCCCGCCGGGATCGGACGGCGTGCGCGTGCACTGCGACCCTGAGACAGCGATCGTCGTTGTCCCGTTGATGCGCGCATACACGCCGTTGTCGCACGTCCAGATGATCACGCGGCCGTTAGCAGAGATGGCGTGGTATCCGCCGACGCTGGTCTTTGGACACCCCGGCCCGACGAGCGACTGACCGGCGTTGTTGACGCTGACAGCCCGCCGCTGATCGCCGTTCGCTCTCACGAACTCGTAGGTCTCAGTCAGCCCGGCGCTGTACACGACATGCGAAAGGTCATCTGATGCTGAGATCGTGTTGGCCCCTCCGTTCTGGTTGTTGTTGGGTTGGTCGGGAGCAGATCCCATCCGGGTGAAGACACCGTCAGGGTCCCGTACGTACAGGTCCTGCACCGTGTTCGGTTGGTCACTGCGACGCATGTTCCACAACGATGACCGCAGGTCCCTTGAGAGGGCCCTCGTGTACGCCGGGGCTTGGGCGGAGGGGATGCTGGAGCTGGTAAGGGCGAAATCGGGGCCGGACGGGGCGAGGCCGACGGTGGACCAGCCGTTCCCGGCGCGCGTGGCGAGGTACGTGTTGCCCGCAGGGACGGCACCGTACCCGTATCCGTTGTTGCCGAAGTTGCCGTTTGAGAGGTAGCTCACCGCGCCGTCATCGGTGAATCCGGTGGGGATGACCCCGAACCCCTCCTTAAACAGGGGCGAGACCTGCTCGTAGGCTCGGCAGTCAGGCAGCTGGGTGGAGTTGTTCTGGGCGCGCAGGACAGCGTTGGGGCAGCCGTCGGCCAGGGCGGGTGCGGCGGTGAGGCTGAACGCTGCGGTGGCGACGGCCGCCAGCGCGGCGACGGCGCACCCGGCACGGCGGGCGAGGGGACGGCGGCGCGAGCCGCCGACTGTACCGAGGCTGGTCAACGCATCTGGGGTGACGATGTGCATGGGCTGGTCCTTGGGGGAGCGAGCGGAGGGTTGGCGGTGGCTGGGGGTCATCGCTTGCTCCCGGTCTTGAACGTGAGGGTCTTGCTGAGCGTCGCTGCGGTGCCGCCGGCCGGGGTGTAGGTGACGCGGACGGTGACCTTGAGCTTTCGGCTCTTGGCCTTGCCCAGGGCCTGCTTGCCGGCCTTGGACAGCGTGACCTTGACCGTGCGCGTTCCGGCCTTGGTGACCTTGGTCGTCTTGGTCGCGGTGCGGTTGGCGGTGGTGGTGACCTTGCCCGCGCCGGGGAGCTTGAGCGTCAGGCTCGCCGTGGTCCCCTTGACGGTGGTTTTGGTGATGGTGAAGCGGTTGTCGGGCGCGTGGTAGGTCGCGACCGCGATCGTGTTCGATGCGTGGCCGCAGTTGACCGTCAACGGAAGGGTGCCGGTGGCGGTGTCGGGGATCTCGATCGAGAACCCGGCCGCCGACCAATCCGACGGCACGATCTGGGTGTCGCCCAGGACAACGGTCCCACCGACCCCGAGATCACTACCGGTGATCGTGATCGTCTCACCGGACTTGGGATGTTTGTTGTAGGCGTCGAGTGCCGGTGTGCCACAGCCATAGGCTGCTTGCGCGCTGACCGGTGGCGGCCCCGGCGCGACCTGCACGGCGGGGGTGGAGAAAACGACCGGATCACTGGCCGTCGTACCACCGTTGCTCGTCACCGATAGGACGACCTGGAAGCTCTCTCCGGCGGGCAGCCCCGACAGCGCGGCACCAACGCCGTGAACACCATCACCGGCCGGGACCGGCTGGGCATCCGTGGTGGTGATGTAAGAGCCGTCGAGGGCGTCGACCTTGAACCGGTAGCTGCCGTCCCTGCCATAGGTGTTGACCGTGCCGGCGATGGTTGCTTGGGTGGTCGTGATCGCGGTCGGATCGGTGGCGACCGCCTGGGGCATCGCACCCGTGGTAAGCGTGGCGTCGTCGCTGGTGGTGGTCTGGCCGTTGATCGTCGCGACCAACCGCACGTGATAGGTCGTGGCCGGGGTCAGGCGGCCCGTGGCCTGACTGACCGCCGACTCGGCGTTGCCCGAGCCACCATCGATCTCCGCGGTGTTGCGGCCATACGCGGTGGTGGTGCCGTACTCAAACCGATAGGTCGCCGCCACCCCATGCGGGTTGATAACCCCGTTCAGCGTCGCACCGAACACACTCACATCGGTAGCGCTGGGCGGTGTGCCCGGCGCGGTAGAGAACACACCATCAGCCCCGTGCTGCACCCCACCCGTGCCGTTATCGGCCACCAACCGATAGTGATAGGTCGTCCCCGCCGTCAGCCCCGTCAGGTCGGCGGTCACAGACTGGTCAGCGGCGCCCGCCCCTGCATCGGTGGCCGGGCTGCTTGTCCCGTAGCTGGTGTCGGGCCCGTACTCGAAGTGAAAGCTCGTGTCCGAGCTGTTGGGGTTCAACGTCGCGTTGAGCGTCACGCCGGTCGTGGTGATCACCGACACGAATGCGGGAGTGCCGTCCAACGTCGGCGGCGCAGGATCGGTCGTCAAGGTCTGATCGTCGCCGGTGATCGACCCCGCGGTGCTGGTGCCGACGATTCGGAAGTGATAGGTCGTATTCGGCAACAACCCCGTCGCCGACCCGGTCGCGGCGACCGCGCCCGTGCCACTGCTGGGAGCAGACTCTGTGGTCTGCGTGCCGTAGTTGGTGTCGGGCCCGTACTCGAAGTGATAGCTCGAAGAAACGCCACCCGGATCGATCGTGCCGTTGAGCGTCGCCGAGGTCGTGTCGACCGAGGACGCCGCTGTGGTCGTGACGGTCGGCCCGGTAAAGGTGGTGAACCGCTGCACCACCGTGTTGGCGTTGTCTGCGGTGTAGACGGTGCCCGTGGTGTGGTTGACCGCGATCCCGGTCAAGTTGCCGATGTGCGGCGGCCCGAAGTTCTGACCACGCGATGCGCCGCCCGTCGTGAACTGGGTCACCACCACCCCCGCCCCACCCGCCTCGGCGACAAACACCTCACCCGACACCGGATCGGCGGCGACGCTCAGCGCGGCACCGTGGCTTAGGTCATCAACAACCCGGTCAAACACCCCAGCCGCCGTATACCGATCCACCCGACCCGTACACGCAGCATCCACCACATACACCCCACCACTATCCGCCGCCAACCCCGTCGGACAAACCAACGCGCCATCAGGCGAGTCCAGACCCGCAAACGACGAGACAAACGCCCCCGTGCTGCCATCAAACGCCGCGATGACCTGACCGCCGGTGCTCGTGTCGGTCGCCGTCACGTACACCGTCTCGGTAGAAGGGTCCACCGCGACGCCGGCACCGGGGTTGATCGACATTCCCGACGTCCCGACGTTCAAGGCATAGGCCAGCGTGCCGGCCAGGCTGTACCTGAGCACCGAACCAGCACCCGTCGAGACATACACCGACCCCGCCCCCGCCGGATCGACCGCCAACTGCGTCCCAGAGTTCGCCGCCGCATCGATCGAAAACGACGACACAAACGCCCCCGAAGCATCGAAGCGCTCGACCCGCGGATCCGGCGTCGTGCCGTCACCCAGCGTATGACCCGGATCACCGACAAGAACATCACCCGAGGCCTGATCGACCACGACGCCCGACGGGCCGCCCCCACCGAACTGTCCACTCCCGTTGCCGCCAACGCCGAACTGATCGGCAAAGCTGTGCCCCGTCGTCGCCCACGCCGAGCCGCTGACCATCAGCGACAACACCACGACAGCCCCCAAGGCCGAAGCCAGAACCCGCACCCGACCCACCAGCGACAACGACGACAAACGCATCCACCACTCCTCAACCACCAGATTGACCCGCGACACCCACACCCCACGAAGACGACCCGACACCTCAAACCCCCCTGTGACCCGTCGACCACGTACTGGCGGTCAATCTCGGCCCATCACCACGCACATCCCGCAACGTCCGCGCCGCCTCCTCACCACGCGCCGTCAACGTCCAGGCGTTGGTCCGCCCCTCCCGCTGATGACTGACCATCCCCGCCCGCTCCAACCGCGCCAGATGACGACTCATCTGACTCTCGTGCCGAACATCCACCGCCCGCGCGATGTCAATATTCGCCGCACCCGGATGACGGTTGAGATAGCGCAGCGTCTGCCCGGTGAGCTCGGTCACCAGCAGCCCGCGATCTTCGCTGTCTCCGACGACCGTCGGAGTCCAGCGCGTGGCGTACGCGACCGCGCCGCCGCGCCCGGCCGCACGCGCCATGGCGTGGCGGCGGCCGACGAACGGAGCGAGCATCAGGTAGATCGCCGTCCCGGCAAGATCGGCGATTGAGTTGTCGGTGTCATCGGTCAAGCTCTGGTGTGCCAGCTCCCACACGCTGCCGAGAGCACCCGCCAGCACCGGCTCGGACGCCAGCGGCTGCGCAGGCGCGCCGGCCAGCATCCCGGTCAGCTCCGAGACGGCCATCCGGCGCAGCGCAAGCGTCTCGTCGCTGCCGCCGGCCGCCGAGACCAGGCACACGTGCGCCAGGATCCGGTCGCCCTCCCAGGCCGACAGCAACGCTTGGATGACGGCGACGGCACGGTCCTCCCACTCGGCCCCGGCCTCAGCGACCGCCTCGGCCACATGGCCCACCAGCCGGCCGAAGGCCTCCTGGTGCACATCGACGAAGCACGCTTCCCGGTCGGTGTAGAGCTCGTAGAAGGTGCGGCGCGAGATGCCCGCGCGCTGGCAGATGTGGTGGATGCCAATCGACGACGAGCCGAGCTCGGCCGCCAGAGACCCGGCAGCGGCGACGAGGCGGTCGCGCTGGGTCGGCAGGCCGTAGGACTGCGTGCTGCGCCGCGCCTTGAGCGCCGGTGCGGCAGCCGGGTCGGGCGCCGTCACGGCAGGGGCCATCGATGACCTGCGAGCAGGCACAGCGGACACGTCGTCTCCTCCAACAGTGATCTCTCAACCCACGGCGAGCGCCCTCCAGGTGCCCGCCGTCTCCCACACCCGACGCCACTGCCAGAGCGGCAACCTCAGGGTGCGATCGGGAACGTAAACGGCCCGATGTGCGAAGTCAAGTTATAACGACACGAAAATTTCTTCACGTACCGTCGGCGGCGCTTACGGAGTCAGCGAATCCGTGTGCTGCTCGGCCAGCGGCAGGCCAAAGAACCAGGCGTCCTCGAGCGCGGCGAGCGCCGTCTGCTCCGCTCGGCGCGACGCCGGGTCGCCCGCGCCTCGCCGCCGCAAGACGGCGATGACCTGCCAGAGCGTCGGCCCGTCGCGCAGGTCGACTGCCTCGCGCACCAAGAGCTCCAGTTGCTCGCCTCCGCCACCGGCATCCAGCAGCGTCTCGATCTCGGCGGCCGGCAGCGGCGGGCGCAGCGTCGTGGCCTCGACATCGGCCGGCGGCCGCTCATCGGTAAACGGCGCCAGCATCAGCGCGGCCAGCTCCCGCTGCCGCTCGGCCAGCGACTGCCTGGGCGAGTAGCGCAAGCCGTCGACCGCGATCGCGTCGATGGCGGTCACGATCATCTCGATGCCCACACCCCCAGCAGCGGGAAGGGTTTCCGGGGCGGCGAGCGCGTCGAGTACCGGCGCGCGGACGGCGTCGCGCGCCGCCCTCGCGCGCTCCCCGGCGGCCGGGAGATCGCGCAGACACGCGATCGCCCAGGCGCTGTCGCAGTCCAGGATCGACAGGTAGGTGCTCAGCGCGGCGGTAGCGCCGCGCTCCCAGTCGGGCTCGGCCTGCAGGGCGCGCAGGATCTGAGGGATGGCGTAGGCCGCCGCCACGTCATAGGCCCAGATCAGCGCCTCCTCCTTGCCGGCGAAGACGTCGAAGAACTCCCGTGGCGTGACGCCCGCGCGCCGGGCGATCGCCTCCTCCGCCGTCTGGCCGTAGCCGCGCTCGGCGACCTCGCGCACCGTGGCGTCGACGATCCGGGCGCGGCGATGAAACGCTCGGGCTTCGGCAGGAAGGCCCTCCAGCTCGTCTGACTCCATCCAGGCAACACCGGCGTTTCCCAACATGGAGGGCATAGTAACCCCCTACGCAAGTTCTGCGAGCCGAATATTTCTTGGACGCGCGAAAATCCCTGAAGCGAGCAAGCGGCGAGTATCCTCTCGCGCGTATGGCGTCCGCCCGTCAAGAGCCCTCTGCTCGGCCGTTGCGCGGCCCGCGAACGCTTGACGCCGACGCCCTCGCCGAGCACCAGCGGCAGCGTCTGCACCAGGCCGCGGCGCAGCTCTTCACCGAGCGCGGCTTCAGCGCCGCGACCGTGCAGGATCTGGCCACCGCGGCAGGGGTCTCGACGGGCACGTTCTACGCCTTGTTCACCGAGGGCAAGTCCGAGCTCGCCCTCGAGGCCTGCGATGCCGGCACCCAGGCCGCGTGCGAGAGCCTGCGCGAGCGCCCGGCGAGCAACGAGGCCGAGTTGCAAGGACGGCTCGCCGCGGTCCTCACCGCGGTGGTCGACATCATCGTTGCCGACGTCGCCACCGCGCGCCTGGCGCTGGTCGACGTCGCCGCGGTCGGCCAGCGCGGGCTGGTTCGCCGCCACGCGCTGAGCGTCGGCCTGCAGGACCTGCTGCGCCAGGCGGCCACCGTGGACGGCAGCTCCGTGCTGTCGGAGGCCGCGCTGACGGCGCTCGCCGGCGGGACGTTGCGCGTCTTTGACGGCCACCTGCGCGCCGGACGGCTGCGCCCGCTCAAGCCCGCCGCGCACGAGCTCGCGGCCTGGGGCGCGATGTATGAGACGGCGGTCCCGCGGCGGCTCGCCGCGCCCAACCCGTTGTTGATGGCCTCGACGCCACCCACAAGCCACCAGCCTCCCCATCCGCTGCCACGCGGCCGCCACGGGCTGCCGCCAACCTTCGTGCGCCGCAACCAGCGCGCGCGCATCCTGGAAGCGGTGCTCGCCGTCTCGGCCGAGCAGGGCTTCGAGGCCGTGTCGATCCGCGAGCTGTTCACCGCCGCCGGCCTGTCGCCCGAGGCGTTCTACGAGCACTTCACCACCAAGGAAGACGCCTGGGAGACCGCCTTCGACCAGGCCTTCGTCGCGCTCTTCGGCGCGGTGTGGCACGCCGCGCTGCCTCACCGCGACCGGCCGGCGAAGGTCATCGCCGCCGTCGGTGCCGCCCTCGGCCTCCTGGCCTCCGAGCCCGGCTACGCCCGGCTGCTGCTGGTCGATGCGCCGTCGGCCGGCCGCGCCGGCCAACCGGCGATCGACAACGCGCTGCAAGCGTTCGCGCGCCTGCTCACGCGCGCGACCGCCGACCAGCATGCCGAGCAACAGCCCAAGCTGTTGCCGCTCGCCATGGCCGCCGGCATCGCCGAGCTGGCCGCCGGCTGGGTCATCGACGGCCGGACCGCGCAGCTCCCCGCGCTGCAGGCGCCGCTGGTCGAGCTCATCCTGACCCCGGCGCTCGGCCTGCCCGCCGCGGCCCGGGCGGCGGACTCGGCGGCGAGGGCCACGCCCGCAGGCACCGGCACCGACGACCGCCGCCGGCTCATGGATGCCGTCGCCGTCACGGCGCAGCGCGAGGGCCTGGAGGCCGCGGCGCTGTCGGACGTCGCGCAGCGTGCCGGCGTCGAGCTCGACGTCGCCCACACGCTCTTCACCGACCAGCTCGACGTCGCCATCCAGGCGCTGGACGCCTGGACCGGCCAGCTCGTCGTCGTCGCCGCCGGCGGCTTTCTCAGCGCCGCGGGCGATCCGCCGCTGGCCGCCCACCAGGCGCTGCAGGCGGCGATCGGCCACATCGCGCGCACCCCGGCGCTGGCCGCGCTGGCCGTCTCCGACGATCCGGCCCTCGCCCAGGCCTTCTCGGGCCTGCGCGCACGCTACATCGCGCTGTTCTTCTCGCTGATCGCCGGCCAGGTCCCGGCCACCGAGCAGCGCGCGCCGCAGCCGTTTGCCGCACTGGAGATCGTCCTGGACGGCATCCTCGCCGTCCTGCGCCGCTTTGCTCGCGAGGACCGCATCGGCGAGCTGACGGCCGAGCTGCCGGCGCTCAGTCGCCAGGTGCTGACGCCGTTCTTCGGCGCCGACGAGGCGCAGCGCATCGCCGAGCTCTCGGCCGCCTCGTCGCCACGCTGAGGCGGCTCCTCGCGGCTGGCCGCGTGACCCGTTCGAGAGCCATCATCGTTCCTCGAACTTGAACATCGTTCACTCGTACTTGCGCCCAGTTCGGGAGCCATGAAAGTCTTTCGAACACGTCTGGCTTTCTCGACTGGACCCCGCGTAAGCTGCACCGTATGGGTCAGTGGAGTCTCTCTCTGTCAGGCATTCCGCCTATGGCACCGGGTGAGATCGACGAGTTGCTCGACGGTGTCGCCGCCTTCACCCACCGGCTCTTTCAGCGAGTAGCCGCAGCGTTCATGCATGCGTCGGACGACCCCGCCTACGCCCTGCACCGCGCCCTCGAAGTGCTGGTCTATGACATGGCCGCCGCCCCGGAGATGACCTATCGGGCGACCGTCGAGCTACCCCGCCTCGGGCCGCTGGTCTACGCGCGCCACGACGAGATGCTCGACCTCTTCTGCGAGCTTCTCGGCCCCGGCGTTGCCGCGTCGGGCCTTCCCGCACCGGATCGCGAGACCATCTCGCTGTGCATCGGCGGCGGCGTGTGGGAGACGATCCGCCGCCACGCGCTGGAGCGTCGCCTCAACCGCCTTCCTGACAGCGTGGCCGCCCTCAGTTACGTCTGCGTCGGCACCCTGTTTGGGAACGCCGAAGCGCAGCGCGTCGGCGCGCTGACGAACCCTGAACAGCGGCGCGCCGCCTGAACCCGAGAGGAGGTGGGCCTGTTTGCGGACGCTCACCGTCCGCAGAGAGGCCCACCTGGCGCCGTGACGGAGCAAACGGAGGGTGGGCCTTTGCACGGACGTATGGCGTCCGCCAACAGGCCCACCCCGCCCGCGGGGGACTCAGCTAGCCGGCCAGGCGCAGCTTGGTGCCGTCCTTGACGACGGTGCCGTCGGCCTCCAGCTGCTTGGCGTAGCGGTACAGCCCGGTCGGGTCGACCTTCAGGGCCTTGCCGATCTCCGGCACGGTGATGCCGGGACGGTCGGTGACGAGCTTGAGGACTTGCTCACGACGGCCGCCGGCGCGAGGGCGGCGCGGAACAGCAACCTTGGCGGCGGCCTTCTTGCGTCGCGTCGCGCCCGCGCGGCGCCCGCGCGTGCGGGTCGCCGTGGCCGTGGTGGCCTTGGCCGGCGCGACAGCTCTGGCAGCCCGGGGCCCGGGACGGTCGAGATTGACGCCGAGGCGCTCCGCGACACGGCGCAGCTCCTCGACCTCAGCGAGCGCCGGCTGCAGCTCCTGGTAGCGCTTGACGATGGATGCTTCGAGCTTCTTAAGGTCGTCGAGGACGGTCATGGTGGCTCTCTTCGAGAAATATGGGTCGGTGTCCTGCCTGCAAACCACTACTCAACCATGCGCACTCTACCCTTACCAGTCACATGGACGGCATTGACCCCGATCGCCTTGCCGACGCACTGCGCGTTCTCAGCGAGGTCGAGCAGCTGCCGACCGAGCATCCTGACGCTGTAACGGTCCGGCGCGCCGTCGGCGGGCTGTTCAAAACCGTCAAAGAGCAGCGGCGCGCTGAGCGACGCACAGCGATCCGGGACAACGACGAAGCGGTCACGGCAGCGACGGCGACCGGGGCGCCGGGACGCATCGACGACGAGACCCAAGGCCGGCCGCTGACGTCTCGCGCCGCCGGTGCGTCAGCAGGGACGCTCCTGCGTGCGCGTGCGTGTTACATCTGCAAGCAGCGTTACGTCGACGTCGATGCCTTCTACCACCAGCTCTGTCCGCCGTGTGCCGCGCTCAACCGCGAGCGGCGCAACGCCCGCACCGACCTGACGGGGCGGCGCGCCCTGCTGACCGGCGGCCGCGCCAAGATCGGGATGTACATCGCCTTGCGCCTGCTGCGCGACGGCGCGCACACGACGATTACCACGCGCTTTCCCCAGGATGCCGTCCGGCGCTTCGCCGAGATGGAAGACAGTGCGGAGTGGCTGCATCGCCTCCGGGTCGTCGGGCTCGACCTGCGCGATCCGAGCCAAGTCATCGCGCTCGCCGATGAGGTCGCGTCACACGGCTCGCTCGACATCCTCATCAACAACGCCGCGCAGACGGTGCGCCGCTCCCCGGACGCCTACGCGCACCTGACGCGCGCCGCCCAGGCGCCGCTGCCAGCAGGCCCGCTGCCCGAGATGGTGACGCTCGGACGCGCGGGCATCAACGGCGCGGCTGACGCTCGCGCCGGCGCCGGCTGGGCCCCGACGCCCCACGCGCTGACGGCGCTGGCGTTGACCGCCGGCTCGGCGTCACCGGATCGCATCGCGACTGGCACCGCCATCGACGCCGGCGGTCTCGTCCCCGATCTGGACGCCCACAACAGCTGGAGTCAGATCGTCGACGAGGTCGACCCCGTTGAGCT
The DNA here is from genome assembly GCA_963794585.1 of uncultured Conexibacteraceae bacterium. Classification (GTDB taxonomy): domain Bacteria; phylum Actinomycetota; class Thermoleophilia; order Solirubrobacterales; family Solirubrobacteraceae; genus Baekduia. The sequence continues at coordinate 254,079 of CAWCEO010000010.1, forward strand.
GCTGGAGGTCCAGCTGTGTAACCAGACCGCGCCGTTCATCCTGATCAGCCGGCTGCGGGCCGCGCTCACCGCGTCGCCGGCCCGACGCACCTACGTCGTCAACGTCTCGGCGATGGAAGGGCAGTTCGCGCGCGGCTACAAGGGTCCCGGCCACCCGCACACCAACATGGCCAAGGCGGCGCTCAACATGCTCACGCGCACCAGCGCCAACGAGCTGCTGTCAACCGCCGGCATCCTGATGACCAGCGTCGACACCGGCTGGATCACCGACGAGCGCCCGCACCCGACGAAGATGCGCCTGGCCGATGAGGGCTTTCACGCGCCGCTCGATCTGGTCGACGGCGCCGCGCGCGTCTATGACCCAATCGTGCGCGGCGAGGCGGGGGAGGACGTCCACGGGGTCTTCTTGAAGGACTACGCGCCGGCGCCGTGGTGACGCGATGACCGACCAGCGCGACCGCGCGCTCGCCTTCCGGGCGCTGCATGGTCACGACGCACCAGTCCTGCGCCTGCTCAACGCGTGGGACGCCGGGAGCGCCAAGGTCCTCGTGGCCGCCGGCGCGCCCGCGCTGGGCACCACGAGCGCCGGGGTCGCCTTCGCGCTCGGGCTGCCCGACGGCGAGCGGCTAACCCGTGACGCGATGCTCGCCGCGGTCCGCGCGATCGCGGCTGCGGTGGAGGTCCCGGTCAGCGCCGATCTCGAAGCGGGCTACGCCGACGAGCCGGCAGGCGTCGCCGAGACCGTGCGCCTCGCGCTCGACGCCGGCGCGGTCGGGCTCAACCTGGAGGACGGCCGGCTCGACGGCAGCCTGACGCCGGTTGCCGAGCACGCGGCGCGGGTGCACGCGGCGGCAGACGCCGTGCGTGCGTCAGGGATACCGGCCTTCATCAACGCGCGGACCGACACAGTGTGGTTGCGCGCCGGCGACGAGGCCGAGACGATCGCGCGCCTGCGCGCCTACGCAGAGGCCGGTGCCGACGGCGTCTTCGTCCCCGGCGCATTCGACCCCGAGCTCCTGCGCCGGCTCGCGGCCGCCACACCGCTGCCGCTCAACGTCCTGGCCGGTCCGGCGCTGCCGCCGGTCGACGAGCTGGCCCGCCTCGGCGTCGCGCGCGTCAGCTCAGGTTCCGGGCCGGCACGCCTGGCGTTGTCGGCCGCGTACGCGGCAGCGCAGGAGTTGCTCGAGACGCCCGGCAGCTACGGCGACGGCAGCGGGCTGTCCTACGCCGAGGTCAACCGCATCATGGGCGGCTCCTGACAGACGGCCGAGATCGTGGGATGTGTGTCCTTGCGGCCAGGCGGGTGACCGCTCAGGCTGCTGTGCGTGACCTTCCTGCTCGGAGACATCGGGACCATCGAGTGGTCCCGCAAGACCAACGGCATCCTCGGCCGCGGCGAGCGAGCGCGCTTCATGGCCGCCACGGTGCTGACCAGCTCGCGTGCCATGCCGCGGCTGGTGGCAGCACGTACCGGCCGGCGCGGCTCCGGTGGCCCGGACCCGTCAGTGCTGACGCCACCTGACACGCCGTTCACGCGCGAGGTACTGGACGCCTGCGCCGACCTCGATCCGATGCTCGTGCAGCACGGCTACCGCTCCTATCTCTACGCCCGCGCGCTCGGGCAAGCTGAAGGCGTCACCTGCGACGACGAAGCGCTCTTCGCCGCCGCGATCCTGCACGACTACGCCTTCGGCGAGATGGACACCATCCCGGACAAGTGCTTCACCTTGGTCGGCGCCGAGGTCGCCGCCGACCTCCTGAAGACCTCACCGCTGTCGGAGGCACTCCGCCACGACGTGCTCGATGCCATCACCTTGCACCTCAACCCGAAGGTCGGCCTCCAGCAGGGCACCCTCCAGCACCTCGTCCACGACGGGATCGTCGTGGACGTCCTCGGCATCCGCGCCTCCGAGCTCGACGCCGCCGGCGCCCGCCGTGTGCAGGAGCGCCACCCGCGCCACGGCTTCAACAGCCGCGGCGAGCCGCTCCTGCGCGCCCATGGCAAGCGCGTTCACGGCTGCCGCGCCGGCGCGCTGCTGGCAACCGGCTTCGGCCCGGCGCTGAAGCTGGCTCCCTGGCGCGACGGCGCGCATGCGGCTGCCGGTCGCTCCTAACCTGGAGGCATGCGTCACACCCCCGCGCACGCCGTCAACGACGAGCAGACCGTCAGGCAGCTGATCGCCGAGAATCCCTGGGCGACGATCGTCAGCACCAGCGGCGGCGAGCTCGTCGCCTCCCACTACCCGGTGCTGCTCGACGAGCGCGACGACGGTCAGCTCGCGATCGTCACCCACGTCGGGCGCCCCGACGACCAAGTCCATGATCTTGGCTCCGGGGAGGTGCTGTTGATCGTCGCTGGAGTCAATGGCTATATCTCGCCGAGCTGGTACTCCGAGATCCCCCACCGCGCCCCGACCTGGAACTTCAGCGTCGCCCACTGCTACGGCGTGCCCGAGCTCCTGGAGCCCGACGAGAACCTCCGCGTCCTGACCCGACTCGTCGCGCACTTCGAGCGACACGTCGACGACCCCGCCTACCTCGACCCCGAGCTCGGTGCGCGGCTGGCCCCCGGAACCGTCGGCTTCCGCCTCCCGATCACGCGCTTCGTGTGCAAGGTGAAGATGAGCCAAGACAAGGACCCGCAGAGTCAACAACAAGTCCTTGCCGCGCTGCGCCGCCCAGGTGCCTACCAGCACCCGGCGCTGGCGGACGCGATGGAGCGCGCGCTCGGCGCCGAGTGACCCCCGGCGACCGCGGCTAGCCCCCGCCCTGCGCCAGCTCGGAGACCGGCTGCCACTCCCGCCAGGTCTTCAACCGCTGCTCATAGTCCTTCTCGGCGATGCCAAGCGGCGCGCTGCCAAAGAAGACCCGCAGCGGCGGCGGCTCGGCGTCCACAACACGCAGGACGGCCTCGGCCGAGGCGGTGGGATCGCCCGGGGTCGCGCCTGCGCGACGCTGATTAGACGCCTCGTGCTGCTCGGCGTAGGCGTCAAGCGGCTCGGCATGCCGTGCCGAGGAGCCGCCCCAGTCGGTCGAGAAGCCGCCCGGCTCGATCAGCGTCACGTGGATGCCGAAGCTCTTGACCTCCTGGGCAAGCGACTGGCTGATGCCTTCCAGCGCCCACTTCGAAGCGTGGTACATCCCGATGCCCGGGAACGCCGAGATCCCGCCGATCGACGACACCTGCAGGAAGTGACCACTGCCCTGCTCGCGCAGAAACGGCAGCGCCGCCTGCGTCACCCAGAGCGCGCCGAACAGGTTCGTCTCGATCTGCTCGCGCGCCTCCTGCTCGCTGAGCTCCTCAACCATCCCGAACTGACCGTAGCCCGCATTGTTGACCACGATGTCCAGCCGGCCGAAGTGCTCGTGTGCGCGCGCCACGGCCTCGAAGACCGCCGTGCGATCGGTAACGTCGAGTGGCAGCACCAGCAACGTGTCGCCGTATTTGTCGACGAGGTCATCGAGTGTGCCGACGTCCCGCGCCGTACCGACGACGCGGTCACCGCGCTCCAGCGCCGCGACCGCCCACTCGCGCCCGAAGCCGCGCGACGTCCCGGTGATGAACCATGTCTTGGAAGCCATGGTCCCACGGTAGCCGCGCGCCTCCGGCGTCAAGCTAGCCTGGGCGACACGATGACCACGCATGACCGCATCACCACCCCGTTCGGCGCCACCTCGACCGCGGCGGAAGTCATCGCGGGGATCGACCTGCGCGGCAAGCGCGCGATCGTCACCGGTGGCTCGTCGGGCATCGGCGTCGAGACGGCACGCGAGCTCGCGCGTGCGGGCGCGGCCGTCACGCTGGCGGTCCGCGACACCGAGGCGGGCGTCCGCGTCGCGGCCGACATCATCACCTCGACGGGCAACGAAGACGTCGACGTCATGCATCTCGACCTGTCCAGCCGCGAGTCGGTCGCCGCGTTCGTGCACGACTGGCACGAGGTGCTCGACATCTTGGTCAACAACGCGGGCATCATGGCCCTGCCCGAGCTGGAGCTGACCACCGGCGGCTGGGAGCTGCAGTTCGCGACCAACCACATCGGTCACTTCGCGCTCACGCTCGGCCTGCACGGCGCGCTGGCTGCCGCCGGGGCGGCACGCATCGTCTCGCTCAGCTCCCGTGGCCACCTGCGCTCACCGGTCGTCTTCGAGGACATCAACTTCACCTCGCGTCCCTACGACCCGTGGCTCGCCTACGGCCAGTCCAAGACGGCCAACATCCTCCTCGCCGTCGAGGCAACCCGCCGCTGGGCCGCCGACGGCATCACCGCCAACGCGGTCCACCCAGGTGCGATCGCCGAGACCAACCTGTCTCGGCACATGGACGCCAAGGCCCTGGCCGCGCTGCGCGCCTCCGGCCAGTTCACCTTCAAGTCGATCGAGCAGGGCGCCGCGACAAGCGTCCTGCTCGCCACCTCACCGCAGCTCGAGGGCATCGGCGGCCGCTACTTCGAGGACTGCAACGAGGCGCAGCCCGTCGACCCGGCAACCGAGCTGCCGGCCTCCGGCGTCGCTGCCTACGCGCTGGATCCCGAGAGCGCGCGGCGGCTGTGGGAGCTGTCGCTGGAGGTGGTGGGGTAGGCGCCGCCGCTGAATGACCTCCGTTTCTGGGTAGATTTGGACCGGTAGTATCAGTATGTTCTAGGTATGGCTCATACCGTCGCGCCTGCCACGAAGCAACGTCGTAAAGCTCTTCCCACGTCATCCAGGAGTTTCGACGCCGCCGAGGCCGAGATCGAGCGCGCGATGGTGCTGATCGGAACGGCAGACATGGCCGGCTACCTCCAGGAGCACCTCGGGCAACGGCTGACGGCATATCTCGCCGGGTTGAAGGACGCCAAGTCCGTCGGGCAATGGGCTCAGGCACGCAGCGAGCCTCCGGCGATCACGCGAGAGCGATTGCGCGCCGCGTTTCATGCCACCTCGTTGTTTCTGATCGCCTATGGCGATCGAGAGGCGCAAGGGTGGTTCTTCGGCGCGAACTCGTCGCTTGACGACCGTGCTCCCGCGGCGGTTCTCCGGGAGGCCGAGACACCCGCCGAGATGGCCCTCATCGCACCACTGGCCCGCGCATTCGTCCGAGGCGCGCACTGAAGGGCATCTGGCATCGCGTCGGCTGGCATGAAGACCCACTCGACTACCCGCCTCACCACGTCCTCACCTAGGAGGGGCGATTCGATGATCCGCGAGTCGGGATCGCTCCCAGTACGAAGTTCCGGACGTTGTACCTCGCGCGAAAACGGCGCACCGCCTTCGCCGAGACCTTGCAGGATCTGCGACCTGCCACAAAGGATCGTGCGGACTTCCAGAGCCTGTTCGGAACAGAGCCTCCGCCTGGTTCAATCGCCCGCCAGTGGCGTCTCGAGCGGCGCGTCGGTCGAGCTCGTCTCGATGTCGATCCATCGCTGATCGTCGATCTCGAGAATCTGGCCGTCAGACGCGCGCTGGAAGAGAAGCACGCCGCGCTGCTCGCCGCTCACGGGATGCGTCATCTACATCGCAGAGTTGCGCTCCAGTCAGCGCATCGTCACACAGACAATCGCGATGGACCTCCACGGCTCGGGTCACGCCGGCGTTGCGTACCGGTCGAACTTGGACAACGAGGAGTGCATCGCGATCTTCGAGCAGCGCGTTGTCATCCGACGATGGGGACCTAGTCAAAGCATCGAGCGCGACGACGTCGATCTCGTCAGCATCGCCAAAGACTGGAAGCTGGACATCCATTAGGAGCCGCGTCACTGATTGTGCACACGCTCGCTGGCGACGGTTCTAGGATGGATGGTATGGACGGTCCGCGATGAGCTACCGCCTCGATCTGGCAGTACCCGTGCCCGACGCGCTGCGCGCGGTGCTCGTCGAGCGCCTCGAGCACGCGCACGATGCGCTGCGGGATGCCGAGCCGGACGCGGCCGCCGAGGCGGTCCATGGCGTACGCAAGGACATCAAGAAGGCGCGGGCGCTGCTGCGGCTCGCGCGGCCCGGCCTCCCGGAGGCCGCCTACCGCGGTGAGAACGATGCGCTGCGTGACATCGCGCGCTCGCTGACCGCCGCGCGCGAGGCCGAGGTCCTTGCCGAGACCTTCGAGCTCGTTGCCGCGCGGCTGGTCGGCCGTGTGCCGGAGCTCGAGCTCGACGCGCTGCGCGTGCGTACCGCCGAGATCGCCGACGCGCTGCGAGCGCCCGAGGCCGATGGCGGCACCGGAACGATCCCTGAGCAGACCGTCACCGCGCTGGCCGACGCCGCCGCGCGCGCCCGCGCGCTCGACCTCAACTGCTGCGACACCGCGACCCTCGTCGCCGGCAGCGTCCGCGCCTACGCCCGCGGCAGACAAGCGCTCGCGATCGCCCACGACGACACGACCGCCGACCACCTCCACGACTGGCGTAAGCGAGCCAAAGACCTCTGGTACCACCAACGGCTCCTGCGCGACGCCTGGCCCGAGGTGCTCAAGGCCCACGCCGACGCGACCGACCGGCTGACCAAACTCCTGGGCGACGACCACGACCTCGCCCAGCTCGCCGACCACCTGCCCAACGAGCCCGCCGTCCTGGAAGCGATCACCGAGCTGCGCGCCGAGCTCCAGGCCGACGCCTTCACGCTCGGTCGGCACCTCTACGCCGAGAAGCCCAAGGCGTTCGGCCGCCGGCTGGCCCGCTACCTCGCTGTGAACTGAGCCGTCGGGAGTCTGGGAGTGGGCCCGTGAGCGGACGTATGCCGTCCGCATACAGGCCCACCTCACCGCCACGCACGCTCGCCGACGGAGGTGGGCCCGTATACGGACCCATGGCGGCCGTCAACAGGCCCACCCTCCCCGGGCGCCTGCGGACGACGAGCCAGGCCCACCCTCCCCGGGCGCCTGCGGACGACGAGCCAGCGCCTCGAAGCACCGACCCGCTCGCTCCCTCGCTGCCAAACAGATCACGCCGCACGCTACGCCCAACGCACGCACTGGATGCCAACGACGACCGGCGCGGCGACCTAGCGGCCCGCGCCGCCCGACCATGCCTCGGTCGCGACCATCGCGCTTGGCATCGCATCGTCGCCGACGACCAACGGCGCGAGCACGCGGTTGGCCGTCAGCCCAAGACAGCCGAGGTTGGCAAAGCCCGGCCCCTGAGCCAGCCCCGCGAGCCCAGGGATGTGCAGCCGCGGGCGCAAGCCCACGACCTCGAGCGCACGCCCCATCGGCACCTCGGCGTCAGGCGGCCGATCCCACAACGGTCCTGACTGACGCTCGATCTCAGCCCGGGTCGCCGCCCCGAACAGCCCGCGCAACTGCTCGAGCAGGTCGAAGCCGGTGCAGTTGACCAGGAAGTCATAGTGGTCGACGCTCGGCCCGTCGAGCGACGCATAGTCCACCGCCACGCCGCTGCCCTCACCCACCGACGCCACATGCACCACACGACCGGTCAAGAAGCGACAGTGGTCGTCGTAGGCGATGTTCAGCAGCCCACGACTGTCGAAGACGCCGCGGTCACATTGGCGTACGAAAAGCCGTCGCTGTGACAACTCCAGCGCGCTCCAGCCGACACAGTCGGGATCGGCGAAGACGCGGTTCTCCAAGAAGCTCTCGCCGCGGCTCATCGGCAGCGTCGGCGTGTACACCGTCAGTCGCGCCGCCGGTCGATGCTCCCGCAGGAAGGCGAGGCAGCTCAGCGCGCTCTCGCCACCGCCGACAATTGCGATCTCCGGGCTGCCCTCGGCCGGGACACGGGTCAGGAAGTCTCCGCGCTTGCTGTCGCAGTGAAACATCCGCGGCGCGGCGTCGGGATCGTGGGAGAGATGGCGGTGCACGCCCGGGCCGGTGAGCAGCAGTGCGCCGCCCTCGTGATGCTCTCGCCCGTCGCGCCCCTCGACCTCGACGGTCCAGCCACCTGCACCCTCGGCGAAGCCCACCTGCCGCACGCGCCCGGACACGATCCGCACGCCGTTGGTCGCCTGCGACAGCACCCATGCCAGATACACGCCGTAGTCGCGATGGCGGATGGCCGGCGTCTCGGCGTTGACCCACCGTGCCCACCCACCACGGCCGACGAGGTACTGCTGCCAGCAGAGCGACATCACTGCGCGATCGATCTCCGGCCCCAGGTCCCCGAACGCCTTCTCACTCTCGTACGGGAACCCCACGTCCTTGATCGGCGTCACGGCCAGCGGCTCGTTGCCCGACGTCATGCCGTTGAGGCCCTTCCACGACGCGGCCGGCTCGACGCCCTCGATGATCGTCACCGAAAGCGGCCCGAAGCCGAGGCGATTGATCGCGTCGACTTTCGCCGCGACAGCGGCGGCCTTGGCGCCGGCGCCGACGACCAGGAGGTCGGCGGCGCCACTCATGCAGCCGCCCCCACCACCGCGAGCGCGCGACGGTCCGGGACGAAGGCGATCGAGCTCCGGGCGACGCCCTCCGAGCGCGTCCCGGCCGGACGCAGATCGACCTCGCCGATCACGACCCGCAGCACCCGCTTCATCTCCTGCAGCGCAAAGCTCGCGGCCAAACAGCGACGCACGCCGCCACCAAACGGGATCCACGTGTAGGTGCCGGTGGCCTGCCCGATGAAGCGCTCGGGCAGGAAGCTGCCGGCATCCGGATAGACGTCCTCGCGGCGGTGCATCAAATAGACCGACGGCGCGACGACCGTGTTGGCCGGGATCAGATAGCCGCCCAGCCGCTCGGGCTCACGCAGCCGCCGGACCACGACCGGCACGGGCGGACACAGGCGCAGCGTCTCCTTGATGACGGCGTCCAGGTACTCGTCCTCACCGGCGTGGATCTCCTCGCGCAGGCGCTCAAGCTTTTCGGGATGGCGCAGCAGCCGCTCGAAGGCCCACGCCAGCGAGGTCGACGTCGGCCCGTCGGAGAGCAGGGTGATCAGCTCGTCGCCGAGATCCTTCTCGGTCAGCGGCGCGCCGTTGTCATACCGCGCACGCCCGAGCAGGGCGACGATGTCATCGCCGACATCGGCGGTGCCCTCCGTCCGGCGCCGCCGGACCTCGCCCAGCACCGCATCCTCGACGCGGCCCCGTGCGCGGCGAAAGCCACGGTCGCCGGCAATCCAGCGCGGCCCGAGCACCGAGAGCACGGCCAGGCGCCGCGGGTCATTGAGCCACGCGGTGAGCTGCTCGATCGACGTGCGCACCTCGCCGAGGCGCTCGTAGCCGACGTCGCCGAAGACGATCCGCATAATCACCTCGAGCGTGATCGACTGCATGCGCGGCCAGAGTTCGAACGGTTCGCCGACCGGCCAGCGTCCGACTTCTCGCCGCGCGATGTCGTTCATCATGTCGGCATAGGTGTCCATACGCCGACCGTGAAACGGCGGCAGGATCAGCTTGCGTCGTGGCAGGTGCTCGGGCTCGTCGAGCAGCATCACCGACCGACGCCCGAGCAAGGGACCCAGGACGGCGTTGGCCTCAGCCACGCCCATCTGCACGGGGTCGCCCGTAAAGACGCGCTTGACGTCTTCAGGATCGCAGAGCACCACCCAGGTGCCCGAGTGGCTCATGCGCAGCGTGAAGGTGTCGCCGTAGCGCTGCCGGCAGTTGTCGAGGAAGGGCAGCGGGCTGCGCGTCCACTGCCAGGCCTGCATCGGCGCCGGCATCCGCGGGCCCGGTGGCAGCGTCGGGCGTCCATTGCCCGCTGCGTCCGCATCCTGTGCGTCATCGACCGCCAAAGAGCGCATGCCGACGGCCTCCCTCCTTCACTCACCAGCCGCCGGCCGGGGCTCAATTAACTCAGAACAAGACGTGTACACAAAATGTGCACAGTGACACCGAGGCTGCCCGCGCCCCGCTGCTGTGGCCTAGTTGTATCCGCTGCCGGCGAAGCCCCACAAGAGCCAGCTGGCAGATACGCCATCAGCGTTTGAAACCGCTCCGCCGCTTGACCTAGTGCAGAAATTTATCGACATTGGCTGTTGTCCAATGCATTCCGTACTGCCACACTCGCCGCCGAGTTTGACATGGCAGACAATATTTTTGACTTTCTTGAAGGGACGCCTGCGCACGGGGGTGCGAGCGCCCCGTGGGCGGCACGCTCTCCACGCCGTCCACACGCTCGCTATGACATCAAGCTCTTCCCGCGCTCCCCCGCATGGGATCAGGACCCCGCGGCAGTGAGTGCCCTTGAGCAGATCGAGCAGGAACCGTGGGTGGCATCGGTCAATCGCGATCCCTCCGGCATCGAGATTCGCCTTGACGACATGTGGGTCGAGACCGTCGGTGCCGGCCTGGAGGCCGGCGGCAGCGCCGAGGCGTCACTTGCCGACCTCGCACTCGGGAAGCGCTACTCGGTCCAGTTCTGGGACGCCAATGCGACCAAGGCGCTGCACGTCGGCCATCTGCGCAACCTCGCGATCGGCAACGCCGTCGCCTCCGCCCTCGCCCAAGCCGGCGGGCAGGTCGAGCGGCGCAGCCTGATCTCTGACGCGGGCCGCAGCATGGGCGAGGCGATGGCCGGCGTCCGCCATGCCCACAGCTGGCCCGACGGTGACGAGAAGAGCGATCACTTCGTCGGCATCTGTTACGCCGACTACGTCGCCGCGACAGCGATCCCAGCCGCCGGTGACGACGGCGAGTTCCCCGAGGACTCCCAGACCCGCGAGCTGACCCTCCGGGGCGACGACGCTGACGATCTGCTGCGTCAGGTCCTGCTGGGTGACCGCGAGACCGTCGAGCTCTGGTACAAGACGCGCGCCTGGGTGATCGCCGGGCAGCGCAAGACGCTCGCCCGTCTCGGCGTGGCCTTCGACCGCGTCTTCTTCGAGTCCGACTTCCTCGCCGACGCCGCCGAGCTGAGCGCCAGCGGCCTGCGCGACGGCACGTTGCAGCGCCGGGACGACGGCGTGGTCGTCTACGCCAGCGGGATCGACGGCTTCGAGGAGTTCCCGCTCGTGCGCCCCGACGGCGTGACCACGCAGCACATGCGCGCGCTCGCCTACTGGATGGCCGCACCCGGCCTCGGCGAGGTGACCTCGATGCAGGTCTGCGGCGAGGAGTGGGTCGCCCACGTGACCTGCCGGCGCAAGTTGATGGACGAGCTCACGCCGCCCGGCAACGGCGGGATCCACCCGACCTACGACATCTTCAACGCGATGGTCGCTCGCCAGAAGCGCGCGATCGCCTCCAGCGAGGGCGCGCTGCTGATCGACGATCTGATCGAGTGGCTCGACGAGCGCATCGACGAGGTGCCCGCCTGGCGAGCGCTGCGCCTCGGGCACCCCGCGCCGGAGCGCATCGCCTCGCAGGTGGCGCTCGGCTACTTCCTGCCTTACCCCGTCGCGCGGCCGATCGACTTCGAGCCCGAGCATCTCTTGCGTGAGCAGGACAGCGTCGGCTGGGATCTCGTCCGCGCCCGCGCGCACCGCGGCGCCATCAAGACCGACACGACCCGACCGGCCGACGACCCGGAGTATCGCTTCGCGGTCGTCCAGTCGGAGCTGTATCGCCAGCACCTGCGGCTGGCCGTCGAGCGGCTCGACGTCACCCAGCTCGCGCTCTACCTCAAGCACCTCGCGCGCTGGCACTTGGAGCGCGACCGCGGCGAGCACGTCGAGCGCGTCGTGCACACGCTGCTGGACCGCAGCGCGCGAGGTCTCGGACTGGAGGCCACCTGATGCCCACGTTGTTGATCGACAACTACGACTCCTACACCTACAACGTCTTCCACCTGCTGGCCGAGGTCAGCGGCGAGGAGCCCATCGTCGTCCACAACGACATGGTCTCCTGGCGCGTGCTGGAGCGCTGGGACTTCGACGCGATCGTGCTCTCGCCCGGTCCGGGCCGTCCCGACCGCTGGCACGACTTCGGCGTTTGCTCCGACATCCTGCGCTCCAGCGAGATCCCCGTCTTCGGCGTCTGCCTCGGCCATCAGGGCTTGGGCTACGTGCTGAGCGGGATCGTCGAGACCGCGCCAGAAGCGATGCACGGGCGCCTCAGCCACGTGCAACACAGCGGGACCGGCCTCTTTGCCGACGTGCCCCAGGACTTCTCGGTGGTCCGCTACCACTCGCTCGCCGTCACCGGCCCGCTAGGACCCGAGGGGCGCGTGACCGCGTGGACCGAGGACGGCGTGGTCATGGGGATCGAGCACACCCGCCGGCCGCTGTGGGGCGTGCAGTTTCACCCGGAGTCGATCGCCTCAGAGCACGGCCGCGCGATCGTCAAGAACTTCTATGACATGGCCCGCGAGCACCGGCCCAACCGCCCGCGTCAGCCGCGCCGGCCACCCGCTCCTGAGGCGCGGCCTCCACGGCCCACCCGTGAGACTGGCGGCACTGGCCTGGAGCTGCACGTCCGCACGCTGGACGTCGAGCCGCCTACCGAGCTCGTCTTCCAGCGCCTCTTCGGCGACGCCGAGTACGCCTTTTGGCTCGACAGCGCCGATGCGCCGACGCGCCTGGCACAGTCCTCCTACCTCGGCACGAGCACGGGCGCCCAAGAGCGCCTGCTGCACTACGACATCGAGGCAGGCCAAGTCACAGTTACACGCGCGAGCGAGACGACCGTCGAGACGGACTCGATCTTCGACCTCCTGGACCGCGAGCTCGCGCTCGCCAAGATCGAGCCGCCCGAGGGCATCGCCAGCGGGCTGATCGGCGGGTTCGTGGGCTACCTCGGCTACGAGTGCAAGGCCGACTGCGGCTCGCCCAACGTCCATCGCTCCGACATTCCCGACGCGGTGATGATGTTCGCCAACCGCGTCGTGGCCGTCGACCACGTCGGTCACCGCACGCACCTGCTGGCCCTGACGGGGCCCGACGACGGTGGGGCCGCCGGTCGCTGGCTCGACGAGGCCGAGGCTGCAGTGCACGCGGCGCTGGCCGCGCCGCCGCCCGACATGAGCGCGACGCCGGCGCCGGCGCACCCCTCCGAGGCGCCCGAGGAGCCGGTGCTCTTCCGTGTCGGCCGCGGGCGCACGCAGTATCTCGCCGACATCGCTCGCAGCCAGGCAGCGCTGGCCGCCGGCGAGTCCTACGAGGTCTGTTTGACCGATCAGATCTCCACGACGGCCAGCCCGGATCCGTTCCCGCTCTACCAGCTGCTGCGTCGCAGGAACCCGTCGCCGTTTGCCGCCTACCTCAAGCTCGGCGAGCTGGCGATCGTGAGCTCCTCGCCTGAGCGCTTCCTGTCGGTCGACCGCGACCGTCGCGTCGAGGCGCGCCCGATCAAGGGCACGGCCCCGCGCGCGGCCGATCCGGCCACCGACCAAGCCCTGCGCGCCGAACTGCTCTCCGATGAGAAGACGTTCGCCGAGCACCTGATGATCGTCGACCTGCTGCGCAACGACCTCGGGCGCGTCTGCGACGTCGACAGCGTGCGGGTGCCCGAGTACATGGTCGTCGAGACCTACCCGACCGTGCACCAGCTCGTCTCGACGATCGAGGGCCGGCTGGAGGCCGACCGCACGCCGGTGGAGTGCGTGCGCGCGTGCTTCCCGGGCGGCTCGATGACCGGCGCGCCGAAGCTGCGCACGATGAGCATCATCGATGACATCGAGCGCGTCGCGCGCGGGGTGTACTCCGGCGCGATCGGCTACTTCGGCGCCGACGGCAGCGTCGACCTCAACATCGTCATCCGCACGATCGTGCTGCGCCCCGGCGCGACCACGATCGGCGCCGGCGGCGCGATCGTCATGCAGTCAGACCCCGAGGAGGAGTTCGACGAGATCCTGCTCAAGGCGCGCGCGCCGATGGCGGCGATCGCCCAGGCGGTGACCGGCCACGCCGGGCCCGAGGCGTTCAAGGTCGAGATCGAGCCCGCCGCGACGGTGGCCTCGACATGAGCGACCGGACCGATGTCGAGCCTTCCGCGTCACTCGCGGCGGCGTGGCGATGGCAGGTCCGGCCCGCCTCCCCTGAGGAGGCGCCGGTCGTCGCCGCTGCCGCCCGCGCGCTGCTACGCGAGCTCGACGCGACACCGCCGGCACCCGATGCGATGGAGGCAGCCGCCCGCACCTTGATCGCCGACCGTGACGCCGGCGAGGTCTTCCTCGCCGATGCCGGCGGCGCGATCATCGGCATGCTTGCCGCGAGCTGGCAGATCGCCATCCACATCCCGGGTCGCTACGGACTGATCCAGGATCTGTGGGTGCACCGCGATTGGCGCAGCCAAGCGGTCGGCCAAGGGCTGGTCGACGCGCTTGTCACAGCCGCGCGCCAGCGCCAGGTCACACGGCTGGAGGTCGGTGTCCCGCGTGACGGGTGGCCGCGCCTGGAGGCGACGCGGCGGTTCTACCTACGCAACGACTTCGGCACGATCGGCGGGCGACTGCGCCGGGAGCTCGTGTGACGTGACCCAGCTGGTCATGGTGACCCAACGTCGCCGCAACGGCGACGACGCCGCCCCCTGGATCGTCGACGGCGGCCGCCGCATGTCCGGTCATGACCACGACCGCCGGCTCGCGGCACTCGAAGAGGGGCTGTGGCGCCACCCACGCGTCCACGCCATCGAGGCCGACGCCGACGACGCCGACGTCGACCGGGTGCTCGGCGCGCTGCACGACGTGGCCTACCTCGACGCGCTGCGCGACGTCCGCCTCCAAGAGCAGGCGCCCGCGCTCATGCCGGCGTTCACCGCGCCCGGGCTGGAGCCCGACATCCCGGTCGGCGCCGGACTCGTGGCCGCCGCCCATGAGGGCGTGCGCACCGCGATCACCGCGGCGCAACGCGTGGCCGCCGGCGCGCACTTCGCCTACGCGCTCTGCCGGCCACCCGGCCACCACGCCGGCCCGGCGTGGCTTGGCGGCTACTGCTATCTCAACACGGCCGCGGCCGCCACCCAAACGCTGCTGGATGCCGGCGTCGGGCCCGTCGGCATTCTCGACCTCGACCTTCATTACCCCAACGGCACCTCGGCGATCGTCGCCCGGATGCACGACGCTGAGCTGCACTCCCTGCACGCCTGGCCGGTCACCAACGCCCCCGAGGATCCCGTGCTGCCGCGCACCGAGCGCGAGGCGCTGGTCGAGTTCCGGACGGCGCCCGATGCGGCGACCTACCTCGCGGCCGTCGGCAAGTCAGTGGCCGCGCTCGCACGCTCGACCCGCGTGCTCGTGCTCTCCCTGGGCTACGACACCGTCGGCGGCGACCCCCACGGCTCATGGACCTTTGAGCCCGACATCTTCACCGGGATCGGACGGCTGCTCGCAGCCTCCGGACTCCCCATCTGCGTCATCCAAGAAGGCGGCTACGCGCTGGAGACCCTGGCCGACTGTAGCTCCGCCTTCGCGACAGGACTCCTGGAGGAGCATGCGGCATGAATGACCTGGAGAGGTATCGCGATCGGCTGGACCAGATCGACGATCAGATCGCGCGCCTGCTCGGTGAGCGCTTTGACATCTGTCGGGCGGTTGCGCACTACAAGAGCGCGCATGACATTCCGATGATGCAGCCCGACCGCGTGGCCGCGGTGCGGGCGCGCTACCTCGCACGTGGGGCAGCGGTCGACCTACCGCCGGACTTCAGCGCCCAGCTGTTTGACGTGTTGATCGCGGCGACGTGCCGCGTTGAGGACGAGATCATCGACGAGCTGACACAGGCTCGAGAGGAGCAGGCGAGCTAATGCTCACGCGTATGAAGGGGGCCCCCAAAGCGGCCCTGCTGGTCGCGCTGTCGATCGTGCTGATCGTGGCGCTCTCGGCCTGCGGAGGGTCGGACAAGCCGAAGGCAGACAACGCGACGTCGACGCCGAACGCCGCGCCGTCAGACTCGAAGCCCGACACGAATGCCAAGGGCTCGCTGACGGGCTCGGGATACTCCAACAACGACCTGTCCAACACGCGCTCGACCGACGGGAAGGTCACCAGCGCCAATGTCAAGAGCCTCAAGGAGGCGTGGACGCACCCGTTGACGGCCCAGAGCCAGTACGGCGCCTATGCCTCGATCCCGGTCATCACCGGTGGCGTGATCTACTCGCAGGACCTCGTGTCCAACGTCGAGGCCATCGACCTGAAGTCAGGCGACGTGCTCTGGAGCAAGAAGTATGACTCGCCTGATCAGGGTCCCAACGGCATTGTGGTCGGCGGCGGCCGCGTCTTCGGCGCCACCGCCGAAGGTGCGTTCGCCCTCGACCAGAAGACCGGCAAGGAGATCTGGTTTGAGAAGCTGATCCGCAACGACGAAGAGGGCATCGACATGACGCCCGGCTACCACCACGGCATGGTGTACGTGTCCACCGTTCCGGGCAACAACACGAAGTTCTACAACGAGGGCACCAAGGGCATCCTCTGGGCGCTCGACGCCAAGACGGGCAAGCGCGTCTGGAGCTTTGACACCGCGCCCACCAAGACCTGGTCAACGAAGAACACCAAGATCAACCTGGGTGGCGGGCTCTGGCATGCGCCGGCCTTCGACAAGCAGGGTGGCATCTACTTCGGCGTCGGCAATCCCGGTCCGTGGCCGGGCAACGAGGAGTACCCGTGGGGCAAGAGCCGGCCCGGCCGCAACCTGTACACCAACTCGCTGGTCAAGCTCGACGCCAAGACGGGCAAGCTGAAGTGGTACTACCAGCTCACGCCGCATGACATCTACGACTGGGATCTGCAGGACCCGCCGATCCTCACCAAGGTCAAGGGCAAGTCCGCTGTCATCGGCGGGGGCAAGTCTGGGATCGTGGTCGCGGTCGATCGCCAGACCGGCAAGCTGCTCTGGAAGCGCCCGGTCGGCCAACACAACGGGCACGACAACGACGGCCTGTACGCCATGAGGGGGCAGTACTCCAAGCTCAAGGAGGGTGACGAGGTCTACCCGGGCATCCTCGGCGGCATCATCGCCCCGATGGCCTCCGACGGCAAGCTGGTCTACGTCCCGGTCGTCAACAACTCGGCGACGTTCACCGGGAGCGCCTCCCAAGGTGGCGGCCAGAGCAACACGGGCGAGATCGTGGCCGTCGACGTCAACACGGGCAAGATCAAGTGGGACCAGGTCTTCCCGGCCCCGGCCTACGGCGCCACGACGGTGGCCAACGACGTCGTCTTCGCCACCACGTTCGATGGCCAGGTCTACGGGCTGTCGGCCGAGACGGGTGACACGCTCTGGAGTGCGGCGCTGCCGGCCGGCACCAACACGGGCGTCGCCGTCAACGGCGACACGGTGATCGCGGCGGCCGGTCTGGCCACCGCACAGGGCCAGACGCCCGCGCTGGTCGCCTACCGGCTCGGATAGCCACCTGCAAGGACGATCCGCCCTCGGGTGGATCGTCCTTCGTCGTTAAAGGACGACGGGGACGAGCGCGCGCGTCCCGCGATGCTCGTCCCCGCAAACCTGCGTTCCGTCCTATACACCTGCAGGGGCTCGAACCCTGATGCCCGGATTACTAATCCGGTCCCTTCACCGATTAGGGCACAGGTGCGTGGATATACCCCACTCGCCACCAGATGCTGCCTGGTGGTTGTCAGCGGCGGTATACGCAGTTTCTATCTGACCCACGAGGGTCCTCACCAGAGCCACTTGGCATGGGCTGATCGCTTTGTCATGGGCTCGGCGCAGAAGTCCTGACCGAGTGTTGACCTGGGGGCCCCAGCCAGGTAGTAGTCCTCTCAGGGTCCAAATGGCGGTCAACCTCTTTGATTATCTGAAATTCTCGTCACCGCGGGAAGGCGCGCCCGCACCATGGGCCGGACGTGCACCGCGACGCCCACGCCGCTTTGACCTCAAGCTCGTGCCCCGGACCGCCAACTGGCAGGACGACCCGGACGCGCTCACCGTGCTCGACCGGCTTGAGGCCGAGCCGTGGGTGTTCAGCGTCCGGCGCGATCGCGACGGCGCCGAGGTCCGGCTGACCGACAGCTGGATCGAGTCCACCGGCGCGAACCTCGAGGCCGGCGGCAGCGCCGAGGCGTCGCTCTCCGATCTGGCCGGGGGCCGGCGCTACTCGGTGCAGTTCTGGGACGCCAACGCGACCAAGGCGTTGCATGTCGGGCATCTGCGCAACCTGGCGATCGGCAACGCGATCGCCTCGGCACTGACCCAGGCCGGTGGGCAGGTCGAGCGCCGCAGCCTGATCTCTGACGCCGGTCGCAGCATGGGCGAGGCCATGGCCGGCGTGGCCGCCAGCGGCCGCCACGCGGGCGGCTGGTCCGACGGTGGCGGTGAGAAAAGCGACCACTTCGTCGGCGTCTGTTACGCCGACTACGTCGCCGCCTCAGGCACCATTGCCGGCAACGAGATCGAGTATCCGGAGGACTCCCAGACCCGCGAGCTCACGATGCGCCACGACGACGCTGACGAGTTGCTGCGGCGCGTCCTGCAGGGCGACCGCGACGCGCTCGAGCTTTGGTACAAGACGCGCGCCTGGGTCATCGCCGGACAGCGCAAGACGCTCGCCCGCTTGGGCGTCGCCTTTGACCGCGTCTTCTTCGAGTCCGACTTCCTGGTCGACGCCGCCGAGCTCACCGCCTCCGGGCTGGCAGACGGCCGCTTCAAGCGCCGCGACGACGGCGTGGTGATCTACGCCACCGGACTCGAAGGCTTCGAGGAGTTCCCGCTCGTGCGCCCTGACGGCGTCACCACGCAGCACATGCGCGCGCTGGCCTATTGGATGGCGGCGCCCGACCTCGAGGACATGACCTCGATGCAGATCTGCGGCACCGAGTGGGTCGGCCATGTGACCTGTCGCCGCAAGCTGATGGACGAGTTGGTGCCCAACGGCAACGGCAGTCTGCACCCCACCCACGACATCTTCAATGCGATGGTCGCGCGCCAGAAGCGAGCGCTGGCCTCCAGCGAGGGCGCCCTGCTCATCGACGACCTGATCGAGTGGCTTGACGAGCGCATCGACGCCGACCCGGTGGCCCTCGAGCTGCGGCGCCGACATCCGACGCCGGAGCGCATGGCGCCACAGATCGCGCTTGGCTACTTCCTGCCCTACCCGGCCGCTCGGCCGATGGAGTTCGACCAGCCCAAGCTCTTGCGCGACAAGCAGAGCGTGGGCTGGGACCTCGTCCGTGCCCGAGCCCGGCGCAGTACCGGCAGCGTCATGCACGGCCGGCCTGCCGACGATCCCGAGTACCGCTTCGCGGTCATCCAGTCCGAGCTCTACCGCCAGCATCTGCGCCTCGCGGTCGAGCGCCTCGACGTCAGCCCGCTGGCCCTGTATCTCAAGCACCTCGCGCACTGGGCCATGGAGCGCGATCGCGGCGATCACGTCGAGCGCATCGTCCAAACCTTGCTGGATCGCAGCGCGCGCGGGCTTGGCCTAGAGGGCGCGCGATGACCACACTGTCGATCGATCAGCCGACCCGACGCGTGCGACACGCGCGCAGCCTGGTGATGGTGCGCCAGCGGGGCGGCGTCATCGCCGGCGACGCACCGTGGCTGCTTGACGACGGCCGGTCGGCGCCGGGGCAGGACGGTCGTCGCCGGGTGAGCCTCGTGGAGGCTGGGCTGCGCCGCCATCGGGCCGTGCGAGCGGTCGGGTCCGGTGCGGCCGACGCCGATGTCGAGCGCACGCTGTATGCCATCCACGACCTCGGGTACTTGGTGGCCTTGCACGATGCTGAGCCGCACGACGCGCTGGGTTTGGAGCTGGTCGCCACCGCCGATGAGGCCATCCGTACGGCGATCAGCGCCGCACGACACGTTGCCGGCGGGGCGCGCTGTGCCTACGCCCTCTGCCGCTCGCCCGGCCACCTCGCCGGTCCGCGGTTCGTCGGCCATCACTGCTACCTCAACACGGCGGCCGCCGCGGCGTACACGCTGCGCGAGGCAGGCGCGGGTCCGGTCGGCATCCTCGACCTCGACCTGCACTACCCCAACGGCACCTCAGCCATCGTCGCCGGCATGGACGACGTGGTGCTGCACTCCCTCCATGCCGCCCCGGTCACCACCGCACCGACCGAGCCGCCGCACCCGCGCACGGGCCGCGAGCGCTTAGTGGAATTCCGTGATGCCCCCGAGCCCGGGGCCTACCTCGACGCGGTCGACGAGTCGCTCGACGTCCTGACGCGCGTCGCGCGGGTGCTCGTGGTATCGCTCGGCTATGACACGGTTGCCGGCGAGCCCTATGGCACATGGGCCTTCGACCCTGACATCTTCGCCGACATCGGCCGGTTGCTCGCTGGGCGCGGCCTGCCGATCTGTGTCGTCCAAGAGGGCGGTTACGCCCTCGACGCGCTGGCCGACTGCAGCGATGCGCTTGCCTGCGGCCTGCTGGCCGAGGCAAGCGCCACCGCGTAGGGCCCTAACGGCGCAGCCGCAGCGCCTTGCTCTGCACCGTCGCCGGACCCTTGCGCTTGACGGTGAACTTCGCGCTGACGCGCTCGCTCACCCGCCGGCCCTTGACCAGTGACGCCCGCGTCTTCTTTGACGGCTTGAGCGTCACGCGCAGCGTCTGGCCCTTGCGCATCGTGTGCGACCACGAGCTGAGCCGCCCGCTGGCACCACGGAGCACCACGCGTCCGGCAGCCATGGCCTTGACCGCAACACGCACGCGACCGCCGCTCAGCGCACGCACGCTCGACAGCTTCGGCCTTGCCGAGCACAGCGTCCCCAGCGTGACGGTCGACGGGGCACGCTTGCCGTTGTGACCGGTTGCCACCAGCGCCGCCTTCTGCGCGCCGGTGCAGAGGCCCTTGCGACTGGTCACCGTCAGGATCCCGTGCTTGCCGCCGGCAAGCTTGAGCTCAAAGCTCGACACCGCCGCATCCGGAATCGGCGTGAAGGTCGTCACCAGCCGCGACTTGGCGTCGACGGCCGTCGTCGCTCGCAGATCGAGCGCGATGTCTCCGCGCAACTGCACCAACAACGTCGGAAGCGTCTTGATCTGACGGCCGGTCTTGGGGTCGGTCCGCACGCCCTTGACGAAGTACACCTTGCCGTTGAGCGGCTTGTCGAGCAGCGGCGTCCGAGCCGTAGCACTACCGATCACCGACGTCTGCGGGCACGCACCACGCAGCCCATCGGCGTACTCGCACAACGCCTGGGCGTTGTCAGGATCGAGCGCCAGCGACAGCGGCAACGTCACCTGGACCTGCTGGATGTTGGCCTGGCCCGGCGCTTGGGTGACCGTCGAGTCCACCCCCGGGTGCTTGCCGGTGGTCGTCTGCGTCGCACCGGTCAGCGCGATCTTCGTCTTGGGCGAGAACGCCAGCTTGTCGCAATCGGTGGCCGCAAAGGGCACCGTCGGCGACGCGGTCAGCGCTGCGATCGACGTCAGCGTCGCGCCGATCGTCAGCGGGCCACACGAGGTCGGGTTGCGCATCGTGTCGGGCCGGTCGATCGTCACCTTGGCGCTGCGCAGCAGCAACGGCACACCGTCGAGGATCGTCGGCAGCGGATCGCTGAGCACGCGGACGTGGGCGTCGTTGCGGTCGAGCTGGACCGAAGCGCGGACGGTCACGAGCCCGAGGTCAAACGGCCCCGCCACGGCGGGAACGACGATCGAGAGCCCGTAAGGACCTCCGGCATACGGACCGGTGAGATAGACGCGACCGCTCAGCCCGAAGGGGCTCGGGCCGGCACCGGCGCTGACGTCGATCGAGCCGATCCGGCTGGCCTCCGGGCACGTCCCGGCCGCGGCCTGGCTGTCGCCGCAGAGCGGGATCCCGGCCGGCTTGGCCAGCAGGCCCGACGGCAGCGTCACGTCGACACGCTGCAGCGCCTGGTCACCATCGGGGCGCGTGACCCCCAGGGCGAACGCCGGGCTTACCGCCGCGCGGGTGTTGGACACCGACGCCGCGAGGCCCGGGGCGAAGGAGCCCGCACGCTCGCAGCCCTGGTCGATCGTGACGTCGCCCGTCGCGGTGGCCGTCTGCCTCGCCCACGAGGTGAAGCTGCCGTTGATCGTGGCCTTGCCACATGCCGGCGGGTTGACCAGCGGTGCACGCTCGCCACCGCGTAGCGCAACACGCACCAGGCTCACCGGCACCTGCGGATTGTTGACGAAGGAGGCGGTCAGCCGGCCCGTCTGCGGGTCGGGGACGATGTTGCCGACCAGACGGACCGAGACGCCGTAGCGTGGCGAGTCGGCAACTAAGAACGTGCGGAACTCGTTGCCGGTGGCCGGGTCGTCGCTGAGCGGCTGACCGAGGTAGACCGTGCCCTTCAGCGAGCCCGCCGGCAGCACCGGCGTCTCGAGTTGCACGGTGCCGATCGCCGAGGCTGCCGGACAGGCAACCGGGCGCGTCGTGCCCTTGCCGAGCTGCTCGTCGGTGCACGCACCCAGGCCGGTCGCGGCCGAGGGGTTGAGGGTCATGCCCTCGGGCAGCGTGACGTGGGCGTCTCTGAGCGTGGCGGTGTCGGGCTGGTCTTTGCCGTTGGGGTTGCGGGGCAGGCCGACGTCGATCGTCACGCCCGCCGGCGCGCCGGCGACGCGCGTATCGACCGCGACGCCGATGGTGGGGGAGAACGGCAGGTCGTCGCAGCCCTTGGCCTTGATCGGCGTCTTGGTGCTGTAGGAGAGGTACTTGCCCGGCTCCTGGGGGGAGTCGACCTGCAGGCCCGTCGTCGCGAAGTCATCGCAGGTCGACGGCAAGGTGATGAACGTGCCGTCCCCTGCGCGGCCGTTGAAGACCAATCGCGTCTCAGCCAGCGGGACCGAAGAGGGGATGTCGCTGATGGTGAACGACTCGTGGTAGTCGGAGCTCCAGGCGACTCCGCCGTCGAGGTAGATCTGCTGGTTGATGACCGGCACGGTCATCCCAAAGCGTGCGGGCATCCCCTCGGGCTGGACCATGTTGTAGACGGTGGCGCTGATCGGGACTTCCGCACCGGCAACGAGCCCGGTGATGTAGTTGGTCCCAACCCTGGAGTCAGGAGGACACGCTGACGCCTCCAGTTGCGCGGTCTCGCACTTCGGCGTCGCCTCCGGGTTGATGCTCAACCCAACGGGGAGATCGACGTGGACGTCCTTGACGTTGCCGTCCGTGGTGGGAAGCAGGTCCGCCGTCCTGGTGAAGGCGAAGTCGGTGATGCCCCACGGCGGATGGCCACCGGCCGTGGCGTAGAAGACCGATGGATCGGACTCGCGCGTGCATTGCGACGCGGGTTCGACGTTCGTCGTGCACGTGCCGGCGTCGAATTTCGAGACGCCGAACTCCGCGTGGGCGGCCGGCGCAAGCGCGCACAGACCGGCGATCGATGCCGCGGCGACCAACGCGCGGCGCATCCTGGACAACATCCTCATTCGTCCCTCCTGCAGGGCTCCAGCTCTTCCGTGGAGCCCTGTTACCCAAGAAACGAGAAGTTCGCACACCGCATGCCGGTGCGGCGACGCTCAGGAGGGCGCCGCGGGATCCTGCGCCAGCTTGGCCTCCGCCTCATCACGGGTCGTCGCGACGCGCAGCGACCCGTCGACGTGGGTCATCTCCACGAGGGCCGCCGCAGGGCTGCCTTGGGGCGCGATGACCGCCAGGCCACGCCCCTGCCTGCTGAGGCGCTGATCGGCCTGGACGATCACGCCGAGGGCGCTTGAGTCCATGAACGAAACCGATGAGAGGTCGAGGATGATGTCGGCGGCAGTCGTGCCCGCGCCGACCTCCTCGTTGAGCTGCTGGCCGAGCGAGCGCGACGCTTGAAGGTCAAGCTCTCCCGTGAGGATGGTTACCGCCGGACGACGCTTCATCGCTGCCTACTCATCCCCACGATCGACAAGACGTAAGCCTTCCAGGTTCGCGAACGTCGCGCTCGACGGGCCGACCACGAGGGCCGGCCCGTCGAGCTGCTTCTTGCTCGCGACGCGATCGTCGCGTTGTGCCTGTCCTAGGCCGTTTGGTTCAGGACCACAGTCCTGCCCGTGCCACCGCTAGTGAGGTCAGTGAACGCCGTGGAGAACGTCGCCGAGTTGCCGCACAGGGCACCCAGGTCGCCAGAGCCCGTCGTGTGCGTCACGTTGACGTTCGTGTACGTCAACGTGGCACCCGTGTTGTTGGCGACACCGGAAGCGGTAGCTGCAGTGTAGTAACAGCCGCTGCTCCCACCCGTGTTGCACTTGACCGTGATGTCGTTGATGTTGATCGTGCCGCCGTTATGACTCGTGGCGGAGATCGTCAGCGACGGGGTCGTGGACGCCATGTGACACGACGAGACCGTGATGAACGGGACCGTATCCGTGCACGTGGTGAAAGTCAGCGAGTGCAGCGTGCCCGTGATCGTCGCGCCACCGCTTGCGCCCACAGTGGCATCGAACGTGTTGTTCTCGCACGTGACCGTCCCGAAACCCGGAAGCGTCAGCGTGGCAGTGTCACTCGAACGCGGCATGATAGTCGTGTTCGCCGGGAGCAGGCTGCCCGAAGTAGCGTTGTCGTGCAGGAACGCCGCCGCCGAAGCCGACGCGGCGCCGACGGCGAGCAAGCCGAGTGCGGCGAGCGCGGAGAGCAAGGCGAGCTTGCGCATGAACATGATGATTCCTCCTGGTTACAGGTATGTACAGGATGGACGCGACCCGCGGAAAGGCCGCTACACGCTCTCGCGGCAGACCACGTCCGTTGACTAACGACACTCATCTGTGTGTCTAGATGTCAACGACTGCAGTTCAACATGAAGGACAGCTGCAGACAACAGCCATCCGGCAGGTCAATGTCTCGATGTCCGGAGGCGCACAGCGCATGTTTACAGCGTGCGCAACTGATCGAATCTTTCCACTTACCTTGTGGCTAATTCACGCGGCGCGCAGAGACGCGTCACGGTGAGTCGAGCGACCCGTGTCAGCGTGCGGCGATCAGGCGCGCAGGGTGATCGTCTTGGTGATCGTCCGGGCCTTCTTGGTGCCTTTGGGCGTGAAGCTGACGTTCACCCGGAGCTTCACGTCGCGGCCGGCGGCGAGCGCGCGGACGACGGCGGCACGCAGCCTTGGCGTCACCGTGGCGACCGTAGCCGTGCTGATGGTGCGGGTCGTCGCGCGGATGCCGGCGCCCGACACCCGGACCTTGCCCGCGGCGAGACCGCCGACGATGAGCTTTGCGGTCGAAGGTCCGTGCCCAGCGCTCCTGACCGACAGCGGACAGGGCGTGGTGACTGAGATGTTGTCCTCGAATGCCTTGCCGTTCTGACCGACGAAGACGCTGGTCGCGATCTGGTTGGCGGCGCAGAGGTTCGCGTTGGAGACCACGAGGATGCCGTGCGCACCACCATTGAGGGTCACGTCGAACGACCTCAGCAGCACGTCAGGCAGGTTGTCGAACGTGGTCACCAAGCGCTTACCACCCGACACC
This sequence comes from uncultured Conexibacteraceae bacterium, assembly GCA_963794585.1. Lineage (GTDB taxonomy): Bacteria > Actinomycetota > Thermoleophilia > Solirubrobacterales > Solirubrobacteraceae > Baekduia. The sequence continues at coordinate 279,220 of CAWCEO010000010.1, forward strand.
TGGGAGCTGGCGTACACGTTGATCTGCACGTTCTCGCCGCGGAACGGGAGGTAGAACCTCGGAAGCGTCCTGATGACACGTCCCGACTTGGGATCCTTGCGCTCGCCACGGACGAAGTAGATCGGTGCTTCCAACGGATCATGCAGGAGCGACACGGCCTTGGCGTGGCCGACGATTGACGCCGCCGGGCACCTATTGGCCGCCGCATCGCCGGGCTCGCAGAGCCCGTTGGCGTTCTCGGGATCGAGCGCCAGTGACAATGGCAACGTCACCTTCGCCTGCTTGATGTTGGCATCGCCGGCACGCGGGGTGAGATGCGCCGTGAGGGTCGGGTGCTTGTCGTCGGTGGTCTGCCCCTTGCCGGTCAAGGCGAAGGCCAACTTCGGACGGTGCGCGAGCGACGCGCAGTCGGTGGCTGCAAACGGCGAGCTGACGCCGGCGCGGGCGCCGCTGGTAGACACGACCTGCGCGGAGACCTGCATCGGGGCGCAACTGGTCGGGGTGAGCATGAACCGCGGACGGTCAACGATCACGCTCAGCTTCTGCAGGTCGAGCGGGATGCCCCGGAGGATCGTCGGCAGCGGATCGGAGCGGACAAGGACCTGCGCGGTCGTTGGATCGACGAACAGCGCCGCGCGGATGACGACCGTCCCGAGATCGAACGGCCCCGCCTGCGCGGGCACCACGATGCTCAGCGAGAACGGCGCGCCTTTGTAGGGCCCCGCGAGATAGACCGCCGTCGGCGCCTTGCCGGGCTCGGGCACCGAGAGCGGGCTCGAGCCCGCGCCGACTCCCACGCGCACGCTGCCGATCTGCGAACCGGCCGCGCACGTCCCCGCCGCCGCGTGGGCCTCGGGGCAGAGCGACACGTCATCGACGTGCGCGAGCAGGCCGGGCGGCAACGTGACGTCCACCGCGTTGATGTCCTGCTGACCGTCGGGCCGGCTCAGGTTGAACAGCGCCGTCGACGAGCCACCGGCCGTCGGGTCGATCACGCCGGCGTCCAGCGCCGGCTCGAACCGGCCGGCCCGGTCACAGCGCCGATCGATCGTGAAGGCGTCGTCGGCCGCGACGGCCGGGCCCCCGGACCACGGCGTCAGCGTCGCGTGCGTGGCGAAGGTCCCACACACCTTCGGGTTGCTCAGAGACGCGCGCGCACCGCCCTTGAACGACATGTTCAGTGTGCTGAACGGCAGCTGAGGCGTCCCGTCGAAGGTCGCCACGAGACGGCCGGTCACCGGGTCGGGGTCGACCTTGCCGGGAATCTTCAGTAGCAGTCCGGGACCACGGGCCACGAAGAACAGGCGCAGCAACTGGTCAGGCTGCTGGGTTCCCAGGATCACGTCGCCTTCAACGGGATCGTGCAGCACCGGGGTGACGATCGAGACGGTGCCCACCTTCGAGGATTCCGGGCACGACGGCTCTTCGTTGGTGCCAAGCTTGAGGTCCTGGTCCGAACACGCGCCCAACCCCGTCGCTGATGCCGGCGAGACTTTCGTCCCCTCCGGGAGCGTCACGACGGCCTTGCGCAGCTGCGGTGTCCCGAGACCGCTGACCGACTGGTCCTGCGGGATGCTCACGCTGACGTCATAGCCCGACGGCGCGCCCGCGTCGGTCACCTGGGGCCGCGCCGAGATCTTGGCGTCGAACCGCAGCCGGTCGCACCCGGTCAACGGCGGCGACGTCGCAGCGGCGGTCACCCACGCTCCGGGGTGTTGCCATGAGTCGGCCTTGAGGCTGGTGGTCATCGGCTCACAGCGAGCGGGCAGCGTCAAGAACGGCTTTGGCGGAATCCCGGCAGAGAGACCACCGCTGAACAACGCCGAGTATCGGGACGGATCGTGCGCTGGATCGGCGGGGACTCCCCAGAGGGTCAGCACCGTCCTGCGCAGGATGAGCGCCTGGTTGATGTTCGAGAGCGTCGCCCGCAACCCATAGTCGCCCTCGGTGCGCACGGAGATGTTGATGTTGACCTGCGCGCCCGCGACGATCGCGCCGAGCAACGCCGTCTTGGTCGCGGGCGTCTCCATGTTGTAGACCGGGAACTCGAGGTTGAACCCGGGGACGATCTCGTAGCCGAGGACACCGACCTGTGCCGCCGGGTCACAGAAGCCGTCGCGGGCGACCAGCTTTGCGGCGGTGCAGGTCGGCTGCGCCTTCGGATCGCCATAGAAGCCGGCCGGCAGGTCAACCTGCAGATCGCGCAGCTCCTCGTCAGGAATCTCGGTGCCGTCTGGGCCCGTGGTCAAGTTGAACGTCAGATCGGTCACGACGTCGGCGTGGCTGCCGGCCTGGGTGACCGGCGCCCCCGACGCGTCCTGGTAGACGTTGGTAAACGACGACAGGCCAAACGCCGCCGACGCCGGGCCCGCACCGACCAGCCCGCTCGCCACGGTGGCGGCGACCATGCCGATCGCCAGTGCGAGCCGGGTTGCGGCCGGGGCGTTTCGCAGAGCGGACATGCGCATTCTCCTGGGGGTTGCGGCGCTCATCGCGCGCGGGTCAGGGTGGCGGTGGTGCGAGCGACCGTCGAGAGTCCGCTGAGGCGGATCTCGAACGTCACCGCAAGGCGGTGTCGCCGGGCGAGCTCTCGCCTGGCGGTCTGCGAGAGCGCGAGCGTGAGGTGCGCGGTCGTCTTGGCCGTGGCGCGGATCGTCTTGCTGGCGCTCGCGAGCGTCTTCGTCTTGCCCGCAACGCGCCCCCGGCCGCGAACGGTCACCGTGCCGCCGCCCGTCACGGCAACCGCGACGACGACCTTCCCCGTCCGCGCCAGACGTGACCGCTGCGCTGCGCTGAGCCGGGTGAGCGTCACCCGCTTGACGGGACGCTGGGTCAGCTTGTCCGGTGCCAGGTTCCCGGCGCCCGACACGCGCGAGCTGCCCGGCACCACGGTCGCCGGCTGGTCGGGAGCGGGCCCTTGGCAGTCATCGCCGCGACACGTCCCGCGCGGTGGAGGCGGCGGGGCGACGAAGCCCCCGTCCACGCGCGCGTCGTAGAGGTCGAGCTCCGCGGGGTCGGTGTCTTGCCCGACCAGCGGCGAGCGCGACATGAAGAAGATGTCGCGACCGTCGTCGCTGTTGTCGGCTACGTAGCTGTCATCGTCGCCCTGACCGGAGGACAGCAGCGAGAGCTTGCCCTTGTCATACAAGTAGACATCCGCTGCGGGCGTCTGGTCGTCGGCGACCAACTCGTCCTTGGTCGCAAACACGACCCCGCCGTCCTCGGTGAGGTTGCGCGGCGTCGTGAACACGGGCGAGGGGAAGCCGAAGCTCTGCTCGTCGAGGTTCGCGTCGCCGGTCGAGAGCGATCCGTCAGGACGGCAGGAGACACATGCGACGTCCTGCGTCGTGTCGTCGTACTCGAAGATCGCCTGGTGTCCGTTGTTGGACGACCCGGCGACCTGGGCGGTGCCCATCAAGAGCGCGAACCTGCCGTCGGCCGAGACGCGCGCGACACGGTCGCCGACATTCAGCGCCGCGACGAACCGCACCGTCGAGCCACGCAACACATAGGCATTGGAGGCACCCGGCTGGGCCCCGGGCGCCAACAGCGCCGGCGACGTGAAGTACGTGGCCGACAAGTCCTTTGACGCGATCGCGCTGTCGAGCTGCAGCCCCGCCGGATCGCCCGCGTCCGGGGTCAGCTGCGTCAGCGTCTGGGAGCTGCGATCGAAGCGGTAGATGCCGCCGCCGGGGGTTGCCGCGTCGGTCAGCTGGTCGGCGCTGGCGAAGGAGGCGACGTCGCCGTCCGGCGTGGCGGCGATGAAGACGCCCGCGTGCATCGTCCCGACGTCACCCGCGCGCTGGGACGCCGAGACCGGGAGCGTCGTGTCTCCGTCGCGGAGGTAGAGCGGGCCACCCGCGCCGGGGCCGTCGTAGAAGTAGACGCGCCGCGCGTTCTCCGAGAGCGGATGACGGCCGCCGTGGGCCACGAAGGAGCCATCGGTGCGCGGATCGTTCAGACCGCGCTCGAAGCCGAAGCCTGCCGGCCACGCGGCAGGCGACGGCGTCCCGTCGGGCAGGATCGACAGCAGCTCCATGCTCGTGCCGTCGCTGGCGTAGATCGCCTGTGCCGGAGCGCCGGGCGTCAAGGCCTGGTTCTGCATGAGGAACACCACGCGCGTCAAGTCGGGACTGGCGCCGACCACGAGCGGGGTGCCGCCTTCGCCGTCGGGAAGGGTCATCCCGCGGGTCATCCAGGTCGCCGTTCCGCGGCCGACGTCCACGCGATAGATGTCGGTCCCGGGATCGATGTCGTCGGGGTCGTGCTGGACGTTGGTGAAGTTCAGCTCCTTCGAGAAGTCCTCGGTGAACATCAGTGGGTTGAATGCCATCGTGTTGGTGATGTCGCGCAACGAGGAGAAGTTGGCCTCGGTGCTGACCCATCCGTCCGGCCCGCGCCGCGCGACGGCGGTGTAGGCCAGCGCGGAGCCCAGTGCGCCATCGGGTGCTCCCAGCGATTGGTACACCGCGTGCTCACCGTCGTCGCTGATCACCGGCGCGCGGTTGACGTTGCCGAGGTCGAGCCCCGATGGGTTGACCAGCTCATACGCCCGGCACTCCGAGAGCCGGCCGGAGCCTTGCTGGGTCCGCGCCTCCGCGTTTGGACAACTGCCTGCCGCTGACGCGCCCGGCGTTGCGCCCGCGAGCCCCATCACGGCCGACACCACTCCGGCCGCCAGACACAGCCTCGATGATCCGTTCATCTGCCTGCTCACATCCTCATTCGATGACCCTCGCTAAGCACGCGATCGGACTCAGGGTTTCGTGCGAAACCTCTCAACGAACAGTCCTCCACAGCCCGAGATCACGACCATAAATGCTTCCGTCTCTAGATGTCAAGCGGCGTGTAATTGCCCCGCGAGAGGTTCCGCGCCACTGGCTCACCGGGACCGTCTATGACCGTTCGCGCCGCACGTCTTCACGACTCTGCAACATTCGCTTTACGAGTGAAGACCGTCGCAACGGCGGGACATCTCTTCACCGCTGGAGGTAATGCCACAACGGCAAGTCGGCCCCAGACCGCGTCAAGCCCAAAAGCGCTTCGCGAACGGGCCTGTCAAGTGTCAGGACGGGAGATGTGGGCCAAGTGGCAGGGCTCGGTGAGAAACCTCCGCCTCAACACCTGGGCAAGCCCTAGCCGCAGTACTGGCGCTGGGTTACGGTCTTCGTCGTGCGACGGATCAAGCATCAGCATCGCGAGGGGTGCCCACTCCATCGTCCGGTGCGCTGAAGCCTTTGCACACGTTTTCGTATCTCACTGCTCAAAATCGGGCAAACTACTCCCGAGGTCTCGGACACACCCGTAGGTTCGGGGCCAAGCGGAAGACAGGAGACACGATGGATGCGAAGTTCCAACTTGCCGCCAATCTGCGCCGTCTGCGTAAGGAGCGGTGTTGGTCGCAAGAGATGCTCGCGCATTTCGCCGGGCTCCATCCGACCGAAGTCAGTCGGCTAGAGCGTGGGTTGCGCGAGCCGCGTCTGCGAACGGTGATGCAGGTCGCGGCAGCGTTGAAGGTTCCTGTTCAGGAGCTGATCGCCCCACCAGAGGTGGTTCCTGAGCCGGAGCCGGTGGTCGGATAAGCCTGACCCACCCGTCCTTGCGGCGGTGTCCGCTGACGCACAAGAGCGTGCAGGCAATGTCTGCGAGCTCTTGTGCGCCGTTGGGAAGCGGCGTCGCAAGGGGCGGGCAGGCCTGACGCAGGCGGGACAAGACGTCTCAATCCCGGAACCGGTTCGTCGATGTACCGGGAAGACATGCCGCACGGCAGGGGATTCAGTGCGCCGTTCGGAGAACGGCGCCGCAAGGGGAGACAGGCCGGACAGCTCAAAAGCCGCGGCCTCGTCGTCGATCTCGGACCCCAGCAGCGCGCCCGACAGGCCGCGCGCGCGGCAGAGCAGCTCAGCCGCGTCGTCGTAGAAGGGCTCGACGAGGGTGTGGTCGTGACCGACGCCGAGCGTCGCGCGGTGTCCTGGAACGCCAGCGCCCTGCGCATCTTGGAGCTGTCGGCCGCCGAGCTGGCCGGCACCATTGCGCCATTCAAGGACGACCTCGAGATCGTCGCCGAGCACGATGGCCGCACGCTGGGGCCCGGCGAGTCGCTCTCAGCCATCGCCCAGCTCGAAGGCCGGCCGGTCGCCGGCACCTCGACGCGCATTGACGGCGACGGCAACCCGCAGTGGCTGCGGATCCACGCGCGCCCGCTCAACGCCGGCAGCCCCACCAGCTCCGGCATCGTCCTCACCTTCGCCGACATCACGGCGACGATCACCACGCAGCGCACGCTGCGCGAGGAGCGCGACCGTGCGCAGCGCTACCTCGAGGTCGCCAGCACGCTGGTCGTCGTCCTCGACCAGCGCGGCCACGTCGAGCTCATCAACCGCCAGGGCTGCGAGCTGCTCGGCTTCGCGGAGGACGACCTGCGTGGCCGTGATTGGTTCGACGCCGTCGTTCCCGCCGCCGACCGCCTCGACGCCCGCCGCGCCTTCACTCGCCTCGTCTCCGGCGTCGAGCCGCCGCGCGACAGCCTCGAGACGTTCGTCCGCACCAAGGACGGCGACGACCGCAAGATCGCCTGGCGCAACTCCGCGCTGCGCAATGAGGACGACGAGATCATCGCGGTCCTGCGCTCCGGCGAGGATGTCACCGAGCGCCGGCGCGCCGAGGCCCAGGTGGCCTACCTCGCCTATCACGACGCGCTCACCGGCCTGCCGAACCGCACGCAACTCGAAGAGCAGCTGCGCACCGACCTTGTGCGTGCCCGTCGCTCGGGCGAGGCCGTCGCCCTCCTCTATTTCGACCTGGATAACTTCAAGCTCGTCAACGATTCGCTCGGCCACGCGGCCGGCGACGAGGTACTGCGCGAGACAGCACGCCGGGTGTCGGAGCTCATCCGAGGCGGCGATGTCCTCGCCCGCCAAGGCGGCGACGAGTTCCTGTTGTTGATGCACTGCTCGGGCGCCGACACCGCCGGCGCCGCCGCCCAGCTGGCCGCCGAGCGCATCGCCAGCGCGCTCGAACGTCCCTACGAGATCTCCGACGCCGAGTTCCATATCGGCGCATCGATCGGCGTCGCGCTCTTCCCCGAGCACGCCGATGACGCGGAGAACCTGCTCAAGCACGCCGACTCAGCGATGTACCAGGCCAAGCGCACCGGCAGCGGCAGCGTCGCCGTCTACCAACAGGAGGAGGGCGACGCCCGCGCGCGGCTGTCGCTCACCAGCCGCCTGCGGCGCGCGATCGGCGAGGGCGAGCTGCGGTTGCACTACCAGCCAATCGTCACGCTGCACGACAACCAGCTCACCGGTGCCGAGGCGCTCGTGCGCTGGGAGGACCCGACCCACGGCCTCGTCCCGCCGGGCGACTTCATCCCGATCGCCGAGGAGACGGGCCTCATCGACGCGATCGGCGACTGGGTCATCGAGGAGCTTTGCCAGCAGGCCGTGCGCTGGGCCGCCGCCGGCCACCGCCCGCGCCTCTCGTTCAACCTCTCCCCGCGCCAGCTGCGCCGGACCGACCTCGTGTCCTCAATCTCGGAGTGCATCGCCGCCCACGGCCTGCGCCCGCAGCAGTTCTGCGCCGAGCTCACCGAGACGGCCGTCATGAGCGACGCGCACCGCCATCGGTCGCTGCTCGACGAGCTCCACGAGGCCGGCCTGACGATCGCCATCGACGACTTCGGCGCCGGCCACTCCTCGCTGGCCCGCCTGCGTGACCTGCCCGTGCAGGTCCTCAAGGTCGACCGCGCGTTCCTGGACAAGGTCCCCGATGACCGCGGCTCGGCGTCGATCGTCGCCGCAATCCTGGCGCTGGCCGAGGCCCTCGACATGACCACCATCGTCGAAGGCATCGAGACCGACGAGCAGCTCGCGTTCCTGCGCGAGCACCGCTGCCCCTTCGGCCAGGGCTACCTGCTCGGCCGCCCCGTCCCCGCCGACCAGCTCGTGCTGGAGGAGCTCACGTCTCGATGAAGGTGCAGCAGATCGCCTCGGAGCTCGACACCACCTGGGTGCTCGTGACCGCGGTGTTGGTGATGTTCATGCAAGCCGGCTTTGCCTGTGTCGAGATGGGCTTCTCGCGCGGCAAGAACGTCGGCGCCGTCGTGGCCAAGATCCTGGTGAACTTCTCCGTCGCGTCGCTGACGTGGTGGATGGTCGGCTTCGCCTTGGCCTTTGGCGGTGGCGCGACGCTGGCCGGCGACTCCGGGTTCTTTCTGGACCACGGCAGCGTGCTGCACCCCGGCAGCCCGATTGCCGGACCGCTGGATGGTGCGGGCGCCGGCTACTTCTTCTTTCAAATGGTGTTCTGCGCGGTCTCGCTGTCAATCGTCTGGGGCACCACGTTGGAGCGGATCCGCTTCATCGCCTATCCGATCTACGGCGTCGTCTTCGCCGGGCTGATCTACCCGCTGGTCGCGCACTGGATCTTCGGCGGCGGCCTGTTGGATCACCTCGGCGCCGGGATGCAGGACTTCGCGGGCTCGACCGTCGTGCACCTCACCGGCGCAACCGGCGGCCTCGCGGCGCTGCTGCTGCTCGGCCCGCGTGAGGGCAAGTATGGGCCCGACGGCCGGCCGCGCGCGATCCCCGGGCACTCGATGCCGCTCTTCGGCATCGGCGTGCTGATCCTCTGGCTCGGGTGGTTTGGCTTCAACCCGGGCTCGACGCTCGGCACCAGCGGCAACCGGATGGCCGAGGTCGTCGTTGTGACGAACCTCGCCGCGGCGGCCGGCGTCGTCGGCGCGGCGTTGGCCGCGTCGCTGATGACGCGCAGCCTCGACGTCGGCATGATTGGCAACGGTGCGATCGCCGCGCTGGTCGCGATCACCGCACCATCGGGCTTCATCGAATTCTGGGCCGCGCCGATCATCGGCTTGGTCGCGGGCTTGCTGGTCGTCGTCTCGGTGCTGGTCATCGACCGCCACCTCGACGACCCGATCGGCGCGTTGAGCGCCCATGGCGTGGCCGGTGTGTGGGGAACGCTCAGCTGTGGCCTGTTCTCCTCGCCGCGCTTGGTCGGCGGCCCCGACGTCGTCGGCGATCCAGGCCTCTTCTACACCGGGTCGTTGACCCAGCTCGGCGTGCAGGCGCTGGGGTTGGCGATCGCGTTCGTGGTCGTCTTCACCTTGTCCTACATCACCTTCGCCGCGATCAAGGCGGTCTTCGGCTTGCGCGTGACACCGCAGGAAGAAGAGGCCGGCCTCGACCTCGTCGAGCACGGGATGTACGGGTACCCGGAGCAGTACGTGGACTCGATCGATCTCGAGCCGCTCGGCGTGCCGGCCGGCCGCTGAGCCGTACGTCCCAAGAACACCTACATGTCGCCGGGCCGCGCCGCCTGCCCCGTGCCCGGCCCGGGCACGTTGCGAAACTGAAAGGGTGACGGCTCACGGCCGGGCTGCACGAACCACGCCTCGCCGGTCGCGCCGCCGGTGATGATGCGCAGGACGGTGTCGGCGACGGTCTCGGCAGGGATCAGCTGGACGCCTTGAGCGCTGAGCACCTCGCGGATCGGATCCACGATCTTGGATTCGGCAAACGCCGGGCAGATCGCGTTGTAGGTGATGCCGTCAGCGGCCAGCGCCGGGCCAAGCGAGCGGGCAAGGCCGACGACCGCGGCCTTGTTGGCGGCGTAGATCGGGTCGAACGGGACGCTGGTCAGGCCGGCCAGCGAGGCCGTCGCGACGATCGCGCCGCCGCCACGAGCCTTGAGCGCCGGCAGGACGGCGTGCGTGCCGAAGACGACGCCATCCAGGTTGACCCCGTTGGCGCGGCGATAGCTCTCGAGCGAGAAGTCCTCGCCGACCGAGCAGCCGCTGGCGATGCCCGCGTTCAGGTAGGCGATGTCGACGCCGCCCGTCGCGTCCACGGCGGCCGCGACAAGCGCGACGTTGGCCTCGAAGTCCGAGACGTCGCAGGCCAGGAAGTGCCCGCCGACCTGCTCGGCGACCGCGCGACCGCCCTCTTGGTCAAGGTCGGCGACGACCACCTCGACACCTTCGGCAGCCAGTGCCAGCGCGGTTGCCCGCCCCAGCCCGGACGCTCCGCCGGTGACGAGGGCGACCTTGTCGCGCAGCTCCATCAGGCGATCTCGAGGACGAGCTTGCCGACGTTCTCGGAGCGAAAGAGCATCTGCAGCGTGTCGGGGAAGTCATCGATCCCGCCCTTGACCACGTGCTCCTTGGTGGTCACCTTGCCCGCGGCGATCCAGCCCGCGATCTCGGCCGCCGCCTCGCGGTAGCGCTTGGCGTAGTCGAAGACGACGAAGCCCTCCATACGCGCGCGGTTGACCAACAGCGACATGTAGTTCGACGGGCCCTGCATGGACGACGCGTTGTTGTACTGGCTGATCGCCCCGCAGATCACGACCCGCGCCTTCATGTTCAACCGCGTCAGCACCAAGTCCAGGATGTCGCCGCCGACGTTGTCGAAGTAGACGTCAACGCGATCCGGCGTCGCGGCGCGCAGCGCACCCTTGAGATCGTCGCCGCGATAGTCGATCGCGACGTCAAAGCCCAGTTCGTCGGTCAGCAGCGCGCACTTGTCTGGACCGCCGGCGATGCCGACGACCCTCGCCCCCTTGACCTTGGCGATCTGGCCGACCATCGAGCCGACCGCTCCCGCCGCGCCCGAGACGACCACCGTCTCGCCCTCGGCCAGCGCGCCGACGTCGAGCAGCCCGAAGTACGCCGTCATGCCCGGCATGCCTAGCGCGCCGAGATAGGTTGGCAGCGGCGCGACGCTGGGGTCCACCTTCAACGCGCCCCGACCGTCGGAGACAACGTGGGACTGCACCCCGAAGATGCCGACGACGTGGTCACCGACCGCGTACTTGGGGTGGTTGGACGCCGTGACCTCGACGACCGACCCCGCGCGCATGACCTCGCCAAGGCCCACCGGCGGGACGTAGGAGCGCACGTCGTTGAGCCAGCCACGCATCGCGGGATCCAATGAAATGACCTTGGTCTGCCCCGCGAACTCGCCCTCGCCAGGCTCGCGCAGAGGCTCGTCGACGTGGTCCCAGTCGGACGGCTTGAGCTCGCCCTGGGGGCGGGCCGCGAGGCGGATCTGGCGGTTGGTGTCGGACATGCGCGGGACGCTACATGGGCGGGCCGGGCAACAGGAGCGCTGCCCACGCATGAAATCTGGGTACCGCACCGCGACACGCGGTCTCTTGCCGTGTTGGCTGTAAGGAAACCGACGAACCTTGATCCCACTGGGAGGGACGATGCACCACACCACCATGAGATGGGCGCTGCGCGCCGGCGCGCTTGCGCTGGCACTCGCGTTGCCCACGACCGCGCAAGCGGCCACCGCACCGGTCGCGACGACCGGGGGCGCGGCCAGCGTCGCGCAGCAGACCGCGCGGCTCACCGCCTCAGTCGACCCCAACGCCGCGGCCACGACCGTCCAGTTCCAGTACGGCACGACGAGCGCTTACGGCGCGGTCACGCCCGAGCAGGCCGTCACGGGCGACGGCAAGAAGCCCGTCATCGCCGACATCTCCGGCCTGGCGCCCGCCACGACCTACCACTACCGGTTGATCGCGCGCAACGCCAAGGGGTTGAGCAAGGGCGCCGATCGCAGCTTCAAGACCAAGGTCCAGCCGCTCGGCGTGACCTTTGCCGCGACGCCCAACCCGTTGCTGACCGGCGGTACCACCACCCTGGCCGGCCAGCTCACGGGCACCGGCAACGGCGGTCGTGACGTGGTCCTGCAGAGCAACCCGTTCCCCTACACCCAGGGCTTTAAGGCCGTCGGCAACAAGCTCGTCACCGACGCTGCGGGCAACTTCTCCTTCGGGCTGCAGATGGTCGCGCTCAACACGCAGTTTCGGGTGGCACTCCCTGACAAGCCGGCGGTCGTTAGCCCGATCGTCGTCGTCAGCGTCGCCGTGCGCGTGTCGACGCACCTTGGCGCCAAGACCGTCAAGCGTGGGAGCAAGCTCACCTTCAAGGGCTCGGTCTCACCCGACAAGACCGGCGGAACGCCGATCGCCATCCAGAAGCTCAACTCCAAGAAGCACTGGGTCACGGTTAGTGGCACAGTCACCCACCCATCGAGCAGTAGCGCGGCGACCTACAGCAAACGCGTGAAGATCCGCTCCGGCGGCAAATACCGCGTGTATGCAGGGGTGACAAATGGCAGCTACGTCCCCAATACCGGTACAACAGTCACAATTCACACCAAATAGCAGCATGCAACATTGCCCGTTTGGCTGTGGACCTCTCACGGTCTCCGTGGGACAGTTTCACCGCAGCTGAACGCGCACCGGGCCGCCCTCGTCTCCTGTTCGTGGAGGGCGAGCCCAGTGCCCAGCCGTCCGGTGGCCCCGCCGCAAGCGGGGCCACCGATCGTCAGCTCGACGGGACGGGTGCCGGCACCTCGGCGATCTGCGTCAGTCTGAAGGCGTTGCCGAACGGGTCGCGAAAGCCGCAGTCGACGCCGTAGAAGACGTCCTCGGGCTCGCTGGTGAACTCCACGCCGCGCGCCACGAGCTCCTGGTAGGAGGCGCGACAGTCCTCGGTCTGGATGATGAGACCGTTGAGGCCGCCGCGGGCCATCAGCGAGCGGACGTCGGCCTCGATGTCGGGCCGCACAGAGGGGTCGATCAGCGAGATCTCGAAGTCGGTCTGGCCGGGCGGCGCGACGGTGATCCAACGCCAGTCGCCGGCATCGACGTCGCTGCGCTGCTCGAAGCCGAGCTTCTCGGTGTACCAGGCCAGCGCCTCGTCCTGGTCGCCGACCATCGCGCAGAGGATTGCTACTCGGAGATTGGGCATGTCTGCGACGGTACGCAGCCGCAGAGCCGAACGCTTCTCGAAAGCTGCTGGCTTCTAGCTCTTGCTGTCGGGCACCGCGCGTGGCCGCTGCCATTCGCGGCGAAAGCACGACGGGATGCGCGCGAGCAGCGCCTCGCCACGGACCTGATCACGCCACACGGTTGGCGACAGCCCGACCGTGCGCTTGAACGTCGCGCTGAACGACCCCAGCGACCGGTACCCAACTGCCACGCAGACCTCGCCGACGGTCAGCTCGCTGAGCCGCAGTAGCTCCTGGGCGCGCTCGATCCGGCGCGTCTGCAGGTACTGGTGTGGCGTCTCGCCGAAGGTCTCCTTGAAGCAGCGACTGAAGTGCGCGGGCGACACGTGAGCCTGACGTGCCAACGCCGGCACGTCGAGCGCCGGATCGGCGTAGTGGGCATCGACGTGGTCGCGGGCGCGCAGAAGATGCCGGGCGGGCGGGGTGGTCACGGTCGCGGCCATCGGCAACCCATTGAACAACGCCGCGGCCTCGTGCCGCAAGCCGTCTGTCGTGCGGCCCGCGGCGCGGGTCAGGCGCCGACCGTGACCTCGGGATCTGACATCGGCCCCGTCCCCAACCGCATGCCCGCAGGCACCGCGCCGTAGCCCACGAGCTCGGGCGCCGGGATGAATTGCTCCGGGTAGCCGTACATGCCGTGCTCGGAGATGTCGAGGCCCGCGTTCTCGTCCTGGGCGCTGACGCGCAACCCATAGGTCTTGGCGATCAGCCAGAAGACCGCATAGGACGTCACGAACGTGAAGGTCGCTACGACCACGATCCCCACGAGCTGGGAGCCGAGCTGGACGAACGAGCCCGTGTAGAACAACCCACCGTGGCTCCCCGCCAGGTTGTGCTCGGCTAACCGCGGAACCGCGAACAGCCCACACGCGATCGCACCCCACATCCCGGCCAGGCCGTGGGCGGCCAGCGCACCGACCGGATCGTCGATGTGCTGGTCGATGGCCAGCACGCCGTAGACGACGATGACGCCGGCGACCGCGCCGATGATCGGCGCCGCCCATGGGTCGACGTAGCCGGCGGGCCCGGTGATCGCGACCAGGCCAGCGATCGCACCGTTGCCCGCCATGCCAATGTCGAAGGTCTTGGTCTTGATGTACATGACGATCATCGCCGCGACGACCCCGGCGCTGCCCGCCAGTTGCGTGACCATCGCGATCGTGCCGAAGCGGCCGTCGAGCGCCGTCAGCGTCGACCCGGGGTTGAAGCCGAACCACCCCAGCCACAGGATCAACACGCCGAGCCCGAAGAGCGGCATGTTGTGGCCCGGGATCGCCCGCGGACGCCCGTCGCTGCCGAACTTGCCGCGCCGCGGCCCGAGCTGCAGCAGGATCGCCAGCGCGCCCGCCGCCGCGCAGACGTCGACCACGATCGAGCCGGCGAAGTCCTGGACGTGGATCTCTGAGGCCAGCCATCCGCCGCCGAAGATCCAGTGCGCGACGACCGGATAGATGAAGGTCGAGAAGACGAGCGCGTAGATGATGTAGACGCCGAATTTGATGCGCTCCAGCGTCGTGCCCCAGACGATCGCCAATGCCACGGCGCAGAAGACGAACTGGAAGAACCACAGGACTTCGACCGTCACGCCGTGCTGGTTGGTCGGAAACGTGAGCGGGAAGTCGCGCGCGTGCGCGATGAAGAAGCCGTTGGTGCCGACCAGCGCGTCTGTCCCACCGAAGGCCAGGGCGAAGCCGACGGCCCAGAAGCCGAGCGCGGCCAGCGCGAAGTTCACGAGGACCTTGGCGACGACCGAGCCGGCGTTCTTGCCGCGGACGAACCCGATCTCGAGCATCGCGAAGCCCGCCTGCATGAACATCACGAGGACCGCGGCGAGCATCACCCACGCCGAGTTGATCCCGACATCGGTGCCGAGCCTTCCCGCAAAGCCGAGGGTGTCGGTGGTCGCGTCGGCGAAGATCATGCGGCCGACGAGCGTGCCGGACCGCGCAGCGCGCGTCTTTATCCCGTTGGACAACGATTCCGCGGTTCGTTGCTCCACTTGCGAGAACGCCGGCGCGGGCTACCGTCGTGTCCATGGACATCGTCATCGCCGGGGGCCACGGGCAGATCGCGTTGCAGTTGGAGCGGCTGCTCGCCGATGCGGAGCACCGGGTGCGGGGGCTGATCCGCAATCCCGAGCACGACGGCGACCTGCGCGAGGCGGGTGCTGAGCCGGTCCTCTGTGACCTCGAAGCGCTTGACGTCGACGCGCTCGCAGCGTTGATCGGCAGCGCCGACGCGATCGTCTTCGCCGCCGGCGCCGGACCTGGCAGCGGCCCGCAGCGCAAGTGGACGCTGGACTACGCGGGCGCGGTGAAGCTGATGGAGGTCGGGCGCCGCAACGGGATCGACCGCTACGTGATCGTCTCGTCGATGGGCGCCGACCCCGAGGCCGACGACGACGGAGGCTTCGGCACCTACCTGCGCGCCAAGGGCCTAGCCGACCAGAAGCTCACCGAGAGCGGCCTAGCCTTCACGATCGTCCGGCCGGGCGGGTTGACCAACGAGCCGGGAACGGGCCTGGTCACCGCCGCGCCGCGACTGGACCGCGGCGAGATCCCGCGTGCCGATGTCGCCGCCACCATCGCCGCCGTTTTGGCCACCCCGTCGACGGCCGGCACGACCTTTGACCTGCTGTCGGGCGACACGCCGATCGCCAGCGCGGTCGCCGCACTCGCCCCATAGTCTGCGCGGCCCATGGCCGCCTCCCCGCCCACGCTCCCGCCCGCATTGCGCTCGCTGCTGGAGGCGGGCGGCGCGCTCGTCCGGCGCTCATCGAGCGGCCGCGTCGCGCTTGGACGTGCCGCCGCGCTGGTCGATGCCGACGCTGTCCCGGCGGCATTGCGCGGC
The DNA here is from genome assembly GCA_963794585.1 of uncultured Conexibacteraceae bacterium. Classification (GTDB taxonomy): domain Bacteria; phylum Actinomycetota; class Thermoleophilia; order Solirubrobacterales; family Solirubrobacteraceae; genus Baekduia. The sequence continues at coordinate 294,891 of CAWCEO010000010.1, forward strand.
TTGCCCGCCGAGCTGGAGCACGCGCGTGCCGCGGTGACGACGCCGATCGCGTTCAAGGACATTGAGAAGATCCTGAAGAGCGCGTGGGGCAGCCCGCACGGCAAGGTCCTCGACGAGCTAGACCGCGAGCCGCTCGCGGTCACGCCGAGCGCGCAGGTCCATCGCGGCGTGCGCGATGGTGCGGCAGTGGCCGTGAAGGTCCTGCGGCCCGGGCTGACCGGCGCGATTCGCAATGACCTTGCCTTGCTCGACGTGCTCGCGGCGCCGCTGCGACAGGTCTTCGGCGCGATGGACGCCGGCGCCATCCTGCGCGAGGTCCGCGAGACCACGCTCGACGAGCTCGACCTCGAGCACGAGGCATCCACCCAGCGCCAGCTGCGGCGCACGCTGCGCGGCGTCGACGGGCTCGTGGTCCCCGCCCCCGACATGGAGCTCAGCAGCGAGACCGTGCTCGTGACCGAGCGGCTGGACGGCCGCACGCTGGCCGACCCCAAGGCGAAGGTCTCCGACCCTGGTGCAGTCGCCCGGACGCTGGTGGCGGCGCACGTCACCGCAGCGCGTGCCGGCCTCATCCTGACCGACCCGCGCCCCGGCCACGTGGTGCTGATGGCCGACGGGCAGGTCGGCCTGCTCGGCGCCGGCCTTGCGCGGCCCGTCGACCGCGACCGCACCGTCGCCGCGCTGGAGGCGCTCGTCGCTTGGCGCGCGGGCGACCAGGCCGCCTTTGCCGCGATCCTCGCCGAGCGGCTCGAGCTCCTGCCGGCCGCCGATGCGATCAAGGCCTATGGGTTGGCCGCCGTCGTCCTTGGCGACGTTCTCAGCGGCCCGGCAACGCTCGACGGCCCCGCGCTAGCCACGATCGCCGAGGGTGGGCTCGACCATCTCACCGCCGCGCTCCAGCTCGCCGCCACCGTCACGCCCCATCCTCACGATCTTGCCGTCGTGCGCTCGGTCGGCCAGCTCGCGGCCGTCCTCGCCCGCCTCGGCGCGACCGAGGACTGGGGCGCGCTGATGCTCGCGAGCGACGCCTAATCCTGTTCAAACTGCTGCGCCTCGACCCGTCGCTCGTGGTGGTCGACGGTGAAGTCGTTCTCGGGAAACAGCCGGTCGAGCGCGTCGAGGATCTCGTCGGTGTCGCCGCCAACGGTCGTGCCGTCTTCCAGCACGAGGACCGGGATCGTGCGCTCGCCGGTCGCCGCCTCCATCGCATCGCGCTCGTGCGGCTCGGGCTCAACCTGACGGGCGATGAACGGCACCATCAGCTCCGTGAGGCGCTGGCGCACCTGATGAGAGAAGGGGCACCACTCGGCTTGGTAGAGCTCGATCATGACGTCGAGCGTAGGCGGTTCACCCGCGCGCGGCCGATGACGGCTCGAGCTCGGGCTCCTCGGCCGGCGCCCAGCCGGGGCCGTGCCAGGCCAGCCCCCAGCGCGCTCGCCACGACCGCGCCCGCCGGATGTCCCCCCAAAGGGCGATGTACTCGTGGAAGGCGACCCGCACCACGTTGTGGGTCTCGATGTTGGTGGTCAACCCGTAACGCACGCGCTCGCCCTCGGGCTCCCAGGTGCCGAACATCCGGTCCCAGATCACGAGGATCCCGCCGTAGTTCTTGTCCAAGTACTGCTCGTTGGAGCCGTGATGGACGCGGTGGTGCGACGGCGTGTTGAACACGGCCTCGACCGGTCGCGGCAGCCGCCCGATGCGCTCGGTGTGGATGCCGAACTGGTAGATCAAGCTCCAGGCCTGGGCCAGCAGGACCATCCACGGCGCGAAGCCCACCAGCGGCATCCAGAGCCAGAACGGCGCGTAGGTCATCGGCACCCAGGTCTGGCGCAGCGCGGTGCTCAAGTTGTAGTGCTGACTGGAGTGGTGGACGACGTGACTGGCCCAGAAGAGACGGCTCTCGTGCGAGACGCGATGAAACCAGTAGTAGGAGAAGTCGTCGGCGAAGAAGAGGGCGACCCAGACCCACCACGCGTCGGTCGGCAGGTGCCACGGCGCCAACTCGTAGAGCACCACGTACAGCGCGAGGACCACGAACTTCCAGCCCACGTTGATGATGACGTTGCCGAGCCCCATCGTGATCGAGGTCCGCGAGTCCTTGAGGTCGTAGCCAACCAGGCCGTCGGCCTCGAGGTGGCGAAAGGACCAGTACTCGACGATCAACAACAAGATGAAGTACGGGAAGGCGTAGTACAGGATCTCGGTCATGACGTGGCCTCCGGAATCGAGCGCCGCAGCAGCTCGCTGGCCACCGCGAAGGTGGTGTCGGGGTCACCCTCGGCGATCCCGCGGGCCAGCGCGCAGACCGCCGGGCCGTCGGCGATCTCGGTGCCAACGGTCGTCGCATCGAAGGACAAGACGTGCTGGCCGGCGACCAGCGTGTTGAGCGCCAGCCGGTAGGCAAGGTTGTCGGCCGCGTCGATGATGCGATCCCACAGCACGTCGTAGATCGCGGTGCGCACGGCGGGGTCGTCGGCGGCGACCAGCGCGGCGGCGCGAGCCTCGAGCTCGGCACGAGCGGCACTGTCGGCCCGGAGCGCGGCCAGCCGCGCGGCGTCGGCGCCGATTGAGGCGCGCATCTCAAAGAGCGAGCGCACGAGGCCGAGCCCTTCCGGCGGCAGCTCACCCTCGGCGCCGAGCGCGAGCATGAGATCCAGCCCGCCGTGGCGGCGCCAGTCGCGCACGCGCGTCGACCCGCCCTGGCTGATCGAGATCAGCCCCGCCTGCTGCAACCGCTTGAGCGCCTCGCGCACGGCATGACGACTCGCGCCGAGCTCCTCGCTCAACGCGCGCTCTGATGGCAGCGCGTCGTCAGCTCCATAACTCCCATCGAGGATCGCCGCACGCAGCACCCGGTGGATCTCCGACGAGCGCGTCTCAGCTGGTCCAACCAGTGACATGAACTGGTTGTACCAGACCCGCGCGCCCGCCGCCACCGGCCGAGCGCCCTACCGTGCGTCGCCGTGGCCCACACCACCACGGCAACCGCCGACCTGACGCCCCTTGAGCAGCTCGCCGCGCGCCCGCGCGCGATGGCGGTGCTCGGCGCGCTGGCGATCGCGTTCTCGGCGATCCTGGTCCGGCTCGCCGAGGTCTCGCCGTCGACCGCCGCGGTCTTTCGCTGCGCCTACGCGGTGCCGATCCTTTTCTTCCTCGCGCGCGTGGAGGATCGACGTCACGGTCCGCGGCCGGCCAAGGACCGCCGTCTCGCCGCGATCGCCGGCGTCTTCTTCGCGGTCGATCTCGTCTGCTGGCACCACGCCATCGACGACGTCGGCGCCGGGCTGGCGACCGTGCTCGGCAACCTCCAGGTCGCGTTCGTGCCGCTGATCGCCTGGGCCGCGCTGAAGGAGAAGCCAGGCGCGCGCGTCCTCGCCACCCTGCCGCTGATGCTCTCGGGCATCGTCCTGATCTCCGGCGTCCTGGAGTCCGGCGCCTACGGCGACAAGCCCGCCCAGGGCGTGATCTTCGGCATCGCCACCGGTCTGAGCTACGCCGGGTTCATCCTGGTGCTGCGCGCTGGCGGGTCAGATCTGCGCCGTCCCGCAGGCCCGCTCTTTGACGCCACGTGGGTCGCCGCGCTCGGCGCGCTGGCGATCGGCGCGCTCGTCGGCGACCTCGACCTCGTGCCGTCCTGGCCGGCCCACGGCTGGCTCGTCACGCTGGCGCTGACCTCGCAGGTCGTCGGCTGGCTCCTCATCTCCGCGTCGCTGCCGCGCTTGCCGGCGGCGTTGACGTCGATCCTGCTGACGATCCAGCCGGTCGGCTCGGTCATCCTCGGCGTGATCATCTTCAGCGAGAGCCCGAGCTGGCTGCAGCTGGTCGGCGTCGCGGCGATCCTCACGGGACTGGTCCTCACGACGCGCCGGAGGGCTACCGTGGAGGTCTCATGACGTACATCCGCATCTGGCTGCCGGCCGTGATCCTCCTGGCGGGGATCGCCCTGATCGTCATCCGCGGCGGCGACGAGACCTCGATCGACGGCGCGGCCGCGTTGTGGGGCGCGGGGCTCAGCGTGGCGCTCCTGAACTGGCTCTATCGGATGGGCATCAGCGGCGATCGCGACCGCGCCAAAGAAGACGAGGCCCGCGCGTACTTCGATCAGCACGGGCACTGGCCCGACGAGTTGCCGCCGCGGCAGGGATCCTGACGCACACGCAACTTGACCGAGGCGCTCTACTTGCAGCCATGAGGTGTCGTTAACACGGAGTGCACATGCTGAGCGACGTCTTCCGCACCGCCGACCACGCGCTGGAGCTCTTGCTCCACCGTGCCGCGAGCGTGAACCCGTGGCTCTGCGCGCTAGGGATCATCACCTACATCTTGGCCCAAGCCGTGCGACCGCGCGGCTGGCACACGATCATCAAGGCGGCCTACCCCGACGCGCGCGAGCTGCGGCCGCGCAACACGATGGCGGCCTATCTTGCCGGCGCCGGCCTCAACGGCGTGATCCCGGCGCGCGGCGGCGACATCGTCAAGCTCTGGCTCCTGCACCGGCGCATTCCGGGCGCGCGCTACCCGACGCTCGCGGCGACCTTCGTCCCGGAGACGCTGTTCGAGACGCTCTTTGGCATCGGCCTCGTGATCTGGGCGCTGAGCCGCGGCTTCCTGCCGGTGCCGACCTCCTCGGGCGAGCTGCCGCATGTCGACGTCACGCTGATCATCCAGCACCCGTTCCTGTCGGGCGGCGGCGCGCTGCTGTTTGCTGCCGGCGCGTACCTGCTCTACGGCCTACTGCGCCGGCGGGTGTCCGATCTGGCGTCGCGCCTGCGCCAAGGCGTCGTGATCCTGCGCCAGCCGCGCCGCTTCATCACCGGCGTGGCGAGCTGGCAGGCACTTGGCCGGCTGATCCGCCTTGGCTCGCTCGCGCTGTTCATGGAGGCCTTCCACCTCCCGGTCACCGCGTCGACGGTCGTGCTGGTGATGGCCGCCCAGGGCGGCGGGCGCATCCTGCCGCTTGCGCCCGCCAGCGCCGGCCTGCGCTTGGCGATGTTGAGCTACGGCTTCGTCGAGACGACGGGCCACGCCGTCGACATCGCGGCGATCACGACGTTCACGTTTGGCGTCGGCGCGTTGTTGATGGTCGCGGGCTTGATCGTGGGCGTGATCGCATTGGGGGCGGAGCTCGGAACGTGGTCGCCGCTCGCGGCGATCCGCGCCGCCCGCGAGGCGGTGGCCCGCCACCGCGCCGCGGCGGCGGAGCCGAGCAAGGCGTAGGACTTCGGGTCCGCTCGTCTGGGCGCGTGCGTGCTCGGTGAGCAGTGCGCGGCGTTGGTCGGGGTGCGACGCGTGGTTTGTTGGCACCGAGGGCGAGCAGCGCTGGGGCGGTGCGCGGCGGGGCTGGTGTGGCTGGGCCAACGTGGCGGTGCGAGGGGCGATTCGGGGCTGATTCGCCAGCACGCCCTGGATCCAAGATTCGTGCCCGAACAGTCGATCCGTGTTCGGGGTGGGCCTGTTTGCAGACATATGCAGGCCGCAAACAGGCCCACTCGCTCGGCGCGAGTGGCGGTGGGCCAACGTGGGCCCGTAAGGGGACGCGTCAGGTCCGCAAACAGGCCCACCCTGCCAAGGCGTCGACGGACGACGGGAAGCGCCGCGAGCCGCCGACCCCGCTCGCTCTCCTCGGTGCCGACAGATCCCGCGCCGCACCCCGACCAACGCCCGCGCTGAGCGCCAACGACACACGGCCCGCCGGGAGGCCAACGCCCTACTTGATCAACACCGACGTCCCCACCGGGACGCGCGGGAACAGATCCTTCACATCCGCCACGTGCATCCGGATGCACCCATGAGACGCGGCGGAGCCGATCGAGTAGTCCTCGCCGGTGCCGTGGATGCCAACACCATTAACAATGCCCATCCACCGCGCCTTTAGCGGGTTGGCAGCCGAGCCGCCGTCGACGGTCGTGCCCTGCAGCTCACCGGCCCACGGCGAGTTGGGCACCGACCACACCGGGTCGACCTGCTTGTCGACGATGTGAAAGAGACCGGTCGGCGTCGGGTAAGCCGGCTGGCCGACGGCCACCCCGTAGGACTTCTTGAACTTCAGCCCCTTGTAGAGGCGCAGCTTGAAGTGGGCCCTGTCCACCGTGATGATCGTGCCGTAGACCTTCTTGAGGTCATTGACATTGACCGCCGGCGAGGTTTTCTTCAGCGCGCTGTGCAGCGTGCGCGGCGCCGTGACGCCATCGTCGAGCGCCGCGTCGACCTGAGCGGCAACGGCCTTCTGATCCAGCCCCCGGCCGTGCTTGCCGCGCGTACGGTAGATGTGCTTGAGCGTGATCTTGACCCGCGCGTCCTTGGCAGGCTTGCCGACCTTGGCCGCCACGCCGGCGACCCAGTTACGGACCGCAAGACGCGAGTGGCCGAGCTTGAGCCCAACGTCGCCGGGCGCCTTGGCGCGAAGCGCTCGCTTGGCCGTCGTCAGCGCGTCGAAGGTGAGCTTCGCGTCGGCCGCCTTCAGCGTCCACGGCTTGCCCGCGGCGCCGAGGACGAGATCGGCGTTGACCTTCGGCCCGACCGTCGCCTCCAGCCGCGCGTGGGCATCGACGAGCGTCAGGCCCGAGAGGTCGACGCCACCCGCGGTGACCCCGGCGGGCACGTTGGTCGGGTCCTTCTTCTGGGCGAGAGCAGCGGTGGGAACGGCCGTCGTCAGGGCAGCGACGAACAGCACAACAAGAGCACGGGCACGCGACATGGCGGTCGAGGGTAGCGGCGACGATCCGCCGTTCCGCAAGGACTTATGCGGCGCGGCGGCGACGACGGCGGGACGCAGCCGGCTTCTCGACGAACTCGTTGCGCGCGAAGAACTCGTCGATCCAGTGCCACGTCGTCCGCGCCGCGCTCCGTCCGGTCAACACCCCGAGATGCCCGCCCGGACCGGTCTTGAGCTGCACCTCCGGCGATCCTGTCAGCAGCTCGCCGACGTGGTGAACGGCCGCGCGCGGCGCCAACGTGTCGGTCTTGCCGGCGATCGCCAGGACCGGGACGCGCACGTCAGCCAGATCGATGTCGTGGTCGCCGAGCCGCAGCTTGCCGTCGGCGAGGTCGTTGACCCGGAAGAACTGGTGGTAGAGCTGGCCCATGGTCCGCCCCGGGTAGGCGTGCATGTTGTCGATGAAGTTGTCAACGGCCTCGATCTGGGCCAGGAAGTCGCGGTCGTGGAGGTTGGTCGCGACCGCGATCGGCTTGGTGAGGTACTTGTCCAGCGTCGAGAGCTGGAACATGCGCTTGACGATCGGTGCCGGCGCGCCGCCCAACGCGCGGTAGACCGCGGTGCCCAAAAAGCCGTTGGTGATGTTGGCCACACCGCGGATCGGCGCGAACATCCGCAGCTGGGCGAAGTCAAACGGGCTCGCGATCGCGGCGATCGAGTTGACCGGCAACTCCGGCCGCGCGGCGAGCGCCAACAACGACATGATCCCGCCCAAGCACCAGCCGACGACCTGCACGGGCTTGCCGCCGGCGTGCTCGGAGACCGTGGTGATCGCGCCCGGCAGCACGTCCTGGACCCAGTGCTCGAGCCCGAGGTCGCGGTCAGAGAACGCGATCGAGCCGTAGTCCACCATGGAGGTCGGGTGCCCGAGGCCGAGGAGGTGCTCGGCCATCGAGCAGCCGCGGCGCAGGTCAAAGCAGATCGGCGGCGCGGCCAGCGGCGGGACCAGCAAGACGGGTAGGTGGCGCGTGCGCGCTTCGGGCGCGAGGTATTGAAAGACCGTGCCCTGCGGCTGCTCGTCGATGATCCGTGCCGGCGTGCGGCGCAGGTCCGCGACACCGCCACGGACGAGCATGTCGAAGGTGTTGGCCGCCGCATGGGCGACGTCGTCGGGCGTGGGGAGCAGCGGCAGCGAGAGCATCGGGGCGCCCGCCATTGTGGCGGATCAGCGCGCGGCGTCCGCGGTGAGCGTCGCCGTGAACTCCTCCAGCGCGGTGACGAAACGCTCAGGAGCCTCGACCTGCGGGCAGTGCCCGACGCCGTCCAGCCGCGCGTAGGTCGTGTCGGGCAGCGCGTCGAGGATGTGGCGCGCACCCTCGTGGGTGACCATCCGGTCGTGATCGCCCCAGACCAGCAAGACGGGCACACGCACGTCCTCCAGCGCGAAGCAATCGTGCAGCTCGGGCAGCAACCGGCGGCCGTTGGCCAGGACATCAGAGACCGCGTTGCGGGTGCGCAGCTGCGCGGTGAACGAGCCGACGACCTCGGCGGCAGCGCGCCGTGGCGCCGCGAAGGCCAGCGCGCGGTAGGCCTGGCCGACGACGCCGCGGACCACGACCTCGGGCAGCGGCACCGGCGCGGCCAGCAGCGCGCGCACGAACGGGTCGCGCTCGATGATCCGAAACCAGCGCGGCATGTCCAGGCCGGCCGGCGCGACCGGGACGATCGCAGCCAGCGGGAGGTCGTCCTCCTCCCCGGCGCGCAGCGCGATCGCACCGCCCAGCGAGTTGCCGCACAGGATCACGCCTGCGTGGCCTGCCGCGGCAGACGCGTGGTGCACCGCGGCACGCGCGAAGGCGCGGTACTGCTCCAGGACAGGCACGTCGGCCGCCAGGGGATCGGCCTCACCGTAGCCCGGCAGATCGACGGCCAGCGCCCGCCGACCGCGGCGCGCGAGCAGGTCCAGCGCACGCCGCCACGTGTCGGCCGAGTCGGCGAAGCCATGCAGGAGCACCAGCGGCGGTCCGTCGCCTTCGAGCTCCAGCACCCTTGTGGTGACGTCGCCCAGCGTCAGGCGATGTTCGACCAGCGGCTCGCGCATCAGCCGCCCTGCGCCACAGGCTCGGGCGCCGGCGCGCCACCGTGGGCGACGAAGTCGCTGCCACGCACCAGGATCGCTGCCGCGACCGCGCCGGCCAGCGCGACGAGCGCCGCGATGATGAGGATCTCGTTCAATGAGCTCGTCCAGCCGGTGACGAACGGATCGTGCAGCGGGCCGAGCACGCGCGGGTTGCCTTGTGCGAGCGCCTCGGCCGGTGGCAGCTTGGCGCCAGGCGGCCGCTGCGCCCCAGCGTCGCGCAGCGCGTCACCGATGTTGCCGGTCACCGTCGCCTGGAAGATCGCGCCGAGGCCGGCGATGCCGGTCGCGATCCCGACCTGGCGGAAGGTGCTGTTGACGCCCGAGGCCATGCCGGCGCGCCGCTGCTCGACCACCCCGACCGCCGCCGAGGCGATCGCGGGGTTGGTCAGGCCCACGCCAACGCCGGCCAGTAGGAAGCCCGGCAGCAGCGCCGTCCAGCCCGACTCGGCATCCAGCCCGCTCATCAGCAACAGGCCGACGCCGACGAGGCCGAGCCCACCCGCCAGCAGGAACCGCACCGGGATGCGCTCGGTGAGGTTGCCCGACACGGCGGCGGCAAAGAACGACAACACGGTGATCGGCAGGAAGCGCAGGCCCGCCTCCAGTGGCCCGTAGCCGAGGATGTTCTGCATGAACAACGTCAAGTACAGGAACATCGCGAACATCGACGCCGAGAGCGCGAAGGCCACGATCGAGACGCCGACGAAGGTCGGCTTGCCAAACAGCGTGAGGTCGAGCATCGGCCGCTTCTGACGGCGCTCGACCACCACGAAGATCACCATCAACACCACCGCGCCGACCAGCAGCCCGACGATCTGCGCGCTCCCCCAGCCCTCGCTGTTGCCCCGCACCAAGCCGAAGACGAGCGCGAACAGGGCCGTCGAGAAGGTCAACAAGCCGGCCCAGTCGATCGGCGCCGGGTCCGGATCCTTGCTCTCGCCCACCATCCGCAGCGTCACCGCGATCGTGGCGAGGCCGATCGGCAAGTTGACGTAGAAGATCGACTGCCAGCTGACGTGCTCGACCAGCACGCCGCCGACCAGCGGCCCGACGGCGACCGAGGCGCCCGTCGTCGCGCCCCAGATGCCAAGCGCCGTGCCGCGCTCACGGCCGGTGAACGCGGCGGCCAGCAGCGCGAGCGAGGTGGCGAACATCGCCGCGCCACCGACGCCCTGCAGCGCGCGGGCGAGGTTGAGCGGCGTCGGCGCGCTCGACAACCCGCACAACAGCGAGGCGATGGTGAAGAGCGCCAGCCCGCCGACGAAGATCCTCCGGCGGCCGATGCGATCGGCCAGCGAGCCGGCGGTCAGCAAGAACACCGCGAGCGTCAAGGCATAGGCGTCGACGACCCACTGCAGATCCTGAAACGACGACCCCAGGTCCTGCTGGATGTCGGGCAGCGCGACGTTGACGATCGTCACGTCGAGCAACAACATGAAGGTGGCGACGCAAACGGCGCCGAGCGTCCACCAGCGGCGGGGGTCGGGCGTCTGGGTCTGCGTGCTCATAGGTGTCGAGTCAACTACCCGCGGCGGACGCAGGCAACCCGGCGACGTTCGCGCGCGCTCATCCGTCGCGCAGGACGCCGTCGATGACCGAGCCCGCCGCGGCGCGCAGATGCCGCCGCAGAACCTCGGGACCCTCGCGTTCCAGGTCGTCCACCAGCTGCAGGTGCTCTTGGGCGAGCCGCGCGAAGGTGTAGTGCGGGCGGACCTGCAGGAGGAAGAGCCGGGTCTGCGCGGTCAGGCGGTTGTGCACTGCCTCAATGCGCGGTGACCGGGCCGCCCGGACCAGCGCCGTGTGCAGGTCGGCGTGGGCGCGGGAGACCGTCGGCCAACCGGGGCGTGCGCGACCGCAGGCGCGGGCGAGCACCTCGGCGGCCTCGTGGACCGACGGCGGCAGGACGTCACCGTGCTTGGCCAGCGCGAGGTGCGCGGCCTCGACTTCCAGCGCGGCGCGCAGCTCGTAGAGCGCGACGATCGCGTCGGCGTCCAGGCCGGCGACGCGCGCGCCACGGTGCGGGGCGATCGTGACGAGGCCCTCGTCGGCCAGCGCGCGCAGTGCCGCGCGGACGGTGTGGCGCGCGGCGCCGTGGACCTCGACGAGATCGGCCTCGACCAAGCGCGTGCCGGCGTGCAGCTGGGCGTCCAGGATCTGCTCGCGCAGCACGGTGGCGACGCGATCCACAGCGGTCATGCGATCACCTCGACTGGTGGAGTGCGCTCGTCGCGCTTGGGAATGGCGAGGACGACCAGCCCGGCGAGGATCACCACGATCCCGACGACCGCGACCGTACCTGGCCGCTCGCCGAGGACGATCGCGCCCAGCAGCGTGGCGGTGACGGGCTCGGCGAGCGTCAGCGTCGCGACCTCGTTGGCGGGCAGATGGCGCAATCCGGCGGCGAAGAGCAGGTAGGCGAGGGCGGTCGGAATCGCCCCGAGCCAGAGCGCCATCGCGGCGCCGCCCGCGCTGGTCACCCAACCGAGGTCGCCGAACAGCAGGACCGGGATCAGCAGGACGGCGCCGGCGGTGAACAGGTAGGCCATGACGCGCTCGATGCCGTGGCCCGCGTCGAGCAGGCGCTTGGAGGCGAGCGTAAACGCCGCGTAGGAGGCGCCGGCACCAACCGCGAGCGCGACACCGGGCGCACTGACCTCCGACCCGCCGCCGGCGAGCGCGAGCGTCGCGACGCCGGTGCAGGCCAGCGCGGTCGCCAGCCACCACGCGCGGTCGGGCACGCGGCGGTCCAGCAGCCAGCCGCCAGCGCCGGCCAGCGCCGGGGCCGAGCCGAGCGCGACGACCGTGCCGACCGCGACGCCCGTGTCCTTGACGGCGGCAAAGAAGCAGAGCTGGTAGCCCGCGACGCCCAGCGCCCCGACGGCGAGCGGGCCACGGGGCCAGACGGCGCTCGCCGCACGGCCGGCCACCGCCCGCGCGACGAGCAAGAGCAAGATGGCGCCGACCGCGATCCGGACCGTCCCGACGGTCACCGCGGAGGCGTCGGGACCGAGCGCCTGCGCGGTGCCGGTGGTGCCAAAGCACACGGCGGCAAGGAGGACCTGGACGCGCGACATCGCAACGATTGTTCCACAATTCGTCGCGGAGATGGAACAAGAGTGCGAAGGCGCCACGGTCCGTCCGCTGGCCGTGTCACCTTGCCGCCGTGCTCGTTCGTGACCTTCAGCACGGCTTCGATCTCAACCAGGTACTCCTGGTTCGGGAGGCCGACCGGCGCCAGCGTCGCGACGGCGGCGAGTTCCTCAAGTTGGTCCTCGGTGACCGCACCGGCGGCGTGCCGGCGATGGTCTGGGACGACGTCGCCCAGGCGCTGGAGCTCTGTCGCGCGGGCTCGCCCGTGCACGTCGTCGGGCGCTACGAGGTCCACCAGCGCTGGGGCGCGCAGATCGCGATCCTGAAGCTGGGCCCGGCATTGGACGGCACGTATGACCCGGCCGACCTGCACGACGGCCCACCGCGCCGCGTCGACCACATGGAGGCCGACTTCCGCGAGCTGCTGGCCACGGTGCAGGACCCGCACTTGCGCCGGTTGTTGGACACCTTCTTCGGTGAGGGCTCGGAGACTTGGGCGCTCTACCGGATCGCGCCCGCCGCCAAGCGCTACCACCAGGCCTACTTGCATGGTCTGCTGGAGCACTGCCTGACGGTCGCCCAAGCGGTCAGCGCGATCAGCGCGACCTTCCCGGGGATCGACCGCGACGTCGCGGTCACGGGCGCGCTGTTGCATGACATCGGCAAGTTGGAGGCCTACACCTGCGACGCGCCGATCGACATGACCGATGAGGGCCGCCTCCAGGGCGAAATTCCGCTCGGGTACTACCGCGTGCGCCGCTGCATCGAGGACCTCAACGGCTTCCCTGAAGAGCTCGCACAGAGCGTGTTGCACATCATCTTGAGCCACCACGGCGCCTTAGAGCACGGCTCACCCGTCGTACCGGCCACGCGCGAGGCCACGTTGGTGCACATGATCGACAACCTCGGCGGCCGCCTCGGCTCCTTCGACCGCTTGGAGAAGGAGCTCCCGCCCGGCCAGGTCTGGTCCGGCTTTGACCGCGCCATCGGCGCGGGCGCCTACTTCGGGTCGGCGGGGACGTCAGCCGCGCCGATCACCGCCGAGGACCGGCGGCGGTCGCAGGCGGCGTAGGTCCGGCGGCGCGGGGCGCTGAGCGTCGTTGGCGCTCAGCGCAAGCGCTGGTCGTGCCGCGTCGCGCTGGTCTGTCGGCACCGAGGGAGTGAGGGCGGTGTCCGCCCCGAGGCGCTGGCCCGTCATCCGCCAGCGTCGAGGAGGTGGGCCTGTATCGGGACGCATGACGTCCGCCAACAGGCCCACGTCTGACACCCGGCGGCTCGAGAGCAGAGGTGGGCCCGTATCCGGACGCATGACGTCCGCGAACAGGCCCACCCGTCGAGCACCAGACGCCTCGGGGCTGTTCCCTAGGCGCAGACGGAAGACGAACCGGCGCCGCGGAGCGCCGACCGCTCTCACTCCTCGGTGCAAACGAACTACGCGACGCGGCACGACCAACGTCGCGCACTGAGCGCCAACCCGCGCCAGCACCATCGCCCTACTCCGACGACAGGCGATTCTCCCGCTCGTCGTCCAAGATCTCCTTCATCTCCCGCCCCGCCGCCGCGATCCGCCCCAGATACTCGGCGCGCCGCTCCTCGTCCAGCGTCACAGCACCCCGATCCAGCAGCTCCGCGAAGCCTTGGACGATCGTCAGCGGCGTGCGCAGATCGTGGACGAGCCGCGCGAGGCGCTCGTTCGGGTCGGCCGGCCAAGCACCGCCCGGACTCATCGCTCTTCGGGGGTGGAGTCCAGCGCGATCTCACCGCGCTCCAGCGCGATCGCGATCGCGTGGACGCGATTGCGGGCCTGGAGTTTGCGGATCACGTTGCGCACATGCGTGCGGACGGTCTCGACCGAGACGGTGATCTTGTCGCCGATCGCCTCGGCGGTCATGCCCTCGGCCATCAGGTGCATGATCTCGCGCTCGCGCGGCGAGAGCTGCGGGACGTGCGCGGTCGCGCGCGGGGAGAGCAGGATGCGGTCCAGCCGCGGGTCGACGTAGGAGCCACCGCCCGCCACGCGCTCGATTGCCGCCATCAACTCGTCCATCGATCCGGCCTTCAGCGCGTAGCCGCGGGCGCCGGAGTCTAGGCCGTCGTAGAGCAACTCAGCGTCGCTGTCGCCTGTGTAGAGAATCACCCCGAGGTCCGGCCGACGGGCCAGGAGCTGGCGCGTGAGGTCGATGCCACTGCCGTCGGGCAGCTGGATGTCGACGATGGCAACGTTCGGCTCGGCGTGCTCGACGAGATCGATGCCGGCCGCGACGTTGCCCGCCGCACCCACGACTTCGATGCCGCCGTGCTGCAGCAATGCGACCAGGCCCTCCCGCAGGGCCTCGTGGTCGTCGACGATCACGAGCTTGGTCATGAGGGCCGAACCGTACACGCATAGCCAGCGTGTCAGGGCTCGCAACGTCCCGGTACCGAATCTGCGGAAAGAGCGCGCGGACTTCTGCAAGGAACAGCCCATGCCGCGGCCAAGGGCCGTATCGTCGTCTGTATATGGCGAAGGACACCGAGAAGCTCATCCGTCAGCTCTCGCTCATCTCGTATCTCATGGCGGAACGCCGTCCGGTCACCGCGCTGGAGATCCGGCGCGACGTCGAGGGCTACAGCGGCATGAACGAGGACGCCTTCGCCCGCCGCTTCTACGCCGATCGCGCCGAGCTGGACTCGCTCGGCATCCAGCTCACCGTCGAGAAGCCCGCCGACGGTGTCGCCGAGCAAGAGAACTACTCGCTGCGGCCTGAGAACTTCCATCTGCCCGCGATCGCCTTCACCGACGAGGAGCTCGCCGGCCTGCAGTTCGCGCTGACGCTGCTCGACGGCGAGTTCGCCTACGCCGAGCCGCTGCGCCTGGCGCTGCAGCAGATCTCCTGGGGGCGCCCCAGCCCGCTCAACGCGCCCGACCAGGGCTCGATCGCCCTCGGCGTCACCGCCAGCGCCGGCGGCCACGACCTCTCCCAGCGCCTCGCGAAGATCGAGACGGCGATCTTCCGCAACAAGACGATCACCTTCGACTACTACACGATGGAGCGCGACGAGGTCGGCGCCCGCAAGGTCGACCCCTATCACCTGCTCTTCCAGGGCGGCCAGTTCTATCTCCTGGGCCGCTCGCACGAGCGCGACGCGATTCGCGTCTTCCGCCTTTCGCGCATCCGCGGCAAGGTCGCCTACGCGACCAAGGCCGAGCACGACTTCAAGCGCCCCACCGACTTCGACCCGCGCTCCTACGCTACGCGCGCCGACTGGCAGTTCGGCGAGCCCGCCGGCCAGGCCGAGGTCTGGATCTCCGAGCGCATCGCCTGGCAGGTCGAGCGCCATTTCGGTCGCTTTGGCACGATCCGTCCCGCTGAGGATGCAAGCGGCGACATGGTGTTCACCACCGAGTACGCCTCGGTGCGCCAGCTCGCCGCCTGGGCCCTGCGCCTGGGCGAGCACGCCCGCATCCTCGGGCCCGACGAGCTCGTCGCCGAAGTTGCCGAGCGCGTCGAGCTGCTGCATGAGCGCCACACCGGCGAGCTCGACCTCGCCGCCATCCTGCCCGCCGGCGAGGCCGAAGAGGTCGCCGAGCCGATCGCCAAGCGCGAGACCGCGATCCGCCCGGAGCGCTTCGCGCGCCTCGTCACGCTCGCCAGCATCCTGATCCAGGCCGGCCGCGCCAAGGAGCTGTTGTCGCTCACCGAGCTCTGCCAGCGCCTGCAGGTCTCCGACGCCGAGCTGCGCGAAGACGTCAACGTCCTCAACGTCGTCAACTTCGGTGGTGGCTCCTACGTCCTCTACGCCGACGTTCGCGACGACGGCATGATCGACGTCGACCCCGAGCCTTACTCCGACAACTTCGACCGCCCCGCTCGCCTGCTGCCGGTCGAGGCCAAGGCGCTGATCGCCGCGATCGACCTGATCGGCGACCACCTGCCCGAGGGCGCGTTGAACTCGGCGCGCGAGAAGATCGTCGCCGCGCTCGGCGCCGACCCCATGGAGCAGGGCCTGCAGGTCGCCTCCGGCGCCGGTGACGACTCGGAGATCGCCCGCGTCGTCTCGCGCGCGATCTCGGACTGCCATCAGCTACGCCTGGAGTACTACAAGGCCAACGAGGACGAGTTCTCCGAGCGGGTCGTCGAGCCCTATGCGCTGATCAACGGGCGCGAGGGCTGGTATGTCGCCTCGTATGACCCGGCGCGCGAGGCCGTCCGCCACTTCCGGCTGGACCGCGTCAAGACCGCCGAGGTGCTCGACGTCTCGTTCACCCCGCGACCCGAGGTCGACCCCGCTTCCGACGTCGCCGGATGGCCTAGCACCGGCCTGGTCGAGGCCTCCCGCGTCGCCCGCGTCTGGATCTCGCCCGAGCGCGCCCGCTGGTCGCGTGAGCAGCGCCGCGTCGCCCAGGACCTCGCCGACGGCTCCGTCATCGTCGAGCTGCCCTACAAGGGCACCGACTGGCTGGTGCGCGAAGTGCTGGCCGAGGCCGGCGACGCCGCCGTCCTGTCGCCGCCGGAGGCCCGCGAGGCCGTCCGCACGGCCGTCGATCGGCTGCAGCTCGCTGTTCGCTGACCGTCCGACCAGGTCTCGGCCGCCGCAGCCCGTTAGCCTCCTGCGCCGGTGAGCCGACGCGATCTGATCACGATGGACGAGGACGAGGTCCTCGCGCTTCTCGACGAGGAGCGCGTGATGACCTGCGCCACCCTGGGTCCCCGAGGGTGGCCGCACCTGATGCCGCTCTGGTACGTGGTGAGACCGTCCCACCCGCCCCGTCTCTGGGCGTGGACCTTCGCCAAGTCCCAGAAGACCAAGAACCTCGAGCGCGACCCGCGAGCAACGCTCCAGATCGAGGCCGGACGCGACGTCTACCAAGAGCTGCGCGGCGTGATGTTCGAGACAGAGACGATCATCCACCGCGATGTTGACCTGGTGACCGACCTCGGGCTGGAGATCTTCAGCCGCTACGGCGGCGGGCAGGACGCGTCGGCCTACCGCGACATGGTCAAGGCCCAGGCCGCCAAGCGCGTCGGCCTGGAGTTCGTCGAGCACACCCGCGCCACGTGGGATCACCGCAAGCTGGGAGGCACCTACTAGATGCAACCACTCAAGGGCCTGATCCTCTCCGGAGGCAAGGGCACGCGTCTGCGCCCGATCACCCACACCAGCGCCAAGCAGCTGGTGCCGGTCGCCAACCGCCCGGTGCTCTTCTACGGCATCGACGCGATGGCCAAGGCGGGCATCGAGGAGATCGGGATCATCATCGCCCCCGAGACGGGCGAGGAGATCAAGGAGGTCGCCGGCGACGGCTCGGCCTTCGGCGTCAAGATCACCTACATCTTGCAGGATGAGCCCGCCGGTCTGGCCCACGCGGTCTTGACCGCCGAGCCGTTTTTGGGCGACTCGCCGTTCGTCATGTACTTGGGCGACAACCTGCTGCAGGGCGGCATCGACGATCTCGTCGCCGCCTTCAAGGCCAACGAGCCCGACGCGCTGATCCTCCTGACGCCGGTGCCCGACCCCGAGCACTTCGGCGTTGCCGAGCTCGACGGCGACCGCGTCGTCGCCCTAGCCGAGAAGCCGCCGGAGCCCAAGACCAACCTCGCGCTGGTCGGCGTCTACATGTTCATGCCCTTGATCCACGACGCGGCGCGCGCGATCGAGCCCTCGCCGCGCGGCGAGCTGGAGATCACCGACGCGATCCAGCATCTGGTCAACACCGATCGGCGCGTCGAGCCGCACATCGTCCAGGGCTGGTGGAAGGACACCGGGCGCCTGGACGACATGCTGGAGGCCAACCGGCTGATCCTCGATCGCATGGAGCACCGCGTCGAGGGCGAGCTGATCGACTCCCAGGTCGAGGGCCGCGTGGTCATCGAACCCGGCGCCAAGCTGGAGCGCGCGACCGTCCGCGGGCCGGCCATCATCGGCGCGGGCGCCGTGCTGACCGACTGCTACATCGGCCCTTACACGGCAATCGGCGAGGACTGCGAGGTGCAGCGCGCTGAGGTCGAGCACTCGATCCTCTTGGCTGGGTCGAGCGTCCGCGGCCTCGACGGGCGCATGGAGTCCTCGCTGCTGGGGCGCAACGTCCACATCGCCCGCAGCAACGGCCAGCCCAAGGCCTATAAGTTCATGGTCGGCGACAACAGCGAGATCGAGATCCTGTGAGGCTTCTGGTCACCGGCGCGGCCGGAATGCTGGGTCGTCGCGTGATGGCCGATGCTCGCGCCCGCGGCTGGGAGGCGATCGGCGTCGATCTCGTCGACGGCGACCTCACGGATCCCGCCGTCGCCCTAGATCTTCTGGAGGAGCACACGCCCGACGCGGTCGTGCACTGCGCGGCGTTCGTCGACGTCGACGGCGCCGAGGCCAACGAGCCCGCCGCGCTGGCCGTCAACGCCGACGCCTCGGCCAACGTCGCGGCCGCCGCGGCGATGCTCAACGCGCGCATCGTCGCCGTCTCCACCGACTACGTCTTCGACGGCACATTGACCGGCCGCCCCTACGTCGAGTCCGACCCGACGGCCCCGCTGGGCGCCTACGGGCGCACCAAGCTCGCCGGCGAGCAGGCCATCGCCGGCCACAACCCCAACCACGCCATCGCGCGCACCGCATGGCTGTTCGGGGTCGGCGGCAAGAACTTCTGCGACACCATGCTCAACGCCGGCGCGTCCCGCGACGAGGTCGCCGTCGTGACCGACCAGGTCGGCTCCCCGACCTGGACCGGCCATCTGTCGCCGGCACTGCTCGACCTCGCAGCAGCCGACGCCGTCGGCATCTTCCACACCGCCGGCGGCGGCCAGTGCTCCTGGCATGAGCTGACCGTCGAGCTGTACCGCGCGGCCGGCCTGTCGACCCGCGTCAACGAGACCACGGCCGCGGAGTTCCAGCGTCCGGCCCCCCGGCCGGCATGGAGCGTCCTGGCCACCGAGCGCGA
Source organism: uncultured Conexibacteraceae bacterium (assembly GCA_963794585.1). Classification (GTDB taxonomy): domain Bacteria; phylum Actinomycetota; class Thermoleophilia; order Solirubrobacterales; family Solirubrobacteraceae; genus Baekduia. The sequence continues at coordinate 313,695 of CAWCEO010000010.1, forward strand.
CGAGACCCCGCGCCTGCCCAGCTGGCAGGACGGCGTCGCGCAGTACCTGTCAGAGAGGAACGCATCGTGAAGCTGCTCGTCTGCGGCGGGGCCGGGTTCATCGGCTCGAACTTCGTGCGCCAGCGCGTCAACGACCACGGCGACCAAGTTGTCGTTCTTGACGCGTTGACCTATGCCGGCCGGCCCGAGAACCTCGACGGCCTCGGCGTCACGCTCGTCCACGGCGAGATCCAGAACGCCGAGAAGGTCGCCGAGGCGCTCGGCGACGGCGTCGACGCGATCGTCAACTTCGCTGCCGAGACGCACGTCGACCGCTCGATCAGCGGCCCCGACGCGTTCGTGGAGACCAACGTCCGCGGCTCGCTCGTCCTCCTGGAGGCCGCGCGCGAGCGTGAGGTCAAGCGCTACGTACAGATCTCCACCGACGAGGTCTACGGCTCGATCGAGGTCGGCTCGTTCACCGAGGAGTCGCCGATCGTGCCGAGCTCGCCCTACAGCGCCTCCAAGGCCGGCGGCGACCTGCTGGTGCAGTCCTACTTCCACACCTACGGGCTGGAGACCGTGATCGCCCGCGGCTCCAACAACTACGGGCCCTACCAGTACCCCGAGAAGCTCATCCCGTTGATGGTGCTCAACGCGCTGCACGACGACAAGCTGCCGGTCTACGGCGACGGGCTCAACGTCCGCAACTGGCTCTACGTGGAGGACTTCGGCCGCGGGATCTCCCACATCCTGGCCCACGGCGCCCCCGGCGAGGTCTACAACGTCGGTGGCCCGGACGAGTCCACCAACATCGAGGTCGTCAAGGGCATCTTGCAGCACACGGGCAAGGACGAGTCCTTGATCGAGTACGTCACCGACCGCCCCGGCCACGACCGCCGCTACTCGCTGGGCTCAGAGAAGGCGCGCGCGCTGGGCTGGTCGGCGCAGGTCCGCTTCGAGGAGGGCTTGGAAAAGACCGTCGCTTGGTATCGCGACAACGCCGCCTGGTGGGAGCCGATCCGCTCCGGCGAGTTCCGCGAGTACTACGAGCGCCACTACGGGCGCGCGCTGGGCTAGGCTGCCGCCGCCGCGCCCGCGCGGCGGTACACGTCCGGCGATGGGATGCCGATCACCTCGCCGGCGAAGCGCTTGGTCGTGCCGTAGACGACCCAGGTCGTGTCGACCTCGCCGATCAGGCGGTCGAGCTTGAGCTCGTCGGGGTGGCGGTCCAGCCACTCCAGGTGCGTCAGCGCCGCGTCGAACTCGCCGCGCAGCAGCGCTTGGGCCGCATAGGGCTTGGAGATCTGCGGGACCTTGACCTCCCACTCGGAGAGGTCGACGTAGCCCTCGGTCGCCTCGACGATCCCGAGCGAGCGCGCCGGGCCATCGAGGTCACGGCGCGACAGGATCGCCAGCGCCTTGGTCGGATAGATGAAGGTGTCGACCACGAACACCTCCTCGTAGTTGCGCTCGGTCACCTCATGCACGCCGGGGTGCGCGCTGCACTGGACTAGGAACGCGTCGTCGCGTCCGCGGATCCGGTCCAAACCGTCAAAGAAGTCGGTGATGAACTCGAACGTCACCTCGTCGTCGGCCAGGCCCTGGAAGCGGGCGTAGTTGGCGACGGCGCGGTGGTGGCAGGTCCCCTCGGGGCCGAGCGTGACAAAGGTGATCGGCATCCCGATTGACGCTAGGCACCGCACGGTGCCTGGTCAATCAGGAGTACCCAGCCAGCTGGCTCCGACTTACGCCCCCAGCGTCGCGATCTTCCACGCGCCACGGTCCTTGACGAGCTCCAGCGTGTCGACGCGATCCTTGTCGCCACCCTCGGACTTGACGACCGCCGACGCCTTGTCGCCGGAGATCGTGACCTTCTGGACCTGCAGCTCGAAGGAGTCGGCGTCGCGGAGCGAGTCCTTGACGCCCTTGCCGCAATCGCTGCCCGAGGCCTTCTTGATCTGCGCCACGAGCGTCGGCGCGAGCAGCGATGCGCAGATCTTGTCGCCTTCCTGCTTGCGGCTGGCCGACTGCAGATCCTCGACCGTCTGGGCCACCGCCTTCTGGTCGCCCTGGAAGTCCTCCGCGGAGTCCTTGGTTGACTGCCCACAGGCGCCGAGGACGAGCGGGAGCGCGACGAGCAGGGCGAGAAGACGGAAGGAGGCGGCCATCGCGCTGGAGCCTATCTAGGATCTATGGTCGCATGGCCGACTCCGACATCGTCCGCAGCACCGCGCCTATCGTCGTTCCGCGCGGGCGACACGCGCCGCCGCTGGAGGTCCGGATGACCGTCCAGCGCCGCCGCCTGTTCGAGGCCGCGGCTACGGTCTTTGCCCAGCGCGGCTTCGCTGAGGCCACCGCCGAGGCCATCAGCCGCGAAGCCGGGATGTCGAAGGCAACGTTCTACGAGCACTTCGCCAACAAGGAAGAGGCGATCCTCGCGCTCTTTAACGAGGCTGCCACCGAGGCCATGCGCCAGATGGCTCTCGCCTCCCAGACCAAGGCCGAGACCTACCCTGAACACCTGGCCAACGGCGCGCGCGCGTTCCTGCGCACGATGGTCGAGTGGCCCGACGCGTCGCAGACGGTGCTGGTCGAGATCATCGGCGCGGGCCCGCGCGCGACGGAGCGCCGCGATGCCATCCTCGATGCCTTCGCTGACACGATCTACCGTGACAACGAGCGCGTCGCCCCGCGCTACGGCGCGCCGCGCTTCGCCTCGCGCGACGACGCGTTCGCCTGCGTCGGCGCGATCGTCGAGCTCGCCTCGCGCCAGCTACGCACGGGGCAGCCGAGCGACATCCGCGAGCTGGAGCCGGTGATCGAGCGGCTGATGCTGGGAATCCTCCAACAGAACGCATGAGCGATCCGGGCCTGATGGCCCTCGAGGCCGAGGTCACGACGTGTCGCCGCTGCCCGCGGCTGGTCGACTGGCGCGAGCAGGTCGCGCGCGAGAAGCGCGCCTCGTTCAAGGACGACACGTACTGGGGCCGCCCGATCCCGGGCTTCGGTGACCCGGCAGCCCGCATCCTGATCCTCGGCCTCGCGCCGGCTGCCCACGGCGCCAACCGCACCGGCCGCGTCTTCACCGGCGACCGCAGCGGGGACTTCCTCTTTGCCGCGCTGCACCGCACGGGCTTTGCCAACCAGCCGACGTCGGTCTCCCGCGACGATGGGTTGGAGCTGACCGGGGCGTGGATCACCGCGGCGGTGCGCTGCGCGCCGCCGGCCAACAAGCCCACGCCGACCGAGCGCGACACCTGCCTGCCGTGGACGGTCGCCGAGCTCGATCACGTCAAGGCCGTGCGCGTCGTCGTCTGCCTCGGTGCGTTTGCCTGGGATGCGGCACTGCGCCTGCGCGTGGCGCTCGGTCACCCGCCGCCGCGCCCGCGGCCGAAGTTCGGTCACGGCGCGCTCTGGTACGACGACGCGCAGACCGAGCCCCAGACCGAGGCCCACCCACCCGCGTTCGCGCTGCTGGGCACTTATCACCCCAGCCAGCAGAACACGTTCACCGGCGTGCTCACCGAGGCGATGCTCGACGACGTCCTGCGCACCGCGCGCGAGGTCGCCGGGTAGACGCTCGTGATCGGCGGCTTGGCTCGGGTCGTACCCTGAAGGTCCCGTGCCGCTCTCCGCCTTCAGCCCCCAGACGCAGGAGTGGTTCGCGCGCGCGTTCGCGGCGCCGACGGCGGTGCAGGAGCAGGCGTGGCCGGCGATCGCCACCGGCGAGCACACGCTGATCAGCGCGCCGACGGGCAGCGGCAAGACGCTCGCGGCGTTCTTGTACTCCTTGGATCATCTGGCGCGCACACCGCGCAAGGACGGCAGCGGGATCCGCGTCGTCTACGTCTCGCCGCTCAAGGCGCTCAGCTACGACGTCGAGCGCAACCTGCAGGCGCCGCTGATCGGGATCGGGGCCGACATCAAGGTCGCGATCCGCACGGGCGACACGACCCAGAAGGAGCGGATGGCGATCCGCCGCACGCCGCCTGACGTGCTGATCACGACGCCCGAGTCGTTGTACCTCATGTTGACGTCGCAGGCGCGCGACGTGCTGCGCGATGTCGAGGCGATCATCATCGACGAGATCCACGCGGTCGCCTCGACCAAGCGCGGGGCCCACCTCGCGCTGACACTGGAGCGATTGAGCGGGCTCGTCGCCGCCGAGCACGGTGGGCGCGATCCGCAGCGCATCGGGTTGAGCGCGACGCAGAACCCGCTGGAGGAGGTCGGCCGCTTCATGGTCGGCCCGCAGCGGACGTGCCGGATCGTGGATGCCGGCGTGCGCAAGCCGCTCGATCTCAAGATCCAGGTGCCGGTCGAGTCGATGGTCGAACCCGAGCAGTCAGCGCCGCTGGATCCGCTGGAGCCGACCGTCGGTGGGACGGAGGCGACGCGCAAGTCGATCTGGCCGGCCATGTACCCGCAGTTGCTCGAGCTGGTCCGTGAGCACCGCTCGACGATCATCTTCGTCAACAACCGCCGCGGTGCGGAGCGGTTGGCCTTGCGCCTCAACGAGCTAGCGGGAAAGCAGGACGAAGAAGCGGAGCGACCTGTCGTCGAGATCGCGCGCGCCCACCACGGGTCGCTGGCGCGCGAGGAGCGGCTGGTCGTCGAGGAGCAGCTCAAGGCCGGCCAGCTGCCGTGCCTCGTAGCGACCTCGTCGCTGGAGCTGGGCATCGATATGGGCGCCGTCGACTTGGTGTTGCAGGTCGAGTCCCCGAAGTCAGTCTCGCGTGGCCTGCAGCGGATCGGGCGGGCCGGGCACTCCGTCGGCGACACGTCGAAGGGCCGCATCTTCCCGAAGTTCCGCGCCGACCTGCTGGAGTGCGCGGTCGTCGTCAAGCTCATGCGCGAGGGCAAGATCGAGCCGACGGTCGTCCCGCGCAACCCGCTCGATGTGCTCTGCCAGCAGATCGTCGCGATCGCAGCCGGCGTCGAGAGCGACGGTGACGCACCGGTCCTGGTAGACGACCTCTACGGACTGGTCACCAAGACCTACACCTACGCCGACCTGTCGCGCGAGCTGCTGGAGAACGTCCTGGACATGCTCGACGGGCGCTACCCGTCACAGGAGTTCGGGGAGCTGCGCCCGCGCATCGTGTGGGATCGCGTTGCGGGGACGATCCGCCCGCGCAAGGGCGCGCGCCAGCTCGCGGTGACCAACGCGGGGACGATCCCCGACCGTGGTTTGTACGCCGTCGTGCTTCCCGATGGCCGGCGCGTCGGCGAGCTCGACGAGGAGATGGTCTACGAGGCGCGCCCGGGGCAGACCTTCTTGCTCGGCGCGTCGTCGTGGCGCATCGAGGAGATCCAGCGCGATCGCGTCGTCGTCTCACCCGCCCCGGGTGTGCCGGGCGCCGTGCCGTTCTGGAAGGGAGATTCGGTCGGGCGTCCGAAGGAGCTGGGCCGCGAGATCGGCGCCTTCAGCCGCTGGGCCGTCGATCAGACGCCGGAGCACCTGGAGGCCGAGTATGACCTCGATCCGCTGGCGGCCCGCAACCTCGTGGACTTCCTGGTCGAGCAGCAGGAGGCGACGCGGGTCATCCCGAGCGACCGCACGATCGTCGTCGAGCGCTTCCGCGATGAGATCGGCGACTGGCGGCTGTGCGTGTTGTCGCCGTTCGGTGGTCGGGTCCATGCCGCATGGGCGCTGGCGCTGAGCGCCAAGATCCGCGACGAGGCCGGCTTGGAGTCCGACGCGATCTGGTCTGACGACGGGATCATCGTCCACCTCCCTGACGCCGACGAGCCGCCGGGCGCCGACTTGGTGTTGTTGGATCCCGAGGACGTGGAAGACCAAGTCGTCGGCGAGCTCGGGTCCTCAGCGCTCTTCGGCGCGCGCTTCCGCGAGAACGCGGGGCGCGCGTTGCTGATCCCGCGTGCCTACCCGGGCAAGCGCACGCCGCTGTGGCAGCAGCGGCTCAAGGCCCAGTCCTTGCTGGAGGTCGCCAAGCAGTACAGCGACTTCCCCATCATCTTGGAGACCTACCGCGAGTGCCTGCGTGATGTCCTCGACGTTCCGGGGCTCGTCGAGCTGCTGCAAGGGCTGCACTCGCGCGACCTCTCGCTGGTCGAGGTCGAGACCCGCACCGCGTCGCCGTTCGCGTCGTCGTTGTTGTTCGACTACGTCGCGACCTACATGTACGAGGGCGACACGCCCAACGCGGAGCGGCGCGCGGCCGCGCTGTCGCTGGATCGCGACCTGCTGCGCGAGCTGCTCGGTCAAGAGGAGCTGCGCGACCTCATCGACGCCGACGCGCTCGATCACGTTGAAGCGGATCTCCAGCACCGCTCGCAGCGCACGCAGGCGACCGACCGCGACGGGCTGGCCGACGTGCTGCGCCGGGTCGGCGACCTGTCGCGCGCGGAAGTCCGCGCGCGGGTGCTCGCTGAGCTCGACAGCGACGCGATGTTGGAGGCCTTGGTCGGTGAGCGCCGTGCGGTGCGGCTGCGCATCGGCGGCGAGGAGCGCTGGGTCGCTGCCGACGACGCCGGCCTCTACCGCGACGCGTTCGGCACCGTGCCGCCCGGCGGCCTGCCTGCAGCGTTCCTGGAGTCCGTCGAGCGTCCCACCGAGCGGATCGTCGCGCGCTACGCGCGGACGCACGGACCGTTTACGACCGCGGACCTGCGCGAGCGCTGGTCGGTCGACCCGTCCAGCGCCCTCGCGGCATTGGAGGCTGCGGGCGACCTGGTACGCGGCGAGCTGCGCCCCGGCGGGACCGAGCGCGAGTGGTGTGACCCCGAGGTGCTGCGGCGGATCCGGCGGGCGTCGCTGGCCGTGCTGCGCAAGGAAATCGAGGCGACCGACCAGCGCGCGCTGGCCGCGTTCCTCCCGTCCTGGCAGGGCGTCGACCGCCACGCCGCGGCGGGCGCGGGCATCGACCGGCTGCGCGAGATGTTGGTGCCCTTGCAGCGGCTGGCACTGCCGGCTGATGTGTGGGAGCGCGACGTGCTGGGGCGGCGCGTCGGCGCGTATTCGCCGGTGTGGCTCGACCAGCTGTGTGCGTCGGGGGAAGTCGTCTGGGTCGGCGCGGGGGCGCTCGGCCGGAACTCCGGTCGCGTCGCGCTCTACTTCCGCGAGGACGCCGAAGCGCTCGGCCCGCCGTCGGTCCGCGGCGGGATCGACCGCCCGGAACTGCCCGAGCACGACCTCTTGCGCGAGCGGCTGGCCGTCTCGCCGTGCTTCTTCACCGATTTTTTGGCGGAGATCCCGCTGGCGCCCGAGCAGATCCAGGAGGCGTTGTGGGACCTCGTCTGGGCGGGTGAGGTAACCAACGACGCCTTCGCGCCGCTGCGTGCGCCGCGGCTGACGCTGGCGCGCGCGCAGAAGGCGTCGATGGCCGGCGGGCGACGTGGCGCGCGGGCGGGCACGCGCTTCGGTGCGCGGCGCGGCTCCGGTGCGGCCGCGCAGGTCCAAGGCCGCTGGGCGCTGACGACGTCGATCTTCCGCAGCGAAGTTGACCCCGGGCTGCGTCGCCGGACGGTCGCCGAGCTGCTGCTGGAGCGTTACGGCATCGTCACGCGCGAGCACGTCCTGGCCGAGGGGATTCCCGGCGGCTTCTCGTCGTTGTATGACTCGCTGTCATCGCTGGAGACGCTGGGAGTGTGCCGGCGCGGCTACTTCGTCGAAGGTCTGGGCGGCGCGCAGTTCGCGCTGCCGGGCGCAGTCGAACGGCTGCGCACGCAGGCCGACCGCGCCGACGAGACGCCGCCCGTCGTGCTCGCCGCGACCGATCCGGCGCAGCCGTTCGGCGCTGCGCTGCCGTGGCCCAAGCGTCGCGATGACACCGACGCGCGCGCCAAGCCCGCGCGCGCCGCCGGCGCCTACGTCGTCCTGGCGGGCGCCGAGCCCGTCGTCTACGTCGAGCGTGGTGGGCGGGGGATCCAAGTGCTGGTGGAACGCGAGGACGCGCGTTTGCGTCCGGCGCTGGAGGCGCTGGCCGCGTTCGTCACGGGCGACCGGCGCCACAAGCTGTCGCTGGAGCGGGTTGACGGCGAGGCCGTCGTTGGCTCCGACCTCGAGGCGCTGCTGATCGAGGTCGGCTTCCGGGCCGGGCCGCGGAAGCTGACGCTGAGCGCGTAGGCCGTGCGGCCGCGGGCGGCGGTTGGCTTCGCCGGCGCGGGCGTCGGTGGCGCTCAGCTCAGACGTTGACCTGGGTGCGCAACGTGGTCTGTCGTCACCGAGGAGAGCGAGCGGGGTTGGCGGTCCGCGGCGCCCGGGGTCGTCCGCCGGCGCTTGGACTGAGGGCGCGAACGTGTCGGTGAGCAACATGGATGGCATCTAACCCGCGCATATCGCGGGTTAGATGCCATCGAGTGTCGTTCGGCACCGAATCCTGGTCGTCGCGACAGGTGTGGGCCGAGGCGCCGAGGCTGCCGACCCGGACGCACGCGGACGACGAGCCCGCGCACCGAGTCGCCAACCCCGCCGCACTCCCTCGGTGCCGACAGACCACGTCCCGCACGACGACCAACGCCCGCACTGAGCGCCACCGACGCCCCGTCCCGCACCGCAAGACCCCCCGCCCTCACGGCTCCTTCTTGCCCGGGTTGAACAGCCCCTTCGGGTCCAACGCCCGCTTGACGGCGCGCGCGGCGCTCACCGCCGCCGGCGCCCACTGCGCCGACAGCTGCCCGGCCTTCAACAACCCCACACCATGCTCCCCACTCGCCGTCCCGCCCAACTCCCGCGCCATCGCAAACAACTCCTGCGCCGCCGCATCGGCACGCGCCCGCATCTCCTCGTCCCCCGGATCCAGCAGGAACGACGAGTGCAAGTTGCCGTCACCCGCATGCCCCCACGAGCACCCCTCCAGCCCGAACCGCGCGCCGATCTCAACCGTCCCCTCGATCGCGTCAGCCAGCCGCTCGACCGGCACCGCGATGTCCTCCGACAGCTTCTCGCCGCGCACCGCCCGCACGGCAATCGAGACACCGTCGCGCCAGCGCCAGACCTCGCTCGCCGGCGGCGCCACAGCACCGGCACCCAAGGCCTTCAACAACTCATCGCGGTCACCTACCGACTCCGCCTCGCAGACCACCAACAACTCAGCATCACCCGACGTCGCCAAGAACGGCGCCGGCGCCGCCGCGATGCAGCGCCCGTCGAGGTACTCAATCGCCGCCGGCACAACGCCGGACCCCAGCACCGCATCGATCGCCGCACAGCCCTCGCGCACGCTCCCGTACGCCGCGGCGACCACAAAGGCCTCAGCCGGTGCGGGCACCAGCCGCAACCAGGCCGCGGTGATGATCCCCAACGTCCCCTCGCTGCCGATCAGCAGCGACCGCAGATCCAGCCCCGCGACGTCCTTGCGCACCGGGCCGCCGAAGGACACCAACTCGCCCGGCGCGATCACCGCCTCGACGCCCGTCACCCAGCGCCCGGTCACGCCGTACTTGAAGGCGTGCGGCCCACCAGCGTTGGTCGCGAGGTTGCCGCCCAGCTGCGACTGCTCGGCCGCGCCCGGATCGGGTGGGAAGAGCAGTCCGCTCTCGCGAGCGCGACGAGCGACCGTGGCGGTCGTCACCCCCGCCTCGGCCTGCATGCGCCACCGCAGCGGATCGAGCGAGCGCACGCGATCAAGCCGATCCAGCGCGATCCCGACCGTGTCGGCAGACCCCGCCACCGGCACGATCCCGCCGCTGTAGCCGCTGCGCCCGCCGACCGGGATCATCGCGACGTCGTGCGCGTAGCACCACGCGACGACAGCGGCGACCTCCTCGGCGGTCCCCGGCGCGACCAGCACCGGCACCCGTCCCGACAGCCCACTGGCGTCGGCCAGCGCGACATCGCGCTCGACGTGCGCGGCGCCCACCAGCGAAGCGAGATCGGCGTGCACCGCTCCACCGTACCCTCGAAGAGCGCATGCCTGAGGGCGACACCATCCACTACGCCGCCAACCGGATCCGGCCGGTGCTCGAGGGTCACGTCCCCGACGCGATCGCCACGCCGCACGCGCGCTTTGGCAAGGACCGCTGGCCACAGCGCCTGACCGGCCGCGAGGTCGAGTCGGTCACCGCCCACGGCAAGCACTTGTTCTTGCGCTTCGCCGGTGACCTGACGATCCACTCGCATCTGCGGATGACCGGTGCCTGGCGCGTTCACCCGCAGGGCGCACGCTGGCATCGCGCACCACGGCGCGCCTGGCTGGTCATCACGCGCGACGGCCAGGACGTCGTGCAGTTCGACGGGCCGGTCCTGGAGCTGCTGACCGAGACGCGCCGCCGCTTCGACCATCGCCTGCGCGCTCTCGGCCCCGACATCATCGCCGAGGACTTCGACGAGAGCACCGTCCTGCGCCGTCTCCGCGAAGACGACCCGACGCGCGGGATCGGCGACGCGCTGCTCGACCAGAGCACGATCGCCGGGATCGGCAACCTCTGGAAGGCCGAGGGCTGCTGGCTGGCCGAGGTCGACCCGTGGCGCGCGACCGCGACGGTCAGCGATGACGAGGTGCTGCGCATCATCCGCGAGCTGCGCCCGCGGATGCAGGAATCCGCCCGCGACGGCAACCAGACACGCCACCGCAAGATCTACAAGAACACCGGCCGCGCCTGCCCGCGATGCGGCGAGCGCATCACCGCACGTGGACAGGGCGATGACAACCGGACGACATACTGGTGCCCCGGATGCCAGAAATGACCCCGACCCAACAGCGCGCCGTGCGGCGCATCGGCCACAAGGGCGCCGACCACATCGCGCCCGGCAACACGACCGCCAGCTTTGACGCCGCGCTCGCCCACGGCTGCGACATGGTGGAGTTCGACGTCCTGCCCGAGCGCGCAGAAGACGGCGAGTACACCGGCCGCCTCGTGCTCGCCCACGACTTCAAGGACGCGGCCCGGCGCATACCGCTGACCCTCGAGGAGGGCCTCGACCACCTCTGCAGCGAGGCCTTCGCCGGCATCGAGCTCGACGTCGACCTCAAGACCCACAGCTACGAGGAGCGCGTGATCGCCGCGCTGCGTGAGCGCGGGATGGAAGAGCGGACGCTGATCTCAACGATGGAGACCGTCTCGCTGCCCGTCTTGCGCACGGCGTCCGACAAGGTCCGGATCGGCTGGTCGGTCCCCAAGGTCAAGCGCAACTACCTTGCCAACCCGGCGACCAAGCCGCTCGCGCTGGCAACCGTCGCGATCCTGCGCCGCACCGTGCCGCGCGCCATCGCGGCGGCCATGCGCGCCGGCGAGATCGACGCCGTCATGTCGCACTTCTCGCTCGTCACCCCGCACTTCGTGCGCGCCGTCGCGCGCGCCGGCGGTGAGCTCTACGTCTGGACCGTCGACGACGCTAAGCAGATCCGCCGCTTCGAGCGCATGGGCGTTACCGGCGTCATCACCAACGACCCGCGCCTATTCGACCCGCTGCCCGCGGCCTAGCGGCTCCGCTACGGCTTGATGATGCACTCCCCCGCGCTGGCGCTCTTCGGGTCTGCCCCGAAGGTGCCTTTGTGGCCCGAGTGCGTGCGCTTGCGCGCCTTGCGGACGACCTTCTTGCCCACGCGCCACTCGAACGAGACGACCCCGCGCAGGCGGTAGGTCTGACCGGTCGGCGGCGGGGTGATCGAGAAGTTCCAGCCGGACTCCCTGCGACGAAACAGCGCTGAGCCGACGGCTTGGAACCCGGAGTCGACGGTGGCATCGGTCGGCGCCCAGGCCTGGGTCGAAGCGCGGAAGTACTGCACCTGGAAGCGCATGTACATCTTCTCGGTCTTCTTGCCCGAGCCGGGCATCGAGGCGCGGATGCCGATTGTGTCGGGATGCTTCTCGGTGTCGCAGATGTTGATGGTCGCCCAGAGCAGCGGCGACTTGTCGACGGTCGGCCCGGTGGTCGCTGCACCGGCGGCCGCGACCGGACCGACGCCCAGGGCAACGAGGGCGGCAAGGCCGCCGGCGAGTGCGTGACGCAGGGGATCCACGCGCGAAATGTACTCGCGTGTGATGGAAAGGCCAGTGGACCGTAGTGTCGACGTGGGAACAGTCATGGAGATCTCGACCTCAGAACCGTTGACCGCCCGGTTCGATGCGCTGTATCGCGAGACGGCGTCGGACGTGTTTGCCTACGTCATGACGCTGCTGCGCGATCAAACGGCGGCAGAGGACGTCACCGCAACCGCCTTCGAACGCGCCTACCGCCGCCAGTCGGGCTTTGACCCCAAGCGCGGCACGCAGCGTGCCTGGGTGTTCGGCATCGCCCGCAACGCGGCGCTCGACGAGCTCCGGGCACGCAAGCGCACGACCGCGCTGCTGAGCGATCCCGAGGACGTCGACCCACAACGCGACGACGACGCGGCCGTCGACGAGGCCGTCCTGCGCCGCGCCACCGTCGCCGCCGCGCTGACCCAGCTCGACCCGCGTGAGCGCGAGCTGATCGCGCTGAAGTTTCACGCCGGCCTCGACAACGCAGAGATCGCCAAGGTCCTCAACATCTCCGTCGCCAACGCCGGGACCCGCGTCCACCGCGCGGTCACCCGACTCCGGAAGGCCTGCCATGCGCCGTCGTAACGCCCTGCCCGATCCCGAGGTCCTCCGCGGCTTGCGCGAGCTCGACGCCGCGCTGGCCAACGAGCCGACCGCCGATCCCGACCTCGCTGAGCTGGTCGCCGACGTCGAAGCGGCGCGACCGGAGCCCAGTGCGCCGTTCCTGGCCTCGCTGGACGCCCGCGTGCATGCGGGCTTCCCGCGCGAGACCCAAATGACCAAGACCGCCCGCACGCCGTGGCATGCCCGGATCCGCCGCCCCGAGATCCTGGCGCCGGGCTTCGCGGTCCTCCTCATCGCCCTCCTTGTCGGCGGCATCGCCTTGCGCGGAGTCGGCGACGACGTCGTCACCGACTCGGGATCGTTCTCGAAGGCCGCCGGTGACTCGTCCTCCTCGGGCAGCGTCGCGAGCGCGCCAAGCGCCGCCGAGCAGTCGGCCGTCGGCGGCACGAGCCCGAGCGCCGCCGCGCAGAAGACCATTCCCTCACCTTCCTCCGCCGCGACCTCGGCACCGGCGGGCGGGGGCGGGGTCACACGCAAGGTCCAGCGCGCCGCCGACCTCACGCTGACCACCCAGCCCGACGACGTGCAGAAGACCGCCGACGGCGTCGTGCGCGAGACCCAGGCCGCGGGCGGCTACGTCCAACGCTCCGACATCGCCACCCGCGACGGCGGCGGCGAGGCCACGTTCACGCTGCGGATCCCGTCCGCTCGGCTCGATGACACGCTCGCCCGGCTCTCCAAGCTCGCCCACGTCGGCGCGCTGAGCCAGAACGCGACCGACATCACCTCCGCCGTGGTCTCCGCCGCCGACCAGCTCGCCGACGCCCGCGCCGAGCGGGCCGCCCTGTTGCGCGCGCTCGGCAAGGCGACGACCGACCGCCAGATCGCGAGCCTCAAGGCCCGCCTGGCCAACAACCGCTCCGAGATCGCCCAGCGCAAGGGCGCGCTGGACGCCCAGCGCCGGCGCGCCGACCTCGCCACGGTGTCGGTCACCGTGCAGGGCACCGGCACCGCCACCAAGAAGGACGACGGTGCCTGGACCCCGCGCGACGCGCTCCACGACGCCGGCCGCATCCTGGAGGTCGCCGGCGGCGTGGCGCTGATCGCCCTGGCCGTCCTCGCCCCGCTGGCGATCCTCGCCGCCCTCGCGCTGGTCGCCGGCCGCACGCTGCGCCGTCGCCGTCGCGAAGGCGCGCTGGACGGCGCGGCCTGAGTCTCCACCGCGACGGCGCTCGACGGCCAATGTGCGCCCGCCATCACACAACTCCCCTAGACTCGACCGGTGCCCTCCAGTGCGCAGAGCGTCGAGCTGCTGGCCCAGGTGCCGGTCTTCGAAGCGCTCGCGCCGGGAGATCTCGGCCGGGTCGCTGACGTCGCCGTCCCCCGCCACTTCAACGGCAACACCGTCATCTTCCGCGAGGGCGACGCCAGCGACACGTGCTACGTCGTCGGCAGCGGCCACGCCCGCGCCGTGCGCGAGAACGTCGACGGCCGCACGATCACGCTCGCGCACTTCGGCCCGGGCGACATCTTCGGCGAGCTGGCGATGTTCGACGACGAGAAGCGCTCGGCGACGATCGAGACGCTCGACGACGTCGAGGCCATCGCGATCCTCGGCCAGGACATGCGGCGGCTGCTGCGCGAGCATCCCGACATCGCCGTCAAGCTCGTCATCGGCCTCGGCCGGCGCCTGCGCGAGGCCAATGAGCGCCTCGCCCGGCAGTCCTTCCAGACGGTGCAGTCGCGCGTCGCCGGCGTCCTGGGCCAACTCGTCCGTCAGGCCCAATCCGAGGGTGCGGCCGAGCGCGATGTCCTGGTGACGATCACCCAGGCCGACATCGCCCAGCTGGCCGGCTCTTCGCGTGAGTCCGCCAGCCGCTTTCTCGCCGTCCTGGAGCGCGCGGGGGTCGTCACCCAGGGCCGCGGCCGCGTCACCGTGCACGAGCCTTCCGCGCTGGAGCGCTACGTCTACTGATGAGCGGCGGGCTGCTGTCTCCTTCAGAGCGCTCGGCGGGCGGCGTCGTGGTGCGCGGTACCGAGTGCATCGTGATCGTGCCGACTCGCCGCGCGGCCAGCGGCGCCAAGGTGCTCGCACTGCCCAAGGGTCACGTCGACCCGGGCGAGACGCCGCTGCAAGCCGCCGCGCGCGAGGTGCGTGAAGAGGCCGGCGTGGAGACCAAGCCACTCGGCGAGCTCGGCGCGGTCCGCTACTGGTACATGCGCAACGGCAAGCGCATCGCCAAGCAGGTCGACTTCTTCCTGTTCGCCTACACCGGTGGCGATGTCGCCGACCATGACGATGAGGTCGAGCAGGCGAGCTGGATGCCGCTCAGCGAGGCTGCTCAGCGCCTGACCTATGACGGTGAGCGGGGTATGGCGGCCCGCGCCCTGTCGCAGATCACCTCCGACGAGTAGTCTCCGCCGTCGGATGCAGGTCCTGAACTTCTACTCCACGATCTTCGCTGATCAGCTCAAGCGCGGTCGCAAGACGGCGACGATTCGCCTCGGCGACAAGTCGCACAAGTACAAGAAGAACCAGGCGGTGATGGTGACCATCGGCTACCAGCACTCGCCGCGGGAGAAGATCTTTGACGCGGTCATCGACCAGGTCGAGGTCAAGCGCGTTCGCGATCTGACGCCCCGGGACATCGAGCACGACAACCCCGAGTTCCGCCGCCACGAGGAGATGATCCACTTCCTCGAGCAGATCTACGGCAAGAAGGTGACGATGGAGGACATCGTGACCGTCGTGCGGTTCTCGCAGATCATCGTCCACCCGCCGTCGTTCACCGATGCCCGATTGGGCATCGGTGGCGCGCAGAACTAGCGCGCCACACGCACGGGCGAGGGGTCAACCGTGCTGCGCGTCTTCATCGCTGACGACTCGCTGGGCTTCGGGACGTTGGCGTCCGCCTGGCTGGAGGCTCACGAGGACATCGAGGTCGTCGGCGCTGTCCGCAGCGCCGAGGAGGCCGTCGCGGCACTGGCCGCCGCGCGTCCGGACGTCGTGATCCTCGATCGGCTGCTGCCTCAGCCTGAGCACTCCGAGGAGGTGCTCGCCTATGTCCGCGAGCATCTGCCCGCTGCCGGCGTCCTGCTGATCTCCGGCATGCCCGATGAGGAGCTTGCCGGCGTGGCGCGCAGCACCGGTGCCGAGGGGCACGTCAGCAAGGCGGCCAACGCTGAAGCGCTAGCCGACGCGGTGCGGCGCGTGGCGACCACCGCGCGCGAGCGCAGCTGAGCGCTTCAGGCGCCCGGCGGCGGGACCGAGGCGGCCGCAGCGCTCGGCGCCGGCGCGAAGACAGGCGAAAGCTCGGGCTCCAGCGGCGGGAACGATGTCGGCAACGGCGAGGAGGGCGAGCGGCTCGCGGCGCCGGCGCCACCGGTGTCGACCGACGCCCACAGGCCGCCGGCCACGACCGCGACGCAGCCACCCAGCGCGATCCACAGCCCTTGAGCGATGTGGATGTAGTCGCTTCCGGGCCCACCGCCCGGTCGATGCACAACGTGCACGAGCGCCAGGACGACGCCCAACGCGCCCACGGCCGCGATGCCGCGCGCCGCAGCGGCAGCGTCGATCCGCACGGCCGAGCCAAACGCGCCGCCCGCGCCGAGCACCAGCGCGATGACGACCACCGCGCCGACGGCCACGGCCGCATCGGCGCCCTGCAGCTCCTTCCAGCCCGACGCCGAGATTGAGCTCGGCAGCGCGGTGGCGATCCCGCGCGCCATTTCGCCCAGCAGACCGGGGTCCTGGCCGAGCTGTCCGCTGAACGCATCGCGCAGCTGCTGCGGGATCGTGATCTCGTACCACGGGCGCCACAGCGACGCGAACGCGGCCAGCGCGCCCACCAGCGCCAGGAAGTGCCCGCTACGCAGCCCTTTCTGCTCCATGGCACCGTCATCGACCGTTCGGGCCCGCACTATCGCGAGGCTCGACGGATAGCCGACCGCTTGGCACTCAGGGTGCAAGAGTGCCAATCAGGCCTTGACGGGCCTTTCGGGCTCGCTAGTATGAACTTGCGCTGGCACTCCGCCCCTGCGAGTGCCAAGAGTCGCGAACAAACGTTGCAGTCCGTCACCTCAATGGAGGTCACCAGAATGAAGCTCAAGCCCCTCGGCGATCGGCTGATCGTCCGCGCCATCGAGGAGGAGGAGAAGACCGCCAGCGGCCTCCTGCTCCCGGACACGGCCAAGGAGAAGCCGCAGAAGGGTGAGGTCATCGCCGTCGGCGAAGGCCGGTTCGACGAGGACGGGGAGAAGCGCATTCCCCTCGATGTCGCCCAGGGCGACACGGTCCTCTACAGCAAGTACGGCGGCACCGAGATCAAGGTCGACGGCGAGGACCTGCTGGTCCTGCGCGAGTCCGACGTCTTGGCCAAGATCGAGAACTAGGAGATCTTTTATGGCTCACAAGGAACTGAAGTACAACGCCGAGGCCCGCAAGGCTCTCGAGGCCGGCGTCGACGCCGTCGCCAACGCGGTCAAGGTCACGCTCGGCCCCAAGGGTCGCTACGTCGTCCTCGACAAGAAGTTCGGCGCTCCCACGATCACCAACGACGGTGTCACGATCGCTCGTGAGATCGAGGTCGAAGACGTCTTCCAGAACCAGGGCGCGATGCTCGTCCGCGAGGTCGCCACGGCGACCAACGACGTCGCCGGCGACGGCACGACGACCGCGACGGTGCTCGCCCAGGCGATCGTCCGCAACGGCCTCAAGAACGTCACGGCCGGCGCCAACCCGCTCGGCCTGAAGAAGGGCATTGAGAAGGCCGTCGACCAGATCGTCGACAACATCCGCAAGCTCTCCAAGCCCGTCCAGGGCAAGGATCAGATCGCTCGCGTCGCCACCATTTCCGCTGGTGATGAGGAGATCGGCGACGTCATCGCCGACGCCATCGAGAAGGTCGGCAAGGACGGCGTCGTCAACGTCGAAGAGGGTCAGACCTTCGGCATGGACCTCGAGTTCACCGAGGGCATGCAGTTCGACAAGGGCTACGTCTCGCCCTACATGGTCACCGACCAGGAGCGCATGGAGGCGGTCCTCGAGGACCCCTACATCCTGATCGCCAACCAGAAGATCGGCTCCGTCCGCGACGTGCTGCCGGTGCTCGAGCAGGTCATCCAGTCCGGCCGTCCGATCCTCATCATCGCCGAGGACGTCGAGGGCGAGGCGCTCGCGACGTTGGTCGTCAACAAGCTCCGTGGCACCTTCACCGGTGTGGCCGTCAAGGCTCCGGGCTTCGGCGACCGCCGCAAGCGCATGCTCGAGGACATCGCCATCCTCACGGGCGGCGAGGTCATCACCGAGGAGATGGGCCTCAAGCTGGAGAACACCCAGCTGTCCCAGCTCGGTCGCGCGCGCCGCGTCGTCGTGACCAAGGACAACACGACGATCGTCGACGGCTCCGGTGACACCGACGCCATCAAGGGTCGCATCAACCAGATCAAGGCCGAGGTCGAGAACACCGACTCGGACTTCGATCGCGAGAAGCTCCAGGAGCGCCTCGCCAAGCTGTCGGGCGGCGTCGCCGTCGTCAAGGTCGGCGCAGCCACCGAGACGGAGATGAAGGAGAAGAAGCACCGCGTCGAGGACGCGCTGCAGGCCACGCGCGCCGCGCTGGAAGAGGGCATCGTCCCGGGTGGCGGCGTCGCGCTGCTGCAGGCTTCGGCCGGCGTCAACGCCGACGCGATCGAGGACGAGGACGAGCGCACCGGCGCCCGCATCATCCTGCGCTCGCTCGAGGAGCCGCTCCGTCAGATCGCCGAGAACGCGGGCCTCGAGGGCTCCGTCGTCGTCGCTGACGTGCGCAAGGCCAAGAAGGGCTTCGGCCTCAACGCCGCGACCGGCGAGATCGTCGACCTCGTCGCCGAGGGCGTCATCGACCCGGCCATGGTCACCCGCTCGGCGCTGCAGAACGCTGCGTCGATCGCCAAGAACATCCTGACGACCGAGGCGATCGTCGCCGAGATCCCGGACAAGGATGCAGGCGGCGGCATGCCCGACATGGGCGGCATGGGCGGCATGATGTAGTCCAATCGCTTCTGCGATTGGTTCGTTCGGAGGGCCCGGCGCGGGTGTGCGCCGGGCCCTTCTGCGTTCATGGGCTCACCGGCCGGGTAGCATCACGCCACCATGAGCCACACGATCAAGAACCTCCGCGACGTCCAAGACGTGGCGCCCGGCGCCGGCTTCGACACCGTCCAGGAAGCCCGCTTCGCCCGCCAGGACCTCGACGCCGAGAAGACCGGCCTCGCGCTGATGCGCGTCAAGCCCAACCAACGCCAAGGCTTCGCCCACCGCCACGACCAGGCGGAAGAAATCTACGTCGTCATCGGCGGCTCAGGCCGCATCAAGCTCGACGACGAGATCCTCGACCTCAAGGTCATGGACGCGGTCCGCATCGCCCCCGGCGTGGCACGCTCGCTGGAAGGAGGCCCGGACGGCCTCGAGTACCTCGCCCTCGGCGCGCATCACGAGGGCGACGGGGAGATCCTGAAGGACGAGGGCTTCTGGGGCTGAGAAGGCCGCCGACCGGAACGGTCTGAGGTCCGGATCGTTTTCGCCCCAACTATTGGGGCGAAAGCGACCCGGATCTCCTGGCTAATGCGTGTGGCCGTGCCCGTGGTCGTCGTGATCGTGCGAATGGCCGTGGCCGTGGTCCTCGGCGTCGCCCGCGATCGACTCCAGGAGCGACATCGCCGCCAGTTGCGCGGGCGTTCCGGCGATCGAGCCATCAGACATCTCTTCGAGCTGCGGCGCGAACGTCACGTGGACGTTGACCTCCTCGCCGCCGGAGTCCTCGAGCACGATCACGGCGCGGCCGGCGCCCTCCGGGATGCCCGTGCCACCCGACAGCGCCTCGCGCGCCGCGCTGAGCACCTCGACGGCCAGCTCGCGCCAGTGGTTGGCCGCTTCGACCTGCTCCTCGGCGGCCATGCCCGCGAGGTGGTGTTGGTTGCGACCGGCCAGCGCGGCGACTCCGGCCTCCACGGCTCGCGTGCCTAGCAGCGCGTCGGTCTCGATGGTGGCGGGTCCGTCTTCTGCAGCCATGTCGCCATGGTCGCAGACGGTCGGGCGGGTCGCTCAGCCGGCGTAGATCTCGCGGATGCCGCGCAGGCGGGTCTGCAGTCGAGCGATCGCCAGGCCGCTATCCAGCGGGCAGTGGCGCGGACGATCAGCCGGCGCGGGCGCGCCGCGCAGCAGCGACGCGTCGAAGCCCGCCGCCGCGACGACGAGCTCTGCGAGCTCCAGCCGGCTCACATCGTCGGCCCCGCCGACATGCAACGGCCCGCCGCCCTCCTGCGCCGCCAGCTCGAGCAAGGCGGCCGCGAGATCGTCCACCTGGATCGGGGAGCGGACCTCGTCGGTGAAGAACATCATCTGCCGCTCGCCGCGGGCGACAGCGAGCGCGAGCGTCTCGTGCGGCGACGGGGCGTGACCTGGACCACCGATCAGCAACGACGTCCGCACCATCAGGGCCTCCGGGTTCGCGGCCTGCACCGCGCCTTCGCCCGCCGCCTTCGTGGCCCCGTAGACGGTGACGGGTCGCACCATGTCGCCCTCCCGCAGCGCGCGATCGCCATCGCCGGCGAAGATCGCGTCTGACGACACGTGCACCAGCCGCGCACCGGCCGCCGCGGCCGCGGCCGCGACATGCCCGGCGCCGGTCGCGTTGACCGCCATCGCCTCGTCGCCGTGCTGACGGTAGGCGGTGTGGATGATCGCGTCAGGCGCAACCGCACCAACAACTTCGTCAACCGTCGCGGCATCGCGCACGTCCAGCGCGGTCCACGCCGGATCCGTCAACGCCGTTCCCACGACCTCCCAGCCCGCCGCGGGCGCGGCGGCGACGACCGCCCCGCCGAGAAATCCCGAAGCGCCGGTGACGAGCAGTCTGGGCACATCGACCTCCGCGGACTCAGGACGGATCGCCGGGGGCGACGCCGTCGCCCTGACGTGACGCCGCGCCCAGCGTGAACAGCTCCAACATGGAGGAGAACAGCTCGTCGGGCACGGCGGCGGGCTCGACAAAACGCTCGAAGGCGACCCCGTTGGCCATGGCGAAGATCATCGTCGCAAGCTGGTCGAACGGAACGCCGGGGTCAAAGCCGCCGGTCTCGGCGCGCTCGCGCAAGACCGCGGCCATCCGCTCGCGCATCTGGGCATAGCGCTGCTGCAACTTGGTGCGAAACGCCTCGTCGCGCGACGCGTGCAACGCCGCCTCAAAGAACAACCGCCCCCACTCCGGGTCACCGGCGAGGTAGGCGATGAAGTCACGCCCCGCCGCCCGCGCCTGGACCTCGGGCGACTCGTCGGTGCTCAGCGCGCGGTCCATCTCGTCGAGGCGATGGGCGAAGCGCACGTCGAGCATCGCGAGGAAGAGCTCTTCCTTAGAGCCGAAGTTCGCGTACACCGCGCCCTTGGTAAAGCCCGCGTCCGCGGCGACCTCGTCGACTGACGCCTGCGTCAACCCGCGGCGCGCGAACACGCGCCCGGCAGCGTCAAGCAAAGAGGTACGCGTGTGTTCCTGACGTTGCTTGCGCGTCAGGCGCTCGGGCGCAGTCGTCATGCGGCGATGATCTCGCCGCCGCGCCCCGGAACGAGCGTAATGACCCGGCGGCCAACTTTCTCGTTCTCCGGACGTGAGGGCGCCAGACGCACATTGGAGACGATCGCACCCAGGACCGCGCGCATCTCGGTCTCGGCGAAGCTAGCGCCCAGGCAGCGCCGCACGCCGCCGCCGAACGGCAGGTAGGTGTAGGGGTTGGCCCGCACGTCAAGCCAGCGCTCCGGCTTGAACGCCGCCGGGTCGGGATAGATGTCCTCGCGCCGGTGCATCAGATGGATCGACGGCGCCACGCGCGCGCCGGCCGGAAGATCGTAGCCGGCGATCGTCTGCGGCTCCATGAGCTTGCGACCCACGAACGGGATCACCGGGCGCAGGCGCAGCGTCTCCTTGATCACCCCGTCGACGTACTCCTCGCCTTCGCCGGCACGCACCTCATCGGTCAGACGCTCCAGCGCATCCGGATGGCGCACCAACCGCTCCAGCGCCCACGCCAGCGCGGTGGCCGTCGTCTCGTGGCCCGCGACCAGGAGGGTGACGAGCTCGTCGCGCAGCTCGACGTCATCCATCGGCGTGCCGTCCTCGTGACGCGCGAGCAGCAGCATCGACAGCACGTCGTCGCGCTCCTCGAGGTCGTCGCGACGGCGGTGATCGGCGATCACCTCCGCGATGATCTCGTCCACGGGATCGAGCACGTGGGCGAAGACGCGGCGCCGGTCGGCGCGCTGGGGCCCGTAGATCAGCAGCTTGCGCATCTCGCGCTGATCAGCCGTGGACTCCAGGAAGCTGCGCAGGCGGGTGCGCAGCTCCGCCAGACGCGGGTCACCTTCGTCGACACCGAAGACGATCCGCATGATCACTTCGAGCGTCACGCTCTGCATGTGCGGGTGGACCGCAAAGGGGACACCGCGCGGCCAGGACGCGACCTCGCGCTCGGCGATCTCGGTCATCAGCTCGACGTGACGGCGCATCTTCTCGCCGTGGAAGGGCGGCAGCAACAGCCGGCGCTGGCTGAGGTGCGGCGCGCCGTCGAGCAAGAGAACAGACTTGTGTCCCAAGAACGGGAGCAAGATGATGTTCGATGCTCCGGCGTGGAAGATGGCCGGGTCACCGGTGAAGACCTGCTTGACGTCCGCCGGGTCGGAGAGCACGACGAACGTGTCGCGCGCGATGTGCATGGTGAACGTGTCGCCGTACCTGGCGCGAGCGCGCTCGACGAACTGAAACGGCCGGCTCAGCCAGCCGACGGTCTGCACGACGCGCGGCATGCGCGGGCCGGGCGGCAGGGGCGAGCGCCGTGAGAGGCGCGGGGCGGGTGCGGTCGTGGCGGTCATCAG
Source organism: uncultured Conexibacteraceae bacterium (assembly GCA_963794585.1). GTDB lineage: Bacteria > Actinomycetota > Thermoleophilia > Solirubrobacterales > Solirubrobacteraceae > Baekduia. The sequence continues at coordinate 336,076 of CAWCEO010000010.1, forward strand.
ATACCAGATGGTATTCGGATACCGATCGGAATGTCAACGAGGTCCGCGCCGCAGCCGGCGCCGGCGCTATGGCACAGGAGGCGGCACGAACTCGACGAGCACATCGACCACGCGATGCCAATCGCGGCGCAGCGTGCGGTAGACGCGGCGCACGGTGTTCGCGCCAACGCCCGCCGGCTCGACGCGCACGAGCTCGATCAGACCAGCGCGGTGGAGGGCCCGCACGGCGTAGACGACGGTGTCGAGCGGGACGTCTAAACGGTCGGCCAACTGCGACGGACTGAGGTGCTCATCGGCCAGCGCAACGAGGATGGGCAGCCGGACGGGATGGCGAATCTCCGCCAACAACGACCCCAAGCGCTCCGCCCCAGGATGGTCCACGAAGTCGCGACATTAGGGGAGGGCGAAGGTACAACGGGATTACGGCGCCGGAGTGCGTTGCGCCATGTTTCTCAAACGGCCCGTGGCCGGTTTGGAAACAAAACCGTGCTTTATTGCGATGTAGTTCGTGCGCTAGCACCATCGGACCCCTCGCAGCGTCAGGCCCCCGCCACTTCGGCGACCGGGCGCGGCGCGGGCCCGATGTACTTCGCGGTCGGCCGAATCAGCCGCGCTTCCCGCTTCTGCTCAAGGATGTGCGCTGACCAGCCGGCGACGCGCGCACAGGTGAACATGGAGGTAAAGAGCTCCGGCGGGACCTGCGCCGTGTCGAGCACGACCGCCGACCAGAACTCCACGTTGGTGGCGAGCACGCGGTCTGGTCGACGAGCTTTCAGCTCGGCCAGCGCCGCCTGCTCCAGCGCCTCGGCGACCTCGAAGCGCGCCGACCCGATGTCCCGCGCTGTCCGGCGCAGGACGCGCGCCCGCGGATCCTCGGCGCGGTAGACGCGGTGCCCGAAGCCCATCAGTCGCTCGCCGCGATCAAGCGCCGCCTTGACCCACTTGTCGGCGTCCCCCAATGCATCGACCTCATCGAGCATCTTGAGCACCCTTGACGGTGCACCGCCATGCAATGGTCCGCTGAGTGCGCCGATCGCGGCCGACATCGATGCGGCGACGTCCGCGCCGGTCGAGGCCACGACGCGCGCGGTGAACGTCGAGGCGTTCATCCCGTGCTCGGCGGCAGAGATCCAGTAGGCGTCGACGGCCTTGGCATGATCCGGGTGGGCCTCGCCGCGCCAGCGGATGAGGAAGCGCTCGGCCAACGTGGAGCCCTTGTCGACGTCGGCCTGGGGAACCCACGGCTTGCCAAGCCCGCGCGCGCTCTGCGCGACGAAGCTCAACGCCATGACCGACGCGCGGGCGAGGTCGTTGCGCGCCTGCTCGTCGGTGATGTCGATCAGCTGCTCTAACCCCCACTCCGGGGCCAGCGCGGCGATCGCCGCCTGCACGTCGACGCGCGGATCACCGGAGCGGATCGTCAGCGGATGCTGCTCGGCCGGGCTGAGCCCAGGCGCAAAGCTGCCGTCCACGAGCAGGCCCCAGACCTTCTCGTAGGGCACCGTGCCGACGAGGTCCTCAATGTCGACGCCGCGGTAGCGCAGCGCGCCACCCTCCTTGTCGGGCTCGGCGATCTCGGTCGCGAACGCGACGACGCCCTCCAGCCCCGACTGCACCCCTTCGATCACGTTGGTCACTCTCTCGCTCCTGTTGCCGTGCTGGTTGAAGGACTTGTGAAGTTCACGCGCTTTGACGCTGACGCTGGCGATGGCGCCGGGCCTTGGCCTCGTTGCCGCAGGTGCGCATCGAGCACCAACGGCGCCGGCCGGCCGGCGAGCGGTCAAAGAAGCGTCCGCTGCAGGTGTCGCTCGCGCAGATCCGGATGCGCGAGCGCTGGTCGGTACCGAGCATCGTCGCGGCATCGAGCGCGATCATGCCCAGCGCGCGGCGCGGCGAGTCGGCCGCGGCGCGCTCGGTCAGCAGCGGCGCACCACCATCGCCAGCGACGAGCTGCGGGCGCACACCGGCGAAGACGAGCCAGTCGTCGATCAAGGTGATGGCTTCGGTCGACGCGACGGACGTGCCTTCGATCGCGCCGACCAGCAGCGTGTTGATCGCCTCGCGCAGGTCGATGGCTTGCGCGAGCACCTTGCGGGTGACGACGGCGACCTGCCCGCCCGCGCTCGGCATCTCCATCACGCCCGCTCGCGTCAGCCAGGTGGCAAGGTCTTCAGGGGTCACGAGCGTCTCGACCCCGCGGCGCCAGCGCTCACGGCGGGTGTTGACGAGATCGACCGCTGGCCGCCCGCCGGACCAGTACCACCACGGCTCGCCGGTGGCGAGCGGGAGGACGAGATCCTCCGGGAGGTCACGGTCGGGCATAACCCCATGATAGCTGGTCATGTGGTTACGGTTCGGCACACGCCATTCGCCGGACGGATGGACGGCGGTTACTCTCGGCTCCATGTCCACCGCCGCCGGCGCCGATCTCCTCTTCCGCCCCGTCCACGAGCTCGCCGCGCTCGTGCGATCGGGCCAGCTCTCCGCGCGCGAGCTCGTCCAAGCCTCGCTGGATCGCATCGCAGAGCTCAACCCCACGCTCAACGCGTTCGTCGACGTCTTCGCCGAGGATGCGCTGGCCGAGGCCGACAAGGTCGGCACCGACGACCCGCGGCCGTTCGCCGGCGTCCCGATCGCCATCAAGAACAACCGCGCGGTCAGCGGCAAGCGGTTGACCTTCGCCTCGGAGTTCATCGGGGACTTCCTGGCGCCGTATGACCACAACGTGGTCGCGCGCCTGAAGGCCGCCGGCTTCATCATCGTCGGCACGACGACGCTGCCGGAGTGGGGCATCCTGCCGACGACCGAGACGCGCCGCTTCGGCGCGACGCGCAACCCGTGGGATCAGTCGCGCACGCCCGGCGGCTCGTCGGGCGGGTCGGCGGCGGCGGTCGCGTCGGGGATGGTCCCCATCGCCCATGCCAACGACGGCGGCGGCTCGATCCGGATCCCGGCGGCCTGCTGCGGCTTGGTCGGCCTCAAGCCCCAGCGCGGGCGCGTCTCGATGGCGCCCGAGGTCGGGCACACCTTCCTGGTCCAGGACGGCGTCCTGACGCGCAGCGTGCGCGAGACCGCCGAGGTGCTCGACATCCTCGCCGGCGTCGAGCTCGGCGACATGACCTGGGCGCCGCCGCCGGCCGAGCCGTTTGCGACCATGGCCGGACGCACGCCGAGCCGACTGCGGATCGCCATGACCACGTTGTCGCCGGTGCCCGACGCGCCGATCGATCCCGTGGCGATCCAGGCGGTGCAGGACGCCGCGGTGCTATTGGAGTCCCTCGGCCACGAGGTCGTCGAGGCCGACCCGCCGTGGTCGCAGCCCGAGCTGTCGACGGTCTTCACCGCGTCGTTCGGCCCGGCGGTCTCGACGCAGATCCGCTTGGCGGAGATGATCGCAGGGCGCGAGGCGACCTCCGAGGACATGGAGCCGCTGAGCTGGGCGCTCTTCTCCCTGTGCAAGACCATCAACTCGGTCGACGCGCTGATGGCCGAGTTCCAGCTGCACGGCGTCGGCCGCGCGCTGATCCAGTGGACCGCGCAGTACGACGCGCTGCTGACGCCCGCGCTGGCCGAGGCGCCGGTCACCCTCGGCACGATCGATCCGCTGAACACCGAGGACCCGATGAGCGGCTTTACGCGCTCGGCCCTCTTCACGCCGTACACCGCGCCGTGCAACATCAGCGGTCAGCCGGCGATCTCGGTGCCGCTCTACCAGCGCGACGACGGCCTGCCGCTGGCCGTGCAGCTGATCGGCCAGCCGGCCGGTGAGGGCGCGCTGCTCGCGCTGGCCGCCCAGCTGGAGACGGCGCACGGCTGGGCCGAGCGCCGCCCCGACCTGTAGGCCTTGCTCAGCCCTCGTTGTCCTGGGCGTCGGGGCCCGTGAGCGGCTCGCACTGCGGAGAGCGCTGTCCTGGCCCGGTCCCGGGCTTGCACTCAGGATCCTGGGCGGGGGTCGCGCCGCCGGCGCTGGGGGTGGTGTCGGTCGTGGTGGTCGCAGCGTTCTCGTCGGGCGCCGCGTGACCGCCGGGGTCGGCGGGGATGGTGGAGACCGAGCCGCCGGGCACCGTCGAGGCGGTCGTCTGCGTGGTGCTGGGCGCGGGCTTGGTCGCGGTCGCCGTCGGCGCCGTGGCGCTGGGCGCGCTCGAGGTCGCCGTCGTGGTCGTGCTCGTCTCGGTGCTCGCCGGCGTCGTGACCTCGCCCGCCGGCGTGGTCGCCGCGACGCTGCTGGGCACGGTGTCGTCGCTGACGGGGTCGGTACCGCCGCCGCAGCCGGCGGCCAAGCCGCTGACGGTGCCGAGGGCGAGCACGGCCAGGAGGGCGCCGAGCCGCGCCCTTGGGGTGGAGAGGAGGGACAACATCACCCTTACCTCTAGCACTTAGAGGCCGAGAACCCTGCTCATCGGCTCGGGATCGACGCCGAGCAGGCGGGCGTCTGCCGTGCCGTTCGGGGTCACCATCGAGACCTCCATCAGCTCCGCCTCGTCCCACGTCGCAGGGGCCTTGGACTTCAGGATCGCCTCGGTGGCGCGCAGCGCGCGGGAGACGATCGGGGTCGGCACGTGGATCAGGCGGCGCGGCCGGCCGGCGGCGCGCAGCAGCAGCTCGGTGATCTGGGTGTAGTCGAGCGTCTCGGGGCCGGCGAGCTCGTAGCGCACCTGCGGCGCGTCCTCCTCTAACAAAGCCGTAACGCAGCGCGCCACATCCTCGGCCCAGATCGGCTGGTAGCGGGCGCGCCCTGAGCCGCTGACCGGCACCAGTGGCGCCAGCGCCATCCGGCTCAGCAGCGTCATGAAGACGTCGCCGGGCGCGTAGACGATCGACGGCGCGACCACGACGTGCTCCAGATCGGAGGCCAAGACCGCCTGCTCGGCCAGCGCCTTGGCCCGCAGGAAGCGCGTGCGATCGTGCGCGCTGGCCGACAGCGCGCTGAAGAAGACGAAGCGCCGCACGCCGGCGGCCTCGGCGGCCTGGACCATCCGCCATGTCGCGATCCCGTTGAGCTCTTCGATCGAGCCGCGCGGCTGATCGCGGATCGCGGCGGCGAGATGGACGACGGTCGTCACCCCGCGCAGCGCGTTGCGAAACGACGGCGGGTCGGCGAGGTCGCCGAGCGCGATCTGCACGCGCACGCGCTCGGGGCCGAGCCGGCGTGGGTCGCGCACGAGGCAGCGGACGGGGACCTGCGCGGCGGTCAGGCGGCGCAGCACCGCGGAGCCGACGAGGCCGGTAGCACCGGTGAGCAGCAACATGCGGCCCGGAGACTACGGCCCCGGCCGCGTCAGCCGTGCAGCATCAGGACCGCGCAGGCCGCGATGGCGCCCAGGTCGGCTGCCAGCCAGGCGATGCGGATCACCGCGCGGCGGGAGAGCCGGCGCGGGTGGCGCTGGAGCTCGATCGTCTTGATGGTGGATGGCGTCGCCATGGAAATCAGGGCCTGCGGCATCCTCAGCAAGGTCAGTCTGCGCCGAAACGACAGGGTTGCACCGCGATGTGCCGAACTGCATGGCTTCCGCTGCATAGACGCGACGAAAGCTGCAGCCGGAGTGCCACAATCACCCAGAGGCGGGCTTTGGCAGAATGCCGCGTCCAGCCCGTTTGAACCCGCACGAGGATCCCACTTATGGCGTACGTCATCACCGAGCCCTGCATCGCCACCAAGGACAACTCCTGCGTCGAGGTGTGCCCGGTCGACTGCATCCACCCGACCCCGGATGAGCCCGACTACGACTCGGTCGAGATGCTCTACATCGACCCCGAGGAGTGCATCGACTGCGACGCATGCGTCGAGGCATGCCCAGTCGACGCCTGCTTCGCCGAGGATCAGGTCCCGGAGGAGTGGAGCAAGTTCGTGCAGATCAACGCGGACTACTTCAAGAAGAGCTAGCCGAAGGCGCGAGCGAGCCGCCAGGCGAGCTCGCGCAAGGCTGATCGCCCTCCGGGCGATCAGCCCGCCATCGGCAGCGTCATCCCCGATGGCTTGGCCGCGGGGATGACGTCGATCGTCGGCACCGCCGCCGAGAGGATCGGCAGCTCGATGGGCATCAGCGCCTGCAGGCCGCGCGCGGCCTGACGGATCGCTTGGGCCGCCGGGTCGTCGGGATCGGTGGCCACCAGCGGCGAGCCGGCGTCGGCCTGCTCGCGCAGCGGCATCGTCAGCGGGACCTTGCCCAGCAGCGGCACGTCGAGCTCGTCGGCCAGCTCCTGGCCGCCACCCTCGCCGAAAATCGGGAAGCGCTCACCGGTCGGCGTGGTGAACACCGACATGTTCTCGACCACGCCGGCGACCTCGAGTGAGACCTTGTGCGCCATCTCGGCGGCCCGGCGCGCGACCTTCTGCGCGGTCGGCTGCGGCGTGGTGACCAGCAGGAACTTCGCGTCGGGCAGCAGCTGGGCCAGCGTCATCGAGACGTCGCCGGTGCCCGGGGGAAGGTCGACGAGCAGGAAGTCGAGCTCGCCCCAGTCGACGTCTTCGAGGAACTGCGTCAGCGCCTTGTGCAGCATCGGGCCGCGCCAGACGACCGCGCTGTCTTCCTGCACAAAGAAGCCGATCGACATGACCTTCACGCCGTGGGACTCCAGCGGCATGATCTTGCGCTCGGGCGAGACCGGCGGGCGGTCGCTGCCAAGGCCGAACATGCGCGGGATCGAGTAGCCCCAGACGTCGGCGTCGAGGATGCCCACCTTCTTGCCGTCGGCGGCCAGCGCGGTGGCCAGGTTGGCCGTCAGCGTCGACTTGCCCACGCCGCCCTTGCCAGAGCCGACGCAGACGACGTTCTGGACTTGGGCGAGCGCACCGGTGGGCAGGGCGCCGGCGCGGCCGAGCTTCTTCTGCAGCGCGCCCTTCTCGCTGTCTGAGAGGACATCGAAGTCGACGCTGACCTTCGTAGCGCCCGCCTCCTGGGCGGCCTTGACGACGGCGGTCTGGAAGTGGTTGCGGATCGGGCAGCCGGCGGTCGTCAGCGAGATCGTGATCGCGACGGAGCCATCGTCGGCGATGTCGATCGACCGGACCATGCCGAGCTCGACGATGTTCTCGCGCAGCTCGGGGTCGATGACGGCGGTCAGCGACTGGAGGATCTCGTCGCGGGAGGGGAGGGCCATGTGCACCATTGTCGCAAACCGGGTCGGGTGGTTAACGCGCGACGGGCCGCACGGAGGCGGCCCGTCGACGGGAGGAGGGTGTTGCAGGGGTCGGAGAGAGCCCCGACGGTGCTACACGACGGAGGCGACGCGCTCCTGGACCGTCGTGGCGGCCTTCTGGCCGGCGGTCAGGCCCGTCTGCACGAGGTTCTCGACGCGGGCGGTGACGAACTCGGTCTGGAAGGCGACCGGCTTGATCTGCTTGGTGACGTCGGTGCGCAGCGACTTGACCTGCTTGGTGACGTCGGTGCGGGTCTTCTTGGCCTCACGCTCGAAGCGCTTGACCTCGGTGGAGCCGCGGCGCTCGAAGCGCTTGAGCTCGGCCTCGAGGCGACGGCGGCGGACCTGCAGCTCCTTCTCGACCTTGTCGCGCGAGCTCAGCGAGGTGCGCAGCGAGTCGACGACCTCGGAGACGGCGTCACGGGCGACGAGGGCGGCGCCGACCTGCACGAGCGCGGCGCGCTCGGCGTACTCCTGCACGCGATCGGCGCGCGTTTTAGCGGCCTCGGCGCGCGTCTCAGCAGCCTTCTTGGCGGCGGCGGCGCGGGTGTCGGCGGCCTTCTTGGCGGCCGTGGTCGTGCTCTTGCGCGCCGTGGCGGCGGCGTTGGCGGAACGCGTGGCGGCGGCCTTCTTGGCGGTCGTCGAGCGCTTCGTTGCGGCGGTCTTGCGGGCGGTGCTGGCGTTGGTGGCCATGTGGGGCGTCGGCTCCTCGGTCTAAGGAAGTTAGATCTAAGTCGTTGTTCGCCCTTCAGGCTAGCAGCGAACACACGTTTGTAAACCCGACCGTCGCCGCGGTTACAGTTCGAACACCGGTTCGTGATGAATTCGGCCCGCCCGCCCGAACGTGCCGCTTAGGCGGCGGCTGGGCGGGTGCGGGCGAGCCAGGCCATGGGTGCGGCGAGCTCGGCCGAGGTCGGCGCCAGCTCCGGCGCGGCCCAGACGTCGCGCAGACCCGTCTCGCCGCGGGCGGCAACGACCGTGTCGCAGAAGACGCGGCCCTGGGCGTACTGCTTGAGCTTGAGGTCGAAGCCGAGCAGGCGATCGAGGATCCGCAGTAGCGGCGCGCGGCCCTCGCGGCGGCGGTCCATCGCGGCACGCAGGCCGTCGACGTCGCGCAGCACCTCGCCACCGGCGCGGTCCATCGCCCACTCAGCATGGCCCTCGACCAAGCCCATCGTTCCCTGGACGCGGTCGAGCACGGCTTTGCGCTCGGCGCCCAATACCACCCCGGCCAGGCCGGCCTCGCGGACCGATCCCACCAACTCCTTGATGTCGTCGACCCCGAGCTTGAACAGCGCGCGCGGATCGACCTTGACGTCCATCGCGCCGAGCAGTTCGGTCAATGCGCCGCCCAGGCGCGGGCGCAGCCAGTCGACGGCACCGAACTGGACCGCGTGCGTGACCTCATGCAGCGTCACCCACGTGACCAGCTCGCCGCGGTCGGCGCCGAGCTCGCGCGCGGCCCGGTCGAGGTTGGGCCCGACGAGCAGCAGCCGCGGCGGCGACTGCGGGTCGGTGAGATCCAGCTCGTACTGGCCCAGGACGCGGCGGGCAAAGAGGCCCAGCAGCGCGCCGAACTCGGCGGCGACCACCGCGCCGCCCGCGTTCTGCAAGGCGTCAAACGGCCCCCACCCGCCCGACCCATTGGGCTCCGAGCCTCCTGTGACCTCCTCCAGGAAGGGCCCCAGCGTGGAGCGCATCGTCGCGAGGTTCGCGTCGATCCAGGCGCCACGGTCGACCCACTCGGCGGGCGGCAGCTCGCCGGCTGGCACGAGGCCGGTCGCGGCGACGATCTGCTCACGAGCAGCCGCGGCGGTCTCCGCCAAGCCGTCGGGCGCCGTCGAGGGCTCGGCCTCGCCGGCCGCGTTGCGGGCGATGCGCGCCGCCAGTTCCCAATCAACTTGCATCTGCGGCTACACCGCCGGCAGCGCGAGCAGCGCCTGCAGCGATTCCGGCGAGCGCGCCGCCACAACGGGGTAGCGCGGCACGAGGTCCAGCGGCGCGGCGAGCGGGCCGCCCGCGGCGCCGGCGAACGCGACCTCGCCACCGGACTCGCGGACGATCAATTGCGCCGCCGCCGCATCGACCGCGCGGCAGCGGGCCAGCGACGCCATGGCGTCGACGCGCGTCGCGGCGACCTGGCACATCGAGACGGCGATCGAGCCCATCGCACGGATCCGGCGCGTCGCGGCGACGAGGTCGTCGGAGGCCAGTGCCAGCCAGCGCGGGTCGGCGGACTCGACCGCGATCAGCTCCAGGCGACCATCAGGGGTGCGGCGCTCGGGCGGCGGATGATCGAGCGCGCGATCGTTGAGAAACGCTCCCTGGCCGAGCGTCGCGCGCCACTCCTCGCCCGGCCCGAGGTCATAGACGAAGCCAAAGATGACGTCGGCCATCGTGGTGCCCGTCGCGACCGCGACCGACAGCGCGTGGTGGGGCAGCCCGCGTTTGGCGTTCAGCGAGCCGTCAATCGGATCGACGACGACGAGCAGCTCGTCGGAGCCGAAGTCAACGGTCCCGCGCTCCTCGGAGACCACGGTGAAGCGCGCGCCGTCGTCATGCAGATGCTGCAGCGCGGAGAAGACGTGCTCCTCGGCCTCGGCGTCGATGACGAGCGTCTGGTCACCGCCCTCACCGGTCTCGCCGGTCTCGATCACGCGCTCGCGGCTGGTCGGGTGCTCGCGCAACACGTCGCGCAGCCCTTGGGCCGCCGAACGACATGCGCCCAGCCAGTCATGGTCGAGGGCGAGTTGCGACGTCATCAGGGCCATATCCTAGGGTCGTGCCCGCTTCCCCCGGCGCCATCACGCCCGAGGATCGCCCCACCGTCTCGCGCGAACGCGCTGCCAACCATCGCGGCGGGCCACTGCTTGTTCTGGGCAGCGCGGGAAGCGGGCGGACGCAGACCCTGGTCGATCGCTTCGCCGGGCTCGTGGCGAACGGGACCGCGCCCGAGGAGATTCTCCTGCTCACGCGCACCGCCGCGGCCGCCGAGGCGCTGCGCGCCCGCGTCGAGGACGCGCTTGGCGACCGGCCGTTTGAGGAGCTGCCGGTGCTCCCGATCCACGGCATGTGCGCGCGGCTACTGCGCGACGAGGCCCTGGAGGCGGGGATCGATCCGTTCGCGGTGACCGCCTCCCCGGCCGATCGCCTTGCGCTGCTGCTAGACCGCGTCGACGAGCTGACGCTGCGCCGGCACGACCTGCGCGGCCGGCCGGCGGCGGTGCTCGGGGCGGTCATCACGCGGATCGACGGACTCAAGGAGGCCGGGATCCGGCCGCGGCGCTTCAGCGAGTGGGCGGGGTCGTTGCCGGCCGACGGCGAGCGAGGCGAGCGCGAGCGCGAGTTCGCCGGGCTCTTCGAGGCCCACGACCGGCTGCTGCTCGAACAGGGCCTGTTGGACTTCGGCGAGCTGGTGCTGCGCACCCAAGAGCTGCTCGAGCAGCGCCCGCATGTCCGCGCGCGCGTCGCGGGCCGCTGGCGCCACGTGCTGGTCGATGACCTGGAGGACGCGACGCCGGCCCAGGCGCGCGTGATCGCGCTGCTGGCCGCCGACCACGGCGACCTCGTCGCCACGGCCGACGACGACCAGGCGATCGACGAGCCGCGTGGCGCCGCCGATCGCTTGCGCGCGCTGCTGGCGGCGCCGATCGGCGGGCGCCGGATCGAGGTCGTGCGGCTGCCGCGCAGCCTGCGTTGTCCGGAGCGCGTGGTGATCGCCGCCGAGGCGGTCGTGGCGCCGATCGCCGACCGGCTCGGACGCGATCTGGCTGGTCCCGGGGCGGGAACCGATGTGGTCGGCTCGGGTGCCGACGGCGATGTCCGGCTGTGGCGCTGCGCGAGCGAGCGCGCGCAGGCCCAGGGCGTAGCCGCCGCGATCGAGCGCCTCGTCCGCGAGGGCGTCGCGCCCGGACGGATCGGCGTGCTGGTGCGGTCGGTGCGCTCCGAGGGCCAGGAGCTCGCGGTCGCGCTGGAGGAGCGCGCGCTGCCGTTCCGGCTGGCGGGCGCCGCGGCGTTCTTCGGCCAGGCCGAGGTGCGCGACGTGCTCGCGTGGCTGCGGCTGCTGGTGAACCCGTCGGACGCGGGCGCGGTGGTCCGCGCGCTGGCCCGGCCGCCGATCGAGCTGCACTCGGTCGACCTCGCCCGCTGCATCCAGATCGCCAAGCGCCGCAAGCTCGACATGGTCAGCGGGCTGGTCGCGGCGACCGAGTCGCCCCAGCTGCCGCCCGAGGCGCGCGAGCGCGTCCTGGCGTTCCTGAAGCTGCATCGCGACGCCGCCGCCGTGCTCGACACGACGCGCCCGGATCTCTTCGTCCACCGGCTGATCGAGCGCCTCGGCCTGCGGCGCGCGCAGGTCTTCGCCGCCCAAGCTGATGTTGTCGAGCGGCTGGTGTCGCTGGCGCACGTCGGCGAGCTGGCCGCGTCCTACGTTCGGCGCGCGCCGCAGGCAACGCCACGGGAGTTCGCGCGCTGGCTGGCGGCGGTTGCCGAGGCGGGCGGGATTGGCGATGCCGAGGACGAGGACGGCACGCCACCGCGCGACGACGCGATCGCCGTGCTGCCGATGCACGCCGCCAAGGGGCTGGAGTTCGACCACGTCTTCGTCTGCGGGCTGCAGTCCTCGCGGATGCCGGGGGCGCGGCGGGTCCTGCATGAGCCGATCCCCGCTGAGTTGTTGGAGGGGTTGGATAGCGCCGGCGCTTCGGATTCCCGCGAGGAGCATGTCGCGGAGATGCGGCGCGTGCTGCACGTCGGGATGACCCGTGCCCGTGAAGGGTTGGTGTTGTCCTACGCGGCCCACTCCGAGCGTGGCGCGCCGCAGCATCCGTCGCCGTTCGCCGAGGAGGCGCGCGCCGCGCTGGGCGCGGAGTGGGAGGACCTCGGTGAGCAGCTATTCGGCCCCGACGAGGCGCTGCACGCAGCGATCGGCCAGCTCCGTGATGAGTTGCTGAGCGACGTTCAGCAGATCGGCGCCCGGCTGGGCGAGCTGCGGCTGGACACCGACCTTGATGTCGCCCACGGGGTGACGCGCTACTTGGAGCTGCTGAAGCTCGCGGCGTTGCACGCTCGGCCGGAAGGCCAAGATGTCGTGGATGCCTTGCCGGGCATCAACGCGGCGATTCTGCATGCGGCGACGGGCCAGCAGCGCGAGATCCTGCAGACGTCATCGCTAGACGAGGTACTGCTAGACGGCGAGCGCGACGCGGGCGTACGGGCCAAGGCGACCGCGGCGCGTCACGAGCCATCGCTGGCGCCCTTCCTGCCCCGCCGCGGCGAGGGCCTGGCGCTGTCGGCGTCCGACATCGAGACCTATCGCGCCTGCCCGTTGAAGTACAAGTTCGCGCGCGTCTTCCGGGTTCCGCAGGAGCCGACGATCAACCAACGCTTCGGGATCGTCGTCCATCAGGTGCTGGAGCGCTACCACCAGTCCGGCGGCCAATCGGTCGACGAGTTGTTGGGGCTGTTGGAGGCGGGCTGGCGACGCAGTGGCTTCGGCCCGACCGACGAGGAGCGCCAGCTCCACGTCAAGGCCGAGAACGCGCTGAAGAAATACCACGAGCGCTTCCAGGCCGACGACGCCGAGCCGATGTGGTTCGAGAAGTCCTTCAACTTCAAGATCGGTGCGCACACGCTGCGCGGCCGCGTCGATCGCGTGGACCGGATGGCCGACGGGCGCTACGAGCTGATCGATTACAAGACCGGCCGCCCGAAGGCGCCCGCGCAGCTGCGCGACGACGTGCAGCTGGCGCTCTACGCGGTCGCCGCGACGCAGGCCTGGAACCTCGATGCGTCCGTCCAGTCCTACTTGTACGTGTTGGACGACCAGAAGGTGCCGCTCCCCGACGACGCCAACGACGCCGAGTGGATCGCCGAGACCGTCCGCGAGGTCGCCGACGGGATCCTCGGCCAGGGCTTCGAGCCGACGCCGTCGTATGCGGCCTGCTCGATCTGCGACTACCGCATCGCCTGTCCGGCGGCGGAGCGCTAGGCGAGGAAGCCGGCCAGCAGGCCGAGCAGGACGAAGGCGAAGAGGATGAGCGCGGCGACGGCGATCCAGGGGCCTGGGCCGCGGTGGGTGGAGGCGTGCGGTGGGGTGCCGTGTGCCGGGACGGGCGCGATCACCGTCGGCTCGGTGACCGCCGTGCGTACGCGATCGCGCTCCTCGGCCAACTCGGCACGGAGGACGTCGGTGCCGGCGGCCGCGGCCTGGGCCGCTTTCTCGGCAGCCTCAGCGTCGGCCGCACGCTTGTCGGCCACCTCGGCGCGTTGCATCGCCTGCTTGCGCGCCACGGTGATCTCTTCCGCCGTGGTCCGGCGCACCGCGTCGAGCTCGGCCTCCAGTGCCGCGATGCGGTCGGCCGACTCGGTGAGTGCGCGGTCGCGCGCAGCGAGGACGGCGGTGTTGAGCTCCGCAGACGTCGCGTCGGCCTCAGCGCGTGCGGTTGCGGATTCGGCCTCGGCGGCTTCCAGCGCGCGTCGCAGGCTGTTGGCCTCGCGTGCGAGCGCGGTTGCACGATCGGTGTCGTCGAGCGTGTCGGGGGCGGGAAGCTCGAGCAGCGTGCCGCGCATGCCGAGGGCGAAGCGTGCGCCGGTCAGTTCCTCGGCCGGGATCGCGTAGGCGCCGCGCCAGTAGGCGTCATGCAAGTCGGCGCGGATCGGAGCGAGCTCGAGGCGTGGGCGACCGTCGACGGGCTCGACGACGAGCATCGGCCGGCGGGTGAAGCGCCCGTTCAGGGTCGGGGCGGCCGCGAAGCGCCCTTCGAGCTCGATGACCACCAGTGCGCCGGCCACCGGCGCCGCCGTGAAGGCCAGCAGCTCGAACGGCGCGCGCTTGCCGGCCTCGGGTGTCACGGGCGCTCGGCGCCCTCCTCGTCCTCGGGCAAGCCCGACAGCGGCTGGGTCCGCTCGAGATCAGCGCCCTCGGGGCGCGCCGGGGCTGGAGGGCGGGCGAAGAGGCTCGGTGCCTTGCGCTCGGTGACCGGAGCGTCGGCATCGGCGTCGAGGTCGGTGGCTTCCTCGGCCTCCTCGTCGCGCTCGCCGCGGCGGTCGACCGCCGCAACGCGACGTCGCACATCGCGCTCGCGGATCTGCACGGTCACCGAGATCGCGGCAAGCGAGAGCGCGAAGCCGGCGGCCATCAGAAACGCGCCGGCCAGCGCGATCCAGGCGCCGGCGGCCGGGTTGGCATCGCCGGCAGCCGGCGGGTTGTCGACCAGCTGGACGAAGACGATGAAGACCGCCACGCCCGGCACGACCGCCGCGGCCCACGGCGGCGTGACCTCGGGTCGCACGGCGGCGACCATCCCGGCGATCGCCAGTGCGGCGAGCACGAGATCGAGCGTCTCGAACACCTGCCAGCCCGTGACACCGGCGCCGCCCAGCTCGTACCAATCGGTGAACAGCGAGATGAGCAGCAGCGCGGAGCCGGCAAAGAGCACGGCGCGGCCAAGGTCGATGCGACGAGGCATGCTCAGCCTCTTCCCGGCGACCGGCCCGGCTAAGCCCCCGAGCCGATGGCGCGATGCAGGTCGTCGACCAAGTCCTCGGGTGCCTCGACGCCGCAACTCAGGCGCACGAGATCGGCCGGAACGGCCGCCGCCGAGCCCTCGACCGACTGGTGCGTCATCGCCTGGGGGACCTCGATGAGCGACTCGACGCCGCCGAGCGACTCGGCCAGCGTGAAGAGCTGGGTGCGCTGGGCGATGCCGATCGCGTCCGGATGGCGGAAGCTCACCATGCCGCTGAAGCCCGGCCAGCGGACGTCCGAGACGCCGGGCGCGGAGCGCAAGAACCCGACAACCGCCTCGGCGCTGGCCGCATGCGCCGCCATCCGCAGATGCAGCGTGCGCAGGCCGCGGTGCACGAGGAAGCAGTCAAACGGCCCCGGCACGGCACCGACTGAGTTCTGGATGAACCGCACCTGCTCGTGGACGGCCGGGTCGCGCACGACGACCGCGCCGCCAACCGTGTCGGAGTGGCCGCCGAGGTACTTGGTGACCGAGTGCACGGCAGCGTCGGCGCCGAGCTCCAACGGCCGCTGGTTGACCGGCGTGGCGAACGTGTTGTCGACCGCCACAAACAGGTCCGGGCGCTTGGCGCGCAGGCCGTCCAGGACCGCGCGCACGTCGACGACGTTCAACAAGGGGTTGGTCGGCGTCTCGATCCACACCAACGTGGTCTTGTCCGTTACCGCGGCGACCAGCGCACCGACGTCGGTCTGATCGACCAACGTGTAGGTGATGCCGAAGCGCGTCAGCACCTTGTCGACGAGCCGGAACGTCCCGCCATAGAGGTCAGACGGCAGCACGATGTGGTCGTCGGCCGAGCAGACGGCGGTGATCAGCGCGTGCGTCGCGGCCATGCCCGAGGAGAACGACGAGGCCAGGCCGCCTTCCAGCTCCCCCAGCGCGACCTCCAGGGCCGAACGCGTCGGGTTCGCGCTGCGCGCGTAGTCGTACTCCTCCACGAACTCGCCGACCGTCGGCTGCGCGAACGTCGAGGTCTGGTGGATCGCCGGGATGACCGAGCCATAGCTGGGATCCGGCTCAAGGCCAGCGTGAACCGCGCGGGTGGCGAACTTCATCGTGCCAGGGATTCGAGCAGGTCCGCGCGCGTCACGATGCCCGCGGGCCGGCCGTCGGCCATCACCAGCAGCGCCTGACGCTCACCCACCAGCAGCTCGACGGCCTCGCGCACCGGGTCATCGGCTGAGACCGCGTGCAGCGGCGGCTCCATCACCGCGACGATTTCGGCGCCGAGCAACGCGGGCTCGTCGACCGCGCGCGCCAGCAGGCCACGCTCGCCGACCGAGCCGACGACGACGCCCGGATCCGTCGCGCTGACGACCGGCAGCTGCGAGACGCCGTGCTCGTGCAGCAACGCCACCGCGTCGCGCACCTTCTGGTGGGTCTGCACCGTCACCAGTGACGGCAGCTCCGAAGCGCCGTCGGCCTTGCGACGCAGGACGTCGCCGACCGCCAGATCGCCGGCGCGCTCCAGGAAGCCGTACTGGGTCATCCACGCGTCGTTGAAGATCTTCGACAGGTAATTGCGACCGCCATCGGGCAGCACGACGACGATCAGCGCATTGGGGTCATCGATCGTCTTGGCCGCCTCCAGCGCCGCCCACAGCGCGGTGCCGCACGAGCCGCCGGCGAGGATGCCCTCCTCCGTCGCCAGCCGGCGCGTGGTCAAGAACGAGTCCTTGTCGGTCACCGCGATCCAGCGGTCGACGAGCGAGCGGTCGAAGGTCTCGGGCCAGAAGTCCTCGCCGACGCCCTCGACCAAGTACCCCTTGATCTCGTCATCGGACGGCGCGCTGTAGATCGAGCCCACTGGATCGGCGCCGATGATCTCGATCTCGGGGTTGCGCTCCTTGAGATAGCGCCCGATGCCGGTGACCGTCCCGCCCGTGCCCACGCCGGCGACCAAGTGCGTGATCTTGCCCTCGGTCTGTTCCCAGATCTCGGGCCCGGTCGTGTCGTAGTGCGCCTGTGGGTTGGCGGGGTTGAAGTACTGGTTGGGCTTGAAGGCGCCGGGGATCTCGGCGGCCAAGCGGTCCGAGACCGAGTAATAGGACTCGGGCGAGTCGGGCTCCACGTTGGTCGGGCAGACGACGACCTCGGCGCCGTAGGCGCGCAGGAGGTCGATCTTCTCCTTGGACATCTTGTCGGGCATGACCGCGATCACGTGGTAGCCCTTCAGCCGCGCGGCCATCGCCAGGCCGGTGCCGGTGTTGCCCGACGTCGGCTCGACGAGCGTGCCGCCGGGACGCAGAAGGCCGTCGCGCTCGGCGGCCTCGATCATCGCGACCGCCGCACGGTCCTTGATCGACCCGCCTGGGTTGAGCGCCTCGACCTTGGCGACTAGCTGCGGGGTGAGGCCCGCGCCGAGGCGCGAGAGGTGCACGAGCGGCGTGTCACCGATCGTGCCGAGGATCGAATCGCGGATCGCGGGGAGAGTCTGGACAGCATGCTCCATAACGGTTAGTGAACCACCTGTGCGGCTATCTTGCTAGATTTCCGAAGATTCTTCGGAATATCGACGAAACTCCACATCTTCTGCGACAGATCTGGAACAATCGCGCCTATGCCGAACGGCCTGCGCCTCGACGACATCGACCGCGCGATCCTCGAAGCGCTCAGCGAGGACGCGCGGATCCCGAACAACCGGCTCGCCGAGCGCGTCGGCGTCGCGCCGTCAACCGCGTTGCAACGCGTGCGCGCCCTCCGGGAAGCGGGTGTCCTGCGCGGCTTCCACGCCGAGATCGACCTCGCCGCGCTCGGCCGCCCGCTGCAGGCGATGGTCGCCGTGCGCCTCGCCGTCCACAACCGCGAGCAGATCGACACCTTCACCAACGCCGTGCGCGAGCTGCCCGGCGTCCTCACGGTCTTTCACCTCGCAGGCGCGACCGACTACCTCGTCTGGCTCGCCGCCGCCGACGCCCAGGATCTGCGCGAGTTCGTCGTCGACCACCTCGCCACGCACCCCGCGGTCGCCCACGCCGAGACATCGCTGATCTACGAGCACCGTCGCGGCCCCGGCATCTGGGGCGCGGCTGATCCCGGCGCGCAGCGCTAGCGCAACGACGCCAGGGAGGCGCGTTGGCGGCCCTCGGCGTCGAAGTTCGCCGGCGCGAGCCACGCGCGGAAGGCTGCGCCGACGGCCGGCCACTCGCCGTCAACGATCGAGAACCACGCCGTGTCCCGGTTGCGGCCCTTGATCACCATGTGCTGGCGGAACACGCCCTCGGCCGCGAAGCCGAAGCGTTGCGCCGCGGCCTTGGAGCGCGTGTTGGCGTTGTCGCACTTCCACTCCAGCCGGCGGTACCCAAGCACCTCGAAGGCGTGGCGCGCCAGGAGGAAGATCGCCTCGGTCGCGTGCGGCGTGCGCTGCAGCGGACCGCCGAACCAGACGTGGCCGATCTCGATCACCCCGTGCGCGGGCTCGACGCGCAGGAAGCTCACGACGCCGGCGGCGAGACCGGTCGCGCCGTCGACGATCGCGTAGAAGTACGGATCGGTCGCCGCCGCCTGAGACGCCAACAGCCGCAAGAAGCCCGCGCGGTCGTCCCCGAACGGCCCGTAGGGCAGGTAGTCCCAGAGCCGCGGGTCGGCGCCCTCGCCGTGGGCGGCGGCATAGAGCGCATCACCGTGGCGAGCGGCGTCGAGCCGTTCTAGCACCACGCGTGCGCCCACGATCGGGCCGGCATCCGGCACGCGGGCCGGCGGCGTGAAGCCGTGAAGGTCGCCGCTCACGTGCGTGCCACTGCCGGGCTATAGCCCCGCGACGTCGGGCCCCTCGGGCCCGCGCTGGCGCAGGAAGCGCTGGAACTCCCTCGCGATGACGTCACCGGACGGCAGCTCAGTCGGGTCGGCTTCAGCCTCCTCTTCGGCGGCAGTCTTCTCCAGCCGCTCGACGAAGGCCTGAACGTCCGGGTCGCTCTGGACCGCCAACGACACCTGGCGCTCGTAGTCGGCCGACGCCAGCTCGAGCTCCTCAGCGTCGACGGTGACCCCAACCAGCGACTCCAACTTGCGCACCAGCGCGAGCGCCGCCTTCGGGTTGGGCGCCGCGGCGACGTAATGCGGAACGCTTGCCCACAGCGAGGCGGTCGGGATGCCGGCCTCCTGGCAGGCGGCGTGCAAGACCCCGACGATCCCCGTCGGGCCCTCGTAGCTGGTCGGCGCCAGCTCCAGCCCCGTGATCAGCGTCTGGTCGCTCGACAGCCCGGTGATCCCGACCGGCCGGCTGTGCGGCACGTCGGCCAGCAGTGCACCGAGCGAGACCACCATCTGCGTGCCGAGCGCTTCCGCGAGATCGACGATGAGCTGGGTGAACCCGCGCCAGCGAAAGCTCGGCTCCGGACCGGAGAGCAGGACGAGGTCGCGCGGCGCGCGTGGGATCCGTGCCTCGTAGATCTCCACCGACGGCCATTCGAGCTCGCGCGTGTCACCGTCGACGAGCTTGACCCGCGGCCGCGTGGCCTGGAAGTCGAAGTACTCCTCGGGGTCGATCTGCGCGAAGCGCGTGGCGCCGAGGGACGCGCCGAAGAAGCGGAGCGCCGCGGAGGCGGCATCGCCGGCGTCGTTCCAGCCGGTGAACGCGCAGACCAGCGCCGGGGCCCGGAGGCCATCCGGCCGGCTCTCCCAGATGAGCGGCTGCATCAGCAGGACGGTAGCGTCATCCGCAGCGCAGCCCATGATGGATCCCATCGCCGCACTCCCTGAGACCCCCGCCCCGACGGCGCCGACGATCGCCACGCTGCGTGCCGGCGACGAGGTCCAGGGCGTCTACGCGTGCACCCGCAAGGAGCGCCTGATGTCGCGCGCAGGGACGCCGTATCTCGCGGTTGAGCTGCGCGATCGGACCGCCGCGATCCCGGCGCGGGTCTTCCGTGACGCCGACGTCGCCGCCGCGCGCTTCGAGCGCGGCGACCTCGTCCGGATCGCCGGCCGCGTCGAGCGCTTTCGTGAAGAGCTGCAACTCGACCTGCGCGCGATCGCCCGTGTCGCCGAGGGCGAGGCCGACCCCGCTGCGTTTCTGCCCGTCGCCTACCGCGATCTCGACGAGCTCGACGGCTTCTTGGAGCATCTCGCCGGCGAGGTCCACGATCCTGGCTACAAGGGCCTGCTCGACCTGCTGCTCGGCGATGCAGAATTGCGCGCCGCCTGGCGTCGCGCACCGTGCAGCCGCGGTGGCCACCACAGCTATCTCGGGGGCCTACTGGAGCACACCGTCGCGGTCGGGACGCTCGCGCTCGAAGCCGGCCAGCTGCATCCACGTCTGAACACCGACTTGCTCATCACCGCCGCGCTCGTGCACGACCTTGGCAAGACGCAGGAGTTCACCTTCGGCGCCGAGATCGGCATCAGCGAGCCGGGGCGCCTACTAGGCCATGTCGAGCTGGGGCTGCGGCTGCTGGACGAGCGCATCGCGCGGATCCCGGCGCTCGATGTCGACCGCCGCCTAGCGCTCGGCCACTGCGTCCTGACCCACCATGGGCCGGAGGGAGCGCCGACCAGGCGCTTCGGCTCACCCGAGGCGCTCGCGCTCTACCGCCTCAACGCGCTCGACGCGAGCGTCAAGGGCGCACTGGAGCACGGGCTCGGCCTCGACGGCTAATCGATCGCCCGTCGTTCGAAGCCTTTCACGCCAACAGCCCCGAAGACCAGCGTCCAGCCGACCAGCCCCAGGGCGATCCAGCCGTTGCCGAGATGCGCCGCGTCGGTGACCGCGGCGCGCAGCCCTTCCGACACGTAGGTCAACGGGTTGAGCAATGTGATGACCTGAAACCAGCGCAGGGTGTCCAGCGCCGCCCAGGGGTAGAAGGTGGCGCCGGTGAAGAGCAGCGGCGTCAACACGACGGCGAAGACCACGTTGATCTGGCGTGCCTCGACCGCGGTGCCGAGCACCAGCCCGACCGCCGCACCCGCCAGCGAACCGCACAGCATCACCGCGACAAAGCCGAACCAGCTGATGTCGCCGAACTGGACGCCGCCGGGCAGGATGATCGCCGCGAGCGGCAGAATGATCAGCGCGCCGATGATCCCGCGCACCGCCGCGACGACGACCTTCTGGACGCCGATGAGCGCCGCGGGCAGCGGCGCGAGCAGGCGATCCTCGATCTCCTTGGTAAAGGAGAACTCGATGACCAGCGGCAGCGACGTGTTCTGCAGGGCGGTCAAGAAGAGCGTGAGCGCGATGACGCCCGGCAGCAGCTGGGAGCCGTAGCCCTGGCCCGCCGCGCCGATCTCGGGCAGCACGCGGCCGAAGATGAACAGGTAGAAGAGCGGCTGCAGCAGCGTCTGGGCCAGGAAGCCGCCGAGCTGGCGGCGGAAGGACACCCAGAAGTCGCGCTCGCAGAGGGCCAGGAACGCGCGGGCCTGGGCGCGGCGTGTCGTGGTGGTCGCGGGCCGCGGCGGCGCGTCGGTCACCGTGGTCATCGCAGATCTCTCCCCGTCATGTGCACGAACACGTCCTCCAGCGTCCCCTCGATTCGGCGCAGGTCCAGGACCCGTGCGCTCCCCGCCTCGGCGGCGCTGATCGCCGCGCCCGGCGCGACATCGCCATAGACGCGCAGCTTCCACGTCCCCTCGCCCGCCGCCTCGGACTCGACCTCGCCGCCAAGCCCGCGCAACGCGCCGGCCGGATCGTCCGCGGCGGCCAGCGTGAGCTCCAGCCCCTCAGCGCCGGGCAGCAGCTTGCGCAGCCCGCGCGGCGTGTCGGAGGCAATCACCTTGCCATGGTCGACGATCGCGATCCGGTCGCAGAGCCGGTCGGCCTCCGCCATGTCGTGGGTCGTCAACAGCAGCGTCACGCCGCGTGCCTTCAACGCCTCCATCTGGTCCCAGAGGAACAGCCGCGACTGCGGGTCCAGTCCGGTCGTCGGCTCGTCGAGAAACAGCACGCGCGGATCGTGCATGAGCGCACGGGCGATGATCAGCCGCTGCGCCATCCCGCCCGAGTAGTTGTCCACGCGGTCGTCGCCACGACCCTCCAAGCCGAAGCGCTCCAGCATCTCCCGCGCTCGGCGGTTGCGCTCGCGCCGGCCGAAGCCGAAGTACGCCGCGTGGAAGGTGAGGTTCTCCAGCGCGCTGAGCGAGCGGTCCAGGTTCGCGCGCTGCGGCACGACGGCGATGCGCAGCTTGGCGGCCACCGGATCAGCCACGACGTCGATCCCGTCGACCACGACACGGCCGCTTGTCGGCCGTACGCGCGTGGTCAGCGTGCCGATCGTGGTGGTCTTACCTGCGCCGTTGGGCCCGAGCAGCCCGAAGACCTCGCCCTCGGCCACCTCGAAGCTGACGCCGGCGACCGCCTCCTGCTTGGCCTGGGCGTAGCGCTTGTGCAGGTCGGCGACCTCGATCATCGGCACGGCGGTGCAGGATGTCAGATCAAAAATGTCCGGCGATCCGCTCGCCGTTGACCGACACCTCGCGCGCATCCTCGGGCGCCGGGCGCAGGATCAGGACCTCGGCGTCGGCGCGGCCTAGGAGCCAGACGAGGTCGTCACCGGAGAAGCCGGAGCCGGGATGGCTGGTCGCCGAGACGATCACGCGGTCGAAGTGCTCCTCCTCCAGCTCGCGGCGCAACGCGTCGCGGTAGGTCCGCCCGCGCGAGATGCGCGCGTCGATCGCGACCTCTTGCGTGGCGGCACGTTGCTCGATGACCTCCAGCAACGTCATCGCGCCGAGGCACTGGTGCGGCAGCGGCGCGTCGAGCGGCAGGTTGAGCGGGACGGTCGCCAGGTAGCAGGGCATCAGCATGGCGCCCTCGACGCGGGCCAGGCGCACGGCGGCGTCGAAGGCGCGGCGGGAGATCGCCGAGCCGGTGAAGGGCAGCAGGATGCGGCGCACGTTGTCCGGCCGGGCGGCGACCTGCGCGGCGCGGACGCGACGGCGGCGGATCGCGGCACGGCCGACCGGCAGCTCAACCCCCGCGGCAAAGCCCGCCACCAGCGCGGCGATCACCAGCAGCACGATGACCAAGACCATCAGGAACCTCTCCGCGAGCGATCGGCGACGATGCGCACGTCAACGCCAGGCGCCAGCCGCACCAGCCGCTGGGCCAGCGGCTCCCGCAGCCGCGCCAGGCCGCGTGCCGGGCGCGACGCACCGAGCAAGATGTAGGTGGTGCCCCGCTCGGCGGACACGCGCGCCGCGGTCTCGGCCACATCATCGCCCTCCTCGACCAGTAGCTCGGCCCCGAGCACCGACGCGAGCTGGCGCAGCGCGTGCAGCGAGCGCTCGGTCTCTTCTCCCAGCCCATCGACTCGACCAGGCTTGCGGACCCACAGCAGGTCGAGGTCGGCCCCGAGCCGTTGCGCCGACCGCCACGCGCGGCGCACCAGCCGCTGCGCCCCCGGGTAGGGCTCGACCAGCGCGAGCAGTCGCTCGCCGATCGCCGCCTCGGCCGCGGGGCCGTCGGCGCCCTCGACCCGCCGCCGGGACTCCACCTCCTGGGCGACCTGGCGCAGCGCGGTCTCGCGCAGCGCGCTGAGGTTCTCGATCTTGAAGAAGCCCTGCAGCGCCGCGTCGACCCGTTCGGCCGGATAGACCTTGCCCGCCCGCAGCCGCTCCAGCAGCGCCTCGGGTGTGAGGTCGACGATGACGATCTCGTCGGCGCGCTGGAGCACCGAGTCGGGCACGGTCTCGCGCACCCGCACGCCCGACAGCTCGGCGATGGTGTCGTTCAACGACTCCAGGTGCTGCACGTTCATGGTGGAGAACACGTCGATGCCCGCGGCGAGCACATCGTCGACGTCCTCGAAGCGCTTGCCGTGCTCGACGCCCGGTGCGTTGGTGTGGGCGAGCTCGTCGATCAAGCAAAGCTCCGGAGTGCGCGCCAGAACACCGGGCAAGTCGAGCTCCTCCAGCGTCGAGCCGCGGTAGGTGATGCGCCGCCGCGCGAGCCGCTCGATCCCGTCGGCGGCGAGCAGGGTCTCGGCGCGGCCGTGGGTCTCTAGCAGCCCGATCGCCACGTCGCGGCCGGCCTCCAGCTCGGCTCGTCCCTCCTGCAGCATGCGCACGGTCTTCCCCACCCCGGCGGCCATGCCGAGGAACACCTTGAGGTGGCCGCGCGTCTCCATCAGGCACCGAGGACGTTGTGCACCAACAGGTCGATCAGCTTGATGCCGACGAACGGGGCGATGAGCCCACCGAGGCCGTAGACCAGCAGGTTGCGACGCAACAGCGCGGTCGCGCCGACCGCCTTGTAGGCGACGCCACGCAGGGCGACCGGAACCAGCAGCGGGATCACGATCGCGTTGAACACGATGGCCGAGATGATCGCCGAGTGCGGGGTGCCGAGCTGCATGACGTTCAGCGCGTCGAGCGGCCCGGTGGACTCGCCGGCCGCGGCATACGTGGCCGCAAAGATCGCCGGCAGGATGGCGAAGTACTTGGCCACATCGTTGGCGATCGAGAACGTCGTCAGCGCGCCACGGGTGATCAGCAGCTGCTTGCCGACCTCGACGATCTCAATGAGCTTCGTCGGGTTGGAATCCAAGTCCACCATGTTGCCCGCCTCGCGCGCGGCCTGGGTGCCGGTGTTCATCGCCACGCCGACGTCGGCCTGGGCCAGCGCGGGCGCGTCGTTGGTGCCGTCACCGGTCATCGCGACCAGCCGGCCCTCGGCCTGCTCTGCGCGGATCAACTCCATCTTGCGCTCCGGCGTCGCCTCGGCGAGGAAGTCGTCGACGCCCGCCTCCTCGGCGATCTTGGCCGCCGTCAGCCGGTTGTCGCCGGTGACCATCACGGTGCGGATGCCCATCGCACGCAGCTGCTCGAAGCGCGCCTTCATCCCCTCCTTGACGGTGTCCTTGAGGTAGATCACGCCGAGCACCTGCGAGTCACGCGCGACGGCCAACGGCGTGCCGCCCTCGCGGGCGATGCGGTCCACCGTGCCGCGCAGCTCAGCCGGCACGCGACCGCCCTCGCTCTCGGCGAACGTGATGATGCTGTCGGCCGCGCCCTTGCGCAGCCGCGTGCCGTTGTAGTCGACGCCGCTCATCCGCGTCTGGGCGGTGAACGGGACGAACCGGGCCTCGTGTGCCCCGAGGTCGTGCTCGCGCAACCCGTACTGCTTGGCGAGCACGACGATCGAGCGGCCCTCGGGCGTCTCGTCGGCCAGCGACGCGAGCTGCGCGGTCTCGGCCAGCTCGGCCTCGCCGACGCCCGGCATCGGGACGAAAGCCGACGCCTGGCGGTTGCCGAGCGTGATCGTGCCGGTCTTGTCGAGCAGCAGGACGTCCACGTCGCCGCTTGCCTCGACCGCACGGCCGCTCAACGCCAGGACATTGCGTCGGACGAGGCGGTCCATGCCGGCGATCCCGATCGCGCTGAGCAACGCGCCGATCGTTGTCGGGATCAACGCCACTAACAACGCGATCAGCGTCGTCAGCGAGATGTCGCCGCCGGCGAAGCGCGCGAACGGCAGCAGCGTCGCGACCACGATGAGGAAGACGATCGTCAGGCCCGCGAGCAGGATGTTCAACGCGATCTCGTTGGGCGTCTTGCGCCGCTGGGCGCCCTCGACCAGTGCGATCATCCGGTCCAGGAACGACTGCCCGGGCTCCTGGGTGATCTCCACCAGGATGCGGTCGCTGAGCACGCGCGTGCCACCCGTCACCGCGCTGCGATCGCCGCCGGACTCGCGGATGACCGGCGCCGACTCGCCGGTGATCGCCGACTCGTCGACCGACGCGATTCCCTCGATGACCGTGCCGTCGCCGGGGATCACCTCGCCGGCCACCACGACGACCACGTCGCCGCGGTGCAGCTCGGCGGCGGGGCGCGTCGAACCGTCGCGCAGCGTCGCGAGGGTGTCGGAGCGCATCGCGCGCAACGCGTCGGCCTGAGCCTTGCCGCGGCCTTCGGCTAGCGCTTCGGCAAGGTTGGCGAAGATGACCGTCAGCCAGAGCCAGATCGCGACGGTGAAGGTGAACCAACGGGGATCTCCGCCGCCACCCACGATCCCGGCGCCGGTCGCGATGACCGCACCGATCTCGACGACGAACATCACGGGGTTGCGGACCTGGATCCGCGGGTCGAGCTTGCAGACGGCGTCGGTCAGGACGGAGCGCTGCAGGGTCATCGTGCCTCCTGGTCGAGGGCGAGGTTGAGCACCGTCGTGTTGACGCCGGGCTCGCCGAAGACGCCGAGGCCGCGGCCGTCGGTGCGGTCGACGATCAGCTGCTGGACACGGGCGAGCGGGAGCCGCCGCACCGCGGCGACGCGGCGCGCCTGGAAGGCCGCGTTGGCCTTCGAGATGTGGGGATCGACGCCTGAGGCCGAGAACGTGGCCGCGTCGATCGGCACGTGCGCGGGCGTCAGGCCCGGGTTGTAGGGCTTCTCAGCCTTGATGTAGGCGTCGATGTGCTGCCGGGTCAGGATCATGGTGGCCCGCTGGTTGGGGCCGCGGTTGGCGAAGTAGGTGACGTTGGCGCTGTAGCCGGTCGCCGAAGGCCGTGGATGGAAGTAGCGCGGGCTGTCCTTGACGTCGCGGGCCAGCAGCGTGGAGCCGATGACCTTGCCGTCGGCGGCCTTGATGAGCGAGCCGTCGGCCTTGGACGGGAACGCCACCTGGGCGATCCCGGTCATGACGAGCGGGTAGGCGAGGCCGAGCGCCAGCGTGCAGGCCGCCAGCGCGATCACGGAGCGAAGCAGGTCCTTGCGCATGGTCTTCATCCCCTCCTAAAAGAGGGTCGTGGTGAGGGATTGGACGATCGGCCCGAGCAGGAACGCGGGCAGGAACGTCAGGGCGCCGATCAGGACGACCACGCCGACCAACAGGAAGCCGAACGTGGGCGTGTCGGTGCGCATCGTGCCCAGGCCGGCGGGCGTGACCTTCTTGCGGGCCATCGCCCCGGCGACGGCGAGCACCGCGAGGATCGGGACGTACCGTCCCAAGAGCATCGCGAAGCCTCCGAGCAGGTCGGCGAACGTGACGCCGTGGGCGCCCACGTTGCCAGGCGCATTGGGCTGCAGGTAGCCGGTGTAGCCGGCCCACGCCGACCCGTTGTTGTTGGCCTGCGAGAGGTACGCGTAGAAGCTCTCGCTGAAGCCCTGGGGACCTGCTGCGTAGATCGACGGCGAGCCGTACTTGGTGCTCACCGCCAGCGCCGTGAAGACCAGCACGACCAGCGCCGTGAACAGCGCCCCGATCGTGACCAGCTTGATGTCCTTGGGCTCGATCTTCTTGCCCAGGTACTCGGGCGTGCGCCCGACCATCAGCCCGCCGATGAAGACGGCGACCAGGACGAACAGCAACATCATGTACAAGCCCGTGCCGACGCCGCCGAAGACCGACTCGGAGTACCCGAGGTTGGCCATCGGGACGAGGCCGCCGAGGCCGGTGAGCGACTCGAACGCGGTGTTGACCGCGCCGCAGGAGACCACGGTCGTGATCGCGGTGAACAGTGAGGACGAGGCGACGCCGAAGCGCTGCTCCTTGCCCTCCAGGTTGGCGCCGACCAGGCCTGCAGCGTGCGCGGCCGGCGTGCCGTGCTGCTCGGCGAGGTAGACGACGGCCACGCTGATGGCAAACAGCGCGAACATCACGCCAAAGATCGTCCAGCCCTGGCGGCGGCTGCCAACGATGCGC
Organism: uncultured Conexibacteraceae bacterium; assembly: GCA_963794585.1. Taxonomy (GTDB): domain Bacteria; phylum Actinomycetota; class Thermoleophilia; order Solirubrobacterales; family Solirubrobacteraceae; genus Baekduia. Next base: position 363,322 of record CAWCEO010000010.1, read on the forward strand.
CCGTAGGTGTAGGGCAACGCCGCCGGGATGCACAAGATGATGAACATCTCGAAGAAGTTCGTGAACGCCGACGGGTTCTCGAAGGGATAGGCCGAGTTGACGTTGAAGAAGCCGCCGCCGTTGGTGCCCAGCAGCTTGATCGCCTCTTGCGAGGCAACCGGCCCACGAGCCATCCCGCCAACGCTGCCGCCGAGCGTCTGGATGGTGCCTTGGGAGGCGAGCACGACGGTTGCCAGGACCGACAGCGGAACCAAGATGTAGAGGATGGTCCGCGTGATGTCGGAGTAGAAGTTGCCGAGCGTGCCGTCGCCCTGACGGGCGGCGATACCACGCATCAGCGCGACGAGGACGGCGATGCCGACCGCGGCCGAGAGGAAGTTCTGCACGGCCAGGCCGGCCATCTGGCTGAAGTTCGACAGCGTGGTCTCGCCGCCGTAGAACTGCCAGTTGGTGTTGGTGATGAACGAGGACGTCGTGTTGAACGACAAGTCCCACGTTCCGGAGCGAAAGTCGCCCGGGTTAAACGGGTGGATCGCTTGGGTGCGCAGGATCGCGAAGAGCAGCAGGCCGCTCAGGCCGGAGAAGATGACCAGCGACTTGGCATAGGCCTTCCAGTCCTGGGCCGGGAGGTTGGGGACGAGCGGCAGCCGTGGCGCGCTGAAGATGCGCGCCATGTAGCCGCCCAGCAGCGGGACCGACGCGATGAGGATCGCGCAGAAGAGCGTGATCTGGAGGAAGCCCTGGCTCATGTCCGGCGCCTAGAAGCGCTCGCCGCGCAGCAGCGCGTAGAGCAGGTAGATGAGGACGGCCACGCAGACGACGAGGCCGAAGAGGTCGGTGGCGCTCATACGCGGTCGAGCGCCTCCACGAGAGCCCACAGCGCCGCGAAGGTCGCGACGAGGAGGGCGATGGCGAGAAGGTCCATGAACCCACCTTCAGGCCTCGCCCGTGACGTTCACGTACGGGTTGGCGCCTGCCGCGTACAGATGTTGTACAGGTCGCGGCTATGCCGCGAAGCGGTACCCCACGCCCGCATCCGTCCGGACATAGCGATGCCCATCCGCCGGCTCGATCTTGCGTCGCAGGTTGGCGATGTGCCCGCGCAGGACCGTCACGTCTTCGGCGTACTCCGGACCCCAGACCTCGACCAGCAGCGTGCGGTGGGTCATCAGCCGGCCGCGATTGCGGGCCAGCGTCTCCAACAGCCGGAACTCGATCGGCGTGAGGTGGACCTCGACGCCATCGCGGGTGACCGTGTGCGCGGCGAGGTCGACCTCCAACCCGTCGGCGCTGATCCGCGGCTCGCCGGCCGCAGTGCCGGCGACCCGGCGCAGTGCCGCCTCCAGACGGGCGACCAGCTCGCGCGCGCCGAAGGGCTTGGTGACGTAGTCGTCGGCGCCGGCCTCCAGCGCACGGACCTTGGCGTCCTCTTCGCCGACGGCGCTGAGCACGATGATCGGCATCTGGCTCCAGCTGCGAATCTGGCGGCAGACCTCGACACCGTCGCCGTCGGGCAGGACGAGGTCGAGGATCGCGGCGTCGGGCGGATGCACGGCAGCGCGATCCAGCGCTTCCTCGGCGGTCTCGGCCGGCACGGTTTCGTAGCCCGCGTCGCGCAGGATCACCTTCAGCGCCCGCAGGATCTGGGGCTCGTCATCGCAAACCAGGATGCGGCGGCGGTCGCTCACAACGGGAACTCCACCACGAACGACGCACCTTGGCCGGGCAGCGACTCGACGCGCACGGTGCCGCCGTTGGCCTCCACGAACCCGTGGACGATCGCCAGGCCGAGCCCGGAGCCGGTGCCCGATGCACCCTCGCCGCGGTGAAACGGCGTGAAGATCCGCTCCTGCTCGCCGAGCGGCACGCCCGGCCCGCGGTCGACGACGCGCACCACCAGCCGCGGCCCGACGGCACGGGCGCGCACCGACACCGGCAGGCCGCCGCCGTGGGCAACCGCGTTCTCCATCAGGTTGGCGAACGCGCGCTCCAACTGGACGGCGTCCGCGCGCAGCGGCGGCAGGTCGCGGTCGAGCTGGAGCGTGATGAGCTCAGCGCCGTTCACGTCCTCCCGCGCGGCGGTAAGAACCTCTGCGAGGTCGACCCAGTCCAGCTGCGGCGCGGCTTCACCGGCTTCCAGCCGCGAGAGGTCCAGCAGCTTGGCGATCAGCCGCTCCAGCCGCGCGCCCTCTTTGACGACCGCGGCGCTTAACTCGGCGCGGTCCTCGTCGTCAAGCGCCGCCGAGCCCAGCGCCTCGCCGGAGCTCATCATCGCCGTCAGCGGCGAGCGCAGGTCGTGGCTGACCGCACGCAGGATCGCGGTCTTGAGCTCATCGCTGCGACGCAGCGCGGCGGTCTCGACGACCTCGTCGAGCAGCGTCTCGCGCTCGATCGCGCCGGCCAGGATCGACTCCAACGCGGGAACGATCCGCTCGCGCAGCCGGGCATCGACCGCCGGCGACAGCGCGGCCGGGAGGATCAGCGTGGCGCGGCCTCTGTCCAAGCTATAGGTGCTGCTGCGCTCGCTGGCTTCTGCTGTGCCGAGCACGAGCTGCGCCGACGGCAACCCGAGGGCCACCGCGATCCCGTGCGCGGTCTGGGCCAACCCGTCCTGGAGGCGTGCGCCGCCCAGCAGCTCGCGAGCTGCCGCAGCGGCGAGGTCGGCCTCCTCCCGGCGCTGGGTCGCCTCCACCGCGCGCTCGCGCGCCAGTTCAGCCACCGCGCTGGCGGCCGCCGCGACAGCGAGGAACGCCAGCAATCCGACCCAGTTCTCGCCGGTGGCGATCGTGAAGCGCCCGGTCGGCGGGATGTGAAAGAAGTTGTAGGCCAAGGCGCTCAGCAACGACGTGACGATGCCGAGCCACAGCCCCCAGTAGGCCGAGACGACGAGCACAATGAGCAGGTAGACGACGCCTAGCGACAGCACCGGCGCGATCTCGCGCAGGCCGAAGAGCAGCACGGTGGCGCCGGCGACGCCAAGGACTGCGGCGGCCAGCCCGGCGACGGTCGGCGGCCGGGACTCGCGCAGGAGCAGCGGATCGCGACGCACCGTCGGCGGGCTCACTCGGTGACCTCCGCCTCCGGTCCCGCCAGCGCGCGGCGGACCATCTGGCCCGCGACATAGAGCATCAACAACGCGAAGAGCACCTCGACGGCCCGCTCGGGGATCGCGTTGACGATCGCCACGCCGCCGATCGCCCCCGGGATCGCCAGCGCGCCGAGCACGATCGCGTCGTGCAGGCGGAAGTTGCCGTAGCGGTTCTGGCGCGCCGCCCCGACGAGCGCCACCGGGATGATCGCCAGCAGCGACGTCGCCTCGGCCTCGACCTGTGCGAGGCCGAGGAAGAGGACAAGGCCCGGCACGAACAGGATCCCGCCGCCGACGCCGAGCATCCCGGCCACGACGCCCGCGGCGAAGCCGACGATCAGGGCGCCCTCGGTCATGGGATCAACAGGCTGATCGCGGTGGCCACGAGCAGCGCGGCAAAGAGCAGCGACACCACGCGCGGGTCGACGCGCTGTTGCAGCGATGTCCCGACGAGGACGCCGCCGACCGCGGGCACGCCGACCAGCACGCCATCGCCGACGTGGACATTGCCGTAGGCGCCCTGGGCCAGCATCGCGGCGGCGGCGATGAGCACGATCGCGCCCAGCGACGTCCCGGTCGCCTCGCGCGTTCCGTAGCCCAGCCAGAGCACGAGCAGCGGCACGATGACCGTCCCGCCGCCGACCCCGAAGAGGCCGCTGAACAGGCCGGCACCGGTGCCGATGACCGCAAGACGCAAGGTCCGTTGCGCGCTCCCGGCCGGCGGTGGGTCGAGGCGCGGCATGCTGCGATGATAGGTGTGTGACCCCCGCCGCGACCCTCGACGACGTCCTCGCGCCGTTGCTGGCCGATCCCGGGCGCGCCGCGGTCCTGCTGGACATCGACGGAACACTCGCGCCGATCGTCCGCCACGCTGATGATGCGCACGTCCCCGAGCCGACGCGGCTGCCGCTGATCGCGATCGCCAAGCGCTACGGCCTGGTCGCCTGCGTTAGCGGCCGGCGCGCGACGACCGCGCGCCGGATCGTCTCGCTGGGCTCGATCACCTACGTCGGCAACCACGGCGCCGAGATCCTGCGCGGCGGCCAGACGGTGGCCGAGGTCGAGCCGGGGATTGCCGAGTGGGCGCGCCGCGTGCGGAGCTTCGGCGAGGGTGAGCTGCGCGGCGAGGAGCTTCACCGCCTGCGCGTGCGTGGTGAGGACAAGGACGTGATCTTCGGCTTTCACTGGCGCGGTGCCCCGGATGAAGAGGCAGCCGAGGAGGCGGCGCGCGGCGTCGCGGCGCGTGCCGAGGCCGCCGGCTTCGTGACCCACTGGGGCCGCAAGATCCTGGAGGTCCGGCCGCCGGTCGAGCTCAACAAGGGGCTCGGCGTCGCGCATCTACTCAGTGAGACCCACGTCGACGTGGCGCTCTACGCCGGCGACGACCGCACCGACCTCGACGCCTTCGACGCCCTGCGCGCCGCGGTCGCGGCGGGGACGCTGCGCGAGGCAATCTGCATCGGCGTCACTTCTGATGAGACGCCGCCGGAGCTCGAGGAGTCCGCCGACCTGCTCGTCAACGGACCGCTCGGGGTACGCACCGTGCTTGAAGTGCTGGCAGGCTCCGCGTAGCCGATGCGCTTCGTGGACTTCCTGCGGTCGACCGTGCTGCTGAGCGCCGGCGCGGCCACCACCCTCGGCGTGCTGACGCTCATCGCCGCCACGCGCGACCAGGACGATCAGGTCGCCCTCTATGCGACGGGCTGGTGGGTCGTGGCGACGCTGATCGGCTCCTGGGTCGGGCGGCGCAACGAGATCAACCCGCCGATCGCGCGGCTACTGGCCGACGCCAAGGCCGCGACGATGATGCCCGATGTCCGGCCGGGCGCGACGATGCTCAACCGCCTGTGGCCGATGCTGCTCGCGGTCGTCGTGGCGGGCGCGCTGACCTTCCTGGGCCCGCAAATCCCGGGGATCGCGGCCGGCTTCACGATCATCTGGGCGCTGGCGTGGCGCCGTCAGGAGTCGGCGGTCTCGGCGATCGAGGAGCGCGACGGCGTGACGTTCTTCATCGAGAAGACCTCGCCGCTGCGGCCGATCCAGCTGATGCGCCTGCCGGGCTTCCGGCGCGAGCGCCCGACGATCAACGGCGTCGGGCCGCCGGCCTAGCCGCGTTAGAAGATCGAGACGATGCCGGCTATTGCCGGCGCGAAGATGAGCGCCGGCAGGAAGTTGCCGACCTTGACGTCCTGGATGTCGAGCAGCTTGAGCGCGAGCCCGATGATCAGGATCCCGCCCGCGCTGGTCATGGACAGCAGCGCGTCGCTGCCGTCGGTCAAGATGGTGTCAAACAGCCCGGCGCCGAGCGTGAGCGCGCCTTGGTAGAGCAGGACGGTGATCGCCGACAGGCCGACGCCCCAACCGAGGCTGGCGGCTAACGCGACCGAGGCGAAGCCGTCGAGCAAGGCCTTGGTGTAGAGCGTGTCGGCGTTGCCGGTCAAGCCGTCCTGGAGCGAGCCGACCACCGCGAGCGCGCCGACGCAGAAGACGAGGCTGGCGGTGAAGAAGCCCTCGCTGACGGTCGAGTGATGATCGCCCTTGGAGAGCGCCTGCTGCGCGCGGTCACCGACGGCCGACAGGCGGTCCTCGATGTGCAGCGCCTCGCCGGCGAGCCCGCCGAGCAGCACGCCGCCGAGGACGAAGAGCGCGTTGGTGTCGCGCCAGGCCAGCGCGTTGTCGATGCCGATGACCAGCACGACGAGGCCGAGGCCATGCAGGATCCGGGTCTGCAGCTCCTGGGTGAGGCGGCCGCCGACAAGCACGCCGACGAGGGTGCCGAGCAGGATCGCGCCGACGTTGACGAAGGTTCCGGTCAGGCGCGACACAATGCCAGGCGATGCCCTCACTCGACGTCTTGATCGTCGGCCTTGGCGCGACGCACGGGCTGCGTGCCGCCGAGGACGAGCTGGCCGGCGCGTTGCTGCGCGCGGGGGCCGACGTGATGCTCACGCGGGCGGAGCGGCCGCGCGACGTTCGGACGCTGGCGCTGACCGATCTGGGATGGGCGCGCGCGGCGCGGCGCGCGGCGGTCGAGGCGCTGTCTGATAGCGAGCCGCGCGCGATCGTCTACTCGACCACGACCGCGGCGCTGTTGTGGCCGACGCCGGGCGCAATCCGCTTCGACGCGCCGGCCGCGGCCAACCGGCCGGGGCGCCACGGGATCTGGCAGCGGCCCGTGGAGGCGCGGCGGCTGCGGGAGTCTTCCTTGTTGATCCCGCAGGACCCGGGCGCGCTGGTGGAGGCGGGGTCGCCGGCCGTACCCGCGTTGGTGGTGCCGATCCCGGTGGAGCCGTCGGGCTCAGGTGAGGGCGGGCCCGAGGTCCGCGACATCGCCGCGGTGACCTATGCGACCAACCCCTACAAGAAGGGGTTTGATCGCGTGCTGGCCGCCTGGGACGCGGTGCGCCACGACGGCGAGCAGCTGGTCGTCGCGGGCCTGAGCGGTCCCGACCGCGAGGGTGTCCGCTACACGGGGACGCTGGAGCATGATGCGTTCCGGGCGCTGCTGCGGCGGACCAAGGTGTACGTGACGGCGCCGCGCCGCGAGGACTACGGCATCGCCCAACTCGAAGCGCTCGCCGACGGCGCACGCGTGGTGACGACACCCTCGCCCGGCCCCTACGCAGCGCTGCCGCTGCTGCGCCGCGACGGCCTCGGCTGGGTCGCCGAGCCCGACGCGGCCGCGCTGGGCCCGGCCCTGCGCGCCGCCCTCGACGACCCGACCGACGACGCGACCTACGCCGAGCGCGCGCTGGACGCGATCGCCCCCTTCCGCCGTGCGACGGTCGACGCCATCGTCGCCGGCGACCTCCTCCCCCGCCTCCTCGGCCACCCTGACCGCGGGCTTGGGGAAACGCAGGCGCGTTAGGCTCGTGCGCGATGAGCAACCCTGTGGTCTTGATTACCGGCGCGACGCGGGGCATCGGTCGCGCGGCGGCCGTGGAGCTTGCGCGGCGTGGTGCCGAGGTGGCGATTGTCGGCCGCGAGAGCGACCGTGTGCGGGAAACCGCTGAGGCGGCGCGGACCGCCGGCGGTGGCGCGGCCGTCCACGAGCATGTGGCCGACCTGGCGCGTGCCGATGAGGTCCGGCGGCTCGCTGCCGAGGTGCTGGAGCACCATCCGCGGCTCGACGTCCTGGCCAACAACGCGGGTGCGATGTTCACCACGCGGCATGTCACACCCGACGGCCACGAGCAGACGCTCGCGCTCAACCACCTCGCGCCGTTCCTGCTCACCGACCTGTTGCGCGAGCGTCTGGCGGCCGACGGCGGCGGCCGCGTCGTCACGACCGCTAGTGACGCCGCGAGCGCCGGTGAGCTGGACTTCGACGACCTCGAGTTCGAGCGCCGCTCGTTCAAGCCGATGCGCGTCTACGGCACGACGAAGTTGATGAACATCCTCTTCACGCGCGAGCTGGCCAAGCGGGCTGCTGACGACGGCATCACCGCGACCTGCTTTCACCCCGGCGTCGTGCGGACCGGCTTCGGCAAGAACGACGGCCTGCTCTACCGCGCGGCGCTGACCGCCGCCGGCCCGTTTCTGCGTTCGCCGGAGAAGGGTGCGCGATCGCTCGTGTGGCTCGCGCTCGACCCGGCCGCTGCCGAGCTGACCGGTGTCTACGTGGTGGACCAGAAGATCCGCGAGCCCACACGCGCCGCGCGCGACGACGTGCTCGCCGAGGGCCTCTGGGAGCGCTCGGTGGCGCTCACAGCTGCGTGATCGCCTCGGCGATCAACAGCGCGCCCGCGGCCAGCAGCAAGGCGCCCGAGCCACGCAGCGCCCAGCGATAGCCCGGACCGCGCAACAGCCGCTCGCGCCCGGCGCCGAGCGCGGCGGCGACCGCGACCTTCGAGCCGATCAACATGAGGTAGAAGGCCACCAGGAAGAGCGCCGCCTCCGCGGTGGAGCTGTCGCCGAGGATCGGCACGCCGACGGTGATCCAGAAGATCCAGGGGTGCGGGTTGAGCACGTTGACCGCCGCCCCACGGCGCAGCGAGCCGGCGACGACCGTCCCACCCACCGCCGCTTCGACCGGCTCGGGAACGTCACGCAGCGCGTCAAGCCCGAGCCACACCACGAACAGCCCGCCGGCAAGGCCGAGGCCAGCCAGTGCCTCCTGCGGCAGTGACGCCGCCAGCACCACGGCGAGCACGATGATCGGCAGATCGGTGACCAGCGGCCCGCACGCCACCCTCGCACCCGCCGCAAAGCCGCCCTCCAGCGTCGAGCGGATGACGACCGCCAGCAACGGCCCTGATGCGACCCCGGCGCCGATCCCGAGCGTCAGGCCGAGCAGCAGCGCGTGCACGCTCGACGGCTAGGCGGCCGCGGCGCGCGCATGCTTGCGCAGCGGCGCGAACTGCGCCCAGGGCAGCGTGTTGGCGACGTCGGCGGCGGTGAGGCCGGCGCGCCGGGCGGTGGCAATGCCCCAGCGGGAGATGCCCTGGGTCGAGACGCCGTGGGCGTCGGTGTTGATGATGATGGTCACGCCGGCCGCGTGGGCGGCACGCGCGTGGACGTCGGAGAGGTCACGACGGTCGGGAGCGGAGTTGATCTCCAACATCGTCCCGGCAGCCGCCGCGGCAGCGAAGACCGCGTCGGTGTCGACCTCATAGGGCTTGCGGCGTTCGATCTTGCGCCCGGTGAGATGGCCGATGCAGTCGATCCACGGATGCTCGATCGCCGCGACGAGCCGCTTGGTCATCTCGGCCTGCGACATCCCGAAGCTCGTGTGCACCGAGCCAACGACCCAGTCGAGCTGGGCAAGCAAGTCATCGTCGTAGTCGGGCGAGCCGTCGGGCAAGATGTTGGTCTCGGTCCCGACGAGCACCTCGATGCCGTCGAGCTCGCCGTTGATCTTGTGCACCAACTCGATCTGGCGCTTCAGCGCGTCCGGGCTGACGTCGTTGCCGAAGCCGTGCGTCGCCGAGTGATCGGTGATCGCGACGTACTCCAGCCCCCGCTCCAGCGCGCCGCGCGCCATCTCCAGCGCCGTGTTGCGCCCGTCGGAGGCGACCGTGTGGCAGTGCAGGTCGCCCTTGAGGTCGCGCTGCTCGATGAGCTCGGGCACGACGTAGCCGGGCTCCAGCTCACCGCGGTCCTCACGCAGCTCCGGCGGGATCCACGGCAGCCCAAGGTGTTTGTAGACCTCCTCCTCGGTCGCGCAGCGCAGCGTGTCGCCGGTTGCGTCGTCGAGGATCCCGTACTCGGAGACGTGCAGCCCCTTGCGCACCGCACGCTCACGGATCTTGACGTTGTGCTGCTTGTTGCCGGTGAAGTGCTGCAGCAGGTTGCCGAACTGGTCGGGCGCGACGACGCGCAGGTCGATCGACACGCCGTTATGGGTCCGAGCGCGCGCGGCGTTCTCACCGGAGGACGAGGCGCTCTCGACAAGATCGAGGTCGGCAAGCGCCGCGGCCAGTGCCGGCGGGTCGTCGGACGCGGCGACGATGTCGAGGTCCTTGACGCTATCGGCCAGGCGCCGGACCCCGCCGGCGACCTCGACCCGCACGGCGGCGGGATGCGCGCGCAGCGCTTCGACGATCGCGTCGGAAAGGTCGATCGCCTTGTGCAACAACAACCGCGGCGCCGCCTTCTCGGCCACGCCGGCGGCAAACGCGGCCAGAACCGATTCCTCGAACTTGGGACCGAAGCCCTTGACACCGCGCAGCTTCTGACCCTCGGCCGCTTCGCGCAGCGCGTCAAGCGAGTCGATCCCCAGCTCGTCGAAGAGCTTGCGCGCCCGCTTGGGCCCGAGGCCGGGCAGCCGCGTGAGATCGATCAGCCCTGGCGGGAACTTGGCGCGCAGCTTCTCGGCGGCCGGGATCGTCCCCGTCTCCAGCAGCGCGTGGAGCTTCTCCTCTAGCGTCTTACCGATGCCGGGCAGGCTGGTGACGCGACCTTCGCGCGTCAGGGCGCTCACCGATACTGAGGCGTCACGGACGGCCTTGGCCGCGTTGCGGTAGGCGACGACGCGGTGCACGACGGCCCCGTCGAGCTCGTAGAGGTCGCCAAGCTCGTCGAAGGCGGCGGCGATGGTCGCGTTGGAAGGGTCGGACATCGTGCTTGCAGCCTACGTCCCTAGGCTGTGCGATTCGCGTGTCCGGTCAGCCCTGGCTCATCCTGCCCACCTTCGACGAGGCCGAGAACATCGAGCTGATCGTCGGCGCCGCGCTCGAAGTCCTGCGTGCTGCCGCGCCGGAGGGCTTTCACATCCTGGTCGTCGACGATGACTCGCCCGACGGGACCGGACGCATCGCCGACCGCCTTGCGCTCGAGCACGACGAGGTCAAAGTGCTGCATCGCACGGTGCGCGAAGGGCTCGGCCCGGCCTACCTCGCGGGATTTCAGCACGCGCTCACCAACGATGCCGGCTTTGTGTTCGAGATGGACTCCGACTTCTCCCACGACCCTGCCGACCTCGCGCGCCTGCTGACGGCCGTACGCGACGAGGGCGCCGACCTCGCGCTGGGCTCGCGCTACGTGCCCGGTGGCGCGGTCCGCGACTGGGGCGTCATGCGCCGGATCATCAGCCGCGGCGGCTCGCTCTATGCGGCGGTCATCCTGGGCCTTGACGTGCGTGATCTGACGGGCGGCTTCAAGTGCTTTCGCGCCGAGGTGCTCCGCGCGATCGACCTGCCGAGCGTCCAGGCCCATGGCTACGCCTTCCAAGTCGAGCTGACCAACCGCGCGATCCGCCACGGCTTTCGCGTGGTCGAGGTGCCCATCACCTTCCGCGACCGCCTGCGCGGGAGATCCAAAATGAGCACCAAGATCGCGCTCGAGGCGATGGTGCTCGTGCCGCGCCTACGGCGCCGCGACCACTGAGGCCGCCGCCCGCGCGTTCAAGCGCGCGGCCCCACCGGCCGATCTCCGAGGACGATGGCCCCCGAGCTCGTCGTCGTCCAAGGCCTGCGCGATACGCGCGGCACGCTGGAGCGCTGGAACACGCGCCCGTGGGCGACGCTGGGCCCGTGGCTTGGTCTCGCGCTCGTGATCTGCGCCGCGCTGCTGGTGGCGGTCGTGGTCATCGCGCATCTCTCGACGCCCGACCCGACCAACTACGTCCAGCCGGGGGTCAATGTGCCGCCGTCGATGGAGGCCGTCGGGCACATCCTGTTTCGCAACGCGCTCGTGCTGGCCCTGCACGCGATGGCGTGCGTCGCGGGCTTCATCGCCGGGAGCTCGCTGCCGCTGGAAGCCGAGCGCTACTCCGGCGTCTGGCGCTGGGTCCATGACAAGGCGGGCCCGCTGGCCATCGCGTTCGTGATCGCGGCGACGACGTTCTCGCTGTTCACGCAGGCCTACGTCCTGGGCGGTGCGGCCTCGACGATGGCGTACCACTGGAGCATGTCGCCCGAGCTGCTGGTCGTCGGGATCCTGCCGCACGCGGTGCCTGAGCTGACAGGCTTGTTCCTGCCTTTGGCAGCGTGGACGATCGCGTCGCGCCGGGGCGCGTGGGAAGAGCTGCTGGCGGCGACGTTCGTGACGGTTGGCTTGGCGATCCCCATGGTGGTGACGGCAGCGTTCATCGAGGTGTACCTCTCGCCGGAGCTGATCATCGCGCTGCGCGGCTATTAGGGCGCGGCCGAGGGCTACAAACGAGCCTTGAGCACCGACCGCTGCGGGAAGCGAGCCGCTCGGGCGGGTAAGTTGCCGCAGCGGCACTCCAGCCCGCCCGAGCCCGCACTTCACTTTGTATAGTGAAGGCACTACCCCTTCGAAGGAGCCAGACATGGCCGGAACCCTCTCCGACGTCACCGACACCAACTTCCAGGCAGAAGTCCTCGAATCCGACGTGCCCGTGCTCGTCGACTTCTGGGCGCCCTGGTGCGGTCCGTGCCGCGTCGTCGCCCCGGTCCTCGAGGAGATCGCCGCCGAGCGCTCCGATCTCAAGATCGTCAAGCTCAACGTCGACGAGAACCAGCAAACCGCCGCGAACTTCGAGGTCCTGAGCATCCCGACGCTCATCCTCTTCAAGAACGGCGCGGTCGCCAAGAAGGTCATCGGCGCGTACCCCAAGCGCAAGCTCGAAGCCGAGCTTGAGCCGGTGCTGACCGCCTAAGCGGTCACCTCAAGCGTCACCCGCGCTTCGGCGGCGGCTCGGCCGCCGTCGAAGGCGACACCTTCGTCCTCCAGCAGCCTCCGCACCCGCTCGGGATCGCCCAGCGCGGTGCCGCCGATCGTGCCGTCGGCCTTCAGCACACGGTGCGCACCGTCGCAGGCCAGCCGCGTCAGTCGCCCGTTGACGCCCAGCGCCTGCGCCGGGAGACCACCAGCCGCGGCGACCACGTCGCCGTAGCTCATCCAGCGCCCTGGCGGGATCGCGGTCACCACCGCGGCCAGCGAGTCGTCGTCCATCCGTTGCTCGTCGCTCATGCCCCCTTAGGGCGCAGCGACAAAATCTCGCCCCCCTGCGTGTCCGATCTCAGACGCGCGCGACGCCGACGCGCAGCGTGTGCCCGTCGACCGTCGCCACGAACGCGCCGTCGTCCTCGGCGCCGTTGCCGAACGCGACGCTCGTCGCCAGCACCTCGTCAGCGACCAGCCGCTCGAACTCCTGGGCGACCGACACGATCTCGACGTCGCCGGCCAACGTCAGTGCGATCCGATCCGACACATCCAGCCCGGCGTCCTTGCGCGCGTTCTGCACCGCCCGCACGACCTCCCGGGCCCACCCCTCGCGTCGTAGTCCTTCGTCCATCGCGAGATCCAGCGCGACCGCGTGGCCGCCCTCCCGCTCGACCTGAAAGCCGTCCAGCGGCTGCAACCCCACCAACAAGTCGTCGGCCGTCAGCTCGTGATCGTGGCCGTCGACGTTGACGCCGACGGTCCGCCCCTCGCGCAGCGCAACCGCGACGCGGTCGGCGTCCAGCGCCTCGACCGCCGCGGCGACCTGCGGCATGTTCTTGCCAAAGCGCGGGCCGAGCGAGCGGTAGTTCGGCTTGAGGTCATAGGAGCCGAGCTCATCGGCTTCATCGACAAATCGGAGCGCCTTGACGTTGAGCTCCTCGCGCACGATGTCGGCCGTGGTCTCCAGCGAAGCGCGCTCGCGCCCCGCGGCCACGACGACCGCCTCGCGCAGCGGTCGGCGCAGGCCGACCTTTGCGCCCGCGCGCGCCCGCAAGCCCAGGGCCACCGCCTCGCGCGCCGTGGCCATGGCCTCCTCCAACGCAACGTCGCGGGGGCGGGTGGGGGCCGATTCCGGCCAGTCGGTCAGATGGACCGACCCCGCCGAGCCGTCCAAGTTGTCGTAGATCTCGTCGGCGATGAACGGCGTGAACGGCGCCAGGAGCTGCGCGACGGTCACGAGGCACTCGCGCAACGTCGCGAACGCGCGCGCATCGCCCTCCCAGAAGCGCCGGCGCGAGCGCCGCACGTACCAGTTGGAGAGATCGTCGACGAAGGTCGCGATCTCGCGTGCGCCGACCGTCGCGTCGAACGCGTCCAGGCGCTCGGTCACCGACGCGACCGTCGCGCTCAGCCGCGACAGGATCCAGCGGTCGAGATCGCTCGGCGGCGCCAGCGAGGCGTCGTCGCCCGCCGTCTCGGCCGCGTTCTCGTACAACACCAAGAACCCGTAGGTGTTCCACAAGGTGTTGAGGAACAGCCGCACGCCCTCGGCGATCGTCTCCTCCGAGAAGCGGTAGCCGTCCCACGGCTGCTTGGAGGAGAAGAAGTACCAGCGCAGCGCGTCGGCGCCGAAGCGGTCGAGGATCTCGAAGGGATCGACGACGTTGCCCTTGGACTTGGACATCTTCTGCCCGTCCTCGTCGAGGATCAGCCCGAGGCAGACAACGTCCTTGTAGGGCGACTCATCGAACAGCAGCACCGACACCGCCAGCAGCGAGTAGAACCACCCGCGCGTCTGGTCCAGCGCCTCGCAGACGAAGTCCGCCGGCCACGCGTTCTCGAAGCGGTCTTGGTTCTCAAACGGCGCGTGCCACTGGGCGAACTGCATCGCGCCCGAGTCAAACCACACGTCGATGACTTCGGGGACGCGCCGCATGAGCTTGCCGGTCTGCGGGTCGGTGTAGGTGATGTCGTCGACGTAAGGGCGGTGCGGGTCCTCCAGCTTGACCCCGGATAGCTCCTCAAGCTCCTCGAAGGACCCGATGACGTGGAAGTCCTCGCCGTCCTCAGAGCGCCACACCGGCAGCGGCGTGCCCCAGTAGCGCTCGCGCGAGAGCGCCCAGTCGACGTTGTTCTCCAGCCAGCGGCCGAAGCGGCCGTTCTTGACGTGCTCGGGATGCCAGCCGACGGTCTGGTTGGCGGCCAAGAGCTTGTCCTTGACCTGCGAGGTCGCGATGTACCAGGACGGCTTGGCGTAGTAGAGCAGCGGTGTGCCGCACCGCCAGCAGTGCGGGTAGGAGTGCTCGTACTCCTGTGCGCGCAGCAGCCGGCCGCGGGCGCGCAGATCCTCGACCAGATCGGCGTCGGCGTCCTTGACGAAGCGCCCCTCATAGCCCTTGACGCGCTCGTCGTAGGTGCCGTCGAGCTTGACCGGGTTGACGACCTTCAGGCCGTACTGCGCACCGAGGCGGAAGTCGTCCTCGCCAAAGGCGATCGCGGTGTGCACGAGGCCGGTGCCGTCGTCGGCGGTGACGAAGTCCCCCAACAACACCGTGTGGCCGCGCTCGCCGTACTCCGAGCCCTTGATGTAGGGGAACGGCGGCTCGTAGCGGACGCCGTCGAGCGCCGCGCCGGGGAACTTGGCGAGGATCTGGACGTTGGTGTCGCCGGTGTGGGTGGGTCCGAGTACCCGCTCCACCAGCGCTTCGGCCAGGATCACCGGCGCTTCCAAAGCACCGGTCTTGGCCCGCACGTAGGTCAGCTCCGGATCGACTGCCACCGCCGCGTTGGAGACCAACGTCCACGGCGTCGTCGTCCACACCAGCAACTCGTCGCCTGCCTGCACCGGCCCGCCATCCTCGGCGACCGGGAAGCGCACGTAGACCGAGGGGTCGATGACGTCTTTGTAGCCCAGCGCCAGCTCGTGCGAGGACAGCGCCGTGCCGCAGCGCGGGCAGTAGGGCACGACCTTGTGGCCCTCGTAGAGCAGGCCTTTGTCGTGGATCTGACGCAGCGCCCACCAGACCGACTCGACGTAGGTGGCGTCGAGCGTGCGGTAGGCGTTGTCCAAGTCCACCCAGAACCCGATCCGCTCGGTCAAGCGGTTCCAGTCCTCCAGATACTCGAAGACCGACGCGCGACACTTGGCGTTGAACTCCGCGATCCCGTAGGCCTCAATCTCGTGCTTGTTGTGGAGGCCGAGCTGCTGCTCGACGTTGATCTCCACGGGCAGGCCATGGGTGTCCCAGCCGCCCTTGCGCTCGACGAGATGGCCGCGCATCGTCTTGTAGCGCGGGTAGATGTCCTTGAACGCCCGCGCGAGGACGTGGTGGACGCCGGGCTTGCCGTTGGCCGTCGGCGGTCCCTCCCAGAAGACCCAGCGATCAGCGCCCTCACGGTTGCGCAGCGACTCGGCGAAGACGTCGCGCTCGCGCCAGCGCGCGAGCACCTGCTCCTCGAGCTGAGGGAAGGACTGGTTCGAAGCGACGGGGCGGCGGGCCATGAGCGGCCCAGGATACTTTTCGCCGCGCGTTACGCGGGCGCGACTGCCGGCTCGACGGCCAGCTTCCGGCAGATGTCGGTGAGCATGCGCTTCTCGGCCTCGTCGAGCACCGCGAACGCATCGGTGACGCGCTGGGTGTGCTCGGGCACCAGCCGGTCGATGAGCTCGCGGCCTTGGGTGGTCAGCCGGACCGACGCGGCACGGCGATCGTGCGGCAAGCGGAAGCGCTGGACCATCCCGCGCGTCTCCAGCGTCGTGACGACCTCGGTCGCGTTGGCCTTCGACGTACGCAGCCGGGCGCGCAGCGAACGCAGCTCGAGCTCGCCACCGCTGCTCGACAGCACCATCAACACCGAGAAGCCCGAGGACGACAGGCCCTCGCGCTCCAGATCCGACGCCAGGCGCCGGCGGACGCTCGCCTCCGCGAGCAGGAGAGACTCCAGGGCGTCGTGCGCCAGGGGATCGTCGAGCTGGGAGAGCGTCATCGCGCGGGGATCATGTCGCCCCGCCCGGACGGCGTCGAAACGCTCGCCCAGAGCGAGGTTGCCGAACCTCGCCCAGAGGGCGAGTTTCGGGGGCGGCAGTTCGCCTAGCGGCTCACTCCCGCGGTGGGGTGTATCTAAAGGCCGATGGCGGTCGACGCGCCGCGGGCGAAGCGCCCGCTGGCGTTGCGGGCGTCAAGCCGCATCAGGATCGCCTCACGGGCGGCCAGCGGCATGTCGGGCAGCACCTCGACCGTGCTGCTGCCCGCGTGCGGGATCGCGCCGCGGTAGTCGAGGATCGCGACATCCTCGCCGGCGACACGGCGAGCAGTGAAGACCAGGCGGCCCATAGCGTCCAGCGACGCGCCGTGGCCGGTGAGCACGACCGCGCGCGGGTCCAGCGCGGTGATCGCGTGGGCGAGGCGACTCGGATCGGAATCGGCCGTCAGCGTCAGCGTGCGCAGGCCGGAGCGGCGCAGGACGAGCTCCAGCGCCTGGGCCTGCAGCGCCTCGGCCTCCGGGGCGCGGCTGGCGTCGAAGACCAGGACGCCCTCGGGGCGTGCGGCCGGCGGGGCGAGGCGCTGGGTGGCGGCCAGCCAGCCGGTGGCATAGCGCCAGGCAAAGCCGTACTCCGGCGTGGGCGGCGTGTTGTGGGCGGGGGCGAGGGCCTCGACCGACGGGAGCAGGACCTCCTCGATCGTGCGCTCCACCGAGCGAACCGTGAGGCTCTCCTCGATCAGACGATTGGCGCCGTCCTCGTCAAAGCGGCCGAACGCGGACTGCAGCCGTGCCGGCGAAGCCGGGCCAGTCCCACGCTCACGGGCGACCGAGACGGCCGAGGAGATGTTCTGCGTCTCCTCGAAGGCGGCACGCAGCGCCTCGATCTCGGCGAGGTCGAACTGCCGGTGCCCGCCGGCGGTGCGCTTGGGCTCCGGGAAGCCGAAACGGCGCTCCCAGGAGCGCAGCGTGTTCGGGCTGACGCCCAGCATGGCTGCTGCGGCGTTGGTTCGGATCGATCCACCCATGTGGTGCAGTCTTCGCCGTTTGGTGAGGTTCTGGCAACTAGCGCAAGGTCCGGTGCACGACGGGCAGCGTCTTGCACCGGAAGGACCCTCTACCCCGTTGCCGACGGGTTACACCGTCCCGAGGACGATTAGCGCACCTTCGGGAGGCCCGCAGCTCCCGACACGAGCGGCGTAGCGCACTCCGTACTCGCCGGTGGGACGCACGACGATGTTGTGCGGTGCAGCGATCCCGATAGCCGCACTGGCGATGATTCCCTGCAGCAGCTCGTCGCCCTTGCCGGCTTCTGCGTCGGCGGGCTCCAGGAAGTCCGAGACGTGGCGATGGACCGCGTCGGGCTCATCGACGCCTAGGACGCGCTCAGCGCCGCGCGACAGGCCGCACAGCTTGAGCTGGCGATCGACGATGACGAACGCCTCGCCCTTGCGCGGGGCAAGGTCGGCGCTGGCGCTGATGACGACGCCGAGGCCGCAGAGCGCGCACACGCGCGCCAGGGCGGCCATGGGGGTTTGCGGCGCCTCGCCGCAGTGACCGCAGAAGCTGACGAACGGGGCCGGCTCGGCGCCGGGCTCCGGTACCAGGCGAAGCAGTGGACGGTTGGAGCTCAAACGGGATCCTCCTCAGCTTTCAGGCAGACAGCCGGCGTCGGGGTGGGGTCGAGACCGCGAGGTCATCGAACTCCAGATCTTCGGCGATCGACTCGCGACTGCCACCTTCCGCGAGATCCAGCAGCTGGCCCGCGGCGATGGTCGGTGCGGAGGCCAGATGCCGCGCACCGGTGGTACGGGTACGGTCGTCGCGGCCGCCGCGACGGAACAGCAGGAGCGGCAGGGCGCCAGACGAGGCACGCACGCGGTAGGCCCAGCGTGCGACGTCGTCGTCGAGCTCCTCGCCGCCGGCGATGACGACCACCCGCGGCTCATAGGCCGCGAGCACGTCGCCGAGCCCGGCGAGGCCCGTGACCGGGAGCGTCAGGGTGCGCAGGCCCATCCGCGTCGTGCACAGCTCCAGCGCCCTCAGCGCCAGGGCATCCGGATCGAGCTGGTCCCGTGTGGCGTCGCCGAGCAGCACCGACGGTCGGGCCGAAGGCGGCGGCGACAGGCGCTGAGCCCGCAGCAGCCACTCGCCCGCCCACCGGGCCGCCAGCGCCCACGGGGCTGAGTCGGTCCCGTTGCGATCACCGATCTCCTCCAGCGACGGCAGCAGCACTTCCTCAACCGACCGCTCAACGGAGCGCAACGCGAGCGCGCCCTCCATCGCCGCGTCGGCCCGCTCCAGCTCGTAGGCGGCAAGCGCGCCGACCAGCACGTGGGTGTCGGCCGCGACCGACTCCCGCGCGCGAGAAATGGCCGAGGAGATCGACAGGCCTTCCTGCAGCGCATCCCGCAGCGCGGCGATCTCACCGTGCGTGTAGAGGCGGTGCTTGCCGGGCGAGCGCTGCGGCTTCGGATACCCGAAACGGCGCTCCCACGCACGGAGCGTGTTGGGGCTGACGTTGAGAACGGCAGCCGCTTCGGAGGTCTTCAGCGTGCGCACGAGCGTTCCACGGGATCACGGCGTACAGCTTTAGTCCCGCCTACTGCCCAAAGTGCATCGATTTTGCGCAACTTCCCGTGCAGAGCCACGGAGTCAGCTTACGCTCGCCGCCCGTTGTCCGTCCACTGTCATTCGGAGGCTTGCCATGAACAACCTGAAGCTGCGTGCCCTGCCCTACGTCGGCGCGCTCACGGTCATCGCTTCGCTCGCCGGGTACATGGGCGGCCGTTGATCGCTGCGGCATAGACCGCTCCCGGGGGGCGCTGTAGCGTCCACGCCGTGAGCGGCTCCCCTCCCCCGAGACCGCGCCTTGCCGCCCGGCTCGCGTGGGCAGCGCTGCTGATCAGTGCTGCCATCGCGGTCCTGGTGCCCGGCGACCCGGGCGATGAGCTCTGGCTGATCCTGCTGGGGTGCGCGATCGCATCCCGCTTGGTGACGGCCGACTTCCAGGCGAACCTCTTCATCTCGGGCGCGTTCCTGTGCGGCGCGCTGTCGGCGGTCTTCATCGGCCCACTGGCCGCGTTGACCGTCCCTTTGGCCGCCGAACTCGTCGGATGGACGGTTGAGCGCTACCGCCGGGTGATGCTGCTGGTCAACGTCGCGTGCGCGGCGTTGCCGACCGTGATCGTCGCGGCGCTCGTCCAGGCGATTGACGTCGATCACGACAGCGTCGCCTTCGTGATCCTGCTCGCCGGCGCGAGCCTGGCCATCATCGTCTCGAACATCGTGCTCGTCGGATCGGCGATCGACCTCGTCGACGGCGGCCACCACCACAGCCCGCTGATGGACTTCCTCCCAGCTGCCGGCCTGAACATCGCGATGACGACCGCGATCGGCGCGATCTACGTGCAGACGGGCTACGCGATCCTGAGCCTGCTGCTGGTGGCGATCCTCGCGTTCACCTACATGGCACGGCTGGTCATCGCCGCGCGCGAGCGCACCAAGGAGTACGCCAACCTCTCGTGGGGCGTATTGAGCGGGCTCATCCGCACGCTCGACGCCCGCGACCATCGTGCGGCACGCCACTGCGCCGCGGTTGCTCGGTTCGCGCGCGACATCGCCGCCCATGTCGGGATGACTGAGCGCGACCAGGAGCTTGCGCACACCGCGGGCCTGTTGCACGACATCGGGCGCTTCGCGTTGAGCGACCGCGTGATGGAGCGCGGTGTGGTGCTGACCGAGGACGACTGGACGGCGATCCGCCGCCATCCCGAGCTCGGCGCCGACATGCTGCGCGACATCGGCGTCTACGGGCCGTTGAGCGAGATCATCGTCGCCCACCACGAGCGGCCCGACGGCAAGGGCTACCCACACGGGCTGACCGGCGAGGCGATCCCGGAGATCGCGAAGATCATCGCGGTCGCCGAGGTCTACGACACGCTGACGGCACCCGACACCTACCGGACGCGGCTGTCGTCGTTCGAGGCACTGACCGAGCTGCGGCGTGTCGCGGGCAAGCAGCTGGACGCCGGCTACGTGGAGGCGCTCGCCGAGCTCCTGGCGGGCCAGGGCACGGAGTACCGGCACGCAGACGCGGCCGACTACGACGAAGAGCTCGCGATCGAGCGGCGGATGAACGAGGCGGCCGGCGGCTGAGCGGGCTCGCCCGCGGCGTTCTTACTGGTCGACGTCGGTGGTGAGCGGCACGTCGACCTCGTCGGGCTGGTGCTCGCGCACGAAGCGGCCGGTGCCGGTCGTGCGCTCCTCCAGGGAGGAGACGAACTCGTCGAGCTCTCCGACGGGGAAGCGGCGCTGACCGCCCGGCGTCCGGTAGCCGCGCAGATAGCCCATGTCGGACCACCGGCGGACGGTTGAGAGGGAGACCCCGAGGTGACGTGCCGCCTCTGAGGTCGTCAGACCAAGGCGACTGGTGTGCGTGGACCGCGTCATGAACAGCAGTGTTAGGCCGTGAAGGGTCGTTCGGGGCGCTCCGCGCGGCTTTGCGCAGGTTTCGGCATCCGGGCCTGCCGGAATGGCACGGTCTGCGAGCATTGTTGGCGCGATGGGCAGGCTCGATGACCTCGATCTTTCACTGAAGCTCAAGCGGCGTGAGCAGGATGAGCGGCTCGCCGCGGGTGGTCGGAGGCTCGCTCAGCTGCGCCTCGCGCTCGGCGGCAAGCTGCATGTTGGTGCCCCGCTCGGACCGCCGCTGGCCGTCGTCGTCGAGGGTTGGGACGCCTCCGGCAAGGGCGGTGCGATCAAGCGCCTGCTGGCCCCGTTGGACTCGCGTCACGTGCGCGTCGCGTCGTTCGCGGCACCGACGCCCGACGAGCATCGCCATCACTATCTGCAGCGCTTCTGGATCCCGCAGCCGGGGTGGGGCGGCATGACCGTCTTTGACCGCTCGTGGTATGGCCGCGTGCTCGTCGAGCGCGTGGAAGGCTTTGCCACCGAGGAGCAATGGCGCCGGGCCTACGACGAGATCGTGGAGTTCGAGCGCACCTTGGCCGCCGAGGGCACGATCTTTGCCAAGTTCTGGCTGCACATCTCGCCCGAGGAGCAGCTCGCCCGCTTCCAGCGCCGTCAGTCCGATCCGCTGAAGGCGTGGAAGATCACCGACGACGACTGGCGCAACCGCGAGAAGCGTCCGCAGTACGTCGAGGCGGTCGAGGAGATGCTGGCGCGCACCGACCTGCCAGAGGCGCCGTGGATCTTGGTCGAGGGCGAGTCGAAGCGCTTCGCACGCGTGAAGGTGATGGAGTCTGTGATCGAGCAGATCGAGCGTGGGTGCGCCGCGCGCTCCTTCGAGCTGCCGGAACCCCTGCAACCGGAGACCTCCGTATGAGCTACACCCACACCGAGCGCGTGCGCTTCGGCGACCTCGACGCGATGCGCCACCTCAACAACGTGGTCTTCCTGCGCTACTTCGAGACCGCGCGGATCGCCTACCTGCGCGCGATCGTCCCCAGCCACGACCCGGCCAATCCGGAGGCCGACGCGTTCGGCCTGATCTTCGCCGAGTGCCACATCAACTACCGCTCGCCTGTGCTCTTCGACGAGGACGTCGCGGTCGTGTGCTCGATCGGCAACGTCAAGCGCTCGTCGTTTCGCGTGGAGTTCGAGATGCGCGTCGGCACGCGGCTGGCGGCTGAGGGTTACGGCGTCCTGGTCGGCTTCGACTACGGCGCCCAGCAGGCGGCGCAGCTGCCGGATGCGTTGCGCGAGACGCTGGAGACCGAGGCGGGCGCGCCGGCGGGCGCTTCCTCCCCAGGTTAAGCCGGCGCGCCGACGACGAGCCAGCGGCGTCCGCGGTAGCGGGCGCCGGTCGTGATGAGGCGGGCGAGCATCAGCGCGTTGAGGCCCCACCAAACGCCGACGACGCCCCAGTGAAAGTGCAGGCTGAGCAGCGTGATCGGCACGAAGACGGCCAGCGCGCTGAAGGCCATGGCGTAGGCGAGAAAGCGCGTGTCGCCGGCGCCGAGCAGGATCCCGTCCAGCGCGAAGGTCAGCGCGCCCGCGGGCAGCATCAGCGCGAAGAGCGGCCAGAGCTCGTGCGCGCGATCGAGCACGGCGGCGTCGGAGCTGAAGGCGTGCGGGAGGATGGTGCGCGTGGCAAGCAGGCCGAGGCCCAGCGCGCAGCCCCCGGCCAGCGACCACATCAACATGCGCCGGGCGGCGGCCAGCGCACCGGTGGCGTCGCCGGCGCCGAGCATCCGACCGACGAGGACCTGACCGGCGATCGCGATCGCGTCGAGGACGAGCGCGAGGAAGATGAAGACCTGGAAGGCGATCTGGTGGGCGCCGAGGCTGTCGTCACCGACCCGCGCGAGCACGGCGCCGGCGATGACGAAGGCCAGCAGCAGCGAGCCGGTGCGCACGACGATGTGGCCGCCCATGCGCGCGAGGCCTTTGAGCTGGGCGGCGTTCGGCCGGCGCGTGCGCGCGGGCGCCTTGAGCAAGTACATGGCAAACACCGCGCCCATCCCGGCCTGCGCGACAACCGTGCCCGCGGCGCTGCCGTCCAGACCCCAGTCCAACCCGTACACGAACACGATCTCGAGCACGATGTTGATGACGTTGGCCACGACGACCACGATCAGCGGGGAGCGCAGGTCGCCGATGCCGCGCAGGTAGCCCTGGGCAGCGAGGGCGATCAGCGCGTACGGCAGGCCCAGCGCGCTGATGCGCAGGTAGCGCGCCGCGAGGTCGGCGGTGTGGCCTGTGCCGCCGACGAGCGCCATCAGCGGGTCGGCTAGGGAGACGACGGCAACGGTCAGAACGACGCCGATCGCGAGGGCGAGCCAGAGCGCTTGGGCGGCGATCTCGCCGGCGCGCTCGGCTTTACCCGCGCCGTGCAGCCGCGCGACCTGCGCGGTGGTGCCGTAGGTCAGGAAGTTGCAGAGCGTGACGGCCGCGCCGAGGACCGCGGCGGCGAGTGCGAGCGCAGCGAGCTGCGGTGTCCCGAGATGGCCGACGATCGCGGTGTCGACGAGCAGGTAGAGCGGCTCGGCGGCCAGCGCGCCGAGGGCGGGGACCGCGAGCCGGAGGATCTCGCGGTCGTAGGTGCTGGCAGTCGACACGGGGCGGCCACTCTACGATGGGCCGATGAGGTGCCGTGCCGCCCTCGCCGTGAGCCTTGCGCTCGCCTTCGGGGCGTGTGCGAAGGACGATCCGCCATTGCCTCGTGCCTGCATTGACACCGACCGAGACGGCTATGAGCGTGCGCTGGCCAGCGCGCCGGGCGCGGTCGCATTGCCGGGCGAGACGCTGATCTCCACCTGCTTGGCGCGCGTGCGCACCGATGCTGATCTGCAGAACCTGGGGGCGGTGGTCCACTCGGCGGCCGAGAGGCTGGCGACGCGGGCGCGCGATGGCGATGACGCGCATGCCGCGCTGGGGCTCGGGTTCCTTTCCGCGGCGGTGTCGCGGGGCGCGGCGCGCTCCAACGGGGTCTCCTCCGAGCTGGCGCGACGGGTCGAGAACGCGGGCGGCGGCGTGCGCGAGCGCTCGGCGGCGGTGGCGCGGGCGCTGGACGAAGGCCTCGCGGCGGGGGCGGAGCACGGATGAGGCTTCGCCTCTGGCATGCCGACGACGGCGCTCGGATCGCCTATCGCGAGGTCGGCACCGGGCCGCCGCTGGTGCTCGTGCACTCGGCGGGGCTCAGCCATCGCGAGTTCGAACCAGCCGTCGAGGATCTCGCTCATCGCTTCCGGCTGATCCTGCCCGACCTGCCGGCGCACGGGGACTCCGAGGACCGGCCACGCCATCCGTACACCTTCGACTGGCTCGCCGGGGTGCTCGCGGCGTTCTGCGTCGACGTCGCCGGGCGCCGGCCGCTGGTCGGCGGCCACGGGCTGGGCGCCGATCTTCTGATCCGCGCGATCGAGTTGGGGCAGTTGACGCCGGGACGGCTCGTGCTGTTGCCGTGCCGCCTGCATCGCCCGCCCGAGCGCGCCAAGGCGCACGGCGCGTGGCTCGGCGCGGCGCGCGCGGCGGGTGTGCCAGGCCTTGACCGCCTGGCCGGCCACGCGGTGCGGTTCGCGTTCCGACCGGAGCGAGGGACGGCGCTGACCGCTCGCGGCGTGCCCGAGGCGGCTGACCTGGTTCGGCATGCGATGGCCGATGTCGGCGGCAACGCGAACCTCGCGCGCTCGTGGGCGCGGCTGGCACGGGAGCTGCCGCGATCGGCACGCCGCGAGGTGCTCGATCTGCTGCCGTTGCTCGACGTGCCGGTGCTGTTGCTGTGGGCCGATGAGGATCGCCACCATCCGCTGCGCGGTGCCGAGGAGGCGCTGGATCTGCTGCCGGACGCGATCCTGCGAGTGCTCCCTGGCACGGGCTACTTGATTGCCTACGACGATCCGATCGGCGTGGCGCGCGAGCTGATCTCGTTCTTGTCGTAGTTGGTGAGATGCCGCGCGCGGGGAGCGCGTCGTAGGCTCTGCGGCCATGCCCCCTTTGAAGAAGAAGCTCTACGGCGGCGAGACCACGAAGGCCGTCGACAACTTCCCGATCTCCGGTGAGACGGTCCCGGTCTCCGTCATCCGCTGGCTCGGTGCCATCAAGGGCACCGCGGCCCTAGTCAACGCGGAGCTCGGCAACCTCGACCCGAAGCTCGCGCGCGAGATCGCCGCCGCCGGTGCGGCTATTGCCGCCGGCGAGCACGACAACCAGTTCCCGATCGATGTCTTCCAGACGGGCTCGGGCACGTCGTCCAACATGAACGCCAACGAGGTGATCTCGTCGCTGACCGGCGGCAAGGCTCATCCCAATGACCATGTGAACTTCGGCCAGTCCTCCAACGACGTCTTCCCGTCGGCCGTGCACCTCGCCGCGCTGGACGAGGCCACCAACAAGCTGCTGCCCGCCCTTAAGGAGCTGGAGCGGTCGTTTGATCGCAAGGCCAAGAAGTTCAAGGACGTGGTGAAGTCCGGCCGCACGCACCTGATGGACGCGGTGCCGGTCACGCTCGGCGCGGAGTTCGCCGGCTACGCGGCGCAGATGCGCCTGGGCCAGGAGCGTGTGTCCTCCGCGCTGGTGCACGTCGGCCAGATCCCGCTCGGTGGCACCGCGACGGGCACGGGGCTGAACACGCATCCGAAGTTCGCCGCCGAGGTGCGTAAGCGGTTGATTCGTGAGTCGAAGTTGAAGTTGATCGCGCCGCCGGCCGATCCGTTCGAGGCTCAGGCCAACCGCGATGCGCTGGTGGAGCTGAGCGGCGCGTTGAAGGTCGTCGCCGTCTCGCTGACCAAGATCGCGCAGGACATCGCGCTTATGGGCTCCGGCCCGCGCGCGGGCATCGGCGAGATCTTCCTGCCCGAGCTGCAGAAGGGCTCGTCGATCATGCCGGGCAAGGTCAACCCGGTCCTGCCCGAAGTCGTCCTGCAGGTGGCCGCCCAGGTCATCGGCAACGACACCGCCATCACCATCGGCGGCATGCAGGGCCAGTTCGAACTCAACGTCCGCATCCCGCTGATCGCACGGAACCTGTTGCAGTCGATCCATTTGCTGTCGACGACGACCGTGGCCTTTGCGGAGAAGTGCGTGGATGGCATCGAGGTCAACAAGGCGGGAACGAAGGCCTCGGCTGAGGGGACGCTCGCGACGGCCACGGCACTCAACGGCGCCATCGGCTACGACGCCGCGGCCGCGATCGTCAAGGAGGCCGCGGCCTCCGGGAGGCCATTGCGCGACGTCGCCCTCAACGCCGGCGTCGACGCAAAGCTGTACGACGCGACGATCAATTTGCGCAAGATCGCGGCGGGCAACCAGGCCTAGGGCACCAGCGCGCCTCGCGGACGCCCAGCGGGCGGTCCGGGTCGTCTAACCCCTCAAATGCAGGGGTTAGACGACCCGTATCAGGACAGGAGTCGTCGGAGACGGCGGCGGACGAGTTCTGACTGTCGCGTGACCTGGGCGTAGGTGAAGCGGACAACCGTGTAACCGGCGAGCGTTAGCTGCTGATCGCGCTCGCGGTCGCGCTCGAAGGCCGATGGCATCGAGTGGTAGGTGTAGCTGTCGGCCTCGACGATCAGCTTCTTGGTCGGCCAGAAGAAGTCCACCAAGAACCCCTCGACGGTGGCGTTCGTGAGCGGTTGCCCAAGTCCATAGTCGTCGCAGAGCTGGAGCACCAAGATCTCCAGGATGCTCCGGACGTCTGCGGTGCCAACGCCTTCCAGAGCGTCAAGAAGTCGCCGGAGCGCAGGCGCACCGTGTTGCCGCGGATGCTCCCCGAGACACCGACGGACAGCGAGGAGATCGAAGAGGTCGAGGCGATTCGCCTGTGCAATTGCGTCCTCCATCTCCCTGGGTCGCAGATGCGGTGAGAGATCCAGGAGCGTGCGCGCCACCGTGGTCGTTGGTATCTCCTCGATGAGCGTGCACTCCCAAGCGCGCAAGGTCCCAACGCGGTGGAGCTTGATCCGCTTCCGGTCTGGAATGCGCCCGGCCCGCAACGGCGTGGTGACGTGGATGAGGCGTCCGCGCGACGAGATCATCCCCCAATGTGCGGCGGCGTCGGCGTGGCTGAGGACTGCCTTTTCGCCGCTGGCAAGGACAGCCGCGCGCCACCGACCTTCACGAGAGAGCAATGGGTGACCGATCGAGTAGACGCCTCGATGCTTGCGATGGAGCCGACCAATCGAGAGTCGATACTCGATCGCGCTCTCGCCAAGGCCCAGCGCACGCAGCTCGTCGTGTGACGCGACGGCGTGATGGCTGGCGGCGAAGGCCGCGATTCGGTGCTCCAGGTCGTTTGTCCCTCGCATATGAGGGGTTAGGCGCCCCGGACCGGAAGTTCGCCCCCGGGGAGGGGTCGAACTGTCGGCGCGCTGACCTAGTCGAGGCCCGTGCCCAAGGGGGCAAAGGCGCGGCGGACGGCGGCGACGGCGGGCTTGGGGTGGCCCGCGTAGTCGAAGAGGCCCTTGGTGTTGAGGCCGCGTTCGATGTGGATGCCGGGGATGACGGAGGAGATCGAGCCGCCGGCGAAGGTGGGGGCGACGCCGAAGTCCTGAAGGTTCCACACCAACATGCCGGAGAGGCGGGAGAGGGCGCGGTAGGTCGCGATGTGGCGGCGTAGCAGCCAGGACTGGTAGTCGTAGCCGCCAGGCGTGTCGCGCGGGTTGGTGGCGTTGGCCTCGGCGCCGAACTCGCTGACGATCAACACCTTGTCCTTGAAGATCTTGGTGAAGCCGACGGCGGTGTCGTGTAGGCGCGCGGTGATCGCGGCGCGGGACTCGTCGCCGCCCTCGTACCAGCCGACGTAGTTGGTCAGCGCGACCGCGTCGACGTCGCGGTAAATAGCTCCCGGCACCTTCGGTGGATGCGGGCCCCAGAGGTCGACGGCGACCAGACGGCCCGGATCGCGGCGGTGCAGCTCGCGCGCCATGTCGCGCACGTAGGCGACCTGTGAGTCATCGTGACCATTGCCGGCGATCTCGTTGACCAGGTTCCAGGCGATGATCGACGGGTGCAGCTGCAATTGGCGGACGCTGGCCCGGACGCGCTCGCGCGCCGCGTGGGCCAACGCCGGGGTGTGTGACGTCCACGCTCCGGGTGCGTCGACCGGGCCAACGCCCTGCCAGACCATGATCCCCGCGCGGTCGAGGCGCTCTAACAATGGCGTCGACAGCGCGTGCTGGGCGCGGGTCGCGTTGGCGCCAACGGTCTGCAGCCGGCGCACGATCGCGTCCATGTCGGCGCCGGTCAGCGCGTCGCCGTGACCTTTGGCGTCCTCGTTGATCGACGCGCCGTGGAGCCGCAAGCGCTTGCCGTTGAGTAGGACATCCCCGCCGTCGCGGCGGATCTCGCGCAGGCCGACGTGGTCATCCCACGCACTCTCGCCGGTCACGGCGAGATGGAGCGCGTAGAGCGACGGTGTGCCCGGCGCCCACAAGGCAGGGTCTTTGATCTCCACGCGGGTCGTCACCCGACGCGTCTGGCCACCCTCGACGCGCACCTTCGGGAAGACGAGGTCCGGGCCGGAGCCGCCGCGGCGTAGCGTCCCGCGGACCTGCAGCGTCCGCGCCCAGTCGCTGCGGTTGTGCACCATGACGCTCACGTCGACGGTCGCACGGCCCTCATCGGGAAGCCGCGTGCGCACCGCCGGCGCCTTGAGCTCGGACCGCCCTAGCGGCCGCAGCGTTACCTCGCGGTTGATGCCGCCGTAGTTGAACCACGTCCGGTGCCAGCCTTCGCGCTTCTGACGCGACGGGAAGCGGTAGTCGGCCTTGACCACGAGCCGATGCGGCACGCCCTCGCGCAGGCGCAGCGTGAACTCAAACGGGAGGTAGACGCCGGTGTGACTGCCGAGCAGTTGCCCGTCGAGCCAGACCTGGGCGACGTGATGGACGGACTCGAACCGCAGCGCAAACGAGCCGGTACGCGGCGCGGTCAACGTCGTGCGGTACCAAGCGATCCCGCCGCGGTGGGCCGCGACGCCCTCGGCACCGGTGACCTTCGCCGCGTTGGCCACGTTCGGGAGCGTGACCAGCTGTCCCGGGAAGTGACCCGCAGCCCAGCCGGCCAGCTCACCAGCGTCGTCAGGATCGAGCGCGCGCAGCCATGGGCCAGCGACGGCCAGCCGCCCCTCCGGGCCACCATACGCCGCAGGCGGCACGAGCGACTTGTCCTCCGTCCGCGACCCGATCGCACCCAGGACGACGGCGGTCCCGCCGACCAGCATCGCCACGACCAGCGCAGCCGCAGCCGCCATCTTGAGACCGGTGTGGCGCATCCAGGTCAGTCGTCGATGATCGCGACGGCGCGCGCGGGCGCTGCCGAACCACCGACCAGCCGCAGCGGGAAGACCGACACGGTGAAGCCCGTCGGCGGAAGCTCGCGCAGCGCGCAGAGGCGCTCAATCTGGCAGTACTCGAGGTCGGCCTGATGGGCGGCCCAGAAGATCCCTGGCTCGCCGGCCTCCTTCGCCACGGCGGCCTGCAGGTGCAGCGGCGCGTCCCAGCCCCAGGCGTCGATACCCATGACGCGCACGCCCTGGGCGTGCAGCCAGCGCGTGGCCTCGACGGTCACGCCGGGCCCGCGCGCAATGTAGTCGAGGGACTCGATGAACGCGTCGCGGTCGGTCCGCACCAGCACGATGTCGCCCGCCGACAGCTCGTGACCGGCGGCAGCGAGCGCGCGCTGCGCTTCGTCGACCGTCATCGCATCCCCATCGGCCTTGTGCGACATGTCGAGCACGACACCCGGCCCGAAGAACCACTCCAGCGGCAGCTCGTCGATGCGCTTAGCGGGCTTGCCGCCGATCGTCGAGTTGTAGTGGTATGGCGCATCGACATGGGTCGAGTTGTGGGTCCCCAACCGCGTGAACGTCTCGACCGCCCAACCCTCGCGATCACGCAGCAGCTCCGGTCCGACGCCGAGCATCGCCTCGATCGTCTTAGCGCCCTCGGCGTGGTCGGAGAACTCCACGTCGATGCGCAGGATGTCGGGCAGCTCCGCCGGTGAGGGCGTGATCGGCGCGCTGAGGTCCACGAAGCGAGGCATCGGCGCAGCCGACTTCGCGACCGACGCCGCATGTCCTGCAACGGACCTCCGTCTGGAGCGGAGTCGGCTCGCCGTCTTCGCGACCGATGCCCTATGTCCTGCAATAACCTCCGTCTAGAGCGCCGTTGGCTCGGTGCCGACGTTCATCGCCACGTACTTGGTCTCCAGGTACTCATCGAGCCCCTCGGGCCCGCCCTCGCGGCCGAAGCCCGACTGCTTGACGCCACCGAACGGCGCGCCAGCGTTGGAGACCATGCCCTGGTTGAGGCCGATCATCCCGGTCTCCAGTGACTCGATGACCTTGAAGGCCCGGTTCAGATCGGTCGTGAAGAGATAGGAGACGAGGCCGTACTCGGTGTCGTTGGCCCGCGCGATCGCCTCCTCGTCGGTGGCGAAGGTCGTGATCGGCGCGACCGGGCCGAAGATCTCCTCGGAGAGCAGATCTGCGCTATTGGGCACGCCCGCCAGGACCGTCGGCTCATAGAAGTAGCCCGCGCCATCGACCCGCGCACCGCCGGTCAGCACGCGCGCGCCCTTGGCGACCGCGTCGTCGACCAGCTCGGCGACCTTCGAGCGCTGTGCCTCGTCGATCAGCGGCCCGACCTGGATCCCGTCCTCGGTCCCGCGCCCGACCTTCAGCGCGCCGATCTTGGCCGCCAGCTTGTCGGCGAACGCCTCGGCCACCGACTCGTGGACGTGGAAGCGGTTGGCGCTCGTGCACGCCTCGCCGCCGTTGCGCATCTTGGCCAGCAGCGCGCCCTCGACCGCCGCATCCAGATCTGCATCCTCGAAGACCAGGAACGGCGCGTTGCCACCGAGCTCCATCGAGACCTTGAGCACCTGCTCGGCCGACTGCTTGATGAGTTCCTTGCCGACCGGCGTCGAGCCCGTGAACGACATCTTGCGCACGCGCGGGTCCTCGATCAGCGGCGCCATGATCTTCCCCGACGACGAGGCGGTGATGACGTTCAGCACGCCGCCCGGCAGCCCGGCCTCCTCGAAGATCTGTGCGAGCGCGAGCATCGACAGTGGCGTCTGCTTGGCCGGCTTGACCACGCAGGTGCAGCCGGTCGCCAGCGCGGGCCCGATCTTGCGCGTGCCCATCGCCAGCGGGAAGTTCCATGGCGTGATGAACAGGCACGGTCCGATCGGCTGGCGCAGCGTTAGCACGCGGCCCTTGCCGGTCTCGTTGACGGCGAAGCGGCCGTTGATGCGGACCGCCTCCTCGGAGTACCAGCGCAGGAAGTTATTGGCGTAGGTGATTTCGCCAAGCGACTCGGCGACGGGCTTGCCCATCTCCAAGGTCATTAACAACGCGAGCTCCTCGGCGCGCGCGTCGATCAAGTCATAGGCCCGGCGCAGGATGTCGGCGCGCTCGCGGGGCGCCACGTTGCGCCACGTCGCGAAGGCCTCGGTCGCCGCGGCCAGCGCCGCGTCGGCGTCCTCAGACGTCGCGTCGGCCACCGTGGCGATCGTCGCGCCCGTCGCCGGATCTTCGACCTCGAGCGTTGCGCCGCCGCGTGCATCGCGCCACACGCCGCCAATGAAGAGCTGGGTCTTGACCCCTTCGACAACCCGGGTCTCGTCCGCTGTCGCTGCCATGTGCCGATCCTCCTTCGTAGAGCCTTCGAGGATACGGCTGCCCGGTTCGTCGGGCAGGACAAACCGCGGCGCGGGTTTCGCCCCCTGGGGCGAACACCCGCAAGGGAACCCGGCCCCCTGGGCCGGCGTTCCCCTACTCCGCGCCGCGCAGCACCGCGCCGACGGTGCGGCCAAGGATCTTGAGATCCAGCGCGAGCGACCAGTCGTCGATGTAGGCGTTGTCCAACTCGGCGCGCGTGGCGATGCAGGTGGCGCCGCGCGAGCCCTGGACCTGGGCGAGGCCGGTCAGCCCGACGCGGACGCGATGGCGGCGCGCGTAGCCGGGGACGTCGGTGCTGAAGCGCGCCACGTGCTCGGGGCGCTCGGGGCGCGGCCCGACGAGGGCCATGTCGCCGCAGACGACGTTCCACAGCTGCGGCAACTCGTCCAGGGAGGAGCGGCGCAGGAAGCGACCGACAGCGGTGCGCCGGTCGACACCCTCGACGCCGCCGGGGGCGCTGCCGTCGACGGGGACGAAGCCCGCATCGTCAGCGACGCGCATCGAGCGGAACTTGAGCATCTCGAAGATCTCGCCGTCCTGGCCAACACGGCGCTGACGAAAGAGGACGGGACCGCGCGAGCTGCCGCGAACGGCGAGCGCGAGCGTGATCAACAGCGGCAAGACGAGCAGCCAGCGCGACGAACGCGAAGCAACGGCCGACGAGGTACTTGGCCTCGAGGGCAACAGCGTGGGCCTCGACGGCCGGCGCGGCTGCGGCAAGCAGCGCGGCGGACATGGGGACGGCGAGGGCCAACAGCAGCAGGGAGAGGGAGAGAGGGAGCGGCAACACATCCCAGCCATCGGACATTTGCCTAGGTCCGCCCATCCCCGCTTATGGGTATCGGACCCTGTGTCCGACAAGATCCGGCGCGTCGCCGCTCGTTTGTGGTGAGGTTTGGTGCGGTTTGGACAGCTCAGGTGTTGGCCACGGTCTCGTCACCCAACTCGGAGGCGAACGCGACGTCCATCGAGTAGTCGATCGGCAACACGATCAGCGACGGCAGATCCAGCGTCAGCGCGTGGCGCAAGTGCTTGCCGAAGTCCTCAGGCGCCTGGCAGCGCCACGCCGGCATCCCGAACGCCTCGGCGAGCTTGACGAAATCAGGATTGGTGAAGTCGACCCCGAAGTGCTCACCGAACTTCTTGTCCTGCTTCCAGACGATCGAACCGAACTGGCGGTTCTCCCAGACCACGTTGACGAACGGCGTCTTGAGGCGCATCGCCGTCTCGAACTCTTGGAAGTTCATCAGGATGCCGCCGTCGCCACTGACGGTCACGACGCGCTTGCCGGGATGCACGAGCTTGGCCGCGACCGCGCAGGGGACCGCGAAGCCCATGCCCGCCAGCCCGTTGGCGATCATCACCGTGTTGGGTTCGTGCGCGGGGAACATCCGCCCGATCCAGAGCTTGTGGAGGCCCACGTCGGAGATCAGGATGTCGTCGGGGCGCAAGGCCTGGCGGATCTCGTACAACACGCGCGGCGGCTGCATGGGGAAGGACACGTCGTCGCGCGCGGCCTCGAACCGGCCCTCGACGAGCGAGCGCAGCCGCGGCGAGCCCCCGGAGTGCGGGACGTCGCGGCACTCTTCGGCCAGCCGCGTGAGCACGTGGTAGATGTCGCCGACCAGCTCGACCTCGGGCGTGAAGTACTCGTCGATCTCGGCGGCCTCGGAGTCCAACACGATGATGTTCTTGTCGCGTCGTGGATTCCAGTGCTTGGGCGCGTGCTCGACGAGGTCGTAGCCGATCGCCAACACCACGTCGGCGTCCTCGAAGCCGGCCAGCGCGTAGTCGCGCGCCTGCAGACCGACGGTCCCCAGCGCCTTGGGGTCCTGGTAGTCGAGCAGGCCCTTGCCCATGAACGTCTCGGCGACCGCGATGCCGGTCGCGCGGCAGAACTCGCGCAGCGCGGGCGCGGCGCCGGCGCGCACGGCGCCGTTGCCGGCCAGCGCGACCGGGTTGATGGCGTTGCGGATCAGGTCGGCGGCCTTGAGCAGCTCGCGCGCGGCGGGCTCCGGCTTGACCGGCCGGCGACGCGGCAGCGGCCGGGCGTCGACCTCGGCGGCCATCACGTCCTCGGGCAGCTCCAGGTGGGTGGCGCCGGGCTTCTCGGACTCGGCGACCTTGAAGGCCTTGCGGACGACCTCGGGGATGATGTCCGGGCTCGTCACCCGCGCGTTCCACTTGGTGATCGGCCGGAAGAGCTCGACCAGGTCGATGAACTGATGCGACTCCTTGTGCATCCGCTCCAGATCGGCCTGGCCGGTCAGCGCGACCAGCGGCGCGCGGTCCAGGAAGGCATCGCCGATCGCGGTGACGAGGTTCATCGCTCCCGGCCCGAGGGTTCCGAGACAGACACCCGCGCGCCCGGTCAGACGTCCGTACATGTCGGCCATGTAGGCCCCGCCCTGTTCGTGTCGAACGGGGATGAAGGAGACCGACGAGCTCGCCAGCGACTGGTTGAGGTCCAGCGTCTCCTCCCCCGGAATGCCGAACACGTACTTCACGCCCTCCGCCTCGAGGCACTCGACGAAGAGGTCAGATGCTCGCCGCTTGGACATGTGTGGGTTCCCTACCCTGACTGGCTGCTACGCCTGAGATAACGCCCGATGCCGACCGAACCTAGCACCGCAACTCACCAGCCCTGCCCGCGTTTTGCACCTCGCATGCGCCGGATCGCCGCCTCCCTCTCGCTCACGCTGCTCGCGGCCCTCGTGCTTGCGCCTGGCGCACCCGCCGCCGGGCGCCTGGTCATCAAGGGCCATGGCTACGGCCACGGCATCGGGATGAGCCAGTACGGCGCGCTCGGCTTCGCCCAGCACGGCAGCACCTACCGCGAGATTCTCGGCCACTACTACGAGCAGACCGACCTCATGCCGCTGGCCGATCCGCCGGACGTGCGGGTGCTGTTGCAGACGACACGGCGAGTCCTCCTCAGCGGCGTCACCGCCGGGCCGGGCGGGCGCAAGTTGAACGCCAAGTCGAGGTACTCGGCCGGCGCCAGCGGCGGGCGCGTCTCGCTCTATGCCGCCTCAGGCCGACGGCTGGGCACCTATCCCGCGCCGCTGCGGCTGGCCGCGCCGAAGGGCGGGTCGTTCACGTTGCGCGGCGCTGCCGCCAACGGGACGAGCAACGGGCGCTACCGCGGTGCGTTGGAGCTCCGCGCGGCCGGCGGTCGTCTGCAGGCGATCAACGCGCTCGGTCTGGAGGACTACGTGCGCGGCGTCATCTCGGCTGAGTCGCCGTCGACCTGGCCGGCGGAGGCTTTGAAGGCGCAAGCCGTCGCCGCCCGCACCTATGCGGTGACGACCAACGTCGGCACCAAGGCCGACGGCGTCGACCAGTACGCCGACACACGCTCGCAGATGTACAAGGGCGTCAACGCCGAGTACGCGACCACGGACGCCGCCGTCGCCGCCACGGCCGGCCAGGTCGTCGGCCAGAATGGCCGGCCCGTCACCACCTACTTCTTCTCGACCTCAGGCGGCCACACCGAGAACGTCGAGGACTCGTTCATCGGCGCGCTGCCGCAAACGTGGCTCAAGGGCGTCGTCGACCCCTTCGACTCCGTCTCCCCTCGTCACAACTGGGGGCCGTTCACCTTGTCGCAGGCCACCGTGCAAGCGAAGTTGAAGGGGTTGGTCCGTGGATCCTTCCGCGGGATCACGGTCCTGGAGCGCGGCGCGTCACCGCGCATCGTGCGCGCCGAGGTCGACGGGACCAACGGCGTCACCCAGGTCACCGGGCCGCAACTGCGGGCGCGCCTCGGGCTCTTTGACACCTGGGCGACGTTCACCTACATCTCGGGATCGAAGAAGCAGTCTTCGGATGATGACGGGGGCGGCGGCAAGGAGAAGACCGAGCAGCCGTCGACCACCGTCCCGGCTGGCACGACTGCCCCCGGCGCGACGATCTCGCCCGACAGCGGCGGGGCGACGCCGCCGGCCGCGGGCGACGGCACGGGCGGCGCGGCGCCGTCGCCGTAGCTCGTCCGCTGAGAACTGCGGCCCAAACCTCAGGTTCGGCGCGCAACTGCCGATGGCGCACGTATGACCGGTGTGTCGATCGCCATCGTGGTGCTCGCCCTGGTGGCCCTCTGGCTGCTGTCGGCTTGGCGCGGCCTGATCGCGGCGCGCGATGCCGCCGACGCCACGTGGCGTGCGATCGACGAGCACCTGCGTGACCGCCACGCGCTGGTCCCAGCGCTCGTGGCCGCCGTGCAGGCCGAGACACCGGTCGAAGCCGAGACGCTCGCCCGCGTCGCCGAAGCGCGCGACCGCGCCGTCGGCACCACGAGCCCATGGGAGCGCACCGACGCCGAGCGCCGCCTCGTCGCCGGGATCGCCGCCATCGCCACGCTGGCCGAGCGCCATCCGGGCCTCGGGGCGACGGGCGCCTTCGTCGACCTGCAAGCCCGTCTCACGCACATCGAGGACCAGGCCCAGGCCGCGCGGCGGGTCTACAACGCTGATGTCCGGCTGTACCGGCGCCGTCG
Source organism: uncultured Conexibacteraceae bacterium (assembly GCA_963794585.1). Taxonomy (GTDB): domain Bacteria; phylum Actinomycetota; class Thermoleophilia; order Solirubrobacterales; family Solirubrobacteraceae; genus Baekduia. Next base: position 399,106 of record CAWCEO010000010.1, read on the forward strand.
CAGCCGCCTGCCCGGGCTGCTGCTGCGCAAGCTCGGTGATTTCGAGGACCGGCCGTACTTCGAGCTGGACCACACGCGTGATCGCGGCACGGTGGGCGGGGACGGGCTCACGCTCGCCCGCGCCGCCTGAGCGACGACGATCCGGCGGCCTCAGCCGCCGTAGACGCGCGCGATCGACTCGGCGACACAGACCGGCTTGTCGCCGCCCTCGCGCTCGAAGGTCTGCGTGACCGTGAAGTGCACACCGCCGGGCACGTCCTCGGCCTTGGTGAGGGTCGCGCGCATGCGGACCTTCGAGCCGACCGGCAGCGGCGCCGGGAAGCGCACCTTGTCGTAGCCGTAGTTGATGCCGAACGCCACGCCGGAGATCTCGAACATGGAGTAGGAGAACTGCGGCCCGAGGCTGAGCGTGTAGAGGCCGTGGGCGATCGTCCCGCCGAACGGCGTCTCCTTCGCACGCACGGGATCGACGTGGATCCACTGGTGATCACCGGTCGTCTCGGCGAAGGCGTCAATCGCCTCTTGGGTGACCTCCAGCCAGTCGCTGACACCAAGCTCCTGGCCGACTTTGCTCTTGAGCTCATCGAGCCCGTGGATCACCGTGGCTGCCATCGGGCGAAGTCTATGCCGAGTCCACCACGCGCGACTGAGGCATCAGGTGCTGCACGGCACAGCATCCAGTGCAGTCATCGTGCCCGCGTTCACGCACCGGCGCCAACGGCCTTCCGTAAAGTCGACACCATGAGCAACCCCATCGTCACCGGCGTCGACTTCGTCTCGCTCGGCACCCAGGACCTCGAGCGCTCCGTCGCCTTCTACGGCGAGACGCTCGGGCTCGTGCGCTCCGCCTATCGGCCCGACCGCAACTTCGCCGAGTTCGAGACCGGCACCGTCACGATCAGCCTGATCGATCCGAAGCGTATGGGCATCGGCGACTTCGCCCCGTCGCGCAACGCGATCGCGCTGCAAGTCGACGACGTCGCCGCTGCCCGAGCGACGCTGGAGGAGCGCGGCGTCCAGTTCTCCGGCGACGTGTTCGACACCGGCGTCTGTCACATGGGCTTCTTCCAGGACCCCGACGGGAACGCACTGATGCTCCACCACCGCTACGCGCCGCGCACGCCCGAGAACGCCTAGTAGGACCGGCCGGAATTCGGACATGTTGCGCGCCTCGGCGCGCCATGAGAGGGTCGCGCCCCGTCACCTAGAGGAGCCGAATCAATGAGGACCATCCGGACCCATCTGACCTACGCCAACGTCACGGCATCGCTCGCGCTGTTCGTGGCGCTCAGCGGTAGTGCCTATGCGGCAATCAAGTTGCCGGCCAACAGCGTGGGCACGGCGCAGATCCAGAACAAGGCGGTGACCTCGCCCAAGGTCCTGGACGGCTCGCTGCTCGCCGCGGACTTCAAGCCCGGTCAGCTTCCCGCCGGGCCACGAGGCCCCGCCGGGCCGGCAGGCCCAGAGGGTCCCAGCGGACCCGCCGGGGGTGTCAGCGGCCTGGAGGTCATCTACGCCGCCAGCGTGGGCGGAGCGTTCACCGTCAAGTCGAGCGAGGCTCATTGCCCTGCAGGCAAGAAGGTGACCGGCGGCGGCTCGGTCATCGCCGGAGAGACGAACGCCCGCGTCGTCGTCAGCGCTCCTGGGGCGGTCCCCAATCCGACCTCTTGGTACGTGCAAGCGATCGAGCATGAGGCGACGGGCGTCAGCTGGACGCTGTATGCGTATGCCGTGTGCGTGACCGTCACGTCTTGACGGGAGCAGCGCAGCGGGTGGGCAGTTGACGACGTGGGCGGCGGTTTCATCGCCGCCCACGTTGCCGTCTCGGTGGCGGGCTACGTCGTGATCGTGTCGCCGTAGGCGTCGAAGACGCGGTTCAGGCCTTCGACGCCACGGCGGTTGTGATGGATCTCGGCCATGACGATCGCGTTCTGATGGCGGTCGGCGCCGATGTCGGTCAGCAGGTCGAGGTTGGTGTCGAGCAGGTCGCAGCGGCGGTGATGGAGCTGCTCGATGTGGCCGCGGGTCAGCGGCACCTCGACGCTCGCGGCGTGTGGGTTGCGGTCGGGGTCCCAGCCCAGCGCGTCGATGACGGCGGTGGCGTCGCGATAGATGTCGGCGAGCGCCAGCTGGCATTTCGATGTGTAGTCGAGGAAGTCCTCGAAGGGGTCGTGGTTGAACATCAAGACCTTCTTGGCCTCGACGCGCAACACGTCGGCGGTCGACGGGTCGACGCTGATACGGCAGGCGGAGTTACCCTGCGGGGTACTCATGGGAGGTTCGTTCTCCTTGGGTCATGCCCCCGGCCGTTAGAGCGGCGCGGGGGCGCTGTATTTAGTTGTGAGGCGGAGCCTACTCGGCGGGGCGGATGGAATTGGTCAGCTACGCAGAGTCGTTGCGGTTGTTGCACTCTTGTTGCTATCGACAACCCCTACAACTTCGAGAGCGGGCGGTGATAGTTGGGCTTGTGCATCTGAGTTGGACGGGTAGCGGACCGCCCAAGACTGGCGTCGCGGGTCGGGGTTGGTTGTGCTTGGTGTTGGCCCGTCGTCCGCCGGCGCTGGGGACGGCGATTCGTGTTGTGCTGGCAGGGCAACTGGGATGGGCCTGTTTGGGGCCGTAGTACGTCGGTCAACAGGCCCACATCAGCTTGGTGGCAGCACAGGAGGAGGGGTGGGCCTGCCTGGGGCCATCAAGCGTCCTCAAACAGGCCCACCCTGCTCGGTCCATCCCGCGCGGGATCGGGGTCGATCTGAACGTCATACGGACGTCGAAACCGCCCCGAGTCGAGCCGGATGACCAAGGCGCTCCATGCGGGGCGTCTGGTGGTGAACCATTCACCACGAAACGGTCCGGAACCCGCCAAGGCGGGTGCGGAGGACAGTCCAACGCCTAACCCTCCCCGGCACGCTCTTTGGTGAGGACCGACCACACCAGAACCCGGACCGACGCCCGCGCGGAACGCCCAAGCAGACGCGCTCGGGCCAGTCGTCGACCGGCCTGCCGCACAGCTCGGCAGACATCTACCGCTCAGCGTTGCTCTGTGTTCGCAAGCGGACAATTGCCCCTCAATGATATGGCGCCTATTTGACAATGACGTCTGCTTAGTATTGGCTGCGACCGCGTCCGTCCACGGACGTGCCTTCGGTAGGGGTTCCGGCGGCCTAGCTCCTCGATGAAGGGTTGTGGCATGGTCGCGTTGCGGTCGCGGTGGGTGCTGGGCGTGTCGATACTGGCGTGCGGGGCGGCGTTGTTGGTGGCGTTGCTTGTCGGGACGAGCTCGCGGGCCGACGACCCGGGTGCGCCAGTCACCCCGTCTGCTGCGTTTGCCGCCCCGGCGACGGCTGGCGAGGTCCCGGCACTGCGGACCGAGAGCTCGCGGACCTATCGCAAAGCCGACGGGAGCTACCAAGCGCAGGTCTCGGCGGGACCGGTCAACTACCGCGACGCGAGCGGTGACTGGAAGCCGATCGACACCGACCTGGCCTCCGACGGCGACGGCGGCTTGGAGACCACCGAGGCGGCCGCGAAGGTCTCGTTGCCCGAGAGCTTGGACGACCCGGCCAAGGTCACGGCGGGTTCACGGTGGGTGTCCTTCGAGATGGCTGGTGCCGACGGTGAGGTAGTGCCGACCGCCGATGAGTCGACGGCGACCTACAAGGACGTGCTCGATGGCGTCGACGCGAGCTACGACGCGCAGCCGACCGGCGTCAAGGAGACGCTCACGCTGGCCGACGCTTCGGCGCCCACGTCCTATCGCTACGCGCTGGACGCCAGCTCGGGCCTCGCGCCCGCGCTGTTGGAGAACGGCACGGTCGTCTTCCGCGACGGCGCCGGCGTCACCCGCTTCTGGCTGCCCGCGCCGACGGTGCAGGAGGCGGGGGCCGACAGCCCGACGACCGATCACGTCGCCTACCGCCTCTCCGATGACGGACGGACGTTGACCGTCGCGGTTGATCCGGACTGGTTGGCCCAAGCCGCGTTCCCGGTGCAGGTCGATCCGTCGGTCTGGTATGGCGATGACACGTCGTGCACGCTGGCCAGCGCGACCCCGACGGTCGCCGCATGTGGTGGCACGACGCTCAAGCTCGGTCACGATGCCGCGGGCAGATACCGCACCGCATTGCGCTTCCCCGACATGGCGCTCGCGGTACCGCGGACCGCGTCGGTGATGAGCGCGGTGATCGCCCTGTACTTCGAGTCGCAGACCAGCGCCACCTTGTCGACCCCCGTCACCGTCTCGGGGTCGAGCAAGCTGCTCGGGACGGGCGCAACGTGGAACAAGTACGACACCAACGCCGCGCACACGTGGACGACGGCAGGCGGTGACATCGTCGCCGACCCGCAGGCCGCCATCACGACGCTGTACCCGAGCTTCGCCGACGGCTGGGTGACCTTCAACGCCGGCCGGCTGGCCGAGCGCTGGCTGCGCAGCCCCTCGACCAACAACGGCGTCTTGCTCCGAGCCCAGACCGAGACGGGCACCAACAACGTTCTCAGCTTCGACGGCGCCACCTGGGATCACGGCGGCCCGAACATCCGCATCGACTACGAGTGGCATCCAGGCTTCGAGAGCGACCAGACCTACGAGCAAGTCGCCTTCGACGGGACGAGCAAGATCGCGATCAACGCCGCGACGGGCAACGTCGCGGTCGACAGCACCGATGTCAGCCTGCCCGGCGTCGGCGGTCTTGACCTCAAGATCCGCCGAACGTTCAACGGTCAGAACCTCGGCAACGGCGGCGGCATGTTCGGCAGCGCCTGGAGTGACGGCATCAACAACGCCGCGTATCTCAACGACCGCGTCTGGTACGACGACTCACGCACGATCTACGCCAACGGCAACGCGATCTACCGCTTCGACCGCGACCCCGCCCACGACACCGCGACCACCCACGCCTACCTCAGCCCGCCCAACATCAACGCCGACCTGGTGTCCAACATCTCGACCGGCATCGCGATCCTGACCTTCCGCGACACCGGCATCAAATGGACCTACCGAGCCTCCTTTGACGGCAACTACGTCACGCTGGCCCAGATCAGCGACCCCGCCGGCCACCACATCGACATCACGCCCAAGTCCGGCCAGCCAGAGAAGATCGGCTCGATCACCGACACCAACGGCGCCGTGCTGACCTTCGTCTACGGCACCAACGGCCAACTGACCAAGATCACCAAGGGCGCGACCGAGTGGAAGTACACCACCACGATCGTCAACGGCCACAACCTGCTCACCGGCTACACCACCCCGACCAGCCAGACCACGGCCTACCACTACGACGCCACCGCACTACCCAGCACCTGGGACAAGCTCGACCGCGTCACCGACCAGGCCGGCCAGATCTTCCGCCTGACCTACGGGCCACAAGACTGGAGCCAAGTCACCAAGGTCACCCAGGACTTCCCGGATGCGCGTCCCGACAACATCACCAAGTTCGACTACCAGCCCGTCAGCACCCTCGGGCACGCCTGCACCACGCCGGTCGCCAACTCGCCCTACCCCAACAACGTCGTCTTCGACCGCACCGTCGAGACCGACAACGCCGGCCGGGTCACGACATACTGCTACAACACGAGCGGCCAGGTGATCCAGTCGTGGCGGCCGTGGGACACGACGGCGCCGACCATCACCGGATCCCCTGCGCCGTTCGTCTTCCAAGACGGCTACACCAACGGCGTCACGCCGTTCGTCATTGGACTCTCGGCCAGCGACACGCCGTCGGGCGTCAAGCGTGTCGCGCTCGAAGAGGTCGGCCACGGCGAGCTCGCCTCGGCCACCTCACCCTGCCCGCCAGCGACGACCATGCCTGATCTCTGCCCGGCGTCGTTCTCCTCGCCGATGACCATCAACCCGGTGCCGCTGACCGAGGGCGCCCACACCGTCCGCCAAACCGCCACTGACCTCGCCGGCAACGCTGCCACCAGCGGTGCGTGGACGCTGTCAGTCGATCGCACACCTCCGCTGGCTGCCAGCACAGGCTTCAGCGCCTACTACGATTCAGCGATGGCTGGAACGGTTATCAGCTGGCCCGTCGCGAGCGATCCCGCTCTCGCAGATGGAACCCCCGGTAGCAGCGGGATCGTCTATAGCTATCAAATCGCTCGTGCCGGAGGTGCCTTCTCTGCTTTGGCAGAGTCCACGCGGCCCGTTATTGTCGTGCCAGGTCCCAACAGCGCTGACACGTTTACCGTGAGGGTCGTCGCACGCGATCAGGTAGGAAATCAGGCTCCGCAGGTGATAACAGCCGTTTCTCCGACGCCGGTTGATCCGCAAGCCATCTGCGATGGCTCCTTTGGGACAGACGACGAGGCTCGTCAGTTGTTCTGCCATACCTACCTGCAGGCCTCCGCCAAAAGCGCAGTGGCGGCTGACGACAACTATGGCCTCAATCCGCTCGAGAAGTCATTCTGCCTAGCCCGTCCGTATCATTGTCAGCTCTACTCGAACGACGCGGCCCAAGCGTTTCACTGGACAGGTCTGTACTTCACAGGAAAGCGGTCGTTGTCGGATTCGACCCGTGCCAATGCCTTTCAGCATGCTGTCTGGAACGCGCTAATGGTGGAGTCCGACAACTCACACTCCGACTACGCGCTCGACTTCTCAACCCGACACGAAGATGAGGCGTACAACAGCGCCGATCAGCAAGTGGCATATCGGAGCCGGATGGATCTCGAGAACAACAAAACGGGAAACCTGTTCGGGCAGGCTTGGTCATCGACCAAGAACGACCTGTTTATGTGCCAGGGCATGTTGGACAACAACCGTAATAGCGGGGTCAATATCGGACCGACGACCGACGCGATCTCTTGGATGGCCTCTAACGCCACGACCCCTCGTCAGCAGATCTGGCGCAAGACGAACACGTACGACGGAACCGTTGACGGGACTCATTACCCGCCCGTGTTGGTGGAACCGACCACCAGCAAGTGCTCGTGACGCTGTTTCGACGGATTCTGGCTTTGGTTCTGCTTGCTAGCGCGGTCGCCCTGCCTACAGCGATCGCCTGCGGTCTCATCGGAGGAGGGGGCAAAAAACATTGCGATACCGTCGATTGGGCCGCGTGGAGACGTGGGATCGAGGAAGGCGAATCGCCGAACACACGCCAGCGGATCGCCGACACAATCGTCTCCTGCCACCTCCTCCATGGGCACTCAAAGCCATATGTGCGCGCGCGCCTCGGCCACCCCGAGGGTCTGGTGCGTTCGAGCCGATGGCGCTGGATCACCGGACCGGCGCGCGGTGTGCCCATTGACAGCGAGGAACTCGTCATCGAGTTCTCAAGGGGCGGAGCACACAATGTGCACCTAGAAGTCGGGTGAGAACTTGTTCGAGCAGCGCGCGATGGGCAGCATGACGTCTGCTCGGCGTTTCGGTCTGACGGCGCGGACGGCGGTCTCACCGCCGTCCGCTTTGCCCGCCCTCACATGCGATGCCCAGGCGACCCGGATCACCGAGGCGATGATGCGGCGAAGTCAGGCCCACCACAAAATGGCGAAGTCGTAGTGAACGCAACCGCTCCGTCGCAGCTCCGTGACGGTCGCGGGCACGTTGACCGGGAATATCTTGGTCAGGGTGCCGCCGATGGCGCCGCGCACAACACGCGTTGGCGGGCGCGAGCGCGCCCACCCACCGCCCCGCAGAGCTACGCCGCCGAAGCCGCCGGCCAGTCACCTTCCGCGCGCCCCATCTCCGTCGAGGAGCGCACGTACTCCGGATCGAGACAGCGAAAGCCGGACAAGCGTTACAACGGCGTCGGAGGCTTCGACGCGGCGGCTCAGGAGCAGGCATCAGTCCTGCGGAGCAAGGGCTATGACGTGGTCCGGCACCCAACGATCACCCCAGCGCAGACGACGTTCAACCAGTGCAACGGCACGCCTGTCCCGTGGAGCGGCAACGTCTATCGTGTCAACCTTCCGTAGGTGATCGACGCAAGATCCGTCTTTTCTGTAGTCCTAGCGCTCGGGGTGCTGGGCACCGCCGGATGCGGCGGTGAGGACGCGCCGGCGGCGGTCACCGCGCGGCCGATGGTGCTCGGGACCGCGCAGGAGCAGCCGGATCCCCACGCGCGCACCACGATGGTGGAAAGCGCCGGCGAGAAGGGGACGCGGCTGGTCGTCGTCGACCTCGCGACCGGCCGGCGACGCGTGATCGCGCGCTCGTCGGCGGTGCGAGGGGGCGATGTCGGGCTCGCAGGGCCGGCGTTCTCCCCGAGCGGCGACTATGTGGCGGCCACCACCGCCACGCAGAGCGCAGACGGCCGCCGGATGACCGAGGTGATCGTCGCCCCGGTCGACGGGCGCGACACCGCGCGCCGGGTGCCGGGCGTGCGCCTGGTGGACGTCGATGGTTACCGCCCGGTGTGGACGCCAGATGGCCGGGCGATCGCGGTCCCGCACGCTGACGACAACGGCATCGACCTGATCGAGGTCCGCAGCGGACGCCGGCGCAACCTGTTGTCGCAAGCAGGCGACGGAGTCGCCTTCGCGCCGGACGGGAAGACCTACACCTTCAACGGGCCTGGTGGCATCTGGCTCGGCGACGCGTCGAGCGGCAAGACCCGCCGGATCGCGCGCGATGCCCGTGACGCCACCTGGTCGCCGGACTCACAGCGCCTTGCCTACCTCTCGACCCGCGACCACAACGGCACGTTCGCGGTCAGCGAGAGGCCGCGTCAGCCCGCCGACGAGATCTACCTCGCCAACCGGGATGGCGGCAACCCCAAACGCGTGACCACCACGACTGCAGACGAGTCCGGACCACTGCGCTGGACGGTCGATGGCAACACCATCGTGTTCTCGCTGTTCACCGACGGCCGGCTGACGGTCCGCGCGCTGGATGTCGCACACCGCTGCACCGCAGCGTTGACCCTGGATGTCGGAGCACGGCCGCCACGCGGGGATCTCGAGGACTGGGATATACGGGCAAAGACGGGATTGGTGACGGAGGGCTGTTGAGCCGGGGAAGCGGGCAGGGCTCCAGGCCACAGAAGCGCAGTGGCGATCGGTCACGGAGCGCCGCCCCACCAACCACGCCCGCACCAGGACCCACCGCCCCGCAGAGCTACGCGGCCGAAGCCGCCAGCCACTCACCCTCGGCCCGACCGAGCTCCGTCGACGGCGGCTCCTCGGCGATGTACTCCAACGCCAGCGTCCCCCAGTCCGCCCCCGCACGCAGCTCTCCCAGCACGCTGAACAACAACCCCTCCATCCGCCGCAGCAACAGCGCCTGCGGCGGGATGGTCTGCCGTCGCATCTCCTCGAAGTACGGCGACGCGGGCGAGCCGGAGATCTCCATCGCCGTCCGCACGAACTCCGGATCCAGACGACGGAAGCCGGTCGTGAAGTACCACTCGCCCGCCGCGGCGAGCTGACCCAGCACGCGCTCCGGGTCGAAGGCCGACGGGTCCGGCAGATAGCCGAGCGAGGCCAGGTAGCGGTGAACCTCGTCGGCGTCACCCCGGATCACGGCCTGCGCCAGCGCCCGCTCGTCCTCCAAATACCCAGCATCCATCCGGCGGATCAGCCCGAAGTCCAAGAAGCAGACGCGCCCATCCTCGCCCAGCAAGTAGTTCCCCGGATGCGGGTCGCCAGCGGCGATGTGCTCACGTCGGAGCAACCCATAGAAGAACCGGAAGCAGATCTCGGCGAAGCGATCGCGCTCGGCCTCCGGCAGCTCCTTGACCTCCCCGAACCCACGGCCCTCGACGAACTCCGTGATCAGCACCCGCCGCGTCGACATCGAGGTGACGACATCCGGCACGCGGATGTACGGATGGCCCTTGAACGCCCTTGCGACGCGGCGCTGGTTCTGGGCCTCCAACTCATAGTCCAACTCCTCACCGATGCGGTCGCGCAGCTCGCCGAGGATCGCCTTGGCATCGAGCCCCGGCGCCAGGCGACGCACCAACGGCAGCAGGACCGCCGCATTGCGCAGGTCGGTCTCCACCGCCTCAGCAACTCCCGGGTACTGGACCTTGACCGCCACGTCGCGCCCGTCGTGCAGCGCGCCGCGATAGACCTGCCCGATCGACGCCGCCGCAACCGGCGTGCGGTCAAAGGCCGAGAAGTGCTCGTCGATCGACCCGCCGAGGTCGTCGATGATCACCTTCTCCATCTTCTTGAACGGCACCTGCGGGGCATCGTCGCGCAAGGACGACAACTTCTCCTTGAAGGCCTCGCGCTCGCCCTCGGGGACCATGTCGAAGTCGATGGTCGACAAGACCTGGCCGAGCTTCATCGCCGCGCCCTTCATCTGCCCGAGTTGGGTGACCAGCTGGTCGGCGAGCGCGAGCGCGCGCTTGGCGTCGGCGGCTTGGGCCTGCTCGTCGGAGCGCAGGCGGTTGGCGGCCTGGGTGCCCGCCCAGCGCGCGCTCTGGCCGGCGACCAGGCCGCCGAACTTCGCGGTGCGCCCGAGGCGGCTGGTGGGGATCTTGGGCATCGGCGGCACCTGGCAGAGTACGGCGCCCATGGGTCCGCTGCTCACCGTCGACGCGCCATCGCTGCTCTACCGCGCCTTCTACGGCCTGCCGAAGTCGATCACCGGCACCGACGGCACGCCGGTCAACGCGCTGCTGGGCTTCGCCAACCAGGTGCTGTGGGCGATCGAGCGCCACAAGCCGCGCGCCGTCGTCCTGTGCACCGGTGCCGAGGCGGCGACCTACCGCGCGGAGTCACTGGCCTCTTATCACGCCACCCGCCCGCCGGTCCCCGACGAGCTCGCGCCGCAGTGGGCCGACGCGCCGGCGTTCTTCGGCGCGTTCGGCTGGCTCTGGGAGGACGCCGGCGACCTGGAGGCCGACGACTTGCTCGGCGCCTACGCGCGCTGTGAGGTCGACGCCGGCGGCACCGCGCTGATCTTCAGCGGCGACCGCGACATGTTCCAGTGCGTGGGCGAGTCGGTGAAGGTCCTCTACCCGCGCGGGGGCAAGGACGGGCCGGAGCTCGTCGACGTCGCGGGCGTCAAAACGCGTTACGGGATCCGCCCGGATCAGGTCCCGGACTTCATCGCGCTGCGCGGCGATCCGTCGGATGGCATCCCGGGCGCGAAAGGCATCGGCGAGAAGACGGCGGGGGAGATCCTGCGTGTTCATGGCGATCTCGACACAGCGATCGCCAACGCTGCGCAAGAGCGACCACGGGTCGCCGCCGCGCTGCGCGATCAGGCCGATGAGCTGCGCGAGTTCCGCAAGATCGCGACGCTGCAGCCGATCTCCGTAGTGTGTCCCTCCGACGCGCCGACGACCTTTGGCGAGGCCTCCGCGGCCGCGTCGGCGCGCGGGATGAACCGCTTAAGCGAGCGTTTGGCAGAGCTGGCGAAGCAGGAGTAGGGCGTGCGCGGGCGAACGCCGCCTTGAAGCTCGATGCACCATCTGCCGATGCCTCAGCGATGATCTCCCGCGTGGTGCGACGAGCCGCCGCCTTTCTGACTGCCGCTGCGCTGGTGTGCACGGTCGGCTCCGGCACCGCTACGGCCGTCGCAGCAAGCGGTCCGCCGCGCGCGGTCAACCTCGACGCCGCCGGCTGGGAGTACGCGCTCGACCCCACCGACGCCGGCCTCCGCGAAATCGGACCCACCCACCCGGCAGGCCCTGGCGGCGCGACCTGGTCGGCCGTCGACCTGCCCCACGTCTTCGACCCCCATCCCGACCCCAAGATCTTCCACGGCCAGGTCGGCTGGTACCGCATCAAGCTGACCCAGCCGACCGGCACGCCGACGGGCTTCTCCTGGGGCGTGCACTTCGAGCAGATCCGCCGCGTGGCCGACGTCTTCCTCGACGGCCGGCGCGTCGCGGTGCACAACGACCCCTACGCACCCTTCACCGTCGCGCTGCCGGCGCTGGCCGACGGGCAACCCCACGAGCTGGTCGTCCGGGCCGACAACCGCAAGGCCAAGGAGCCGCGCGAGGGCTGGTGGAACTGGGGCGGGATGACGCGCCCGGCGCAGCTGGTGCCGCTCGGCGGCCTGGTCACCCACGACGCCGGCTTCCTCCCGCGTGAGCGCTGCAACGCCGACGGCGGCGATTGCAAATGGAGCGTGTTGGTCGACGCGACGGTCGAGAACCGGGGCGCGACGGTGCTGCGGCCACGGCTGAGCGCGCGACTGACCAACCCCGATGGCGACGAAGCGGGCAGCGCGCAGGCCTCCGCCCGGCCGCTGGCGCCCGGCGAGCGCGCCCGCGTCCGCTTCGACGTTCCCGTCTCCGGCGACGCGCAGCTCTGGGGCCCGGGCCATCCGGCGCTCTACGGCGCGGCGCTGGACACGATCGCGCCGAGCGGCGTCCAGCAACACGACAGCGCGCGGGTCGGCCTGCGCACGGTGACCGTCCGCGACGGCCTGCTCGAGCTCAACGGCAAGCCGGTCGAGCTGCGTGGCGCCTCGATCCAGGAGGACATCGACGGCCACGGCCCCGCGCTGACCGACGCCGACGTCACCGCCATCGTCGCCCAGCTCAAGGCCGTCGGCGCCAACGTGACCCGCGCGCACTACGCGCTCGACGAGCGGTTGCAGCGCAAGCTCGACGAGGCCGGAATCATGGTCTGGACCCAGGCGCCGATCTACCACCGCGACAAGCTGCTGCAGACCGAGGCCCAGCGCGACACGGCGCTGGCGACCGTCCGGGCCGCCGTGCTGGCGACGCGCAACCACCCGTCGACGATCACCCACTCGGTCGCCAACGAGCTGTCGGTCATCCCGGACAAGGTGCCGGGAACCAATGCCTTCCTGCGCGCCGCGCGCGAGCTGACCGTCGACCTCGACCCGACGCTGCCGACCTCGGTCGACATGCTCAGCTACCCGGGGTACGCGCGGGCGGAGGCCTACGCCGCCTTCGACCTGCTGGGCATCAACAGCTACTTCGGCTGGTATCCGGGCAAGGCCGGCCACTCGACCGCCGACATCCGCTCGCTCGGCCCCTACCTCAGCGGCATGCGCGCGATGTACCCCGACGCGGGGCTGGTGCTGACGGAGTTCGGCGCCGAGTCAACACTGACCGGCCCGGCGACCGAGAAGCAGACCTATGCCTTCCAGGAGCTCTACACGCGCGACGTCCTGCGCGCCGTGCGCCGCGCGTCGACGCTGAGCGGCGCGATCTATTGGACGCTGCAGGAGTTCGCGGTCAAGCCGCAGTGGGACGGGGGCGCGCAGCTGCGGGCCGCCGACCGCACGTCGATTCACCACAAGGGCCTGATCACCTACGACGGTCGGCCCAAGCCGGCCTATGACGTCTTGGCCAAGGACATCAAGTCGACGCCGCTGGTGCGACCGGAGGCCGATGTGGCGCTGGCGCTCGACACGCGCGTGCCCGAGCGCCACCGCGGCCGGGTCGGCCTGGGCTTCGCGATCGTGATCCTGATCGGCGTCGCGTTCCTGCTCGTGGTCGACCTGTGGGCCTTCTTCGGCTGGCGCGGCGCGCTGCTGGCCGACGATCGCGAGACGCGCGAGCGGCGGCTGAGCATCATCCGCGCGCATCGCGCGGCGCAGGCGCACGAGGCCGGGGAGCCGGTCGAAGCGCCGGTCGGCCTGCGGATCGTGGCTTAGCTAGATCGCCTTAGTCGATCTAGCTAGTTTAGGGTGCTACGCTCCGCGGCATGACTCGCGTGGGCATGCACGAAGCGAAGACAAGGCTGTCGCAACTGGTCGCAGCCGTCGAGGGCGGCGAAGAGGTCGTGCTGGAGCGCCGCGGAGTACCTGTGGCGCGCATCGTCTTATTCGAGAAGCCGAAGCGCAGCCGCGCAGAGTTCTGCGGCTCGATGCCGGATCTCTGGATCGCCGACGACTTCGACGAGCTGCCCGACGGGTTCGCTGAGGCATTCGGGGTGCGATGAGGATCCTCCCGGACTCCCACGCACTGCTCTGGTGGGCGCAGGACTCGAAGCGTCTGAGCAAGCGTGCTCGCGGCCTCTTGAACGACAACGGCAATCAGATGCTCTTCAGCGCTGTTGCCACGTGGGAGATCTATGTCAAGCACGCGATGGGCAAGCTTCAGCACCTCGGCGACTTCGACCTCATCGAGGAGACCAGTCCGACGCTGCTGCCGATCACCCACGCTCACGCCCTGGCCGCCGCAGCGCTCCCCTACCACCACCGCGACCCGTTTGACCGCATGCTGATCGCCCAGGCCCAGATCGAGGACGCCGTGATCCTCACCGCTGACCGGGCATTCGCGGCTTACGACGTGCGCACCGTCTGGTGACGCTCAGCGTCCCGACGGCCCGCCGGGCACCAGCCGCGCGGCGATCACCTCCGTGTGCCCGCTGCTGCCGAGGGCGAGGTAGCCGACCGCGTCGATCCGCTTGCCGTAGCCCGGCAGGTGCGAGACCGGAAGCGTCTTGGGGATCTTCACGACGCGCAAACGCAGCTCTCCAGCGATCACGAGGTGGCGGTCGCCGTCGCCGTCGGGGTCCTCGCGCTGGATCCACACCACGCGCCCCGAGACGTGTGCGCAAGTCGACTCGCGCAGCTTGCGCGCTTTGGCCCAGCAGGGCCGTGTCCACGCCGGCGCCACGCGCCGGCTAGCCGTCGTCAGCAGCGCGGAGCGCGGATAGGTCTCATAGGTGCCCGGCGCCAGCAGCACTACCGCCGTGATGGCCAGCACCGCGATCACCAGCAGCAGGACGGCCGCGACGCGGCGCGCGCGCCGGCGCCTGCGAGGTGGGCGCACGGTGGCCTCCACTAGTGCGCCGTCGTACCCTCGCGCCCGTAGTGGTCCGAAAGCCGGACGACGTCGTCGACCTCCGGAGTCGAGACCTCGAGCACGGCGGCGTCCTCGATCGCCTCGATCGTGTGGATCTCGCCCGGCTGGTTGCGCCAGGTATGGCCCGGGCCGATCTCGGTCTCGACGAGCTCATCGGCGCTCGTGCCCTTGATCAGCCGCAGCCGGCCCGAGAGCAAGTAGTTGCTCTCGTCCTTGTGATGGTGGAACTGCAGCGATAGCCGATGGCCGGCGCTGACATGCAGGATCTTGCCGGCGTAGCGGTCGGTCAGGGCGTACCAGAGCTCGTGGCCCCAAGGCTTGTCGACACGGCGAGGAAGATCCATAAGAAGTGCTGTACCCGGTGCTCGATCGGTCAGGGCGTGAACTTCACGTTGATGACATCGCCGTCGCGCATCACGTAGTCGCGACCTTCGAGGCGCAACTGCCCGCGCTCGCGCGCAGCCGTGTAGCCACCGGCCTCTAGCAGCGTGTCACAGCCGATGACCTCAGCGCGGACGAAGCCCTTCTGGATGTCGGTGTGGATCTGGCCGGCCGCGTGCCAGGCGGTGAGACCGTCGGTCATGTGCCAGCTCTGGGCGATCGTGCCCTCGCCGGCCGTGAAGAACGTGATCTGGTCGAGCAGCTCAAACGCCCCGCGCGAGACACGGTCCAGACCGGACTCGCTCACGCCGAGGTCGGCGCGCATCTCGGCGGCGTCTTGGTCGTCCATCTCCGACAGCTCGGCTTCCAGGCGCGAGGAGACCGCGACCACGCCCGCGCCCTGGGCCGCGGCGTGCTCGGCGATTACGGCAGGGATCTCGTCAGAGCCCTCGTCGACGTTGACCACGAACAGCACGGGCTTACTCGTCAGCGGCGAGAGGTTGCGCAGCGCATCGGGTGCGGCGACGGGCACCGGGTGGTCGACGACGGCGGCGCGGACCGACTTGCCGGCCTGCAGCTGGGCGATGATCTCCTCGAGCCAGCGCTGCTCGGCCGTCGCCTCCTTGTCGCCCCCGCGCGCTTGCTTGAGGACGCGCTCGTGGCGGCGCTCGGTCTGCTCGAGGTCGGCGTAGATCAGCTCGGTCTCGATCGTCTCGACATCCCGCGCCGGATCGACCGAGCCCTCCGAGTGCAAGATGGAGGAGTCGGTGTGGGCACGGACGACGTGGACGATCGCGTCGGTTTCGCGGATGTTGGCCAGGAACTTGTTGCCGAGCCCTTCTCCCTCCGACGCACCCTTGACCAGGCCGGCGATGTCGTGGAAGGCGATCGTGTCCCAGACGATCTCCGAGGACTTCAACAACGCCGCGACGCGCTCCATGCGCTCGTCGCGCACCGGGACGATCGCCACGTTGGGCTCGATCGTGGTGAACGGGTAGTTGGCCGCTTCGGCCCCCGCTTTGGTCAAGGCGTTGAAGAGCGAGGACTTGCCCGCGTTGGGCATGCCGACGATGCCGACCTTCATCGAATTGCTCCTCCTAGGAGCGTGCCGAGCAGCGCGCCGGCGAGGATGTCTGAGGGGTAGTGCACACCGAGGTAGACGCGCGTCGCGGCCATCGCGGCGGCCAGCGGGTAGACGGCCGGGCCTCCCGCGCCGAGCAACGGCGCATACGCGCGGGCGGCGGCAAACGACGACGTGGCGTGCGACGAGGGGAAGCTCAATTGCGTCGGCGTCCCGATCAGCTGGGGAAGGTCGTCGAAGGCTGGGCGCGGACGCCGCACCAGGAACTTGACGGCGACGTTGGCGGCATACGCCGCGCCCACCGCGGCGAGCGCTCGCCCCCAGCGGGCCCGCCGCGGACGGTCCAAGACAACGCCGGCAGTGCCAATGGCGAGCCACAGCGCCGCGTGCTCACCAAGGTGCGAGAACCGCGCCACGGCACGCTCGGTCGCGGGCGCGTGCCCATAGGTGCGGGCGGCGCGATAGAGCGCGGTGTCGAGGCCGGCGGCGGTCATGCGACGGGCAACGGTAGTCCGTCACCCGCCTCGGAGGCAGCGCGAGGCGGGCGGGGATGGTCTCTCAGGCAGTGAGGCCGATGCTGCGCTCGAGCTCGATGGCCCGCAGCAGCTGGCACTCGTCGGGCTCGGCATCGCCGGCACCGATCCCGCGGTCATGCATCGAGATGACCTCGAACTCGTCAGTGAGCAGCGTCACGCGTCGCATGCGTCCGCCCAAGCGCTCGACGAACACCCAATTGGATTCGGCCACCGATGGCCCTTTCACGGTCTTGGGAAGTCCCCGCACGGACCTCCGATTTGGCGAACGCTATCCCGGCGCCTCAGGCGCCGCGAGTGATCTCCATCACCCGGCTGGGTGGATTGCGTCATCCCCAGGCTCACATCCCGCGACGAGCGAGCATGTAGGGCACAGTGCGCGTCAGGATCTTGATGTCCTCCAACAAGCTCCACGTTGTGACGTAGACGTAGTCGATCTTGAGCATCTCGTGCATGGGAACCCGCGCGGAGCCCATGATCTGCCAGTGCCCGGTCATGCCCGGCGTCAGGTGCAGGCGGCGGCGGTCATAGCCGGTGATGGTCTCGTCCTCGCTGTTGATCAGCGGCCGCGGCCCGACCAGCGACATCTCCCCGAGCAGCACGTTGAGCAGCTGCGGCAGCTCGTCCAGCGACGTGCTGCGCAGGATGCGCCCGACCCGCGTGATGCGTGGGTCGTCGACGATCTTGAACAGGCCGTCGGCCTCGTTGCGGCCCATCAGCTCGGCCTTGCGGGCCTCGGCGTCGGCGGTCATGGTCCGGAACTTGTAGATCCCGAACGGCTCGCCGTCGCGCCCGATCCGCTCCTGACGGAAGAAGACGGGGCCGCGGCTGTCGAGCTTGATCAACGCCGCGATCACGACCAGCACCGGCGTAATGACCAGCAGCCCGCACACCGCGCCGGCGAGGTCGAACGCCCGCTTGACGACTTGCGAGGACCGGCCGAGGGCGAACTCACGGACGCCGAGCAGCGTCATGCCGCCGAGGTCGTCGAAGACGACCGACTGACCGACGACGTCGAAGACGTGCGGGACGATGCTGGCGCGGACGCCGATGGCCTTCGTCGCGCGGATGAGGTCGAGCGTCACCTGCGGGTTGGTCTGGCTCGGCACCACGAGCACGCGATGCGCGTCGAGGTCGCGGATCAGTTGACCGAGCGTCGCCTCGTCGACCGGGCGTTCGTCGGCGCTGAAGTCCGACACCCGCTGCAGCGACATGCGGCCGACCAGGCGGGCGTGGACGTCGCCCGCTTCGAGCTTGTGCTGCACGCGGGCGTAGGTCGCCGCGTCGCCGATGAGCAGCAGGCGCTCCTCCGAGACGGCGCGCGACGCGAGATGGCGTGCGATGCGACGGAACAAGAGCCCGAAGGCAAACAGCGAGGCCCAGAGGATGAGAGCCGCTTCTTTGGTGAGCGGGCCGCTGAGCACGACGCCGTCGAGCATCCACACGGCGAGCGTCGAGAGCGTGGCCAGCTGCAGGAACGCGGGCGCCTCGTCCAGCGTCGTCTTGCGGATGACGAGCTCGTCGCGGTCATACAGCCCGCTGAGCTTGCATGCCAGCGTCACGAGCGGCAGCCCCAGTAGGACCTGCAGGCCCAGCTGGTTGGTGCCGAGCACGTTGGTGGCGAACACCAGCGCAACGAGCGCCGAGAGCGCGTCGGCCACCACGAGGCTGCGCCGGTAGCGCCGATCGCGACGTAGGACCGCGCCGTTGGGCTCGACTTCTTCGATGACTGGTGGCGCGGACCGGAGGCCGGTGATCCGCATGAGCTTGGTCGTGCCGCGGCCGGTTTCGGCCACGCGCGGCTGGACTCGCAAAGGAGACGTTTTCCTTGTTCTTAGGAATTAGCACTACAGGTTCGCCTGCCGAAGCTGCCCGCTTCTCGGCGTCGGCGAAGAGGCCGGTGACGGTCCCCACCCTGAACTGCGGCACCGGGTGTTTCTGGAACCACCGTAACGAGAGAAGTTGGCTTTGCCTAGGCGTTCGGCGGCCAACTTCACTCGACTATTGGTCCACTCTGAAACGCCCTGGAATCCTGCGGATTACGCGGGCGGACGATCGACCAGCCGCGCGAAGTCGGCCGGCCCGTCGCCGCCGCGAACCTCTAGGCGAGGAAGGTCCAGAAGGTTGCGTGTCGGGTGTGCCCACCACGGCTGCGTCGTGTAGCCGACCTCATAGCCGACCGCGCCGGCCAGTCGCTGGACGACCCCGTCGTTTAACCCGAACGGGTAGGCGATCGTCCTGACCGGGCGCCCCAGCCGGTCCTCGAGCGTGATCCGGCTCTCGACGAGCTCACGGACCACCTCCTCGGAGGAGACCGCGGTCAGCGGCGCGTGACCGACCGTGTGCGAGCCGATCCGCACCACGTCGGGCGGTAGGTCGGCGAGCGCTTGCCAGTCCATCAGCGGCTCGCGCCGCTCCCAAGCGGTGTCCCAGGAGTCCGTGCCGCCGACGTGGCCGCTGACGACAAACAGCTCGGCCCGGAAGCCGTGCTTGCGCAACAGCGGGAGCGCCTCTTCGCCGAAGTCGGCGAAGCCGTCGTCGAAGGTCAAGACGATGCCACGCCCCGGCAACTGCTGGTCCAGCGCGACGGCGCCGGCCCATTCGTCGACGTCGACCGAGCGGAAGCCCTGCTCGCGCAGCCAGTGCAGCTGCTCGTCAAAGGCCGACGGGTCGGTCCGCCAGCGCCGCGCCCGGGGCTCGCCGTCGGTGGCGATCCGGTGGTACATCAGGACCGGCAGCGCGGCGGTGACCTCGGCACCGGACACGGTCGCCGGCGCGGGCGAGGCCTCCGCGGCCTCCTGCGCAATCGTGAGCTCGCGCCGGCGCACCGGGGCGGGCTGGTGGAAGGGGCGCGGGAGGCGCGAGGCGCGCACCTCGTAGCGCTGGATGCGAAACGTGGCGCCGCGCAGCTCCTCGGTCAGCGCCAGGCGGCGCCCGGCGTGCAGCGCGCGCCAGACCTGGTCGGCGCTCGACGTGCTGCTGGTCACGACCAGCGCCCCGCCCGGCGCCAGGGCGTCGATGAGGCGCCGCGCGCCGGCCTGCAGCTGGGCGGGCTTCTCGGCCCACCGCAG
Source organism: uncultured Conexibacteraceae bacterium (assembly GCA_963794585.1). GTDB lineage: Bacteria > Actinomycetota > Thermoleophilia > Solirubrobacterales > Solirubrobacteraceae > Baekduia. Next base: position 418,865 of record CAWCEO010000010.1, read on the forward strand.
GACGTCGCCGCAGACGATCAGGTCGTTGCCGGGCGGCAGCGGCTCCTCGAAGAGGTCGGTGCGCTGAAACGAGACGTTGGCCGCATCGGCGCAGCGGGCGGCGGCCTCCTGCAGCGCCAGCCACGAGATGTCGGCGACGACGAGCCGCTGCGCACGAGCCCCGAGCTCGGCCGTGAGGACCGGATCCGAGCACCCGATCTCCAGCACCTGCCGCGCCGCCGGGGGCGCCAGCTCGAGCACGTGGGTGCGGCGGACGGCGGCGACCGATCCCGCCGCGACCCCGCCGACGGCCATATGCCGGCGCTCGAACCAGCGGGCGCGGCCATCGGACTTCAGCCCGAGCTCGACCGGCTCGCGGTCGCGGTCGATGACGAACGGCGCGTGCAGCACCGCTGCGGGCGCGCCGTCGCCAGCGGCAGCGATCAGCGGCTGACCGGTGTGCGACGCCAGTGCCTCGATGTGGGCGATGGCCTTGCCGGGCAGCAAGGCCGGGCGCCCCGCGGCACCGCTGATCGTGCCGTGGCGGTGGCGGCCCAGGAGCGCGACGCCCGACGGCGCGTCCTCCTCGGCGACGCCCGTCCACCCGGCCAGCAGCGACCCGTTCCCGGCGGCCGCCCGGCCGTTGGCCGCGGCACGGCGCCGCGCAGCGGCAGCAGCGAGGCGCGCGCGCAGCGGCACGTCGGCGGGCCCGTGGTAAAGCAGCAGCCCTTCGCGCACGGCGACGTTGCACAGCTCGAAGCCGCCCGCGTAGCTGATCGCTCCACGCAGCGCCTGGGCGCTGACGACGCCGCGCGTCGGGTGCACGCGGACGCGCAGCAGCGGGATGCCAGCCAGCGCCACGTCGATGTCGAGCGGCCCGTCGACGCCCGTGATCGTGGGCAGCTCCTCGGCGATCTCGACGATCCCCAGCTCATCGCGGGCCACGACGGGCCCGCCACGATCGTCGCGGGCCGGCTTGGCGCCGAGGTCGTAGAAGCGGTCGTGCTCCCATTCCGGACGGCCCCAGAGCTCCTGCAGCAACACGATCCAGCCCACCGCGGTGTGCAGCGCCTCCGCGGTCTCGACCTCACCCGACACCTCGTCGTCAGCAAGCTTGACGCGCCCGCGACGCACGACGATTCGCGCGTCGTGGCGCACGCTCAACTCCGGGTAGATCGTGGCCGCGAAGTGGCGCCGCAGGATCTCCCACGCGTGGACCGTCGCGAGCGCGTCGGCGATCACCATGGCCGGGACGGTGGCGCCGGCAGCCGGCAGGAGGATCGGCGCGAGGCCGTCCTCGAGGTCGCGCGGCGCGACCATCAGGCGCTGCGCGCCACGCAGCGTGATGTCGACGATTGGCCCTGCGAGCGGGGGACGGGTCACCTGCGTGCGCCCGACCAGCAGCTCCTCGTGGTCGGTGCCGTTCTGGAGAATGAGCTCCTCCAGCGCCTGGCTCATGCTCAGCGCGAACCAGTGATCGCGGGTGAAGCGGCCGATCGCCTCCACGAAGCCGTGCAGGTGCTCGTGGACCTCGGGCGGGTAGTCGGGCCAGCGCCGCACCGACGTCCCGCGAGCCACAGCGGTCGCGTTGAAGACCGTGTGCGCCATGCCGATCGCATCGGTGTCGCCGACGTGACGGTCTTTGATGAGGTCCAACAGCGCGCCGCCGTCCTGGCCCTTGGCGATCTCCAGGCCGGCGGCGTAGGCAGCCAGGTACAGGCGTGCCGCACGCGCCGCGCCCGCCGACTGCTCGGCCTCGCTGCCGCGTCGGGCACCGGGCCAGCCCTCCAGCCGCGGATCCTCCCCGTAGCCCTGGGCGATGACGCGCAGCCCGTCGGTGAGCATTCTGACGCCGTCGCCCGAGGCCGAGCCGCTGCGCACGCGGTAGAAGGCGACGTTGTCGGGGATCGACGCGAAGCGGACGTTGGTGCGGACGATGCGCTGCCAGAGATCCCAGTCCTCGCAGGTGATCAGCGACGTGTCGAAGCCGCCGAGGCGCCGGACCAGCTCGGTGTCGACCAAGGACGTGTGGATGGAGAACGCGCAGGTCCGGGCGAACTTGGCGAACAGATCCTCGCCCTGGGCGACGCGCTCCTCGGGGATCTCGGTCCCGTCGGCAAGCACGCGCGTGCAGCCGCCGTTGATCAGCTGGGCGTCCGGATGGCGCTCCAACGCGGCCGTCAGCTGCGCGAAGGCCTCGGGCGTGATCCAGTCGTCGGCGTCCAGGAAGAACAGCCAGGGATGGCGGGCCAGGCCGATCGCCGTGTTGCGCGCCACGCTGACGCCGCCGTTGGGCTGGCGGTGGACGCGGATGCGCGGGTCGCGGGCCGCGTACTCCTGCGCGACGGCGGCCGTGCGATCGGCCGACCCGTCATCGACGACGATCGCCTCCCAGTCCTGGTGGCCTTGGGCGAGCAGCGCGTCGAGCGACACGCCCAACGTCGCCTCCCGGTTGTAGGCCGGTATGACGACCGAGATCGACGCCATGGAGCGCGCGATACTACTCGCAGATGCCCACGGATACCCCTGGCCCGACGGTCTCCGTGGTCGTCCCGACCGCTGGTCGGTCGGCATCGCTGGCCGAGGTCGTCGCGGCGGCGCTCGCCGATGGTCCCATTGAGGTCGTGGTCGTCGACGACCGCCCGGACGCGACCCTTGCGCTGGAGCTGCCGGAGGACCCGCGGGTACGCGTCGTGGCCGGTCGTGGCGCCGGCCCGGGACCGGCCCGCCAGGCCGGCGCGGAGGCCGCCGTGGGCGACGTCGTGCTGCTGCTCGACGACGACGTGGTGCTCACAGCGGGATCGGTGTCGGGGCACGCGGCGCACCACGCCGCGCGCGAGGCGTTGGTCGTGGTTGGGGCGATGCCCGTTGACCTTGGTCCGTCCGAGCCGCGCCCGCGCTACCCGCGGGCGCTGTATGGCGCCGACTACGCGCGCCGCGTCGCCGGCTGGACGGCCGATCCCACGGAGGTGCTCGAGCGCCTGTGGACCGGCAACGTCTCGCTGCGCCGCGCCGACGCGCTGCGCGTCGGCCTGCATAACCCGGCCTACCGCGGTTACCGCCACGAGGACCGCGATCTCGGGCTGCGCTGCCGCGCGGCCGGGCTGCAGAGCATCTTCGCACCGCACCTGCGTGCGGCTCACCGCTACGCACGCGACGCGGAGGCCTTCTTCGCCGACGCGCGCGCCCAAGGCGCCGAGCAGGCGCAGCTGGCGCGCCTGCACCCAGACGCCGCCGTGCCGACCAGGGCCCGCGACCTCCTGGGCGGCGTCCCGGGACCGTTGGTGCCGGTGCTCCTGCTCGCGACGCGGCGCCGTGCCGCGACCGTCCTGCGGGCCGGATTGCGAGCTCTTCTGGGCGTTACGGCCGCCGTGCGGGCCGACGGCGCGGCGCTGCGAGTGGCGCAGGTCCGGCGGCGTGTAGAGCAGCTTGACGGGTGGGCGCACCCCGGCGTGGGACAATGAGCCGAATGGCAGGACCCACCGCCACCCCGTCACCCCCTGTGGAGGCGGCCCTCACCACCCCCAGCATGCGGCGGTTGACCCCCGGCGTGTTCCAGGAGGTGGTGCTGCACCTGGTCCGGCGCGAGATCGACGCGACGCACCGCATGACCCTCCTGGGGTGGGCCTGGCCGGTCGCCCGTCAGCTCGCGCAGCTCGCGGCGCTGGTGTTCATCTTCGGGTCGGTGCTCGACCTGAACATCGACCACTTCCCGGTCTTCGTCTTCTCGGGCTTGATCGCCTGGACGTGGTTCTCGACCGGCCTGGGCACCGCCGCGACCGTCCTGCTCGACGAGCGCCACCTCGTGTTCCAGCCGCGGCTGCCGTCTGCGGTACTGCCGATCGTCTCGATCGTGGTGCCGCTGGTCGACGTGCTGCTCGCGCTGCCGATCCTGCTCGGAATGGCCGTGTTGGAGACCGGCCTGGAGTGGACGATCGTCGTGACGCCGCTGCTCGTCGTCCTGCAGCTCGCGCTGATGGCCGGTATCGCGTGGCTGGTCTCATCGGTCAGCGTCTTCTTCCGCGATGTTCCGAACCTGGTGCAGGTCGTCCTGCAGATTCTCTTCTACATGACCCCCGTCTTTTACGGGTTGCGCACGGTGCCCGACGAGTACCAGTGGGTCTTGCAGCTCAACCCGATGACGACGCTCGTCGAGGCCTACCGCGCGGCTCTGCTGGGCGCGCCGTGGCCATCGGCCGGGCACTTCCTCTACGTCGCGGTCCTCGCGATCGTCCTGTGCATCGGCGGTTACATCACGTTCCGCCGCCTCTCCCGCAACTTCGCCGACAACCTGTGATCCAGCTCGAGTTCGACGGCATCTGGAAGTCCTTCCCCCGCTGGCAGGCGGGGACGCGCAGCGTGCGCTCGATGCTGAGCCCGTCGCTGCGCGCACAGCGGCGCTCGGCCGAGACGCGCTGGGCCCTGCGCGACGTGTCGTTCACGCTGGAGGCGGGCGATGCGCTCGGCGTCGTCGGCCACAACGGCGCGGGCAAGTCCACGTTGTTGCGCTTGGCCTCCGGGATCAGCGAGCCGACGCGCGGCGCGATCTCGGTCGCCAGCGACACCGCCTCGGTCCTCTCGCTCGGCGACACCTTCAACATGGAGCTCACCGGCCGCGAGAACGCGCTCACCGCGGCGCTGGTGCACGGGATGCGGGTGCGCGACGCCCAGGAGGCGATGGACGCGATCCTCGACTTCGCCGAGCTGGACGAGTTCGCCGACGCGCCGGTGCGCTCCTACAGCGACGGCATGAAGCTGCGCCTCGCGTTCGGCGTCGTCGCTCAGCTGCGGCCGCGGCTGCTGATCCTCGACGAGGTGCTGGCGGTCGGCGACCTGAGCTTCCAGGAGAAGTGCATGGAGTGGATCCGCGAGGTCCGCGAGGGCGGGACGAGCCTGCTGTTCGCCTCGCACAACCTCGAGCAAGTCATCGAGGAGTGCGACGAGGTCCTGTGGCTGGAGCAAGGCCGGCTGCTCGGGTACGGCGAGGCCGAGGAAGTCGTGGAGCGCTATCGCGGCGCCGCGTCGGAGGCGACGCTGCTGATCACGCCGACGCCCGACGGTGACGGATCGGCCGACGGCGCGACGCCCGATGGCCTCGTCCTGCAGGAGACGCGCTTCGGATCCCAGGAGGTCCGCATCGAGGACGTCCGGATCGGCACCGGCGGCACCGGGGACCTCGATCCCGGCGAGACGCTCGACATCGCGTTCACCCTCCACGCCGATGCCGCGCACGAGGAGCTCGCCGTGTCGTTGGCCATCCAGCGGCCCGAGGGCGAGATCATGTGCGTCGACATCAACACGCAGGCCGACGGCGTCCAGGTCGGCCCCGTGGCCGCGGGCGGGACGCGCCGGGTCACGCTCGCGCTCGACGACGTCGAGCTGGCGCCTGGGACGTACTTCGTCGACATCGGGGTCTTCCCGGCCGACTGGGCGTTCTCCTACGACTACCACTGGCGCGCGCACCGGCTGCGGGTGCGGGGCAACCGCTACACCGACTTCGTCTACCTGCCGCGGCTGCGGCGCTGGACGATCAGCGACGCGGCCTAGCTACGGTCGCGCGCGACGGCGAGCGCACCGCGGGCGGCCGCCAACAGGCGGGCGTCCGGACCGTCCTTGTAGGTGCGCCAGAGCACGGTGGCAGCGACGCCAACCGCGCCGCGCGCGACCGCTGCGCGCCGCGACGGCGCGTGCGCCAGGCCCGCGGCGGCCCACGAGGCGCCCTGCTCGGCCGGCGCGACGTCCGGATCACCAAGGCCATGCACATCACGGCGGGCGACCAGGCCGCCCGCCCGCAGGACGGCTTCGATCAGCGCGAGCGCGGGCGCGCTCTCCCCGTGCCGGGCAAGTGCATGCGGAACGCCGCCGAGCTCCCGCAGCCGCGCCGTGCGCACCACCAGGTAGGCAGGCGCGTCGCCGACGGCAAACGAGGGCGGCGCCGCCGCGTCGTGCAAGTGCAGCGGCCGGGCGGGCAGCGAGGACGGCAGGCCGCAGCCGAAGGCGAGGTCGACCGTGGTCGCGTCGAAGGCGTCGAGCGCCTCGTCGAGCCAGGCTTGACCGGGGTCGGCCGCAGCGAGCGGGATCGCGACAAGCGGCGTCTCGGCCGCGGCGGCGCGGGTGGCGGTCTCGGCCCAGCCGGCACGCGGCAGGACGGTGACCTCAGCGCGCAGCGGCGACGGCTCGGCTCGTCCGGCGCCCCAGCCGCGTGCGGCGGCCAGCCGCTCGATGTCCAGCGGATCGAGCGCCTCGACGATCTGGTCGGCGATGTGCGGCCCCCAGAAGCCCTCCGCGGGCCGGCACCAGCCGACCTCCTCGCCATCGAGCAGCAGGCGCAGCGTCGGCGCGACCAGGCCGGCGGGCGCCAGGGGCGCACCGTCGAGCAGTTCGACGTCGGCCACCAGCTCGGGCTCCGGCGGCCCGCTCCAGCCCGCCCGCCGCAGGCCATCGTGGTAGCTCGCGCGCTGGGCGAGCTTCATCAGCCGCAGCCATGCCTCGCGTAGCCGGCCGGCCTCCAGCGCGGTGAGGACAAGGCTCACCGCGCTGCGCACGGCGCCCAGGCGCCAGGCGGCGAAGGCCCCGGCGCGCAAGCGGCCGCCCGCGGCCGGGGGCGTGTGCTCGATCAACGGCAGCGTGCCGACGGTCGCCGGGTACAGCTCGGCGAGCGTCGCGTCGCCGAAGCCCTCCAGCTCGGCGCCGTGCAGCCGCGCAGCGGTGCTCAACGTGTACTCGTGGACGGCGATCGCGTCGGGCTCGTAGGCGATCGCGTGGCCGGCGGCCGTCCAGCGGACCCCGAGCTCCCAGTCCTCGCGCCGGTAGGGGATCACGTCCGAGAAGCCGCCGAGCGCAAGGAACGCGTCGCGCGGCACCGAGAGGTTGCCGCTCAACAACGACATGAACGTGTGGCTCGTGGACCGGCGCAGCAGCTCGAACGTGTCGCTCCACCAGATCGCCGTCGAGCGCGCGGCCAGCGAGGGCGACGGCGGCGCGGGCGGGTAGGCGCCGACCACGGCCGTCGGGACCGCGACGCCGGCGTGGCGCGCCAGATGGCGCGCGATGAGCTGGGGGTCGGCGACCATGTCGTCGTCGAGGAACAGGACGAGCGGCGCGGCCGCCTCCTGCGCCCCGAGGTTGCGCGCGGCCGAGGCACCGCGGCCGCCGGTGGCGATCAGCCGGACGGTCAGGCCCGGGCGCCGCACCTCGTCGACTCGCAGCACGGCGGGCGCGGCGTCATCGATGACGAGCACCTCGAAGGCCTCCGCGGGAGCGGTCTGCTGGGCGAGGTGGTCGAGGCAGCGCCCGATGGCCTCTGGGCGTCGGTGGGTGGGGATGACGACCGAGAGCGCGACCGTCGCAGCGTCCGGGGTCGCGCCGTCATCGCCTCGAACCAGCGGCGGCTGACTCGCGGCGGTGGCGGCGTCGCCGCTCATCTGACCCGGTGCTGCCGTCGCCGCGATCGCCCGCTGCTGGGCCAGCGACCGCCGCCAGCGCCGCGGGCCGAGCAGCCAGCCGACGATGAACTCGCACGAGAGCCGGGTCTCCACCGTGTCGGCGCGCCCGACCGTGCGCCGCCGCTGGGTCCGCAGGTACTGCGCGACCAGCCACCACGAGGCGCGCCACGTCTCAAGCTCCCCATGCTCGACGAGCAGCTTGCTGATCGCCGACGAGCAGCCGACGCCGTAGCCGCGCACCGCGCGATGCAGCGCGCGTGGGTCCGGGCGGTGCTGGTGGAAGGTGAACATGTCGGGCTCGTAGACGACCCGATGCCCCCCCGCGATCACGCGGGCGAAGACGTAGTAGTCGCCGCCGGACTCCGTGGGCGTGCCGGCGTCGAGCTCGGGCGGAAACGGCTCGGGCCCCAGCTCGGCCAGCACGGAGCGACGAAACGCCATGTTGGCGCCGAAGCCGACGCCACCGGCGTGGTTGATCGAGATCGAGTGCCAGGTGTAGGTCAGGCGGTTCAGGCCGCGGCTAAGCGGCGCCTGGCGCTCCATCCGCACGCGGGACGGCGTGTCGAGCTTCCACGGGAACGCCGGGCCCGACATCGCGGCCACGAGCGGATCGGCGAACGTCGCCGGCACGCTGCGCAACCATGCCGGCCATGGGACGCAATCGTCATCGGTGAACGCCACGACGTCGCCCGTCGCGTGACGGACGCCGGTGTTGCGCGCGTTGTCGAGCCCACGCCGGTCCTCGCGCACGTAGCGGAAGCCGGCGGCCTCGACGAACTCGCGGCAGTCGTCGGCGCCCGGATCGTTGTCGACGACGATGACCTCATGCGGCGCCGGGTCCAGCTGGGCGAGGCCGCCGAGCACGTCGCGGATGTACTGCGGGCGACGGTGGGTGCAGAGGATCACCGAGATGCGCAGCGCGTGCTCGGGCTCGACGACCAGCGGGGCGCCGAGCCGCCCGCGGAGCTCGTCGCGCAGCCGGCGCCGGAAGGCGACAGCGTCGCCCTGGCGGCCGAGCGCCGCCGCGAGCAGCCGCGGCCCACCGCCGCCGGGCGACGGCAGCTCGATGCGCGCGGCCGGCGTCCCGTCAGACAGCACCAAGATGCTCCAACGCGGCGCCTCGTCGAAGGCAAACGACACGGGCGGCGCGCCCGCCTCGAAGATGCCCGTCCCCATGGTCAGGGCCCGGCGTGGCGTGCCATCGCTCACGCGTCGAGCTCCAGGGCCATCAGGAGCCCCGCGCGTTGGGCGGCCCAGCGCCGCGCGTCTCGCTCGCGCGCCTGCTCGGCGACAGCCGTCAGCGCGCCGAGCCGGCCGCGCGCCTCCTGCACGGCGGCGGCCAGCGCCGCCGCCTCGTTGGCAGCGAACACCGCTTCGGGAAACTGCTGGCGTAGCAGCGGCTGGTCGCTGCTGATCAGCGGTCGCAGGGCGGCCACCGCCTCGAACGCGCCGCGAGGAACCGAGGTCGGAGCGGTGGTCAACACCATCATGATCGTCGCCTCGGCGACGAGCGCACGGTAATCCTCGCCACGGCGGTAACCCGAGAACGTCACGTTCGCCGGCGCGGCGGCGCGCACCTCTGGCGGGCAGCGGTCCGGATCGCCGCAGAGGACGAACCGCACGTCGGGCGTCAGCCGTGCGGCCTCGACGACCTCGGCGACCGGTTCGTCGGTGGCGAAGATCCCGACCCACAAGACCGTGGTGGGGGCGTCGTCGGCCGGGGGCGTGTCGATCCGCCACAGCGGCGGCGGCTCATGAACGACCAGCGGCCGGCCACCGGCACGACGTACCTCCTCGGCCAGCGGCTCGCTGGCCACCATGGTGGCGGCGGCGTGGCGCATGAAGCGCTCATGCAGCGGCTGGAAGAGGCGCCCTGCGAGGCTGCCCTTGTGGCCGAACCCGCGCGGATGGCTGTCGAGCACAAGGCGCGCCCCGGCCAGGCGACAGTAGATGTAGGCGATGGCGCCCGGCACGATCGGCGGGTTCTGCACGAGGACCGCGCGCGGGCGCCGACGCACGAGGAAGCCCGCAGTCAGCGCAGCGCTGACGGCGTAGCGCACCAGGACGAACGCGCGGCGCGTCAGCCGCGGGAAGTACGGCGTGTACGCGATCCCACCAAGCTCGGCGGCGAGCTCGTGCGGCCGCAGGCTCGGCGTCCAGGCGATGACGGCCAGGCGGGTCATGCGTGTCGCTCCTGCCGCTGGAGGCCGGCGGCAGCCACCAGCGCGGCGAGCGCCCAGACGACCTGCGGCGCGCCACTGGTCGTGAAGTAGGTGGCGATGATCTGCGTCACGGCGAGCACGAGCACGATCGCGACAGCTGCCGAGCCGATGCCGACGTCCAGCGGCGGCCCGTCGCGCATCAGGCGGCGCCCCTCGATCGCCAGGCGCGCCATGAAGGCCAGGTAGATCGCCAGCAACAGGATGCCGCCCCGCAGCAGCATGGTCACGTAGACCGACTCGGTGTACTTCCAGCGCGCGTCGGGCGGGATGTCGGGCCCGAAGCCGGCCAGCCAGCGGTCCTCGAGGACCGGCAGGTACTGGTCCTTCCAAATGTCATAGCGGTAGACGATCGTCCGCGGCACGATGCCATGCGCCTCCGGCCCGCGCTCCGCGGGCTGGTACTGCTCGCGGTAGCGCGGCGCGAGGACCGAGCCGCCGATGACCAGCACGATCAGCACGATGACCGGCGGCCAGGCCAGCGGGTTGCGCAGCCGCCCGGAGGCCACCGCCAGCAGCACGCAGGTGACGGCCAGTGCGGTGCTCGCGCCGGTGGTCACCGTGCGCAGCAGCGCGACGATGGTGAGGGCGACGACCAGCAGCAGCACGCGCTCGCTCAAGACGCCATGACCAGGGCGCATCAGCAGCGCGAAGCCGAGCACGCCGACGGTCAGGAAGTAGCCGGCGGCGACCTGCCAGTGCGGGAAAGTCCCCGTCGCGCGGACGAAGCCCTGAGCGGTGAAGTCGCCACGATAGTCCGCGCCGGTGAGGTGCACGCCGAAGTTCACGAACGCGTCGACGTCGAGGCTCTGCAGGATCGCCAGCAACGCGACCGGGACGCTCGCCAGCAGCAACGCGCGCAGCACGTCACGGCGGATGGCGTCGGTGGCCGCCGTCACCTCGACGGCGCGGTAGAGCACCAGGAACTGAAAGGGGCCCAGGAGGCCGCTGAGGTTGTCGGAGTCAAACGGCGCGTCGCGGCGCAGCAGGTCGATCGCGCCGAGGACGAGGGTCGCGACCGCATAGGCCAGCGCGAGCCAGTCGAGCACGCCGGGGCGCGCGAGCGAGCGCCGGCCGCAGGCCACGAGCACCGCGCCGCCGAGCACGACGGTCAGCAGCTCGCTCAGCCGGAAGCCGGGCACGGGCAGCCCGCGCTTGACGCCCGACAGGATCGGCACGGTCGCGACGAGCACGAGCGTCAGAATCCGCGCCCATGGCAGCGCCTGTTGCTCGGAGCGCGGCGGCGCGGCCGTCACGCCGCGCGGCGATCCGCAGGCAGCGTGTTGATCATCGGCGGGTCGCTGAGCTCCTCGACGCGAACCTCCATCGCGGCGCGCAGATCTCCGAACGTCAGCTCCTCGGCCGACCGGTAGATCGCCAGGCCCGCGGCGGCGAGCTCCGCGGCGATCTGGCGCTGATGGTCGTCGACATGCTCGCCATGGCGGGCTTCGCGCGGCACGAGCACCGGGCACTTGCCGCACTCCATCGCGTCGATCGCGGAGCCGATCCCGGTATGGGCGACGATGACGTCGGCTTCCCGCATCGCGATCGTGAGGTCTTGCCAGGGCAGCGACCGGCAGGCGGGGATCGTCAGCCCGGTCATGTCGGTGTCGCCGACCTGCCACAGCACCTCGGCGTCGGCGGGCAGGATCGCCAGCAGCCGCTCGACGAGCCGGCGAAAGCCGTAGCCCTCGATCAGGCCGAACGTCACGACGATCTTCAGCGGCCGGTCGAGCGGCGGCGCGGTGGTGGGCACCGGCTTGAAGCCATCGAAGACCGACCCGACGTAGCGCCAGGTGTCGTCTGCCCACATCCGATACTGCGAGAAGCGCTGGACGCCGGGGACGCGCTGCAGCAGCCGACCGGTCAGCGAAGGACCGTCGGCGCGCGCGGCGCTCTCGACGTAGATCGCCGGGATCCCGCGCAGACGCGCGAGCGGCAAGAACGACATCGCGACGGCCGAACCGGTGCTGACGACCGCGTTGGGCTGGTACTTGGCCAGGATCTTGCGCGCCCGCCACATGTTGCGCAGCGCGCTGCGCAGGTCTCGCGGACCGACGTAGGGCACGAAGACCACGTTCTCGCCCTCTAGCAGCGAGCGGCTCTGCGGCCCGTCGAACGTGACCCAGACCCGATCCTCCTCGATCGCGTCGAGCCGCCGCGCGAGACGATGCAACTGCGCGAGGTGTCCACCGGAGGCGGCGACAAGGAGCGTGGTCATGGTGTGATCGTGAGGGTGCCGCTGGCTCGGCACCTTGCTCTCATCTACCCAGAATACGGGCCTATGCTGAGAAATGGTGCGCGTCACCCGGGTCGGTCGACCAGTATTGGCGCAGCTGAAGGGGTGATTTCGCCTTTAGCGCGCAGTCATCTGGAGGGGAGTTGGCACAACAAGCCGTGGGTGACGACCGCTTGCCCGGACATTCGGTAGTTGGCCCACGACTCGAAGTTGGCAGCATCCAGCGCCCGCAAGACGCGGTTCTCGCGCGCGGACATCGCACCCTTTGCAACGCCCTGGGCCCCGGATCTCCTCGACGCGGCCATAACACGACTCCGAAGCGTCGACTCGTCCACCCCAGCTGCCGCCGCGACCTGCAGGAACGACAAGCGACGCTCGCCATAAAGCTCTTGGAACTGGCTGCCGGTGACACCGAGGGTTTGTTCCGTGTGGGCCGTCACGGCCCACAGGTGGAAGACGTGTCCGAGCATGTGCGCCCCGAGATGGGGCTGGTCGAGCACCCGCCGCGTCCGCGCACGCAGTACCCACCAACGGCGGCTGTGTCGAGCGACGTTGCGCGTCGACAGAAGACGCGCCGAAAGGCCGGCCGTCGACACGCCCCTCGACCGTGCCAGCGTATTCAGACTGCTCCGCGTGGCGCTGAGATAGGTCCAGATCTCCGTCGCGTTCATCTTGAGCTTGCGCTCGAGCACCTGCTCGTCGAACGGCAACCAGCGCTGTCCCACCCACTCCTCGTGGGGCAGCCAGTCGGCCGAGGCCCCGGCAGGGGCATCGGAATCCGGCTTGGGCGCTGACGCGCTTGCCGGGGTGGCGACGATCGCGAAGGACAGGCCGACGCCAACAACGAGCGTCGCTCCGAGCCTCAATACGCCGCCGAGTCGTGCCATGGTGTCCCTTGTATCGGTCGACGACGACGCAGCTGGTAGTTCAATCACCTAGAAGTAGGTCCGCCCGGTGAGGGACTTGACGAGCCTGCGGCTGGCGTTGCGCGCCTTCAGTCCCACGCCTTCGTAGAGCCGCGGATCGAGCGAGGCGTTCTGAACGGTCCTGGCGGAGGTGCGCATCTGCGCCTGCCACTTCGCCACGCTGTCGACGCCGGTCTGCTTGGCCGACAGCGGCCGCAGGGCAAGGAACCGCTCGTCGTCGGTGAACAGCGTATGCGGCGAACGGGGATCGTCCATGTGCTCCTCGGAGACGAACGGGAACGCCCAGCCGTTGCGCCGGCCCGACAGGGCCGCACGGATGCACCAATCAGGGAAGGTCTCACCGTCCCTGATGCCACCCTGACGGTCGACGATCTCGCGCTTGGCGAGGTAGCCGCTCCCCTGCACCCAGTGATTGCGCATCAACCGTGCCTCGGGCCCGACCCGCTCGACCTTGCGCATCGCGCGGACGGGATCGAAGTCCTCGTCGTAGAACCGCCAACTGCCAACGACACCAACATCTCCGGCGGCCCGATGGACGTGACGCAGGCGGCTGAGCCAGTCCTCGGCCACGAGGCAATCGTCATCGACCTTCGAGATCAGCCAGCCGCGTGCGCCGCCGAACATCCAGTTGGTCGGGACGCGGATCCCGACGTTCTCGAGGCTCCAGTTGTACTCGTGGATGGCGGAGTGGCCGAGGTGGCTCTCCACCACCTCACGGGTCTCCTCGTCCTCGCCGTTGTGCCAGAGCCACACGCGCGTCTGGGCGTCGGCGGACGCGAGCAGCCGCGGCAACGCGAGCCGCACATACTCTGGCCGGCGGTGCGTGATCATCAGGACATCGACGGTCTCGTCGCTCACTGGCTCACCTTCTGTCGCGCTCGGCGGCGCACCGTCCGCAGCCAGGTCCCCGCCGCGGCCCGCGCCGTCGCCCGTGGGATACGGGCGCCGAGACGGCCGAGCCCGAAGCCCGTGTACCGGGGGATGGGTCGGCCCGCGAGACGCGCTCCGACAAGCCGTCCGATCAACGTCGTGCGACGCTCGACCTGGAGGGGCTGCACCGGATAGAGCTTGCGGATGTCCAACGGCTCGGCCTGGAGGATGCCCTGGTCGATCGCCTCGCACAGCAGTTGGTGGCCTACGGCAGTTCGCGCGATCAACACGCTCGTGCCATCGCCCTCGTCGAAGAGCGGATAGCCCCGCTCGTCGGACCGCCAGAAGTCGCCCGCCGCGATGTCCGCGCTCTCTCCGACCCCGTCCGGACACACCTTGCAGCGCCATTGCACCGTCGGTCCGAGCGCCGCGCCCCAGGACTCGTCGTAGTCCACCGACCCCGACCGCCCACCCTGCTCGTCGGCGGTAAACCGGCCAGGCCACCCGTGGCCCCGATAGCGCAGGAGCGAGAGGTTGGCCGGATCGAGCCCCAATTGCCGAACGAGCCGGTCGGTGGCGTGCTGGCTCGGCGTCCCCGCACAGAAGAATGACAAGATGATCGGCCGCTCGAGGTCGCGCCGCGCGACGAGCGCCGCGAGGGCCGAGGCCTCGCAAGGCTTCGCGACAACTGCGGAATCACCGCGCAGGGCGTCCGGGTTGCCCGCGACCGACACGGGGGCATAGCGAGATCCCGAGGTTCGCAGGACATCGTCGTCAGCCGCCAGCGTCACGGACTCGGTGAGCTTGGGGGTCACGCGGTCCATCGCCGCCCCGACCACGTGCGCAACGCGACCGGTGGCCAGGAGCCAGGAAGCCAACGCCGTCAAGGTGCCTCCGCTGCTCCCACGAAAGCGCGTCTCGGAGTCGACCGCGCTGGCAGACCAGACCGACACCGCGGATCCGAACACCGGGTCACGCCGGCTGCCCTCGGGGCGCTTGGCGCTCACATGCCGCCCGGGACAGACCTGATCGAAGAGCTTGACATCCAAGTGATCACGGTCGTCCTCGGCGACGACGCCACGGAGGACCGGGCGGTTGAACCCGTCGGCGTCGAGTTCCATCGTCAGGCGCTGGTCGATGAGCGTGCATGCCCCACATCCCGAGCAGTTGCCACCGGCGACCACACGCGCCGCAGCCTCCGCGACCGTCGTCCTGCGCCTCATCCGACCGTCTCCCGCAGGTCGTCGCGCAGGCGGCCGAGGCGCTCGTCCGCGACGGCACGGACGTGTGCAAGCCCCTCCACAGGAGGTGTCTCGAAGATCTGCTCGGTGATCTCCATCGAGCGCGCCGCGACGTCAGGCTCGGAGCGGAGGTCGAGCGACAAGCTCCATCCGAGCCCGTCGAGCAGCGGCGCGAATTTGCGCGAGTACGCCCATGGAAGCGCCGGCACGCCCATGGACAGGGCGTTGAGGCAGGCGTGCATCCGGGCGCCGACGACGAGCCGCGCAGTGCCGATCATCGAACGAACGTCGTCCAGGCCTTCGGGAACGAGCTTCTCGACGGGCGCCGGGAGCCGGCGCGCCAGCGCCTCGACCGCCGGCCAGTCGTTGTCGGCATGGTCGGAGTTCAGCACGTGCGCGAGCAGGCTGACGCGATATCCCTGCTCGAGCGCCCACACGCAATAGGCGGTTGCCTGGGCTCGGTAGCGCTCGTGATCGACGTGCGGGTTGGGCTCCCAAAGAAGACCTGAGACGTTGAACACCACATCGCGCGACACGTCCGCTGCGGGACGTGGAATCGCGAAGACCATGTCTGTCATGACGGGCGCATCGACGCCCAGCTGACGACGGGCGAAGGCGTGGCTGATCTCATCGCGGGCGTAGACCCGCCGCACGCCCTTCAGCGACCACCTGGCCACCACTCGGCTCCCGCGGCTCCCGAACGGGCCGATCGTCTGCGGGGCCAGGATGACCGCGCCGCCTGCTCGCACGGCCAGCCGCCGCAGCGCGGCCAGCTCGAGCAGCCGCCGAGGGCCGTAGATGTCGGCAAAGCTGTCACCCGCGCCGGCGTCGATAACGAGGTCATACCCGCGCAGCCATCGCACGTATGAACGGTCGGCGCCGACCATCGCGGAGAGGAGCTTCGACGCGCGCGGCGGGGAAGGAGCCGCCCCAGGGCCATAGTTCTGGTATTCGACCTGCGCTTGGGGCCACACCGATCTGACGAGCTCGCTGGCGCCGGTCGCGAGGGCCCGTACGCCGAGGTTGGTCGAGCGGTCATCGGCCCACAGCACGAGCACCCTCATGCGGCACGCCCTATCTGCTTGCGGGTGTGTCGCCAGCTCATGCCGTCAAAGAGGCCCTTGGCGACCTGACGCCTGGTGTCAGGAGCGCCCCCCGTGCGGATGAGCTGCGACGCCGTCCACGCCCAGAGCATCATCGAGGAACCCCAACGGCTCCGGAAGATGAACGCATTGCGGACCCGCACTCGCGGCGACGGCTCCGGCCACGTCTCGTGGACCTCAGCGCCATCGGTCTCGCGCACCACACCACCCGCGGCGCTCACGGCCCGCGCGAAGTCGACGTCGCTCAGCACGTCTCCGTAGCCCTCCTCCACACCACCCGCCTGCCGCCATGCGCTCACCGTGAACGCCGCCGCCGAGAACGGCGCGCAGGCGCCGGGCGGCACCACGAGGCCAGCACCGGCAGCAACCGCTGAGCTGAGCCGGTCCACGATGTCCGCCGGCCACGACGCGGCGACAGACAGCGTGACGATCACCTCGACGTCGTCGCTCGACGCCAGCAGTGCCTCGACCCCGGCGTTGACCGCATAGGCAGTGCCGCTGCCGACCGGCCAAGGGCGCTGCGAGACGCCGGCAGGAAGAGCGCCCCCGCCCATCACCACGAACGTCGCGGCACGGTCGATGGCTGGTTCGAGCGCCTCCAGCGCCGTCGTCGGGACGTCGACGTCACCGCGCGCCAGGAGCACCACGCCGACCGACGTCATCCCGCCCTCCCTGCCAAGAGGCGGGCGTGGTAGGCCACGTGTGCCGCACGTGCCGGCCAGAGCGCCCCGAACACGCTCAGGTAAGCCAGGATCGCCAGCGGCGAGGCCAATACCAGCGTCACGATGCCCGAAGCGCCGAACTCGTCAAGCAGCTCGTCCGCCACAAGCCAGACGGCGGCAAGGGCGAGCGCGCTGAGCAGCGGCGGCACGAGCACCGCGACCATCCGGCCGATGCGCACCTCCAGCACCCCACCGACGACGAACAGCGAATACGGCGTGCTGAGCAAGACGCCGGAGATCGTGTAGGCAGCCGCAACCCCTTCGATGCCCCACTGAAGCCCGATGGCGAACGCTCCCACGCTGACGACTGCATTGACGAGCTGGGCGCGGAGGGCTGCGTCCGCCCGCCCGGCGGCGATCAAGGCGGGGGCGAATGCCGACGTGACGCCTTGGAGCGTCCCGACGACCGCCAGGATCTGAAACGGCACGACCGCCGGCTCCCACTTCTCTCCGAGGACGAGGGGGATCGCGATCGGAGCGGAGACGGCGCTGAGCGCCATCAACGGCATGGTCACGGCGGCCAAGACCTGGACTGTGTCCAGAAACGCCTCCCGGAAGCGGCGAGGGTCACCCTGCATGCGCGAGAACACCGGAAGGGTCACCCGCCCCGCGGCGAAGGTGAATCCCTGAATCGGCACCATCATGGTCCGGTAGGAGATCGAGTAGAAGGCGAGCGCGGCAGGACCGAGATAGCGCCCGACCAGCAGGTTGTCCATGTTGCGGCTGAGATAGGCCAGGAACTGGATGCCGAACACCTTGGAGCTGAAGGCCCAGATCTGACGCAGATCGGAGAGCGCACCGCGCATCGGCATGCGCCCCACCATCATCATCGTCACCAGCAACACGATGGCGTCGGTGGTGATGCTCTGAACGACGAGGGCCCAGTAGCCGCCACCCTCGAGGGCGACGACCACGCCCACGGCGCCACCGAACAGCGCTGAGGCCACCTCGCGCAGCGCGATGCCCTTCATCCGCAGGTGGCGCGTGAGAACCGCCTGTGGAACGACCGCCAGCCCTTGGAGCAACACGCTCACGGCCAGCACCCGCAAGACATCGGTGACAGCCGGCGTGTGGAAGAAGTCTCCGAGCAGGGGAGCGCCGGCGACGGTCAGGCCTGCCAGCACGACCGAGACCGCGATGGAGAGCACGAACGCCGTGGCCAGGAGACGGTCGGTGAGCTCTTGGCGCTGGATGACCGTCGCCCCGAGCCCCTGATCCAGGAACAGCGAGAGGAAGGTCAGGAAGACGAGCGCCTGAGCGACGACGCCGTAGTCGTCCGGCCCGAGGACGCGCGCCAACCCGAGCCCGAACAGCATGCGGATGACCTGCTTGCCCGCGAAGGCGACAAAGCTCCAGCGGGCCCCCTCCGCAGCCGAGCGCCGCAGCCCTTCGGGTTGCGGCGTGTCGGTCGGTGCTTCTCCGTTCGACTCGACGCCGTTCGGGAGCGTCGAGGATGGAGGCGTGCTCAAGAGCCGTCGGAGCCAGTCAAGTCAAATCATTGGCCGGCGCGATGCGCACAGCCTGGAGGCGGCGCCGATGTTAGCTCGCGATGCGTGTGCGTCAATCTCTCGCTAGACCATTCGACCTCCGGGTCCTAACCGATCGACCAATCGTCGGTGGGCCGGGGAACCGCAAAGGGCTATGTTCTGCACACACGTCGGTCCAAGCGCTATAAGGCACCGTGCTTGGCTCTCGATCGAAGTTCTCGACGGCCCGGCTCCGAGAGCCCTCGCAAACCAATGGACAGGATGTCGTAGTGAAGCTGGCGATCGCGGGCAGCCGCGGCTTCCCGAGCACTTACGGCGGATACGAGACGCTCGTTCGCCACCTCGCTCCATATCTCGTGTCCCAGGGCCACGACGTGACGGTCTATTGCCGCGCGAGAGACGAATCACGCCGATCCTGGATCACTGAAGGCGTTCGCTGCATCGCCACCCATGGCCGCGACACGAAGTCGTTGTCGACGCTGAGCTTCGGCGCCACCTCATTTGCCGATGCTGCCGGCCGGCGGTTCGACTCGGTGCTCGTGCTGAACATCGCCAACGGGTTCTGGCTGCCGATGCTGCGCGCCTCGCGCACTCCGTTCGCTGTCAACACCGACGGGCTCGAGTGGGAGCGTGGCAAGTGGAGCACCTTGGGCAAGAGCGTGTTCCGGTTAGGGGCGAGGCTCACGGCGCGTTTCGCCGATGAGCTGGTCTGCGACTCGATCGAGATGGGTCGCATCTGGAGCGAGCGCTACGGGCGGGAATCCACGTTCATCCCCTACGGGGCGCCCGTCCTGTCGGACGTCGGCATGGATCGGCTCGTTTCAATCGGGCTGGCGGATCGCCCCTTCGTGCTCGTCGTCGCGCGACTCGTGCCGGAGAACAACGTCGAGCTGACGCTCGCGGCGCACGCCACGCTTGGGCCCACAGCCCCCCATCTGGTCGTCGTCGGCAGCGCCAATGGGGAATCGCCGATCGAGCAAGAGCTCAAGAACCGGCACGACGCAGGTGACTTGACGTGGCTCGGCCACGTTGACGACCAACAGCTGCTGATGCAGCTTTGGGCGAATTGCGCCGTGTACCTCCACGGCCACTCCGTCGGGGGCACGAACCCCGCGCTCCTCCAGGCACTCGGCGCAGGCGCACCGACACTCGCGCTCGACACGCCGTTCAACGCCGAGGTCTTACCCGAGCCCGATCAGCGGTACGGGACCGACGCCCGGGCCCTAGGAGAGCGCATTCGCGAGGTCACCGCGTCACCGAACATGCAGGACGAGTTCCGTCAACGTGGGCGCCGGCACGTCGCTAAGCGATACTCGTGGGACGCGGTCTGTGAGTCTTATGCAGACGTGCTGACCAACCTGGCGCACGCACGGCCGCGCTGAGGGACCCCATGAGCCCACCTTTCCGCACCGCATCCGACTTCGCCACCTTGGCTTGGCGCGCCAAGTACATCCTGCTCGTCGCATTGATCGTAGGAGCTGCCGCCGGCTATAAGAAGGGCGGCTCGAACACCAGCAACTACGCAGCGTCGACGAACCTGTTCGTCACGCTCAAGTCCGCCGGCAACGGCAACGACCTGCAGCAGAGCAACAACTTCAGCATCTCGCGGATCGCCTCGTACGTGTCGGTGGTGACCAGCGACGAGGTCCTCGACCCTGTCGCTCGACGCTACGGGCTCGACATCGACACGCTCCGCAGCGAGGTCTCGGCCAGCGCCGCCGACGACACCGTCGTGCTCAACGTCCGCGTTGTCGACAGCTCGTCACGCCGTGCCGGCCAGCTCGCCAACGCGATCGGAGTGCAGCTCAAGCGCGTCCTCCCATCACTCGACGCGACCGGCGACGCCGATCGCTCACCGATCCGGGTCGTCACCCTCCGCGCCGCGACGCCAGGGAGCAGCACCGGTGGAACCTCGCCGCGCAAGGGCGCGCTGATCGGCGGCCTCGCCGGTCTGCTGCTCGGCTACGCCCTAGCGGTGCTCCGCGCGGTCAGCGACCGGCGGGTTCGCACCGGGGTGCGGCTGCGCGAGGCCATAGCCCTTCCGATCCTCAGCGAGGTACCTCGAACGCAGAAGCTCCGAGAGCCATGGCTGGGGCCCGACAAACGCGCGGCGCCCGTCCTGGACGCGACACGGCGCATCGCGCTCAAGGTCTGGGCCGGCGCCGCCGGCTCACGGGCGCAGGTCGTCCTTACGACATCGCCACGAGCTGGGGAGGGCAAGACGCTGCTCGCCGCCCATCTGGCGGCCGCGGCAGCCGAAGCGGGACTGCGTGTCGTGCTTGTCGACGCCAACTTGCGCGATCCGGCGATCGCGAGCCGGCTCGGCCTCACGAGCGGACCCGGCCTGCAGACGGTTGTCGGGGACACGGTCCCGGTCACCGACGTCGTGCACGACCATCACGACGCATCGATCGCCGTGCTTTCGGCCGGACCGCCGCTCGCCGAGCCGGCCCGCCTCCTGGCTTCTCCGGCGATGCGCTCGATGCTCGCCCAGCTCCGCGAGAGCTACGACGTCGTGATCCTCGACGGAGCATCGCTCAGCCCGACTGCCGACGCCCTGACGTTGGCATCCGCCGTCGATGGGGTCATCGTCGTCGTCGAGCCACGCAGCCGCCTCGACGAGGTCCAGCAGTCGATCCGTGAGCTCGCGGCGCTCGATGCGAACGTGCTTGGCGTGGTCCTGAACAAGGCAGGTCGCGGAGGATCTGCCGGGAGCTCAGGGCTCTCCGACCCAGTCGTTCGAGAGGCCGGTCCCGCTGAGCACTCGAGGCTGACCTACGACGCTGCGTCGTGACGGAGCCCACGCCGATCGACCAGCTAGCAACGGTGGTGGTCCACCATCGCCGCTACCCCGACGTCCTGACGACCATCACCGCACTGCTCGACCAGGGCTGCGACCCCCGAGCGTTCGTCGTGGTCGACAACAGCGAAGACGCCGAAACGTACGAGCGGCTCGCGGCGGACCTCCCCAAGGACATCATGTTGATCGGTATCGCGAACGAGGGCTACGGCCCGGCGGTCAACGCGGGGTTGCGCAAACTGCAGGAGGTCGACGCGGCGCAGGACCGCGAGCTCGTGCTCGTCTCGACCCACGAGGCGCTGCCGGGACACGAAGCCGTCCAGCGACTCGTCCAGGCGCTTGAGCGCGACCCGTCACTTGCCGCGGCTGGACCGGCGCTGGTGATGTCGACCGCTGAAGGAATGACGACCTGGTCCCTCGGCGGACGACTGACCCGCTTCTTGCGCGAGCCACGACATCACGGTGTCGGCCTCCCTCCCGAGGCGATCAAAGATCAACCTCCCCGTCGATGCGACTGGCTCGACGGAGCGTTCTGTGTCTATCGCCGCCAAGCGCTGCCGACAGACCCCTTCAGGCCGGACTTCTTCATGTACTTCGAAGAGACGGAGCTGCACACGCGGCTGCGCCGATCGGGCATGGCCCTCGCGTGCGTCCCAGCGGCAGTCGTGGAGCAGTCATCCGGCGGCGCTCCAGCATTCCTCCTGGCCCGGAACCTTCAGATCTTCCAGCGACTCCACGGGCACCTGGCACACCGTCTGCTCACCGTGCCCGCCGTCATCTCCCGGAAGGTCGTACGCCGGATCATGCACGGAGGCCCTCCCGGGGAAATTCGCGATCTGCTTCGCGGTTGGCGCAGTGCCTGGCGCTGACGCCCGCCCCGTGGTCGTCGTCAACCCACTTGACGGCGCCCTCCACCACTACGTGGACGCGCTCGTGACCGCCTTGTCGTCCGCAGGGGCGGCCGACGTGGCGCAATTGGCGACCGTCGAGCCCTCGAGCCGCGCAGACGGCAGCCGCCTCCGCTGGCTGAAGGACTACGTCGGGCTGCTCCGATCGGCACGGCGTCTGCGACCTGCTCGCGTGATCATCACGTGGCCGGTGCTCGGGTACTGGGACTTCATCTTGGTTCGCATGCTGTTGCCGCGACGACGGACTTGGATCGTCCTGCACGATCCTCGTCCGCTGGTCTACGCGCGAGGCTATGGACGACTCGCGAGACGCCTGGCGTCATCACGCGCGGTCAGGTCTCAGGTGATCGTGCACAGCGAGGCGGCACGCGCGTGCGTCTCCGAGGACGCCTCGCCCAGCAGGCTTGATCTGCTCCCGCTTCCGCTGAAGGCACCCGAGAGCCAGCCGATGCGTGCCGCATCCACAGATCAACCGGTCGTCCGGGTCCTCGGGCAGTACAAAGCCGATCGTGACGTCGCCGCGCTGGAACGCCTCGCCGCCGAGGCGCCGGACAACTGGGCCTTCGAGGTCGTCGGCCGCAAATGGCCCGACATCCCCGGGTGGCATGTCACGAGCCGATTCGTCTCCGAGGAGGAGTTCGACGAGCTGATCGCCACCGCAAACGTCATCGTCATCCCGTATCGGCGCTTCTTCCAGAGCGATGTCGCCATGAGGGCGCTCGAGAACGCGACCCCGGTGGTCGGTCCACGACAGTCCAGCCTCGCGGAGCTCTTCGGGTCCGACTCGTCGTGGCTTGTCGACGAAGGGAGCTGGCTGCCGGCGGTGTCGTCTGCAATCGCCGGAGGCACCGACGGTGCGCGGGCGGTCGCAGAAAGAGAACACGCCCGCGTCGTGTCGGCGTGGGGGGCCTGGACAGGCAAATGAGCGAGGGGACGCTGAGCGCACGATCTCGAGGAGTCGTCACGTGGCTCAGCGACTCGTGGGACGCCGAGCAGGTCGGCTGGATCCTCGCGACCGTCTTGGGAACCGCTGCGCTCGCGGTCGCCGCCGTGGCGATCCAGCCCGCGATCGCGTCGCTGCCGATCGTCCTGCTGATCGGCTACCTCGCCATCGGACGTCCCAAGTTCGCGCTCGCCGCGTGGCTTGTCGTCGTCTGCGTTGTGCCCCACTGGCTCAGCGTGCGCTACCAAGCGACGTTGCCCCCGGCGTCGTTGATCGCGTTCCTCCTGGTGCCGGCGCTCCTGGCCTGCGGGCGCGTGCGGTGGCGAGCGGGCGACCTCGTGCCATTGGGCATCCTGGGTCTCTTCACCGTGGCGTTCTTCCTCTTTCACTCGCCACGGCCGTACTACTTCGCGGCGATCGCGCAGGGCCTGGTGCCATATCTCCTGGCGCGGAAGCTCGTTCCCGCCGTCGGCGCGGTGTGGTTCGCACGGCTGATGGCGACGGTTTTCACGCTCCTGGCAGCCTGGGCCGTCGTCGAGTACATGGTCAACTGGCATCCGTTCGTGGGCCTGTATCCCGGCAGCAGCGAGGCCAGCTGGTCCGCGATCCAAGAGCGTGGAGGCCATGCGCGCAGCGAGGCGGCCTTCGGGCATGCCATCTCGCTCGGCGCGGCGCTCGCGATGGGCGTGCCGTTCGTCCTAGCAAGCCCCTGGCGCGGCCAGACGAAGGTCGCCGCGACGGCCCTGCTTGCGCTCGGGATCCTGTGCACGGGCAGCCGCGGGCCGGCCATCGCGCTCGCCGTCGGCCTTGCGCTCATGCTCGTCTTCTACCGCGGGCGGACGTTCGGACGACGACAGCGGTGGGTCCTGACCGTCCTGGGGGTCGCGGGCGGCACCGTGATGGTGAGCGCGCTCTCCTCCCGCTTAGCCGCCTCCTCGACGGAAGCCGGTCAGAGCGCCGACTACCGCGAGCAGCTGTACTCCTTCGTTCTCCGCGACATCCACCCGCTCGCCGTGGCCGACCACCTCACGATCCTCCCGGCCGGCGGCTTCGAATGGCGACAGGTGTTCCACTCGATCGACAGCACGTTCGTCTGGACGTCGCTGATCTTCGGGTGGATGCCGGTCGCGTTGTTCGCGGTGGGCGCCGTCGCCCTGCTCATCAAGACCGTGGCCGCCCGCGCGAACGCCGCCGAGATCGCGCTGCTGGCGCAGCTCCCCGTCCTGGCGACCGTCGCGCTGATCACGCAGTACTACGCCCTGATCTGGTTCCTGGCCGGGGCTGCGGTGTCACTCGGTGCGACCAGCCGGGCGCAGACCCAGGCGGCGCGAACGCCGCCTGCCCGCGTCGAAGCTGACGCGGTCCCCGCCTAGCCGCCGATCCCGAACCCCACCCGTTGCTCGTCCTTCTCCACGCGCAACCACAGGACGTGCTGAAGATTCAGGCGAATCGACCCATCTTCGGCCTCGACGTCATGCCATCCCTCGGTGCCGAGGGCGCCCCTGAGCCGGTCCAGCTCCCCGTCGCTGACGCGGGTCGCCAATGGAGGGCTGGCGTGGAAGCCAATCGAGATGCGCTGAGCCATGCCGGCGATCCTACTTGGCCTCAGTGCGCCGGCTCGACGATCTCCGTCAACACCCCGCCACTCGCGGCAGGGTGCAGGAATGCCACGCGCGAGCCACGGATACCGGTCCGCGGCGTCTCATCGATGAGCCTGGTCCCGGCAGCCTTCAAGGCCGCCAGCGTCGCGTCGATGTCGGTCACCTGGTAGGCCACGTGGTGGATCCCCGGCCCCTTCTTGGCCAGGAACTTCCCAACCGGCGTGTCGGGCCCGAGCGGGGCCAGCAGCTCAACATGGTTCTCGCCCACGTCCAGCAGCACGGCCTCGACGCCCTGCTCGGTCACCGTCTCGCGATGGACGAGCTCCATCTCGTAGGTCTTCTCATAGAGGGCGATGGCGGCGTCGAGGTCTTCGACGGCGACGCCCACGTGGTCGATGCGCGCGAACATGGCGCGCGACATTATGGGACGCGGACGCTAGGCCGCGCTGTCGTCCTCGCCACCCGGATGGGGCAGCGGGGACACGGCAGCGATGTGCGGACGCTCGGGCGGCGCCGGGACCGCGTAGGGCCGGCGGCGGTTGACGGGCGGGATGCCGGCCATGATGGTGTCGATCTCGTCGCGGTCCAGCGTCTCGCGCTCCAGGAGCGCGGCGGCCAGCTCGTCGAGCTTCACGCGGTGCGACGTGATCAGGTCGTAGGCGGCGCGCTGAGCCTCGAAGGCCAGCTCCTGCTGCTCTTCGTCGCGGATGCGGCGGGTGAGGTCGGAGACGACGTTGTGGTCGGTCACCGCGCGCACGCCCGCGGTCGAGGTGCCCATCGAGTACTCGTGGACCATCGCGTGCGTGATCTCGGCGACGCGGTGCAGGTCGTTGGCCGCGCCGGTCGTCACGGCGCCGAAGACGACCTCCTCGGCGACGCGGCCACCGAGCAGGACCGTCATCTGATCGATGAGCTCGTCGCGCGTCTTGAGGTAGCTGTCCTCGTCGGGCAAGTTCATGACGAAGCCCAGCGCGGTGCCGCGCGGAACGATCGAGATCTTGTGCGTGCGCTCGGTGGTCTCGAGCAGCTCGCGGGTCAGCGCGTGGCCGGCCTCGTGGTAGGCGACGACGCGGCGCTCGTGGTCGTTGAGCGTGGTGTTGGTCTGCACGCCGGCGACGACGCGCTCCAGCGCATCGTCGAAGTCGCAGCGCCCGACGGCCTCGGCGCCCCGGCGCGCGGCGAAGATCGCGGCCTCGTTGCAGAGGTTGGCCAGCTCGGCGCCTGACAGGCCGCTGGTCTGCTGGGCGACCGTCTGCAGGTCGGCGTCGGCGGCCAACGGCTTGTTCGCGGTGTGCACGGCGAGGATGCGCCGGCGACCTTCGACGTCGGGCGGTGAGACGAAGACCTGACGGTCGAAGCGGCCGGGACGCAGCAGGGCGGGGTCGAGCTTCTCCAGGAGGTTGGACGCGGCCATGACGACAACGCGGCCTGAAGACGAGAAGCCGTCCATCTCGACCAGCAGCTGGTTGAGCGTCTGCTCGCGCTCGGAGTTGTTGTCAGAGCCGCGCGTGGCGCCGACGGCGTCGAGCTCGTCGATGAAGATGATGGCCGGCTCGTGCTTGCCCGCCTCACGGAACAGACGGCGGATGCGGGCGGCGCCCAGGCCGGCGAACATCTCGACGAACGAGGACGCCGACTGCGCGTAGAAGGTCGCGCCGGACTCATGGGCCACGGCCTTGGCCAGCAGCGTCTTGCCGGTGCCGGGCGGGCCGTGCAGCAAGACGCCGGCGGGCACGCGCGCGCCGATCTTGACGAAGCGCTCGGGGTCCTTGAGGAAGTCGACGACCTCCTGGAGCTCCTTCTTGGCCTCGTCGACGCCGGCGATGTCTGACCACGCGACCTCGACGTTGGCGTCGGGGCTGATCTCGACCGGCTTGGTCTTGGGCATCGTCTTCAGAAGACGCCACATGACCACGGCGATGATCACGATGAAGACCAGCGAGCCGAAGCCCTGCCAGTCGGTGCCGAACTGCTGGACCTTGTCGGAGAACGACTGCTTCGGGACCGCCGTCGTGGTGCCCTTGAGCGTGCTCAGGTCGGGCTCGTTGGCGCCCTGACCACCCGTCGTGAGGGTCGGAGCAGGGGAAGACGACGAGGCAGACGCAGACACGTCCTCTTCCATCGGCCAAAAGCGCCGAAGCCTTGACGCCTATGTGCGGCCTTGACAAAAGCGGACCGAAGTCCGCTATGCTGTATTCCATAAGCGGACTCCAGTCCACATTCGACCTTCAGGAGAATTCCCAATGAGCACCACGATCACCGAGATCCCCGCCGGCACCTACGGCCTCGATCCCGTCCACAGCTCCATCGGCTTCGGCGTCAAGTACAACGGCCTGGCCACCTTCCGCAGCTCTTTTGAGAAGTACGACGCCGCCTACGCCGACGGCGTCCTCACCGGCTCGGCCGACGTCACGTCGATCGCGATCGACGAGCCCAACTTCAAGGGCCACCTGCTGACCGAGGACTTCTTCAACGCCGAGGTCACGCCGACGGTCACCTTCCGCTCGACCGACATCACGGTCAACGAGGACGGCACCGGCGAGGTCGCCGGCGAGCTCACGATCCGCGGCGTCACGAAGTCCGTCGTCGCCAAGGGCAACATCGCCGCCGGCGCCGACCCCTTCGGCAACGACCGCATTGCGTTCGAGCTGTCGACGACCGTCGACCGCCGCGAGTTCGGCCTCAACTGGCAGAACGCGCTTCCCAACGGCAACGACTCGCTGGCCTGGGACGTCACCCTCACCGTCGACCTGCAGCTCGTCAAGGCCTGATACACGGCCCAGAGGGCCGCAATCAGGTCGCGGGTGTTCGCCCAGAAGGCGAAACCCGCAGCCATCATCTCTCAGTCTCAAGGAGTTTCATGTCTGCGATCCGCATCCTCGGCCTCTCCGGAAGCCTCCGAAGCGGGTCCCACAACACGGCCCTGCTCCGGGCGGCGGCGCTCTCGCTGCCGTCCGGGGTCGAGCTGGAGGTCTACGACGGCCTCCGGGACCTGCCTCACTACGACGCCGACCTCGATGTCGAGGACGGCCCTGAAGCAGCGGCCCGCCTGCGCGAGGCGATCGCCGACGCCGACGGCATCCTGATCTCCACCCCCGAGTTCAACGGGTCGATCCCCGGCGTGCTCAAGAACGCGCTGGACTGGGCGTCGCGCCCGTTTCCCGACAACGCCTTGCGCGGCAAGCCCATCGCGGTCGTCGGTGCCTCCACCGGCCTGTTCGGCGCGGTCTGGGCCCAGGCCGAGACCAAGAAGATCCTCGGCATCATCGGCGCCGACGTGCTCGACGGCGAGCTGCCGGTCGGCCAGGCGTCGGGCGCCTTCGGCGACGACGGCCATCTGATCGAGCCCGATCTGCGCAACGCCCTCGAAGAGCTTCTCGGCGTGCTGGCCGCGCGAGTAGGTGCCCGGGAGTCGCAGGCGGTTTAAGGTGCTCGCTGTGGCGCCACCCTTCGAGCTTCCGATGTCGGGCCCCGCTCCGGCCGAGCGGGAGCGCGCCGACGCACGGCGCAACCGCGAGCGCATCCTCTGTGCGACCGCGCGCCTGATCGACCGCGTCGGCATCGACTGCATGTCGATGGACGACGTCGCGGCCGAGGCCGGCGTCGGCAAGGGCACGCTCTACCGCCGCTTCGGGGACCGCTCTTCACTGCTGCGCGCGCTGATCTCCGAGCCGGAGCAGGCCTTCCAGGACGAGCTGATCCGCGGCGCGCCGCCGCTGGGCCCGGGCGCTCCGGCGGCCGAGCGGCTGCACGCCTTCGGCGAGGGAGTCCTGCGCTTCCTCGACGGCCACGCGGTCTACATCCAGGCCGGCGAGCTGCTGGCCGGCGGCAAGCGCTACACGCATCCCGTCTACGCCTTCTACGTGACCCACGTCTCGTATCTGCTGCGCGAAGCCTGCGGCGAGAGCGTCAACCACCAGTACATGGTCGACGCCCTCTTGGCCCCCCTAGCGGCCCAGCCCTTCCTCTACCAGCGCAAGGTCCGCGAGATGTCGGTTGACGAGATCTGCGCCGGCTGGCACGCGCTGTGTGACGCGGTGCTCGCGGGCGCCCGCGAAGACACCTCCAGCGTCACCGCAGACCGCGCCTGACCGGCTGCGCCTCGCCGGCGCTCACTGGTAGCCAGGCGAGACGTAGGCGGTACCCGCCTTGCCCGTCGGGACGAAGGGTCCCGCCGGCGGCGCGCCGCCGATGACGCCGCCGGTTACTGGCAGCTTGGGGAAGGTGATGGTGTTGCCCGCGAGCTTCGACGGACAGGACGCGTCGTCGGGGGTCGGCCAGACCGCCGACCCGAGGCCCATCCCCAGGCGCGGCGTGATGTAGACGTTGGACAGCGTCGTCGGCGCCATGACGCAGTCGCTCGTCATCCACAGCAGATAGCCGCCGGACGACGTGGCCTTGGCGTTGTTGAACGCCATGTCGACGTTCTGGAGCTCGACCGAGCCGATAGCGCCCTGGTCAGGACGGGTGAAGATCCCTTGGTAGTTCGAATCGGCCGTCAGGTGGTCGATGCGCAGCTTGGCGACACCGCCCCACGGCTGCACGACATCGGAGTGGTTGGTGGCGAACGTCCCGATGATGCTGGCCGCACGAATGTTCTCGAGCTGGACGGTGGCGGCAGGGGCGCTGATCTGGACCGCGTCCATCTCGTGGGCGGAGCCGTCGAAGAGGACCCCCTCCACGTGGACGATGCCGACGCTATTGGCGATGCTCATCGCGGCGCTCTTGGTCGAAGTCGCTGGGAGCGCGATCGTGCCGCCCTTCACGACGACGTTGCGACCGCCGTTGATCCACAGGGCGCCCCGATGGACGGTGCCACCAAGGTTCAGGGTGTAGTCCTTCGTCTTGTCCAAGGTCAGCGACTGGTCACCCTGGGCGACAGCGATCGTGGTCGGCGCCACAAGCACCGGCGCGGGCCAGCGGAGCTTCGAAGAGACCGCGACAGAGGTCACGGACGAGCTCAGCGTGCGTACGGTGTCGACGTAGACGTTGCGGTCACACGAAGCGGCGCTGTGATCGTTGATCAACTGCAGCGCGATCGTGTGCGTCCCGGCGGTTAGGCTCTTGGCGACCGTGTAGTTGGAGTACTTGGTCGCGGAGACCGTGAAGGTCGCGATCTTCACACCATCGACGACGACCTGCAGCGTCGGGGCGCCCTCGCACTGCGTGCCGCGCATCAGGATCGCGATCGAGCTGGTCGTCGCCGTGGGCCTCACCGTCGCGTACGCGGTCCCGCTCGTGTACATGGCGAGTGTCTTGCCGCCCTCGGCCGTCGCATCGGCCACCGGGCGGACATAGGCGGCCGACGAGGTGAAGGACTCGCCGGGGGTGGTAGTCACCGTGACGTCAGCCGTGGCAATGGGCGGGGCCACGAACAGAGCTGCGACGGTGATCAAGCTCAGGCGCCAAGACATGAGGAATCTGCGGAGACGGAAAGACGGCATCGTGGTGGTCGTCGACGGCCTATGCGCCCAACCGGCACGCAAGCCGACCGCTTGGCCGCATGACGGAGGACATCTGTGCGGCTCAGCCGTAACCCGGCGAACGATAGGCGGTACCGGCGTCGGCCGGCAGCACGAACGAGCCACCTGGTGGCGCGCCCCAGCGCGCGACGCCCGTGATCGGCAGGGACGGCCAGCTGGCGGTGGCGCCCGACACGACGGCCGGGCAGTTCGTCGCCTGTCCGGTCGGCGGCCAGACCGTCGAGCCGAGGCTCGACCCTGGCCGGCCCTTGACGTACACGTCGGTCAGCGTCGTCCTGGCCGCGTCACACCCTTTGGTGAACCAGAGCAGGTAGCCGCCGGTCTTCGCGCCGACGTTGTCATAGGCAAGGTCGACGTGGCGCAGCTCGACCGGGCCGAGCGGACCGAGATCGGGCTGGTTGAAGACGCCCTGGTAGTTGGTGGTGGCCGTCAGGCGGTCGATGCGCAGCCGGGCGACGCCGCCCCACGGCTGGACGATGTCGGTGTGGTTGGTGTCATAGCTGCCGCGCAGGCCGGTGGCGCGGATGTTCTCCAACTGCACCGTAGCCTTCGGCGCATTGATCTGGATCGCGTCGAACTCGCGTCCGGACGCCCCGTCGAACGACACGCCCTCGACGTGAACGGTGCCCGTCGCGTTCGTGATGCCGAGCCCGACGGCCATGCCCGAGCCGGCGGACGGGGCGATCCGGCCACCGATCACGACCACGTTGCGGCCGCCGTTGAGGCCGACTCCTCCTGTGTGGGTCGAGGAGGCCAACTTGATGATGTAGTCCTTGGTCGTGTCGAGGTTGATGCGCTGGTCGCCCTGCGCCACGGTGATCGTCGCGGGTGACGACAGCGGCGGCGGCCCCCAGGCGAGCTTGGGTCGCGTGGACGCGGCGGGCGGCGTCGTTGCGGTAGGCGGCGTCGCGGGCACCGTCGTGTCTGGGCCGTCGGGCGACGCGCCGCCGGCTCCGGGCGCGTCGTCCGTCAAAGGATCCTGGCCGCTGGGCGGGCTGACGTCGGCACGCCCGAAGAACCGCACCGCACCAGTGCCGAGCGGCCGGCGGCAGCGGGGGCTCGTGCCACCGCGAGATGTCAGCGCGACGCGATGGCGACCGGCAGGAGTGACGAAGGCAACCGCGAGCTCTTGGACACGGCGCTTGACGATCCGGCGGCGGACGACCGTGCGCCGGTCGAGCGTCAACAGCGCCGTCGTGCCCTTGCCGCAGCGCAACCGAACGCGTACCGCCAACCGGTCAGCCCGACCCGCCAGACGGACGACCTTGACGTGGTGCTCGCCCACGAAGGCCGACGCCGGCGCGGATCCGACGACGCGCTCGGGTGCCGGACCCGCGAGCGATGGCGCCACCGCGAGGAGCAGCGCAAGGGCAGCGACCAGGGTCGCGGGACGGACGGCACGCACGAGCGCCAGTGTTTCGGTCGGGCCACGCAAAGGCAAGCCCACCGCCCCACGAAGGACGACCTACTCGTAGCCGGGAGAGACGTAGCCGGGGCCGGCGACGCCGGTCGGGACGAACGCTCCGTCGGCCGGCACACCGCCCGTCACCGCCCCGCTGACCGGGAGGCTCGGCCAGGTGACCTGAGAACCGGTGAGCTTGGCCGGGCAGTTGGGATCGCTCGTCGGCGGCCAGACCGCCGCGCCGACCGACTTGCCGGTGCGCGGCTTGATGAACACGTCTGACAGCGCCGTTGGCGCCATGTCGCAGCCGGTGGTCATCCACAGCAGGTAGCCGCCCGACGAGGTCGCCTGGCTGTTGTTGAATGTCAGGTCGACGTGGCGAAGGTCGACCGAGCCGATAGCGCCCTGATCTGGCCGTGTGAAGATGCCCTGGTAGTTGGAGTCGGCGGTGAGGCGATCGACGCGCAGTGCGCGAACTCCGCCCCACGGCTGGATCACGTCGCTGTGGTTGGTGTCATAGGTGCCGAGCAGCCCGTTGGCGCGGACGTTCTCCACTTGCACGACGGCATCCGGCGCGATGATCTGGATCGCGTCCATCTCGCGGCCGCTGGAGCCGTCGAACTCGACGCCCTCGACATGGACGGTGCCCGTGCTGTTCTTGATGCCCAACCCGAGCGGGATCGCCGAGAGCTGCGGCAGCGCGATGCGCCCGCCGATCATCACGACGTTGTGGCCACCGGTGATCCGGACCGTGCCGTTGTGAGTGACGGCGCCAAGATCGATGATGTAGTCCTTGGTCGTGTCCAACGTGTAGGACTTGTCGCCCTGCGGCACGACGAGCGTCGTCGGCGCGGTCAACGCGGGTGGGGCCCAGCGCAAACGCGGGCCAGCGTCGACCGGCGGCGGCGGCGTGGTGGTTGGCGGCTCGGTCGTGGTTGGCGGCTCCGTGGTCGATGGAGGCGGCGTGGTGGACGGCGGCTCGGTCGTGGACGGCGGCTCGATGGTCGACGGCGGCTCGGTGGTCGACGGCGGCTCGGTCGTCGACGGCGGCTCCGTTGAGCTCGGCGACTGCGTGGCGGTGACCGGCGGGAGGAAGGGGAGCGGCAAGGGCGGCGACGCGGCGATTGGGTCGTCGAGGACGTTTGGCAAGCCCTCGTCCCTAGCGGCCGTCTCGGCGAGCTTCGTCGCGGAGGCTGCGACCTTCACCTTGATCGTGTCAACCATCACCGCACGGCGGCAGCGCTTGCTCTTCGACGCCGACGCGAGCGCAACGCCGATGCGATGGCGACCTGGCGCAAGCGCACGCCGGACCGTCATCGTCGCGTAGCCGCCGTCCGAAACAGACCGCACCGCGGACGTCTCGCCGTCGACCACGAGGCGCAGCGACGGAGTCCCGCGACAGGCCGTGCCACGCACTTGCACGGCGATCGCCGACGCGGGTCGATCGAGCTTCACCGTGGCGCTTGTCGTCCGCGTGGAGCGCAGTCGCGCGACGCGCCCGCCGGTCGACCCGCGATCAGGCACGATCGCGTCAGGGCTGCTGATCCCCGAGAGCCGGGCGCCCGCGACGGAGACGTCGGCCGAGGCGGAGGGGGCGAGCGCCGCCAGTACCGCAGACGCGAGAAGCGCGGCGGGCACCGACAAGCGACGCCCTGCGGAGAGGGCGGGGAGCATGGCGAGACTGGGGCGAGGACGGCGGCCGTGGTCGGCTCGCCGATGCCGTTCCCATCGGCGGACATCTGTCTCGCTCCACCCTCATCGCGCCCAGCCTGGACACATGACCGACGCGGATGTCCGGTCCGGGACATCCGGCGCGCGCCAACCGCGCGATCTACGTCTTGGCGAGCACGTAGAAGCGGTGGTACGTGAACTCCGGCACCGTGAACTCCCGCTCGAGCCGGAAGCCCTCGGTCAGCACGCTCCTGACCGCGCGACGGCCTGTTCCCCGCGAGAGGACCTGCCAGTAGTGCTGCCCGTCGAATTGCCACTCCTGCCGGGAGTTGAGCCGCCCATGGAAGCGCCTGCGCCCGAACTTGGGCAAGGCGATGTCGAGCGTGATGTCGCTTCCCGACTGCGGGACCGAGACGATCGCGTGTGTGCGGCAAACGCGGCTCAACTCGCTGACGGCCTTCGGGACGTCGACCCATGGCAGGTGCTCGAGGACCTGGCTGCAGAGCACGACGTCGAACTCACCGGTCTGGGCGGGCAGGGCGCGCACATCGCCGACACGGTCGACGCCGAGCGCCGCGTCGATGTCGACGACCGTCACCTCGATGCCCATGCTGCGCAGCACGTCGCGCACGACACCGCTGCCCGTGCCGATCTCCAAGCAGGACGCAGCGCCCGTCTTGAGCACCTCGTCGATCTGATGCCAGTAGCTGTTCCAGCGCGCCTTGACGTTGTAGGTCGCCCAGTCGTAGTGGCTCGGCGCAACTTGGATGTCGCTCATCGACCCAGGACCGTAGCCCGAGAGGGGTCGCTTGACCAGCCCCGATCCCCCAATGCGCTCATCCGAGCAACTCCAACGCAATCGCCCTGTACGCCCGCGCCGCAAACCCAACATCCGCCGCCTTGATGCGCTCGTCCTTGCCGTGGACCAGCGGCCACATCTCGCCAAGCGTCATCTCCCGCTGCGGAAAGAACCCATACGCCACGCACTCCGGGAACGCATCGCGAAACGCGCGCGAGTCGGTGTAGGCCGGCAGCATCGTCGGGACGATCCGCCCGCCCGGATCCTCCTCCCCGAGCCAGTTGGTGATCGCGTCCATCAGCGCCGAGGCCACCGGCGAGCCATTGCCCACGACCTCCTCCAGCCAGGTGACCTCGTAGCCGTCCTCGTGACCGATGACCTCGCGCAGCCGCAGCGCCGCCGTCTCGCGCGCGTGGCCGGGCGGGACGCGGCAGTCGACCGTGAGCGTCGCGCTGCTCGGGATGACGTTGATCTTGGAACCCGCGCTGATGATCGTCGGCGCGAAGGTCACCGCAGCCATCGGCTCGAAGAACGCCGCCAGCGGCGGGTTGAGGGCGCGCAAAGCCTCGACGTCGGGCAGGTCGAGCGCCGCCAGCAAGCCCAGCGGTGCCTCGGTCATGTCCGGCTCGGGCCGGCGATTGGCCAGCGCGTCGAGCAGCGGCGCGAGCTTGGGCAGCGCGTTGTCGGCGACGTTGGGCATCGAGGCGTGGCCGGCCCGCCCGCGCGTCGTCAGCGAGAAGCGAAAGACGCCCTTCTCGGCCGTGCACACGCCATAGAGGCGCTGGTCGCCGTGCGGGATGACCGTGCCCCCACCCTCGTTGAGCAGGAAGTCACAGCGCACCAGCTCGGGGTGCGTCTCGGTCAGCCAGATCGCGCCCTCGCCACCGCCGTTCTCCTCGTCGACGACGACGATAACCAGCAGGTCGCCGTGGGCCGGGCGCCAGCCGGACTCCGCCAGGTCCAGCGCCGCGGCGACCTCGGCCGCCGTCTGAGACTTCATGTCTTGGGCGCCACGGCCCCAGACCTCACCGTCGACCAGGTCGCCCGACCACGGGTCGCGCTGCCACTCGGCCGGATCGGCCAAGACGGTGTCGACGTGCGAGAGCAACCCGAGCACCGGGCCATCGGCGGTGCCGCGCAGGCGCGCCACGAGGTTCGGGCGCTCCGGCGTGCGCCCGCGCAGCGCCACCTCGAAGCCGGCGTCGCCGAACAGGATGGCCAGCTCCTCCTGCAGCGCCCGCTCGTTGCCCGGCGGGTTGACCGTGCGGTGGCGGATCAGCTGGCGCAGCAGCTCGACGGCACGCTCCTCAAGGGCCATGGCGCAAGACAGTAACGATCCCTCACAGGCTCGCCGCCGGCCGACTCGCCGCGCGGGCTGCGATCCTGACGGCAGTGTCCGATCAGCTGTTCTCCTTCGGTGAGTCCGAGCCCGGCGAATCCGGGACCGCATCCGATCCGAACGCGCCGCTGCCGGCGCGCATGCGCCCGCGCACGCTGGCCGAGCTGGTCGGCCAGGAGCACGTGCTCGGCGAGGGCTCGTCGCTGCGCGTGGCGATCGAGCACGGCCGCCCGTTCTCGATGATCTTGCACGGGCCGCCCGGCACCGGCAAGACGACGCTGGCGCGGATCGTGGCCACCAGCGCCGACGCGGCCTTCGAGGAGCTCAGCGCGGTCCAGGCCGGCAAGGCGGAGGTCACGCAAGTCATCGCGCGTGCGCGGGAACGCCGCCGCGGCGACCGCTCGACGGTCCTCTTCCTCGACGAGATCCACCGCTTCAACAAGGCCCAGCAGGACGCCTTGCTCCCCGCCGTCGAGGAGGGCTTGGTGACGCTGATCGGCGCGACGACCGAGAACCCCTACTTCTCGGTCAACGGCGCGCTGCTGTCACGCTCGCAGGTGCTGGAGCTGCGCTCGCTGACCGCCGAGCACGTCGAGACGCTGCTGCGCCGCGCGATCGAGCGCGGCGAGCTGGGCGACGTGACGATCGACGACGAGGCCGTCGCGTTCCTGGCCCAGCGCAGCGGCGGGGACGCCCGCAGCGCGCTCGGCGCGCTGGAGCTGGCCGCGGAGACCGCGGGACCTGAAGGCACGGTCGCCCTCGCCGGCGCCGAGAGCGCGTTGCAGCGCAAGGCGGTCCGCTACGACCGCGCCGGCGACCAGCACTACGACCTGATCTCCTCGTGGATCAAGGCCACGCGCGCCAGCGACGTCGACGCCTCGCTCTACTACTTGGCCATCATGCTGGAGGGCGGCGAGGACCCGCGCTTCATCGTCCGGCGCATGGTGATCTTCGCGTCCGAGGACATCGGCAACGCCGATCCGCGCGCGCTGATGGTCGCGACCTCGACGGCTGCGGCGATCGAGTTGGTGGGGTTACCCGAAGGCGCGCACGCGCTGGCCCAATGCGCGGTGTACCTCGCGCTCGCGCCCAAGTCCAACGCCTCCTACAAGGCACTCGGCGCGGCGCGCGCCCACGTGCGCGAGCACGGCGCCCAGCCGCCGCCCGCCTACCTGCGCTCCGGCCCGCTGGCCGACGAGGGCTATGACTACCCGCACGACCGCCCGGGCCACGTCTCGCCCCAGCAGGTCCTGCCGCCCGGCCTGGAGGACGTGCGCTTCTACGAGCCCGACGGCCAGGAGGCGCCGTTCGCCGAACGGGTGGCGGCGATCCGGCGGGCACGAGGGCTCGACGGATGACGCTCAGCTCGATCGCGCCCGCCACCGGCGAGGCGCTAGGGACGGTCGCCGTCGCCTCCCAGCACGACGTCCTGCAGGCCGTCGCCGAGGCGCGTGCAGTTCAAGGGCTGTGGGCGCAGCTGCGCCTCAGCGATCGTGCGCGCTACATGGCGCGCGCGGCCCAGGCGGTGATCGACGAGGCCGACGAGTTGGTGGCGTTGATCTGCCGTGAGCAGGGGCGGCCGCGCACCGAGGTCGAAGGCGGCGAGCTGCTGCCCGCGATCGAGACGCTGCAGTGGCTGGGGGAGGCCGGGCCGGAGATCCTGTCGGGTGAGCGCGCCGCGCTGTCGCGCGTGCTGCATCCGCTGACCCGCGCGCGCTGGAGCTATGAGCCGCTCGGCGTCGTCGCTGTGCTCGGCCCCGCCGCCGAGCCGTTCGCCACGCCGCTGGGTGACGTCGCCGTCGCGTTGATGGCCGGCAACGGCGTCGTGCTCAAGCCGTCACCGCACGCGGCGCTCAGCGGCGCACGGATCGCCCGCGTCTTCGCGCGCGCCGGCCTGCCGCCCGGGCTCCTGCAGGTCGTCCAGGGCCATGCGGCCACAGGTGTCGCGCTCGTCGAGGCGCCGGTCGCTCAAGTGCGCTTCACGGGATCGACGCTCGCGGGCGCCAAGGTCCTGGAGGAATGCGCGCGCGGCGTCAAGCGCGTCGTCGCCGAGCTGGGCGGGACCGACGCGGCGATCGTCTGCGCCGATGCCAACATCGCGCGGGCCGTCGAGGGCATCGCGTGGGGCGCGTTTGCCAACGCGGGTCAGTCGGGCGGCTCGATCGAGCGCGTCTACGTGCTGCGCGAGGTCGCCGACGATCTGCTCGCGGGCTTGGTCGCGCGGGCACAGACGCTGCGGGTCGGCGATCCGGCTGATCCCGAGACCGAGATCGGCCCGCTGGTCGGCGGCGAGCGGCTCGGGCGTGTGGTCGAGCTGCTCGACGACGCCGTCACGCAGGGCGCGACGCTGCTCTGCGGCGGCCCGGTCGCAATCGAGGGCTTCAGCGGCGCCTTCTGCGCGCCAGCCGTCCTGACCGGCGTGCCGGCCGGCGCGCGCCTGGCGCACGAGGAGGCACCGGGCCCGGTCGTTGCGGTGACGGTCGTCGACCGCGAGGAGGACGCGATCGCCGCGGCCAACGACAGCGCGCTCGGCCTCGGAGCTTCGGTGTGGACCGCTGATCGTTACAAGGGTGAGCGCATCGCCCGTGAGCTGCGCGTCGGCATGGTGTGGATGAACGACCACCACGTCGCCCGCAGCTCCCCGCAGCTGCCGTGGGGTGGCGTGCGTGGATCGGGCATCGGGCGCGCCCGTGGCGCGATCGCACTGCGGACTTGTGCCGAGCCGAAGGTCGTCACCTGGGACCCGCCGCGCGGCAAAGCGTTCTGGTGGTTTCCCTACGACCGCGCGTTGGCGCGCACCGTGCGGACCGTGGCGCGGCTGCGCTCGACCCGTGATGCCGACCGTGAGCGCGGGCTGCGCGATGGCGCTGCACCCGCGCTCACCGTGGCGGCACGCACATTGAAGTCACTGCGACGGAAGTGAATCGCCGCAGTCTTGACCGGCGCCTCCCGCCGCTCGTCAAGGAGGCGGAACCTAGACATGCCGGATTGGCAGGAACGGCGTGTGTACGAAAGTGCATCGCTTTGCACCGAGAAAGCGACAGCTAGGGACTACGAGATGGCGCGTAGGCCGCCCGCGGTCACCGCGGCGGCCAGGATCACGACCAGCACCGGCGCGCGCAGCGCCACGGCGATGAGCGCGGCAGCCAGGCCCGCGGCGCGCGCATCGAGCACGAGCGCACGGCCATCGGCAAACGTGTTGGTGACGATCAAAGCGGCTAGCAGGGCCGGCCCTAGCAGCGCCATCGCGCCGAGCAGGCGCGCGGGGAGCTCGCGACCGCCGAGCGTCGCGGGCGCCAGCCCTTTGAGCAGCAGCGTCCCGGCACCCGCGCCGAGGACGACGATCCAGTCGGTGCTCACGCGCGGCTCCGGCCCGGGCCCAGCCCGGCGAGACACACGACCGACGCCGCAACGATCGGCACGCCCGGCGGTGTGAGCGGGACCATCGCCAGCGCGACGGCACCGCCCGCGAGCGCGGCCAGCAGCAACCGCCGCTCGCGGACCTGGCCCGCCAGCAGGGCGACGAAGAGCGCCGGGAACGCCGCGTCGAGCCCGAGCGCCTCAGGGTCGCCCAGCACCGAGCCGGCCGCCACGCCGATGATCGAGCAGACGACCCAGGCCAGGTAGATCGCGGTGCCCGCCCCGACCAGCAAGCGCGGGTCATAGCGTCCGCCACCCTGATGGCTGACCGCCCAGGACTCATCGACGGCCACCTGCCCCTGCGCCGCGCGCCGCAGCGGACCGCCCGGAAGCCATGGCGCGATCGAGAGCCCGATCGGCAAGTAGCGCGCGTTGAGCAGCAGCGCGGCGACGATCGCGGCGACCACCGTGCCGCCGTCATCGACGATCGACACAGCCGCGAACTGGGCCGAGCCGGCGAAGCTCGTCAGCGAGAAGACGATGACGGCTGCCGCGCTGAATCCGGCCTGCCGGGCGAGCACCCCGTAGGTCAGGCCGAAGCCGCCGACGGCCACCGCCAGCGGCCAGGCACGGCGGGCACCGTCCAGATAGGTCGTTCGCTGCATTAGTATCTACGTTCGCTATGCCGAACGAAATTGTCAAGGTCGTCGGGACCAACCTGCGCCGCCTGCGGACCGACCAGAGCCTGTCGCTGTCAGACCTCTCCCGCAGCTCGGGCGTCGCCAAGGCGACGCTCTCGGCGCTGGAGGGCGGCCGCGGCAACCCGACGCTCGAGACGCTCTCGGCACTCGCTGCCGCGCTGGAGATCCCGATGGGCGACCTCATCACCGCGGCCGATCCGCTGCCGGTGACCGTCGTGCGCAGCGACGAGGGCACGGGGATTCCAGGGACGGCCAACGACCTGCGGCTGATCGCGCGCTTCACCCCCGGCGGGACGGTCGAGGTCTACGAGGCCCAGTGGCCCAAGCGCTCGACGCGCAACGCCGGCGGTCACGGCCCCGGCACGCGCGAGCACGTCTTCGTCACCCGCGGTGGGCTCAAGGTCGGTCCGCTCGGCCGCGAGGTCGGCTTGTCCGGCGGCGATTACGCGACGTTCGCCGCCGATGAGCCCCACCTCTACGAGGCGCGCGCCGGCACCCGCGCGCTGTTGTTCATGCAGTGGGCGCCGGGCGCAGCTCAGGCTGCGGCGGCCGGCACGTAGCGCAGGCTTGACGGCAACAGCGGCACGAGCACGCGCTTGACGTACTCGGCGCCGCCGCGCAGGACGATCGCGCGCGCCGGATCCCACGAGAAGCCATAGCCACGGCGGATGCCGCCCGGCAGCAGGCCGACGGTGATGAAGTTGGCCAACTCGACGAGCGGCCGGACCTTCAGCGGCACCGGCGGGCGCAGCACGACCTCGATGCCGACCGCGCGCGCCGTCGGCGTCACGAGCAGATCGCCGGAGGCGAGCATGTCCGACATGTAGGCCTCGAAGTCGTCCCAGGTCGCGGGCATGTCGGCATCGCGCAGGCCAAAGAGGCGGCCGATGGTGCGGTAGTCCTGCCAGTAGGCGTCACGCTCGACGTGGCTCAGCCGCGTGACGTAGCGCTCGTAGACCGTGACGGCCGAGTCGACCAGGCAGGCGATGATCCACAACAACAGCTCCGGATCATCCGCCGCCCACGGCGTGCCGGCCGGGAACCGACCCGCGTCACGGGGCAGGACGCCGGACGCCCGCGCATGCATGGTGCGCACGCGCCGGGTCTTGCGGTCGGCCTCGGCCCTCGGGCCCCAGGCAACCGCATCCATCACCTCGGCCGTGCGACGCAAGCGCTTGTAGGGGTCGTCGAGCGAGCCCGTCGCCATGAAGAACCCCTCGAACGCGACGGGATGGGCGGCCATCATCAGCAGCGCGCGCGGGCCCGACAGCGCGACGACCTTCTCGCGATGAACGCGCCGCAGCAAAGAGTCGTCGGTGAAGTACGAGGCTGCCATCGTGATCTCTGTCGCAGGGTACGGCCGTCTACCCTGTTTGAGATGCCTGCGGCTGCTTATGAAGGGAAGGAGTGCGTCTGCCAGTTCAAGCGCGGGGTCTGCGACCAGACCTGCGTGCGCGACATGCTGGACACGCCCTTCTACATCGCCTGCCTGAAGCTGCGCGGGCGGCGCTGCCTGGTGATCGGCGGGGGCGCGCTGGGGCTGGAGAAGGCCGAGGGCCTGCTCGCCTGCGACGGCGACGTCACCGTGATCTCACCCGAGATCGGACCGGAGCTCGAGGAGCTGGCGCGCGAGGGCTCGATCCGCTGGGAGCAGCGCTCCTACGCCGGACCGCAGGACCTCGAGGGCATCTTCATGGTGATCGCCTGCACCGACGACACCGACACCAACATCGCGATCTACGAAGACGCCGAGCGCCGGGCGATGCTGGTCAACATCGTCGACGTCCCGCCGCTGTGCAACTTCATCCTGCCGGCCATCGTCCGCACCGGCCCGCTGGCCATCGCGATCTCCACCGCCGGCGCCTCACCCGCGCTGGCCAAGCGCATGAAGCGCGAGATCAGCGCCCAATTCGGCGAGGACTACGCCCGCCTGGCGATCATGCTCAACGACGTCCGCGGCTGGGCCAAGGGCACCCTGCCCACCTACCAGGACCGCAAGGACTTCTTCGAGTCCATCGTCAACGGCTCCCCCGACCCGATCGCCTTGATCCGCTCGGGCGACGAAGCGCAGCTGCTCGACCTCATCGAGCGCGCCAAGGTCCAGTACGCGCCGGCGACGGCGTAGCGCGGAGCCGCCCGATCTGAACGGGGCGGCAAATGTGGCAACGAATCAGCTAAATGTGGGAAGATAAGGCCACGGTTACCTGATTTGCGGTCATTCTCCGACATTCACGCTGCCCTCGAGGCGCCGCCGCTCGATGTCGTCGCGCTCCTCGGGCGGATCGAGCTGGGCCGCGGACGCGAAGGGCTCTACCGCAGCCAGGCACCGCAGGTGCTCGAGCGCCTGGCCGCTCAGACGCGCTTTGACTCGATCACCGCGTCGAGCGCCATCGAGAACGTGTTCGTCGACGACGACCGCGCGATCAAGATCCTCCGCGACCCGGACGGGGCGGGGGCGTATCGGGATCGCTCGGAACTGGAGTTCGCCGGCTATCGCGATGCCACCGACTACCTAATGGCCAAGGCCGAACCGGAGCCGCTCACCGTCCCGCTGATCCTGCATCTGCACCGTCTGCTCATGCGACATACCGAGGATCCACTAGCGGGGAAGCTCAAGACGAGCGACAACGTGATCGGCGAGCGCATCGACGGTCGCGTCCGCGTGATCTTCAAGCCCGTCCCCGCGGGAAACCCGACGGAGCGGCATCTCGACGAGCTCGTTGCGCGCTACGAAGCGGCGATCGCCGACCCGGCCGTCCCGGATTTGCTCGCCGTCTGCGCCTTGGTCCTGGACTTTCTCGCGGTCCACCCGTTCCAAGACGGTAACGGCCGCATCGCGCGGTTGATCACCACCCACGAGCTGCTCCGCGGCGGATGGGGCGTCGCACGCTACGTCAGCCTCGAACAGCGGATCTTCGAGAGCAAGAACACGTACTACGCGGCGCTGCGCATAAGCCAGGCGCAGTGGCATGACGCCGACCACGATCTCTGGCCATGGACCCGCTATCTGCTGCAGGTGATCGCCGA
Source organism: uncultured Conexibacteraceae bacterium (assembly GCA_963794585.1). Lineage (GTDB taxonomy): Bacteria > Actinomycetota > Thermoleophilia > Solirubrobacterales > Solirubrobacteraceae > Baekduia. Next base: position 461,130 of record CAWCEO010000010.1, read on the forward strand.
CGGCTACGACGACTTCGAGCATAAGGTCGCGGCCGGCACGGAGCTCATCGGACAGACCAAGCACGAGCAGGCGCGCAACTACATCCTGACCCAAGCTCCACGCACCTTCCGCCTCGCCCAGATCATCGATGCGCTGCCTGACATCTCGCCCGACACGATTCGCAACGCCGCGGACGAGCTCAAGAGCGACGGCGTGCTGCAGGTCGGCCGCGGCCGGTCCGCCGTGTGGACGCGAACCGACGAGGGCTAGGGTCTGCTCACGATGCCCGACCGCCTGACGCACCTCGACGAGCACGGTGATGCGCGGATGGTCGATGTCGGCGGCAAGCCGGTGACGGCGCGGCGAGCGGTAGCGCGGGCGGTGGTGCGGATGACACCGGAGACGGCGCGGATCGTGGCGGCTGGGGATGCGCCGAAGGGCGATGTGCTGGGTGTTGCGCGGATCGCCGGGATCATGGCGGCGAAGAAGACCGGTGAGTTGATCCCGCTCTGCCATCCGATGGGGCTCGATCATGTCGATGTCGATGGCGCCGTGGACGTCGAAGCCGGGACGGTCACGCTCACGGCCTCGGCAAGCGTCACCGCGCGCACCGGGGTCGAGATGGAGGCGATGACCGCGGCGTCGGTCGCGGCGCTGACGGTCTACGACATGGTCAAGGGCGTCGAGCGCGGCGCGGCCATCGAAGAGGTTGTCTTGCTGGAGAAGTCCGGCGGCGCCAGCGGCACGTGGCGGCGCTGAACGCCGCGCGGTTCTACTCTCCGCAGCGATGCGCACCTGCGTGCTGACCGTCTCGACCTCCGTCTCGCGCCGCGCGAGCGAGGATGAGTCCGGCCCGCTGCTGGCCCAGCTGGCCGAAGAGGCCGGCGCCGATGTCGAGGCGATGGAGGTCGTGCCCGACGACTTCAGCCTGATCGAGGACCGGCTGCACCACTACGTCGACGACGACTTCGCGCTGATCTTCACCACCGGCGGCACCGGGTTCTCGCCCGACGACATCACGCCGGAGGCTACGCGCGCGGTGATCGAGCGCGACGCGCCCGGGATCGCCGCGGCGCTACGCGCCGAGTCGGCCAAGCACACGCCCATGGGAATGCTCTCGCGCGGCGTGTCGGGCATCGCGCACCGCACGCTGATCATCAACTTTCCCGGCAGCCCGAAGGCCATCGGCCAGCTCTTCCCCGTGATCGCGCCCGTGCTCAAACACGCCGTGGGCACGCTGCAGCGAGACCACGGTGAGCGCAGCCATTGAGCTGGCGGGGCTGACGCGGCGCTACGGCGACCGCGAGGCTCTCGCCGACGTCTCGCTGACGCTGCAGGCCGGGCGCACGCTCGTCGTCTTCGGCCCCAACGGCGCCGGCAAGACGACGCTGCTGCGCGTGCTGGCCACGCTACTGCGCCCCCACGGCGGCACTGCGACCGTCCTGGGCTGCGAGCTCCCCGGCGCCGGTTGGGCCGTCCGCGGGCGGATCGGCTTCCTCGGCCACGCCAGCCTCCTCTACCGCGACCTCACCGCGCGCGAGAACCTGCGCTTCCACGCCCGCCTGCACGGCGCGCCACACGAGCGCGTCGAGGAGTTGCTGGACGCCGTCGGCCTACGCAACCGCGGCGACGATCCGGTCCACACCTACTCGCGCGGGATGGTCCAGCGCGCCGCGGTCGCCCGCTGCGTCCTGCACGACCCCGAGCTGCTACTGCTCGACGAGCCGACCGCCAACCTCGACCCGCACGCCGCCGAGCTGGTCGAGCCACTGATCGGCGCGGCGTCAGGCCGCACGCGCGTGGTCACCAGCCACGACCCGGTCGGCGGGCTGCAGGGCGCCGACGTTGCGCTGGGCCTGCGGGCCGGGCGCACCGAGCTACTGGCGCCGGCAAGCACCGTCGACCGGGACGCCATCGGGGCCCTGTACCGGTGACCGCACCCGCGCCGCCCAAGCCGCCCACCACCCGCGCCGCCGTCGGCGCGTTGCTGCGCAAGGAGCTGCGCCTGGAGCTGCGGACCTTCCAGATCATCCCCGCGATGGCGCTCTTCAGCGTCACGACGCTCGTCGTCTTTCACTTCTCGCTACAGGAGAACGCCGTCGACGGCCCGCTGGCCGCGGGCGTCCTCACGGTGACGCTGCTCTTCAGCGCGATCCTCGGCATCAACCGCCTCTTCGTCGCCGACCACGAGGAGAGCGGCTTCGACGGCTTCCTGCTGGCGCCCGTCGACCGGACCGCGATGCTCGTCGCCAAGGCGCTGGCGCTCGGCGCTTTCCTGGTGATCCTTGAGCTGATCGCGGTGCCCGCGTTCGCGTTCACGCTGCTGGACCCCGACCTCACCGGCGCCGCGCTGGGTCAGACCGTGCTGGTGCTGCTCCTGGCCGACGTGGCGATCGCCGTGGTCGGCACGCTGGTCGGCGCCCTGGCGATCCAGACCCGCGCGCGCGACCTGATCGTGCCGCTGATCGCGCTGCCGCTGCTGCTGCCCGTGGTCATCGGGATGGCCAAGAGCCTCGCGCCGACGTTCGCCCTGGCCGGCGCCGAGGCGCTCCCCGGCCGCTGGCTGGCGATCCTGGGCCTCTATGATCTGGTCTTCGGGCTTCTCGCGTATGCCGTCTTCGACTTCCTGCTCGAGGATTAGGACCCCGCCCCGCCCGAAGCGCCAGGTAACAGATGTCCGGCAACCGCCTTCTCACGCTGTCCGTCGCGACCGTGGTCACCCTGATCACCGGCTACTCCCTGGCCGCGTTCTCGGCGCCCATGGACGCCGACCAGGGCTTCATGCAGAAGATCTTCTACCTGCATGTCCCAATGGCGATCGTCGCGCTCTGCGGCTTCGTCTTCGGCGGCATCTGCGCGGTGATGCACCTGCGCACCAACGCGTCGAAGTGGGACCTGCGCTCCTACGTCGCGATCCACGTCTCGATCATCCTCGGCGTCGGCGTTCTGCTGACGGGCGCGATCTGGGCCAAGGCCTCGTGGGGCCATTGGTGGGTGTGGGACGAGCCGACGCTCGTCAGCTTCTTGATCATCTTCTTGCTGTACGCGACCTACACGCCGCTGCGCTTCTCGATCGAGGACCGCGAGCGCCAGTCGCGCTACGCCTCGGTCTTCGCGATCACCGCCGGCGCGTTCGTCCCGCTGAACTTCATGGCCGTGCGCGCGGCCACCTCGCTGGTGCACCCGCGCACGTTCGACTCGGCCGACAACTTGCCGGGGGCGATGCGCAGCGCGTTCCTGGTCTGCCTGCTCGGTATGACGTTGTTGTACGTACTGCTCTGGCAGTACGAGATGCTCCACAAGAACACCGTCGCGCAGCTGCGTGCGCTGCGGCGCAAGCTTGGGGATGACGACGGCGCCCGCGCCCGTCGCTCCGCCGCTCCCGAACTGCAGGTCCGCTAGATGCTCGCCGCCTCCAACACGCTTCCCGACAACGCCGGCTACGTCGTCGCCGCCTACTTGGTGTTCTTGGCGCTGCTGGTGATCTACGTCGGGATCATGGCCTACAAGTTGATCAAGGTGCAGCGCTTGGTCGTCGAGGTCAACGAGCTGGCCGACCGCGGGGATGGCGTTTCCGAGCCTGAGCGCGCTCGCGAGGAAACGGTCGTATGAGCTCTGAGCTGCTCTGCCTCGGCATCTCGCACAAGACCGCTCGGGTCGCCGTGCGCGAGCGGCTCGCCCTGACCACGCCCGAGGCGCAGCGCCTCTGCCAAGAGCTGGTCGAGACCGACGCGATCCGCGAGGCCGTCGCGATCTCCACCTGCAACCGCACCGAGATCTACCTCGTCGGCGACCCCGTCGGCGCCGAGACCGAGCTGCTCTCGCGGCTGGCCCAGCGCGCGGGCACGCGCCCGACCGAGCTGACCGACGCGATGTACGCGCCGCGCAACTGCGATGCCGCGCGCCAGCTCTACCGCGTCGTCTCAGGCCTGGAGTCGATGATCGTCGGCGAGGCCGAGATCCAGGGCCAGGCCAAGCGCGCCTACGAGGCCGCGCTGGAGGCGGGCACGACCGGCCCGCTGACCAACCGCCTCTTCACCGCCGCGCTGCAGACCGGCAAGCGCGTGCGCTCCGAGACCACGCTCGGCCAGGGCCGCGCCAGCGTCTCGAGCGTCGCCGTCGGCCTCGCACGCGAGCTGATCGGCCCCGAGCTCGCGGCCCGCGACGTCGTGATCATCGGCGCCGGCGAGACCAGCGAGCTGACCGCCCAGGCGCTGGCGCAGGAGGGCGTCCGCACGATCTTCGTCGCCAACCGCCGCGCCGACCGTGCCCGCTCGATCGCCGAGCGCTTCGGCGGCTCGGTCTCCTCGCTGCACGACCTTCCGGACCGCCTGGTCGAGGCCGACATCGTCGTCGCCTCGACCTCCTCGCCGCATCCGATCATCGGGGTCGACGAGCTGGCGCTGGTCATGCGCGAGCGTCAGGGCGCGCCGCTGCTGGTGATCGACATCGCCGTCCCGCGCGACGTCGAGGCCGCCTGCTCCGAGCTGGAGGGCGTGACGCTTTACGACATCGACGACCTGCAAGCCGTCGTCGCGCGCAACCGCCAGGTCCGCGAGGACGAGCGGGCGCAGGCCGAAGCCGTCGTCGAAGACGAGATCCAGCGCTTCGCCCGCTGGATGGGCACGCTCGACGTCATGCCGACCATCGCCGCGCTGCGCGAGCGCGGCGACGCGATCGTCGAGCAGGTCCTGGCCGAGAACGCGGATCGCTGGGAGAGCGCGTCGCCGCGCGACCGCGCCCGGATCGATGCGCTCGCGCGCTCGGTGATGGCACGACTGCTGCATGAGCCCACGATTCGCCTGAAGTCCGTCGACCGCGATGGCGGCCACGGCCGCGTCCAGTTCGCGCGCGAGCTCTTCGGCCTGGCCGAGGGCATCACCGACGCGCCGGACATCGCCGAGTCCGACAGTGCACCGGCTGATGTGCGCCCGCTGCGCCGCCGCGGCGCCGGGCAGTGAAGCTCGGCACGCGCGGCAGCGCGCTGGCGCTCGTCCAGGCGCATGCGGTCGCCGATGCGCTCGGCGGCGCGGCCGAGATCGTCGAGATCACGACCAGCGGGGACCGCGGGATCGCCGGCGACAAGGCCCGCTGGATCGACACGATCGAGGACGCCCTGGCGTCGGGCGCGATCGATCTGGCCGTGCACTCGGCCAAGGACGTCCCCGCCGCGTCGCTGCTGCGTGACGGCATGGAGCTCGCCGCGGTGCTGGCGCGTGAGGACGCGCGCGACGCGCTGGTCGGCTGCGACTCGCTGCAGGCGCTGCCGCCGGGCGCGCGGGTCGGCACCGCGTCGCTGCGCCGTCGCGCGCAGCTGCTGGCGGTGCGCGATGACCTCGAGGTCGTCGAGGTGCGCGGCAACGTCGACACGCGGTTGCGCAAGCTGCACGACGGCGAGTGCGACGCGCTGATCCTGGCCGCCGCCGGCCTGCGCCGGCTGGGGCGTTCCGAGGAGATCGGCGCGCTGCTGGACCCATCGGTCTTCGTCCCCGCCCCCGGTCAGGGCGCGCTTGCGGTCGAGGGACGCACGATCCCCGCGGCGCTGGTTGATGCACAGGCCGATCTGCAGCTGCGGGCCGAGCGCTTCGTGGTCGAGGCGCTGGAGGCGTCGTGCGACACGCCGGTGGGCGTCCACCACGATGGCACCGCGCTGCACGCGTTCGTCGGGCTGCCCGACGGCAGCGCGTGGCTGCGCGACAGCGTCGTTGCTGCTGATGGTCCGGATGGGGCAGCTTCTTTGCTGGTTGCGCGCCTGGAGTCGATGGGCGCGCGCGCGCTGCTCGCGCGCGCGGCCGAAATGGCGACCACATGAACAACGGCCGCGTCATCCTCGTCGGCGCCGGCCCCGGCGACCCGGGCCTCATGACCGTGCGGGCGCTGCAAGTCATCGCACAAGCCGATGTCATCCTGTATGACAAGCTCATCCCACCGACGGCGCTGGCCGGCGCGCGCCCCGATGCGCTGCTGCTCGACGTCGGCAAGATCGGCGGAGGCGAGCAAGTCCCCCAAGAAGAGACCCATCGCCTGCTGCTGACCCACGCGCAGGAGGGCAAGCTCGTCGCGCGCGTCAAGGGCGGCGACCCGTTCGTCTTTGGCCGCGGCGGCGAGGAGGCGCAGCTCTGCCGCGAGCACGGCATCGCCTTCGAGGTCGTCCCGGGCGTCACGGCGGGCATCGCTGGCCCGGCCTACGCCGGCATCCCGGTCACGCAGCGCAACATGGCCGCCGCGGTCGCGTTCGTGACCGGCCACGAGAACCCTGATAAGCCGGAGACGCAGATCGACTGGCCGGCGCTGGCGCGCTTCCCCGGCACGTTGGTGTTCTACATGGGCGTGCGCGCGCTGCCGCGCATCGCGCAGCAGCTGATGCTCGGTGGCCGGGCCGCCGACGAGCCGGTCGCGATCGTCGAGCGCGGCACGCTGCCCGATCAGCGCACGGTGCACGGCACGCTGGCGACGATCGCCGAGCTGGCGGAGGCCGCCGCGGTCAAGCCGCCGTCGGTGACCATCGTCGGCCCCGTCGCGGCGCTGGGCGAGGAGCTCGCCTGGCTGGGCCGCGGACCGCTGGCCGGCATCTCGGTCGTCGTCACGCGGCCCAAGGCGCAAGCATCCGGGCTGGCCGGCGAGCTGCGCGAGCTGGGCGCACGCATCGTCGAGGCCGCGGTCATCGTGCCCGAGCCGTTGGCGTTCGCGATCCCGGACATCAACGACATCGACCTGCTGGTCCTCTCCTCGCCCAATGGCGTCAAGGCCTTCTTCGCCGAGCTGCGCGCGACCTTCCGCGATGTCCGCTCGCTCTACGGCGTCGCGGTCGCCGTCATCGGCCCCGGCACCGCCGATGCGGTCCGCGCTGAGGGCATCGAGCCCGACCTGATCCCCTCGCGCGCCGTCGGCGAGTCGCTGGCCGACCTCGTCTCGGGCTTCGAGGTCCGCCACGCGATGATCGTCCGCGCCCGCGGCGGGCGCGATGTCGTGCGTCAGGCACTGCTGGACGGCGGCACGCCGGTGATCGACCTGATCGAGCCCTATGAGACGGTCGCCGAGCCGCTCGACCCTCGGACCCGCGCGCGGGCGTTGGAAGCCGACTGGGCGACCTTCACCTCGGCTTCGTCGGTGCGCTTCTTCCTGGAGGCGGTCGGCGGTCCGGACGTCGTGCGCGACAGCGGCTTACGGCTGGCGTCGATCGGCCCGATTACCACCGAGGCGCTGCGATCGCACGGCCTCGCACCGGACGTCGAGGCCGCCGAGCACACGCCCCCGGGCCTCGTGGACGCGCTCGTCGCGGCAGCGCGCCGCTAGCCTGCGACCGGCATGGCGCGCCCCCTCACCTTCCTCTCCGACTACGGCCTCGAGGACGACTTTGTCGGCGTCTGCCACGCGGTGATCGCCCGGATCGCGCCCGAGGCGCGGATCGTCGACCTCACCCATGGCCTGGACCGCCACGACATCCGGACCGCGGCGCTCGTCCTGCGCCGCGCGCTGCCGTTCAGCGCCCCGGGCGTGCACTTGGCGGTCGTCGACCCGGGCGTCGGCGCGCAGCGGCGCGCGATCGCGTTGCGCACGACCGAGGAGGACCGCATCCTGGTCGGGCCCGACAACGGGCTGCTCTCGCTGGCTGCGCAGCGGTTCGGCGGGATCGCGGAGGTGGTGGACGTCGCCCGCTCACCCCATCGCTTGGAGCCCGTGTCGGCGACCTTCCACGGGCGCGACATCTTCGCGCCCGTCGCCGCGCACCTCGCGCTCGGCGCGCCACTGGGCGATGCCGGCGACCCGATCGACGCCGACGAGATCACGCGCCTGGACATGCCGCTCGCGTTCCTGGAAGACGGTGAGCTGTTCGCGCACGCCGTCGGCTTTGACCGCTTCGGCAACGTCATGCTCGACGTCGAGCACGCCGAGCTGGCCGACTCGGGCTTCAAGCTCGGCCACGGCGTCGACGTCAACGGCCACCCTGGCGTCTACGCGACGACCTTCGCCGATGTCCCCGCGGGCGAGCTGATCCTCTACGAGGACGCCTACCGGACGCTGGCGCTGGCGGTCAACCGCGGCTCGGCTCGCGACCTGTTGGGCGTCGAGCGCGACGGCGAGCTGCGGATCCGCGCGCGGTGAGCCTCGGCCTCCCCCGGCTGCACCTGCGCGAGGTCGCCTCTACGAGCGACCGCGCGCGGGAGCTGGCGTTGGCCGGTGCCCCGCACGGCGCGCTGGTGACGGCGACGGCCCAGACCGCGGGGCGCGGACGGCAGGGGCGCGTGTGGACGGCGCAGCCGGGCGCGGCGGTGACCATGTCGGTGGTCTTGCGCGATCCGCCGCCGCTGCTGCCGCTCGTCGCCGCGGTGGCGGTGGCCGAGAGCTGCGGCGAGGACGCCCTGATCAAGTGGCCCAACGACGTGCTCGTCGGGGGCCGCAAGGTCGCGGGGATCTTGGCTGAAGGGCGCCCGCACGAGGGCTGGGCCGTGCTCGGCATCGGCGTCAACGTGGCGGTGGATGTCAGCGGCCTACCGGAGGAGCTGCGCGAGAAGGCGGGGTCCTTGGGCCGCGCGCGCGCCGATGTCGAGCCGTTCTTGTCGTCCTTGCTCGGCGCGCTGGAGCGCGCCTTCACTCTGAGCGCCGACGACCTCCTCAACGCCTGGCGGTCGCGCGACGCGCTGCTGGGCTCCGAGATCTCCTGGGCCGGCGGCGCCGGCATCGCCCGCGGCATCGACGGTGAGGGCCGCCTCGTCGTGGAGCTCCCCGGCGGCGGGCGCACGGCGCTCAACGCCGGCGAGGTGCATCTCGGGCGCTTGCCGGCGACGTAGCTGTGGTCCGGGTCGTCTGGTGTCCCTCTGTGGGACACCAGACGACCCGGACCGTGACCTTCACGGTCGCCGCTACGTTAGGGGTGCATGTTCCGTGCTCTCACGCTCTCCCTCCTCGCCGGCGCCCTGGCACTGCCCGCCGCCGCGTCGGCCGCTGACTGCCAGCTGCAGGCGCCGCGCGCCGCGGCCGAGCATCCGATCGCCGGCACCAACCTCGTCGCCCGCGATCCCTACGGCGGGCTGCTGCCGCGCAACCGCCTGTTCTTCGACTTCTCGGTGCGCGGCGACGCCGCCGGCGTCGCCAAGGTGACCTGGACGATGGACGGCAAGGTCGTCCGCGAGGATCCGCGGGCGCCGTTCGAATGGAAGGGCTTGTCGGGCTCCTCGACACGGATGCCGCTCGGCGATCACACGATCACGGTCACGGTCGTCCCGACCGCCGGCTCGCCGGCGAGCACGGAGTTCCCGCTGACGGCGACCGACTGCCAGCCGGCGACCTTCAACGCCGAGGTGGCCCAGCGGCGCGGCCCAGCGACGTTCTCCTGGGCCTCGGCGTTCGAGTCCAGCGGCGAACCGTTGACCGGCGTCGCCGTCACCGCAACCAAGAACGTGAAGGCCTCGCTGCCCGCGTCGCTGCGCGGCCGGACGATCGGCACGCTGCGGATCGGCTTGAAGTCCTACACCTTGAAGGGTGCCAAGACCGCCCTCGCGCGCGGCAAGCTCAAGGTGGCGTTCGCGCCGGGCGCCAAGCGGTTCCTGAAGGTGTCGGGCCTGCCGGCCAAGTCACAGCGCGTCACGGTCAAGCTCAAGCCCGGCGTGCTGGCTCTCAGCTCGCCCACCAAGAGTTTCGCCTCAGCGGCTCGCTGACCGCGGCCAGCGGCACGGTCGGCGGCCTCCTCACCGGCGGGACCTACGTGTAGGACTTGATCGTCGTTAGGCGCGCGAGGACGCTCGCGGCCAGCGGCCGCTCGACATGGCGAACGCCGAGCCGCGTCCCGCGCGCCACGGCGACGGAGACCGTTGCCAGACCGGCGCGGCGCTGCAAGACCGACCGTGAGACACCGAGCTCCTGCAGCCGCCGGCGGCGTGCGACGAGCGTGACGCGCGACCCGCGGCGGCGGGCACGCACGACGACGCGGGCGTCGTCAGGATGCAGCCGCATCCCGCCCGCGGCAAACGCGTCCAGGCCGCTGAGCACGGCGGCGGCGAGCAGCACTGGCACGGCGGGCCACCCGGCGGGAAGGACGACGACGAGCGTCGCGCTCACGACGGCGGCGACCACGACCGGGATGGCGAGATAGCGCCGGAGCGCCCGCGCCGGCGGCCGCTCATCGACGATCAGCGGGCCGGCGAAGTCCGGAAGGAACGTCTCCAAGAACGGCTCGACCTCGGCACGGTGCATCAGCGGGAAGAGGGTGCGCGCTGCGGCCTCACGCCCACCGAGGCTCGTGACCTCCAGCCGCAGGGTGACGAGGCCCAGCGGGCGTCGCAGCGGGCTCTCCACGATCTGAACGCCGTCGATCCGCCTGGCGGGGACGCTGACGGCGCGACGCTGCAGCAGGCCACGGCGGATCCGCAGCCGGCCGTCGGCGTGCTGGACCTCGAAGCCCGAGAAGGCGACGACGGCACCCAAGAACGACAGCAGCCACGCCGCGAGCAGCAGGCCGAGAGCGACGATTACAACCTCGTGGGTCGAGTTGATGTTCTTGATCTCGGTCTCGCCAGCACCGAGCAACCCGTTCTGCAGCGCGCCGAAGATGCCACCGACGACCGGCAGCACGATGCCGAGCTGGGGCGCGGTGAGCGCGGTGACCAACAGGGCCGGCGCCGACAGCCGACGCCGCACGGCGGCAACATGCTGGTCCGGATGGCCGAGCGCGGCCCGCAGGTCGGCGGCCGCCCGCGAGGAGAGTGCGCTGAGCACCACGTCGCCATCCTTGCCCCCGCCGGGCGTCTGCACATGCAGGCCGATGACGCCGAAGAGGCGCTGGATCGGGCCGGCGATCGTGTCGACGGCCTGGATGCGCTCCAGCGGCACGACGGTCTCGTCCGGCGAGAAGACGCCAGAGCGAAAATGCAGCGCGCGATCGTCGACGCGGTAGGTCGTCGCTTGCCAGCGTGCGATGCCAATCGCCGCCGCAGCGATGACACCGAGGAGGCCGAAGCCGATCGCGTGCAGGGAGCTGCTGCGACCACCGGCGACCAGGCCGATGATCAACGGCAGCGCGATGTCGCTGAGCCCGCGGACCGCCTCGTTGACCGCCGCCGCGACGTGCAGCCGTCGCGGCGCGTCAGAGGTCATCGGGCGTGCGGATCAGCCCGGCGAGCCGGTCGCGGACCAGGGCGGCCTCGCCGTCGGTGAGCGCCGGGATCTCGGTCGTACCGGCCGCGGTGTGGACAACCACGGCTACGGTGCCGACGAGCTGCGCCCAGAGCGAGCGGCGCAGGTCGACATGCTGGATGCGCGCGACCGGGACGATCGTGCGGATCTCGGTGATCGTGCCGTGGCGCAGGTCGAGCTCATCGTCGTCCAGCCGCCAGCGCCAGCGCGAGAGCCGCAGTGTTGGGACCGCAACGGCGGCGGCGAGAACCCCGAGGAGGACGAGCCACGGACCGATCGTGCCCAGTGTGTGGAGCAGGCCGTCGCGGTCGCGGAGCGGCTCGCTGATGGCGAAGGCGATCAGGATCGCGATGGCGCCGCCGCCCAGGATCTCCAGCGTCCACAAGGCTCGCGCCGCCGGCGCGAGCCTGCCCTCGGGCTCAGGCCGCTCGTCCACGACGCTGAGCCTACGAGGTGGTGCTCGGCCGAGCGCCGCCGGCGTCTGCACCTCGACGCGCGACGAGGATGCGGCGCAGCTCCTCGACGGTCGCGGCGGGCGCTCGCGTCACGCGACGCCAGGTCAAACGCACGACGAGAAATCCCTCCGCAGCAAGCGCGGCGTCACGACGACGGTCGGCGTGAAAGGCGCGCGACGTGCCGTGAACATGCTCACCGTCGAGCTCGACGACCACACGCTCAGCGGCAAACAGCGCGTCCACGGTGAAGCGGCGATCCCCGCACCCGATCGCGACGCCGCAACGCGGCGGCGGAAGGCCGTGGGTTCGACAGAGCGCAAGGAAGTCGGCCTCCAACGGACCCTGCGTGTCACCAGTAGACGGGAGCGTGAGGGCCGCTTGCAGCAGCCGCTCGCCGTGGCGCCCGCGAAGCCGCTCGGTGGTGGTCCGCAGGGTGGCCGTATCGATCAACCGCAGAACCGCCGCCTCGTGGATGGCACGCTCGAGGCGATGGACATCCAGAAGCTCCGCGAGATCGACGAGCGTGCGGTGCAGCGAGGTCGTGGGAATGCCGCGCACCTCCGCGCGATCCTCGGGGATGAGCCAACGAGCGCGGCGGGCCACGACGCCACCCGGACGCCGTTGCGATCCCGGAATCGTCACGTCTTCTGCGCGTGGCCGCCAGCGCATCAGCCCCCACATCGCCGCCGCGCTGCGATGGCTGAGCACCGCACCTTCACCGGACGCCAGCACCGCGGCCATGCGATGGCCATCGGGAGTCAGTGTCACGCCACCGAGCGCGTAGACGCCACGCAGCTCGCGGCGTAGCCGGCCAACGGCGGCACGGTGTTGGATCGCGCGCGCCGACAGCCCTAGCGCGATGAGCTGCCGCAGTCCCGCGACCGCGTGCTGCGCTGCGAACAGCTCCGCCACCGCCGCTTCAAGTTGGGGTGGTCGACCTAAGCGACGCTGGTTGTCGCCGGGATCGACCACCTCAACATCGTGTGCGATTTCGTGTGCCGAAAGGCACACGAAATGTCACGATGCTCAGGCGGCGTCGTCGAGCTCGTCGCCGCCGGCCTTGCGGCGGCGCTTGGGCTTCGGCGTGTCGTCGAGGGAGAGCTGCTCAGGCTCGGCGGCCTTGGCGCGGGTGCGGCGCTTGGGCTTCGGCGTCTCCTCCTCGGCCGCCTCGGCCTTGGGCTTGGCCGGCGCGCGCTTGGGCTTCGGCGTCTCCTCGTCGGCAGCCGCGGCCTTGGGCTTGGCCGGCGCGCGCTTGCGCTTGGGCTTCTCCTCGCTCGCCGCGGCATCGGCCTCGGCAGCGGCAGCCTTCGCAGCCGCCGTGCGCCGCGTGCGTGGCTTGGGCGCCTCGTCGGCCACGGTGTCCGCATCAGCGACCTTCGCGGTGGCGGCCCGACGCACCCGCGGCTTCGGCGCGACCTCACCCTCAACAGCCTTCGCAGCCGCCGTGCGCTTCGCCCGCGGCTTGGGGGCCTCATCGGCTTCGACTTCCGCGGCCTTCGCGGCCGCGGTCCGCCGCGTGCGCGTCTTCGGCTTCGGCGCCTCCTCAGCGACCGGCGCCGCAACCGCCTCAGCGGCCTTTGGCACCGTGCGGCGACGGCGCGGCTTGGGTGCCTCGGTCTCTGCGACCGACTCGGCCGCCGGCGCGGCGCCGTTGGCATCCGCTGCCGGCGCGGCGGCTACCGGCGAGCGGCGCCGGCGCGGCTCGGCCTTGGTCGGCGCCTCGCTCGCAGCCGGCTCGGCCTCCGCCGCCCCGTTGGACGGCTCGGCGGGCCCCCGGCCTGACAACAGCGCGGCGACCGCCTCGATCTCGCGTGCCGCATGCTCGCCGTCGACCGGTGCCGGCGTGGAACCACGCCGCCGGCGAGCAGCTGCGCGTTCCGCCCGCGAGGGCGCGCGCTCCTTGCTCGCGGCCGGACCTTCCTCACGCTCGGTGTCGGCAGAGCCTTCCGCCTCGCCACCACCCTCGGCATTCGCCACGGCCTCGGCGGCAGCAGCCGCCGCCCGCGCGGCCGCGTTCTTGCGCCTCGTGCGACGGCGCCTCCGACGCGACGAGATCTGCTCGCCGTCGCCGTTGGACGCCCCGCCGGCATCGACCGCGGCGCCATCGGCCACCTCGACCGCGCCGACCGCGACCTCGACCTGCGGCGCCTTGACCGCCTCATCGCCCTTCTTGCCGCGCCGGCGCCGCGAGCGGTTCTTGCGCTTGGGGAAGTTGCGCAGCAGCTCGCGGGAGAGCGCGCTCGGCTTGCGGGCCATGCGCGTGCGCGCACCGCGGACGACCTCCATCGCCTCGGGCGTATGGGCGACCGCGGCAGCCAGCAGCGCGGCGCTCAGCCGCCGGTCCTGCTTGCGGGCCGCGTGGACCAGCCGCCTGGCGTTGCGCGCGTGCGCACCGCCGGACGAGTTGACCAACAACCCCAACAACCGCTTCGTCTCGGGCCAGCGCTGGACCGCGTACTCCTCGTGGACCTCGCGCGTCATGTCGGCGAGATCCCAGATCCAGTGCGAGGCCTGATCGCGGCGCCCGATCCTCCGCTCGGCCAGCGCCTGCAGGAGGATCTTGACGCCCTCGCGACGCTCGTCGCGCGACCACAGCCGGACGACATCGACCGCGCGCTCAAAGGCATCGGCGTCGCGCGACTGCGCGATCTCCTGCAGCGCGCGCAAGCGCAGCTGGGAGTTCTTGTTGCGCTCGACCGCGGTCAGCAGGAACGAGCGCTTGAGCTCGCCCGACTTGTCGAAGTGCAGCATCGCCCGCGCTCGGCGCCAGCCGCTCGGCGCGACGCGCGCGCCGGCCAGCGCGGCCCACTGGACCTGCTCGCCGTAGTCCAGGAACTCGACCGCGATCCGCCACAGCTCGCGCTCGAAGACCTCGATGCGCTTGTCCATGTCGGCCGTGACCGGGATGACGCGGCGCTCGACGCGCACGCGCCTGCCCCGCCCACGCCGCACGGGCCCGACGACGATCGCGCCGCCGCGGTAGACCTCGCGGTCCAGCAGCGAGTGCAGCGTCACGACCGGGTCGTCGTGGCGCGTCGCGGGATGGACGAAGTCCACGACGATGCCCGACTCCTTGCCGGGATGACGGCGGGTGACGCGGCCGACGCGCTGCTGGTAGATGCGCTTGGACGCCGTCGGCGCCAAGTGCATGCAGATGGTCGCGCGGGGCGAGTTCCAGCCCTCGGCCAGCAGCTGCGCGTTGACCAGCACGTCGATCTCGCCGCGCTCGTAGCGCGCAAGGATCTCGGCCAGCTCGCGCTTGGGCGTCTCGCCCGAGACGCCCATCGCCTTGATGCCGAACTGGCGGAAGGCCTCGGCGACGTTCATCGCGTGCTTGACGCCCGCGGCGTAGACGACGCCGGGCACGCCGTTGAAGCGCGTCTTGTAGAGGTCGGCGATCGCGAAGTTGAAGGGCGCCTGGTCCAGCAGCTCGGCCAGCATCTCCTGGTCGAACTCGACGTCGACCTCGCCCTTGCGCAGCGGCACCTTGGCGATCGTGCGCACGCCGGGACCCGGCGGGATCCGGATCGAGCGCAGCGGCGCGATGACGCCGCGCCGCGCGGCCTGCGCGAGGTCAAAGCGCGAGGTCTGGGTCGGGAAGAGATCGGTGACGTGGCGGGCGATCAGCGCGCCCGTGGCGGTCATGCCGACGAAGATCGGGCCCGTCCAGGCGCGGATCGCGGCCGACGTCTTCTCGCCCAGCGCCGTGTGCGCCTCGTCGCAGATGACGATCGTGTAGGCGTCGGAGATGCGGCCGGCGTTGCGGACGAACCACTGGTAGGTCTCGACCGTGACCGGACCGTCGACGCGGCCCGTGCCTTCGCCATCCAGCAGCGGCGGCGACTCGCGCTTGCCGTAGCCGCGCGTGTGGAGCTCACCTAGGAACTGGTCGACGAGGTTGCGACGGTGGGTGAGGATCAGGACGCCGCCGGTGCGCGTGGCCTCCACGAAGCCCATCGCGGCGACCGTCTTGCCGGCGCCCGTAGCGTGCTCGAACCAGAAGCGCTTGTCGGCGTTGGGGTCGTCGGCCGCGCCCTCCTCGATGTCCTCGTCGACGTCCTCGTCGGCGTCGTCGTCGTAGGACTCCTCCTCGGCCGGCTCGTCGGGCTCGTCGTCGTCCTCGTCGTCGAGGCCCTCGATCTCGACCTCGACCGGCGTGCGGTCCTCGGGCTCGTCGTCCTCGTCGTCGTGCTCGTCGGCGTCGTCGAGGTCCGGCTCGGGCTCAGGTTCGGCCGCCTCGACCTCGGGTTCAGGCTCAGGCTCGACCGCCAACACCGGCGCCGCCGACTGCGCCACAGCGGCGCCATTGGCGCCCTTCTGCGTCGAGGCCAGCAGCGCGACCAGCGTGCCCGACAGCGCGTCGACCTGGTGCGGGTTGAGCATCGTTCCGTCGGCCAGGACCGGCTCGTCCTCCGACAGGACGCGCTCGAGGCCCAGCAGCAGCGCGTAGCGGCGCCGCCACTTCGTCGTCGGGACCTTCTCCCCGCGCTCGATCTCGGCCAGCGCCGCGTCTAGGGCACGGCGCCGAGCACCGCCGGGCGCCAGCGCGACCGCAACATCCTCGCCCTCGTGGACAAAGCGCTCACGGGTGAACACCTCGGCACGCTTGACGAGGGTGGGATCGGGAACGGATGCGGCCTCGACGGCCTGCGTCGTGGAATCAGCCATGCAAACGGCAACTCTTCGTGAGAAGCGTCCGCGAAAGACCGAGCGGCGGACGTGCGCTAAACGGTCCTCGGAGGACCGTGGGACACGAGGGACCTTCTTGTGAACAGCAGCTGGACCCTCGCCTCGTGGCGCAAGGATACCGGATCGGCAGACCGATCCACAGAACCTGCCACCCTTTGGGCATGTCGCGCCGCCGCCTGCTGTCCGTCCTCGGCGCCGTGGCGGTCGTCGCGGTGGTGGTGATCGGGCTCTCCCAGACCAAGACCGACAACAGCGCACCCAAGCCCGACACGTTTGATCTCGCCGCGGCGAAGCGCTCCCTGGCCGGGGCACCCGCCCCGCTAGCGGCGCTGCACGACCGCTCCAACACGCTCACCCCTGCCGACAAGCAGGTGTACGCAAAGGAGATCAAGGCGCTTGCCGGCCACCCGATCGTGGTCAACAAATGGGCGTCCTGGTGCGGACCATGCCGGGGCGAGTTCCCGGTGCTGCAGTCCACGAGCCTGAAGTACGGCAAGCGTGTGGCTTTCCTTGGGCTTGACGCCTCCGACAACGACGGCGACGCCTCCAAGTTCTTGCGTCACTTTCCGGTGACCTATCCAAGCCTCGTCGATCGCAACTCGCACATCGCCCAGTCGCTGGGCATCGGCCGGACCTTCCCGACCACCATCTACTACGACGCCCGCGGCAAGGTGCAGTACATCCACCAGGGTCCGTACACCTCGGACACGAAGTTCGCCGCCGATATCGAGCGCTACGCGCTCGCGCGCCCGGCGTGATGGCCATCGATGCCTGAAGTTCGCGTCGACCCGCTGACCGGGCTGAAGACGATCATCGCCGCCGAGCGGGCGGCGCGGCCCGGGGGCTGGCCGATCTCCGGCGAAGCCGCCCCGATCGATTCGGAGACCGACCCTTTCGCCGTGGGCCACGAGGACCGCACGCCGCCGGAGGTCTTCGCCGACCGTGAAGACGGAACCGCGCCGAACACCAGTGGCTGGCGAGTCCGGGTCGTCCCCAACCTCTACCCCGCGCTGAGCGCCGACAGCACCGAGCCCGAGCGCTCCCATGCCCCCGACCTCTTCACCGCCACGGCCGCCCACGGTGCGCACGAGGTCGTGATCAACGCCCCCGACCCCGTGACCTCCCTGGCGCAGCTGACCGTCGAGCAGATCACCGCGGCGATGGAGGTCTGGCGCGCACGCATGCGCGCGCACGCGAAGGCCGCCTACGTCCACGTGCTCGTCAACGAGCGCGTCGAGGGCGGGGCCTCGCTCCCCCACACCCACGCGCAGGTCTACGCGCTGGACTTCGTCCCAGCGCAGGTCGCTCGCGAGCGCGAGCGCTTCACCGCACACGCCACGCGCACCATGGGCGGCAACCTGCTGCAGGACCTCGTCGCCGAGGAGGTCCGCCAGCGTGAGCGACTCGTCACGATCGACGACGAGGCCGTCTTGTTGTCGCCCTACGCCGCGCGGCTGCCCTACCAGCTGCTGCTCGCGCCGCGGCGCCCTCGCGCCCGCTTCGAAGACGACGGTCCGCTCGGCGCCGCGCTGCTGCACGACGGCCTCAACCGCCTCGGTCGCGTCCTCGGCTTCCTGCCACCGCTGAACATCTGGGTCCGAACCGCCCCTCGCGGCGCCGAGCACTTCTGCTGGCGGATCGACATCCTGCCGCGCCTGACCCACCTCGCGGGGCTCGAGCTCGGGACCGGCGTGCACCTCAACATCGTCGCGCCTGAGGATGCGGCGGCGCAGCTGCGCAACGCATGATCTGATGCGGCGATGCGAGCCCTGATCCAGCGCGTCCGGCGCGCGTCGGTCACCGTCGACGGCGACGTCATCGCCAACATCGACGCGGGGCTGCTCGTCTTGCTCGGGATCACCCATGAAGACGACGAGGCCACCGCCGACCGCCTCGCCGACAAGGTCGCCGCGCTGCGGATCTTCGAGGACGCCGGCGGCAAGATGAACGAGGCGCTCGGGCCCGACCGCGAGGTGCTCGTCGTCAGCCAGTTCACGCTCTACGGCGATGGTCGCAAGGGCAACCGGCCGTCGTTCGTCGCCGCCGCCCGACCCGAGCAGGCCGAGCCGCTCTATGAGCGCTTCCTCGCACGGCTCAACGCCCAAGGCGGCCGCTTCGGCGCGCACATGGAGGTCGAGCTGCTCAACGACGGTCCCGTGACACTGCTGCTCGAGGGGTGATCGCCTAGGGGGATCACCTTGCGACGTTCGCCCAGAGGGCGAAGTCGCGTGAGCACTAGGCTGCGGGCTAATGCCACCCGAGGATCGGTTCGTCCCCCGCTTTGCCGCCGAGCCGCCGCAGGAGCTGCTGCCATACGGCCGCTGGGCCGACCGGCTGCGCGAGGAGTTCCTCGCCGCCTGCCTGCGAATCGAAGACGAGGTCGGCGAGCCCGGCGAGATCGTCTGGTTTCCCGACCGCACGTGGGGCGGGCGCACCTACGTCCCGGCGACCGTCCGCACCGACGCGCAGCTGGAGATCTACGGCGTCGTCTCCTTCGCGCCCGCGGTCGAAGAGGGCCAGGAGCCCGACCACTTCGCGGCGACTGCCGACTGGACCGAGGAGACCGTCGAGGCCAACCCGGAGTGGCAGATCGACGTTTGCGAGGAGGTCGTCGGCGGCTGGCGCGGCGAGGCCGGCAACGTGGCGGCGATGACGCTGGTGTGGGGCACGCCGGTCGTCGACCGCGTTGCGATCGCCACTGCTGAGCTCGCCGACTTGACCGTCGACCAGTGCGTCCTGATCGAGAACCGCTTCACGCTGCTGGCACCCGACGACTACCGCAGCGACACGCTTGATGTGCTGGTCTTTGACTCCGGCGGGCGTGAGCTGGCCCGCGAGTCGCTGTACACCGACGACGATGAGGACGAGGACGAGGCGTGATGGACGTCGAGGAGGCGATCCGCACCCGCCGCACGCACAAGGCCTACGGGTCTGAGCCCGTCGATCGCGCGCTGTTGACCGAGCTGCTCGAGCTCGGCCGCTGGGCGCCCAACCACCACCTCACCAACCCGTGGCGCTTTCGCGTGCTCGGACCGGAGGCTTTGGCGCGACTGAAGACCGCGGTTGGTGGCGACGGCGCCGCCAAGCTCGACCGCGCGCCGACGCTGGTCGCGGTCTCTTACGTTCGGACACCGGACGATCCGGCCGTCGACGAAGAAGATCTCCTGGCCACCGGCTGCGCCGCCTACGCCATCCTGCTCGGCGCCCACAACCGCGGCCTGGCCGCCTACTGGCGCACGCCGGCGATCCTGCGCGAGCCCGCGGGCCGCACGGCGCTTGGCATTCCCGACACCGAACACTGCATCGGCCTGCTGCACCTCGGTCCCGCTCGCCAGGAGCAGCGCGTACCCGAGCGGGCGCCGCTGGAAGAGGTCGTCACCTTCCTCGACTGAGTGGGTCTCGCCCGAGGTCTCGGGCGATATCGCTGACCTTGCGGTAGAGGCGTTGGTGCCCCGCGAGGCGCGTGAAGCCGTAGTGCTCGTAGAAGCCGATGGCGTCGCGATCGATGGCGTCGACGACAATCAGACGCCCGCCGGCGAGCGCGACGGCATCCAGGGCACGGTGCAGCGCGTCGACCAGCAACTGACCGCCCTGTCCGTGGCCGTGCCGCGTATGGGTCAAGGCGAGGCGGGCGAGCAGGATCGCGGGGATGCTGTCGGGGGATCCGCGACCGATCCGCCCAGGAACCTCAGCTCGACGGACGACGTGGGGTGCGAGCGTGAAGTACCCCAGCACTGGGTCTGACGCGTCGTCAGAGATCCAGACATAGGTGCGCCCGACGTGCTTGGCCGCCGCCGTCCGGGCCGAGTGCTTGAGCCACTCGTCAAGCTCCGCGACGCCGCAGGAGAAGTCGACGATCGCGTGGCCGTCACCCAGCGGCTCGGAATGCGACCGACTGGAGCCGCTCACCGACGGCCAGCGGCCCGCCGCAGCGCCGCGTTGGGCACGTACGGCGCGTCCAGCGCTTCCAGCACTCGATCGAAGTGCTCGCCACGCAAGGCGGTGGAGGCCGAGCGATCGAGCACTTCCTCGGCCCGATCAGCAGCAGCATCGAGCATGAACGCCGACACGCTCTGATGCGCCACAGCTGCCGCCGCGGCGATCCGCTCGGCTCGCTCAGGCTCGGCCCGCACATCCAGCCGCGCGGTCTTGCCCGAACGACGGGTCTCATCCGTTCGCGATACCATTCCCATACCGTACGGGAGACTTCCGTACAACACAACCGCACCGCTGAATTCGATCCCCCGCGTCCGTCTCAATGGGTAGAGGGGCTTTGGAGAGCGAGCTCCAGTGACCGAAGGAGAGATCGAGATGGGCAAGCTGATCGCGACCACGCAGGCCACCCTCGACGGTGTCATCGACCCGGTCGGCGAGTGGGTGCAGGCCGACGGTGACCACGGCGACTACTCGTTCGAGCGCCAGGCGAGATCCAGCGGATTGGTGCTGGGCCGCAAGACCTACGAGGGGCTGGCGGGGTATTGGCCGAGCCAGTCGGGCACATGGGCCGACATGGTCAACGCCCTGCCGAAGTACGTCGGGTCCCGCACCTTCACCGGGGATCTCGCGTGGAACGCGACCCTGCTCGAGGGAGAGCTCGAGGACTCGATCCCGAAGCTGAAGGCCGAGGTCGACGGCGACCTCTTCCTGCACGGAAGCGGCGAGTTCGCCTACGCCCTCGCCGAGAAGGGCCTGATCGACGAATACGAGATCTACCTGAACCCGCTCGTCTGGGGCAAGGGCAACGTCCACGTGCTCGGCGACAGGGGAACCATCCGGATGGCGCTCGACGACGTGCGGCGGTTTGACTCCGGAGTCGTCCTGCTCACCTACCGCCCGCGGGCCTAGATCAGGGAGTTGTCGCGCGCCAGGACTCGGCGGATGAGACCTGCGCGATCAGCGCGCCGGAGCAATCTGGTCGAAGCCTTGACCGCGACCGTCCGGCGTCTGCTAGCCAGCGACCAGGCGCTGGCGACGTTCTGACCACTAAGCCGTGCATACTCCCGCCCGCCGGTGCAAGCCGCCCCGGCGGCTGCCTCATGTCCCCGTCGCCTACCCTTTCTCGTTCCCGGCCGTCGCCCTCAACGGCCGAGGGGCTCAACGCCGAGCTTCCGCAACTCGTGCTCGACAGTCGCCGTGCGCTGACACACATCCGGACACTGCTCACGCAGCGGATGGTCAATATCCAAGGCCTGAATGTCTTCGGCTGGGGCCAGTGGCTGAACGAGCCGTATCGGATCGAGGATCAGTGGGGTCGCTACGGCTCCTCGGCCGGTGTGCAGATACTCGGGATGACCCATGGCCGTTTCGGAGACGGCCGCTGGGCCGAGGCATGCACTGCCTTGGGCATCGCGGTCGACGAGCTCTTTCCAGCCAGGGTTCCGGCGACGACGAGCCGCCAGACCCAAAGCCACGAGCCTACGCGCAACGATCCGGATCCATGGAAGCACCGCGACTTTGCACAACCGATGAAGGTCGCCTTTTGCGTCGACGCGCTAGCTCCGGATATCGCCAAAGCGGTCCAAGGGGAGCTTCCCGGTCTCGTCACCCACCTCATCAAGCAGCGCCTGACGCATGAGGCTTGTTGGTCGACCCGTCGCGCCACCGATCGCCATAGTGCCCATCACGACCGTGTACTAGTCAGCGCGCTCGCGCTTTTCGCCCTTCGGCGCTTTCCAGACGTGCATCGCCAAGAGCGGGTTGCGGCGGCTTATCGATGGCTCGCAGATCACGCCAACGATGATCTAGGCGTCGACGTCCGTGCGCTATGCGGACTAGCCCTACATGGAGCCTGCGGGCAAGTTCGGCAGGAGCAGGCGGTCAAGCGAGCAGTTAGGGATTGTGATCGACGCCTGCTCGGCTGGGCGGACGCAAACCAGCAGCCCATCCTCGAGCGACCGTGGTTCAATCCGTACGTCGACGAAGACAACATTGACTACGTCTTCCTGAGCCCGGAGATCGTGATCGCCCTCTACTTCGCGCGAAGGGAGATGGACGGTTCAGCCGAGGCTTACGTCCACAAGGTTGTTCGAGCCTTGGCGGACAACATCAACGGACCCGATGGCGACCAGAGCGCCCGCGGACTTCGCGTCCAGTCTGCCCTCGAAGGCACCGTGGATCAGCTATGGGCCACGCGTCTCTTGATCGCCTTCCTCGAGATCGCAGAACCTCGGCTCGACGCAGATGAGGAACGTCGAACGCTCCCGGACCAGCCACGAGGCGGGATCTGGCGCCGGGCGTTCGCAGAATGGCGCGTGCGTGTCGTCGCGGTCGCGGCTACGTGCGCTGTGTTCGCCGCTGCCATCTCAGCCGCGGCGTCCAAGAGCTCTCCGATTGTCATCGGCGTATCTGCGCTAGTCACGTTCTTCGTGGCGAAAGTCCTGAACCCGATCTTCGATCCGGTTTTTGCCGATCTTGTCCGCCAGTGGACCAGTCGTCGCGGAGGTAGACGCCACTGACGTCCGCAACGCCCCGTACGGTCTCGCCTATGACGATCCTTCGCCGTCGGCGGCTCCAGCGCTTAGTACGACTGCTGGAGCGCTCGGACGCAGGAACGCTGTACCTATTGGTTCCGCGTCCTTTGCGGACACCGCTTCGCAGGCGGTTTGCCCGCCAGTTCGCGAAGCACCACCGCGCGATCATGGCCCAGCGGGCCAGCGGCGCTCAAGTGCAGCCGTCCGCCTCTGCTGCGTCCACGGCATCGGTGGCAAAGCGTCCGAGCACGCCCCGCGCCACGAGCCAGTCTTCTGCTGCCTGAACGGCTGGCAGTTGATGGAACACGTGCTCTGGCGCGCCCACCAGGATCACCGGCAAGCCAGTACCTATTGCTACGCCCAGTTCGACATGTCGTCCACCGCGACCTTGATGCGGATTTGCTGGTCCTTGGCTGAAGGCCACCAAGACATCCGCTCGCGCCAGGTCTTCGAGGTCCCGCGCGGCCGCAGTTGGTCCATCAGCCGTTCCCTGGGTCCATAGCCAACGGCTGACGATTTCAAAGCCGTCGCTAATGAGATCGTCTGCGTAGACCTTCAGCTCGGCCGTTCGCACGGTGGACGCCGAGAAGTAGACCAGCGTTCGGTTGACCTTAGGCAGCGGTGCCCTCGAGAACACAACGCGCTGCGTTGACCTCATCGTGACGTGGGCTCAATCGCCAGTCTGCTAGTTCCCGACGACCTTGATCCCGCGCGACCACTGCCCGCAAGAACTGGCGGGGCAACGGCCCGTCAACTAGCCCCACTTGGCAACTGCCGTCGGACTGTTCGGCATAGATATATTGCCCGGGGCCGACGGCTCCACTGTCGACGTCAGCGGACGAGGCGTAGCCAAGCACGTGCATCTTCGGCGCGGCGGCACGAAGGTCCAACGAGCGCTGTCCAGGAAACACAAGCCGATGTGCGTGAAAGCAGTGCGGCTCGTGCTTGCGCGTAGCTGACGCGACGCAGGGGGCAACTCGGCCGTGCTCGCCGATCACCATCGGTCCCCACAACTCACCGATCCGCCCCCGGACCTCTGCTGTGAACTCAGCAAGTTCCATCGCCATATGGCGATCGAGGTCGAACATACTGGGCAGATGCAGCCGCGTCGCGATCAGCGTGTAGCCCATGCCAATGGGGCCCAGACCCAGTACCGCGCGAAAGCTCTCTGACTCGAGCCAGGTCCACTCCGGCTCAGGTTCGCAGAGGAAGCAGCGACCAGCCACGGAGGAAGTCTGCATACTGGGACCATACGACTCTGACGGCCTGTCTCCTCCTCGAAAACCCGGCCAAATGGCAGGGAGGATTGGTTCGTGAGTTGGCGAAATTCACACCAGGCGAGCACACTGTGACGGCCGCGATGCGCACCGGTTTCGAGAACATCCTCACGGTCGACGGCGCGACCGGCGCCGGAAAGACAACGCTGCTCAGGGCCTTGGCTAAGCGCTATCGCTGCGTTGCCGTTGAGTTGGGGCCTCTGGTTCGAACAGTGTCGTGGCTCGCCGAGCGCCGACGGATGACAATCGCCGACGCCGTCGCCCAACTCGCCCTCCTTGATTCGCAGGGTCGCTTATGTATCGAGCGGCCGGCCGCGGGCGCACTATCTGCGTCAGAGGTGGAGATCGATGGCGTTCCCCTCCAACAGCAGATCTTCTCCCGACGACTTGCACCAGCTACGGCTGCAACGTCCCTAGATGCCACAGCGATGGCCTGGATTCACGGGTTCGTGCGGGAAACACTCCGCGGGCGTACCGCGGTGCTGTCTGGACGGGAGGCTGCGAGACTGGTTTGTCCGAGTGCCGGCCTCCGAATTCATCTCAACGCAGACGCCGTTGTACGGGCCGAGCGAAAGCGCCAACAACTTGTCGCTTGCGGCTTGCGGTCTGCCTTCGTCGATGACGCTGTAGTGATCGGCGCTCCTACGACGGCGCATATCTCGATCGATACGACACACCTCGATGCCAGCGAGGTCGCGCAACGCATTGGCGCGTTCGCCGAGCTTCGGCTGGGGTGGAACGAGCGACGAACTGCTGAGTCGGCCCTGGTCCAGATTGCGGTGCCCGCGCCCTGAAGGCCGAGTGACGCCGTCCGCCCGACCCGACAGGGTGGCCGGCTACGCAGCCGCCGTCGGCACCCGCCGCGCGATCTCCTCGTCGCTCAGCGGGAAGTGACACGCCGCCACGTTGCCGCCGTCCTTGGGCTCCAGCGGCGGGTCCAACACGTCGCAGGTGCCTTCCACGAACTTCGGGCAGCGTGTGTGGAAGCGGCAGCCGCTCGGCGGGTTGCTGGGCGACGGCACATCGCCGCCCAGCACCTGACGGTTCTTGTTGCGTGCCAGCCGCGGGTCCGGGACCGGGACGGCGGACAGCAGCGCGCCCGTGTAGGGATGGCGCGGGTGGTGGTAGAGCTCGTCGGAGTGCGCGAGCTCGACGATCTTGCCGAGGTACATCACGGCCACGCGGTCGCAGGTGTGACGGACGACCGAGAGGTCGTGGGCGATGAAGATGATCGTCAGCCCAAGATCCTTCTGCAGCTCCTTGAGCAAGTTGAGGATCTGCGCCTGGATCGAGACATCCAGCGCCGAGACGGGCTCGTCGGCGACGATCAGCTTGGGCTTGAGCGCGATCGCGCGCGCCACGCCGATGCGCTGGCGCTGCCCGCCGGAGAACTGGTGCGGCAGCCGGTTGTAATGCTCGGGGTTGAGGCCGACCTGCTCCATCAGCGCTTGGACCAGGACCTTGCGCTTGCGCTCGTCGCTCTCGACGCCGTGGATGATGAACGGCTCGCCGATGATCGTGCCCACCGTCTTGCGCGGGTTCAGCGACGAGTACGGGTCCTGGAAGATCATCTGCATCTCGCGGCGCAGGGGCTTGAGCTCCTTGCGCGAGAGGCCGGCGATGTCGCGCCCCTCCCAGCTGATCGTCCCGGCGGTCGGGGTCAGCAGGCGGGTGATCAGGCGAGCGGTCGTCGACTTGCCACAGCCCGACTCCCCCACCAGACCGAGGGTCTCACCGCGCAGGACGTCAAAGTCGACACCGTCCACGGCCCGCACCGCACCGACCTGGCGCTGGATCAAGAAGCCGCTGCGGATCGGGAAGTGCATCTTCAGGTCACGGACCTGGACGAGCGGCTCGCCGGCGACGGCGCTCATGAGCCAGGCACCTCCTCACCGGTGCTGCCGTCGGCCGAGGGCGACAGCGTCGTCTCGGGGATCGGGACCTCCTCGATGGCGGCCTCCGGTGTCTCACCCGCGCGCAGCGCTGACCACAGCGACCGGCGCGTCTGTCCGGGCAGCAGGCACGCCACCTTGTGGTCGGGGTCCGCACTGCCGGCCGGCTCCAGACCCGGGTCGACCTGCTTGTGAGCCTCGCGCACGTACGGGCAGCGGGGGTGAAACGAGCAGCCCGACGGCTTGTTGATCAGCGACGGCGGCCGGCCGTAGATCGGCACGAGCTCCTGGTCACGCGGCGTGTCCAGGCGCGGGATCGACTTCAACAAGCCCCAGGTGTAGGGATGCTCGGGCGCGCTGAAGATCGTGTCGACATTGCCGTACTCGACGACGCGCCCGGCGTACATCACCGCGATCTCCTCGGTGACCTCGGCCACGACGCCGAGATCGTGGGTGATCATCACGACCGCCGTGTCGAGCTCTGACTGCAGCTTCTGGATCAACGTGAGGATCTGAGCCTGGACGGTGACGTCGAGCGCCGTCGTCGGCTCGTCGGCGATCAGCAGCTTGGGGTCGTTGATGAGCGCCATGGCGATCATCACGCGCTGGCGCATGCCGCCAGAGAACTCGTGCGGGTAGCCGTCGATGCGCCTGCGCGGGTCCGGGATCCCGACGAGGCCGAGCATCTCGACCGCGCGGTCGCGCGCCTGGGCCTTGGAGACGTCGTTGTGGGAACGGTGCGCCTCGATCAGCTGATCGCCGATCTTGTAGAACGGATGCAGCGACGAGAGCGGGTCCTGGAAGATCATCGCGATCTCCCCACCGCGCACCTTGCGCATCTCGGCGGCGCTTGCGTTGAGCAGGTCCTTGCCGTCGAAGGTGATCGACCCGGAGATCTTCGCGTTACCGGCGCGCGTCAGGCCCATCACCGTCATCGAGGAGACCGACTTGCCCGAGCCCGACTCGCCGACGATGCCAAGTGCCTGCCCGCGGTCGACGGAGTAGCTGATCCCGTCGACGGCCTGGACGACCCCGTCCTCGGTCTCGAAATGGACTTTGAGGTCCTTGACCTCCAGCAGCGGATCGGCCATCGGACTCAGGCTCCCCTAGTAGCGCACGCGCGGGTCGAGGAAGGCGTACAAGATGTCGACGACCAAGCTCATCATCGCGACGGCGAGCGCGAGGACGAGCGTCGTGCCCTGGATCGTTGACAAGTCGCCACGCTGGATTGCGTCGAACGCCAGGCGGCCGACACCGTCGATGTTGAAGACCGTCTCGGTCAGGATCGCCCCGCCCATGAGGATGCCGATGTCGAGGCCGAGCACGGTCAGGACCGGCGTGATCGCCGAGCGAACGCCATGGCGCAGGACGACGCGCCGCTCCGACAGACCCTTGGCCCGTGCGGTGCGGATGTAGTCCTCCGACATGGTCTCCAGCAAGTTGGAGCGCAACAGCCGGGCGTAGATCGCCGCGAACGCCGCCGCCAGCACCAGCCACGGCAGAATCAGCGTGTGAGCCTTGTCCAGGAAGCCGTGGGCGTCCTGGTAGGAGCCGGCGCCGGGGAAGACGTGCCAGACCCCGATGTCGTCGGAGAACAGGTACAGGGAGACCAGGCCGAGCCAGTAGACCGGCGCCGAGATCGCCACCAGCGCGCCACCCATCAGGACGCGATCCCACAGCGTCCCGCGCCGGGTCGCCGAGATGATGCCGATGGTCACGCCGCTGACGAACCAGATCGTGGCCGCGCCGAGGACCAAGAAGATCGTGTTGGGCAGGCGGTCGAAGACCAAGCTCTTGACCGACTGGTTGTTGGTGTAGCTCGTGCCGAAGTCGAAGTGCAGCACCAGGTTCTTGACGTAGTCCCAGTACTGCGCCGGCAGCGACCGGTCCAGCCCGAGCTGCGCGCGGATCGCCGCGATCGTCTCCGGGCTCGGCGAGCGCCCCGCGCGGAGCTTGGCCGGATCGCCACTCGGCAGGACGTAGAAGATCAGGAAGATGACCGCCGTGATCACCAGCAGGAGCACGACGGTCCAGAGGAGTCGGCGGAAGATGTAGGCGGCCATAGGCGGGTGATCAGTGGTGCGAAAGGCTTCCCGGCCGGCGCGCGCTGGCGCCGGCCGGGAAGCGGTGATTCGTCGTTGCGGGTGTTACTTCAGGGACGTGAAGCTGAAGTCCCAGGTGGTGGTGTACCCATTGGCCACACCGTTGACGTCCTTGGACCGCAGGAGCGTCGTCTTGTCCCACACGAACGGGATGGCCGGCGCGTCGGCGGTGATCATCTTGTCGATCTCAGCCCACGCCTTCAGCCGCTCCTCACCGTCGAGCAGCGCCGCCTTCTTCATCGCCGCGTCGACCTTGGGGTCGCGGAGCTGCGCCATGTTGTTGTTCAAGCCCGACTTGGGGATCGTGTAGCCCGCGAACACCGGCTCGAGCATCGACTGGGGATCGACGAAGTCCTTGAACCAGCCGGCGCCGCCGCAGACGGCGACCTTCTTCTCCGGAACCTGGCACCAGTCGTTGTAGACCGCGTCCTGCGGGACGAGCCGCAGCCGGAACTTGAAGCCGAGCTTCTCCAGCTGTGCCTTAGCGACCTCGGCCTGCGCCTTGTTCGGGTCGACGTTGGCGCTGACCATCAGGAACTCCTCGCTCCCGGTGTACTTGCCTGACGGGTAGCCGGCCTTCTTCATGTACTCGGCTGCCAGGGCAGGATCGCCCTTCTCGTTCTTCGTGCTGAGGAAGTCGAAACCAGGGCCCTCGTAGCCGCCTGCCTCCTTGAAGCCCGGGAAATCCGGCGGGAGGAAGTGCGTCGGGAGATCCGCGGTGAACTTGCCGCCGCGCGCCAGGCGTGCGGCGTTGCGGTCAAACCCGGCCAGGACGGCACGACGGACGTTGACGTTGTCAAACGGCTTGATCGTCGTGGTCATCGGGAAGTAGCGATAACCGCCGGATGGGACCTGGACGTACTGGTCCTTGATCTCGGTGGCCACCTTCTTGATGATGTTGGCCGGCGGGTTTGCGTCAAACAGCATGTGCGACCCGGCGAGCACCTGGTCGCTGGCGACGCTGGCCTCAGACGCGTTGGTCCGCATCTCGACCTCGTCGAGGTAAGCGGGACGGTAGTCCGTGCTGGCGTCCCAGTTCGGGTTGCGGACCAAGTCGATGCTCTTGCCCGCCTTGTAGCCGATCGTGTTGCCGTCGGCGTCGTTCTTGACCATGTACGGGCCCGTCGCGACGACGTGCGTGTTGTAGGTCGACGGGTTGCGTGCGTCGAACTTCGACGCGTACTCCTCGGGGACCGGGGCGCTGATCGGCATCACCAGCGCGGCAGCGACCGGCACGCCGGCAGCCTCCTTGAGGTGGAACACGATCGTCTGGTCGTCAGGCGTCTCGATGCCCGAGATCGGCTTGACGCCCTTGGTCGGCTCGGACGGCGCGCCCTCGATGCTGCTGAAGAACGCGGGGTACTGACCGCCGACGTTGACGGAGAAGAAGCGCTCGAAGGCGTACTTGACGTCCTTGGAGGTCACCTCGCGGTTGACCGGCGGCGAGAACTTCACGCCCGGACGGATCTTGACCGTGACCGTCTTCTTGTCAGCCGAGATCTCCGGGTCGCTCGCGGCGAGGTCCGGCACGGGCTTGGTCGAGTCCTGCGGCTTGAAGGAGTACAGCGTGCGCTGGGTCGGGTAGACCACCATGTAGCCCTGGGTGAAGTACGAGTGACCTGGATCCAGGAAGTCCACGTCAGAGCCGGCGAGCATCGTGATCTTGCCGCCCTTCTTACCCTTGACGTTGGCGGCGGCGGTGTTGTCGGTGCCGACGTCGGCCGACGCGGCCTGGGTCGACGACGAGGTCGATGACGACGAACTGTCCTTGTCGTCGCCGCCACAGGCGACCACGGCGAACGCGAGCACGGCAAGCGCACCCGCAAGCACAAATCGGAGAACGCTCCGAGGCATGTGCGGTCCTTTCTGATAGAGCCGTCGATCGTCCTCAACGATCGACGCAGGGGTTGAGCCGCGGCGCACGTGCACCTACTTGGACGTCCGCGGGTTGAGAGCGTCCTGCAAACCGTCTCCGACGACGTTGAAAGCAAGGACCGTGATCAGGAGTGCAAGTCCGGGAAACACCATGAACCACCACGCGTCTTGGAAGACCGAGGTGGCATCGGAGATCATCGCGCCCCAGCTCGGCTTCGATGGGTCAATGCCCACGCCGAGGAACGAGAGCGACGCCTCGTAGATGATGTTCTGTGGGACCAGCACGGTCGAGTAAACAATGATCGGCGCCACGAGGTTGGGCAGGATCTCGCGCACGATGATGCGCGTGTCCGAGGCGCCTAACGAGCGCGACGCTTCGACGAATTCGCGCTCGCGCAAAGAGAGCACCTGCCCGCGCACGATGCGTGCCATGTAGGGCCAGGTCGTCAGCGTGATCACGAAGATCACGACGGGGAGGCCGGGCTGGACGGCGCCCCCGAGGCAGCCGTCAGCGCAGGCGACGCCGAGCCCAACGGCCAGCACGAGGACCGGGAAGGCCAAAAACAGATCCATCACCCGGCTGAAGAGCGTGTCGACGCGGCCGCGGAAATAGCCGGTGATCAGGCCGGCCGTGACGCCGATGATCACGATGAGCGCCGTAGAGATCAGCGCGGCCTCCAGCGAGACCCGCGTGCCGTAGAGCACGCGCGTAAAGACGTCGCGGCCGCGCTCGTCGACGCCGAAGAGATGCGCGCTGCTTGGACCCGTGGGCGAGCCGAAGTCGTCGAGCAGGTCATCGTTTTGCGTGTTCGGGTTGGGAAGGTGGAAGACCTTCACGATGAGCGGCGCGAAGATCGCGAGGAACACCATGAACAGGACGATGCTCAGCGCGACCAGGGCGACCTTGTCGTTGCGCAGCCGCCGCCAGAACAGCTCCAGGGGCGAGCGGGCAGCGATTTCGGCCGCCGACTCGTCTGCCAGGTCGACCGGCTCGCTCTCCAGGAGCGTCTCGGAGGTCCCGGTGCTCACGCCCGTGCCCCCACCCGCGTGGTCTCGTCCTGCGTGATGGCTCCCTCTCCCAGAAGCTGTTCGATGTTCGCGACGGTGGACAGGTCCCTACACCTCCTCATCGGCAAGGACCCCAGCGAACGGCGCGCAGGCTACTCCTTTGGGGAGGCATATGTCAGGTGACTTGACCACAAACAATCTGAGCTTCACGCAAGCTCCAGAGCCAAATGACTCCAGATCGGATAACGAAGTGCCGAAACGGTGTGCCTTCTTGGCAGCGACCTCGGCACGTCGACGGACGCTCTCGCGTGGGTACCCATCCGCGGCGTTCTCGCACCTCGTCAGCGAGCCCTCGTCGCGCGTTCGAGCACGGCAGGTGGCGCGGTGCGCGGCCCGTCGGCCCGCGGAACACCCGCGCCATGAGTTCCAGGCGCGCCGCCGGGTCGTTGCGCACCGCCACGACCTGGGCTGAGGCCAAGGCGAGCGCATCTCCGTCGTGGCTCATCGCACGGAGTGATACCGGCAGAGCGCCCCGAGCTGGATTCGAACCAGCGGCCTTCCCCTTAGGAGGGGGACGCTCTAATCCTGCTGAGCTACCGGGGCCAGTTGGCATCAAGCCAATTGGCTTAAGCCTACGACGTCGCGAGGCGCTTCCAAACCGCGCCCGGTCCGACGCCCTCGACGGCGACATGCCCCTGCGCTCGCAACTCACCCAACGCAAGGCGAAAGGTCGGGTCGCTGATGCCCGGCAAGGCACGGCGCAGATCGCGGAGCCGAAACTCCGCCGGGCCGACCTCAAGGACATGGTGTCGCACCCGCTCCTGCTTGTTCATCGTGGTCGTGGCCCGGCCGGCCGCGATACGCGCCTCGAAGTCCTTGTATGACGCGGCAAGGACTTGGACGAGGTACGTCGTCCAAGGCCAGATGTCGTGGTTGCCGTCGCCCCAGCCCTCTTGGGATTGCCGGAGCGCGGCGTAGTACGTGTTCTTGGACTCGTAGATCCGCTGCTCGACGCTGACATAGCGGGCCACGTCGTAGCCGAGTCGCAGCAGCTCGCTCGTGGTCAACAAGCGGGCGACGCGCCCGTTGCCGTCGGCGACCGGGTGGATTGCGAGGAAGTCCACGACCAAGGCGGCCAGCAGCACGAGTGGATGCGCGATCCGATCGGCCTGAGCGATGTTGTAGCGATCAACGAGCTCGACGAGCAGGCTCTCGGTCTGCTGCCAAGGCGGTGGCCGGAAGACTACGCGGCGTCGCCCACCCTCGTCGTAGCGAGCGATGACGTTGTCCTCCGTCTTGAGATGCCCGCCGCGCCCACCAGAGTAGGAGTAGACCTGCCGGTGCAGCCAGAGGATCAGCGGCACCGAGACCGGCTCCGGCGCGGGACGACTCATCAAGCCGTCGATCGCATCCCGATAGCCGGCGAACTCCCGCTCGCTGCGGTTGCGGAGCCGAGCCCCGAGCTGGTCGAGGGCGACGGCGCGGTCCTCGCTCACGTCGATGCCCTCGATCGCGTTCGAGGCGCGAATGGACGCAACACGCGTCTGCGTGGCGAGTGCAGAGAGCAACTCGGGAACCTGATCGGCAAACAACTCCTGCCGTCCCCGTCCGGTGTCGATGTCGCTCAAGAGCACTCCAAGACCGGCGGGCTGGTGGTCGAAGACGGTGACGTCGGCGAAGGTGTACATCGGCGGTAATAGTGCTAACGATGCGCTAATCATGCTAATCTCATGCCACTTTTAGCATGACTATGGGCGGATTAGCGCATTTCGCGACCCAGCCGCACTATGGCGCTTCTACCTCGGCAACCGCACGACCGACACGAAGAAGTCGTCGATCTGGCGCACGATCGAGACGAAGCGCTCGAAGTCGACGGGCTTGGTGACGTAGGCGTTGGCGTGCAGCTGGTAGCTCTTGAGCACGTCCTCTTCGGCTTCGGAGGTCGTGAGCACGACGATGGGGATCGTGCGCAAATCCGGGTCGCTCTTGACCTCGGCGAGGACCTCCCGACCGTCCTTGCGCGGCAGGTTGAGGTCCAACAACACCAGGTCGGGACGGATGCGGTCGGGGTAGTCGCCCGTGCCGCGCAGGTAGTCGAGCGCCTGCTCGCCGTCGGAGACCACGTTGAGGTTGTTGTGAACCTTGTTGAAGTCAAACGCCTCGCGGATGAGCAAGACGTCGCCCGGGTCGTCCTCAACGAGGAGGACTTCGATCGGCTGGCCGGCAGGCTTGGGAGTCATGGGGTGGTGTCCTCTTCGGGAACGGGCAAGGTGAAGCGGAAGGACGCGCCGTGGCCGGCGTCTTCGGGTGCGGGCACCAGCCAGATGCGGCCGCCGTGGAACTCGACGATCTTGCGGCACATCGCCAGGCCGATGCCCGTGCCGGTGAACTCCTCCTTGGGATGGAGGCGCTGGAAGATCACGAAGATCCGGTCGGCGTAGCGCGGGGCGATGCCGATGCCGTTGTCGGTGACCGTGAAGGTGTAGGCGTCGCTGCCGTCATCCGGATCGTGCGTGCGCTCGCACGACAGGTGGACCCGCGGCGGCGCCTCGCCGCGGAACTTGATGGCGTTGGCAAACAGGTTTTGCAGCAGCGCGGTCAGCAGCGAGCGGTCGCCGCGCACCTGCGGCAGCGGACCGTCGATCGTCACCTGCGCACCCGCCTCGTCGATCGCCGTGCCGAGGTCGGCGACGGCATCGGCGGCGGCCTCGTCCATGGCCACCACCTTCTCCTCGGCGCCGACGCGGCCGACGCGCGAGAACGCGAGCAGGTCGTTGATCAGCACCTGCATGCGCTTGGCGCCGTCGACGGCGAAGTCGATGTACTGGTCGGCGCGCTCGTCAAGCTGCCCGTGGTAGCGATGCTTGAGCATCCCGGTGAAGCTCGCGACCTTCCGCAGCGGCTCCTGGAGATCGTGCGACGCCACGTAGGCAAACTGCTCCAGCTCGGCGTTTGAGCGCTGCAGATCGACCGTCTGCTCTTCCAGCTGCGCGCGCGAGCGGTTGACGATCTCCAACTCGGAGATGATCCGACGGCGCATCGACTCCACATCGGTGCTCAACCCCTGGATGTCGCGGGGCCCCGCGATCGCGACCGGATGGTCGAAGTCGCCGCGCGCGATCCGGCGTGCATCGCGGGCCAGACGCGAGAGCGGCACGGCGACCGTGCGGCGCAGCGTCGCGCCCGCCACGACGGCGGCCAGCAGCAGCAGCGCGGCGGTGAAGATGACCGCCCATGTCGCCGCATTGGCGGCGTGACGCAACCGCGTCTGCACGACGGCGCGGCGCGCGTTGAGGTTGTCGTCGAGCTGGCGGAACGCCGTGCGCACCTGATCGAACTGCACCTTGCCGGAGGTCAGCGACGGCAGGTCGCGCGCACCCTTCCCCTTGGCACGGACCGTGAGGATGACGGGATTGGCGTAGAGCAGGTGCCACGCGGAGGACGCCACGCCGACGTTGCGCAGGTCCTCCGCCAGGCCGGGCGCGTCCCCGCTCTCGGCAATCTGCTGCAACTCCTTGTGGGCTGCCGCGGCGTCGCGACTGCCGGTCACGTACGGGCGCAGGAACGCCTCGCGCCCCGCGAGCTCGAAGCCGCGCAGTCCCGTCTCCTCGTCGACCAGCGCGGTCAAATAGCGGGCCGAGGCGATGGCAGCGGGATCCAAGCGCTCGACGACCTCACGCCGAGCCTCACCGAGCCGCTGCAGGGCGATCAAGCAGACCACGATCCCGATCAGCGCCGCAAAGACGAGGCCGCCGGCGGTGACCGCCAGCCACTGGCCGCTGCGCAGCCGGCTCATCGTGCAGCCACGACCAGGAGCGCGACATCGTCGGCAAGATCGCCCCCGTTGAATCCCTCGGCCGTGGCGATCAAGCGCGCGATCAGCGCCGCGCCGGCCTCGGGTGCGCCGGAGGCGACGAGCTCGACGAGCCGCTCGCTGCCCAGCCGCTCGGGACCACCGTCGACGCGCCCCTCGATCAGCCCGTCGGTGTAGAGCAGCAGCTGCCAGGCCGGGGGCAGCGTGACCGCCGTCGCGGGCCAACTGCCCGGACGAGCACCGGCACCGAGCGGGGGTCGCGAGGCCGGCCCGGGCAGCTCTTGGGCCGTGCCGTCGGCGATCAGGATCGGCAGCGGATGGCCCGCGACGCGCACGATCGCCGAGCGCCGGTCCGCCGCGACGCTGATCATGCACGCGGTGGCAAAGACCTCGTCGGCGAGGCGCTCGTGGACGAGAACTTGCTCCATCGTGCCGAGGATCTCCTCGACCGTGCGGCCGCCGAGGACAAGCGTGCGCCACGCGATCCGCAGGCAGACGCCGAGCGCCGCCGCATCCGGATCGTGGCCGCAGACATCGCCGATGATCGCGTGCAGCGTCCCGTCGGCCACCTCGACCACGTCGTAGAAGTCGCCGCCGAGCAGCGCGCGCTCGCGGCCCGGCCGGTAGCCGCTGTCGACGGCCACGCCGGGGTCGCTCACCAGCGGCCGCGGCAGCAGGCCGCGCTCCAGGCGCGCGTTCTCCTCCGCCGTCAGGTTGGCGGCACGCAACTGCGCCTGAACGTCCTCCGCGCGCTGGCGCTCGACCGCGTAGCGGATCGACCGCGCGAGCAGTTCGCCATCGACGCGCCCCTTGACGAGGTAGTCCTGGGCGCCCGCGGCGACGGCCTCCAGGCCGCGCGCCGTGTCCGACAGCCCGGTCAGCACGAGCATCGGCACGCCTGGCGCTGCCTCGCGCAGGCGGTGCAGCGCGGCGAGACCATCGGCGTCGGGCAGGCCAAGGTCCAAGACGACGCAGGCGATATCGCCGGGCAGTGCCTGCTCGGCCCCCGCAACGGTCCGCGCGCGGACAACCTCGACCTCGAGATCGGCGTCGCGCAACAGCTCCTCGAAGAGGAACGCGTCACCGTCATCGTCCTCCACCAGCAAGACGCAGAGCGCCATCACCGGGAGGACGTCCGTGTGGCCTTGCCCGGCCGACGCGCGCATCGCCGCCAACCTACACGCGGCCGGCCTTGCCGGTTAGGCGCGATCGGGTCGATCGGGATACACCTGATCGATCGTCGCGCACGCGACGAAGGGGGCACCGGCAGCTGCCTCGATCTTCTCGGCGCCACCGGCCAAGCGATCCAGGACGGCGATGACGCCGACGATCGTATGGCCGGCTTCGCGCACGGCGTCGATGGCCTGCACGGTCGAGCCGCCGGTCGTCACGACGTCCTCCACGATCACGCAGCGGTCGTCGGCGTCCAGAAACGGGCCCTCGATGCGCCGCTGCAGGCCGTGCTGCTTTGTCTCTTTGCGGACAAAGAAGGCCTTGCCGTCAAAGCCCCCCGCCAGCGCCGCGCAGGCGACAGGATCGGCGCCCATGGTGAGGCCGCCGACCGCCGTCGCGCCCCACGCGCGCGCCTGAGAGGCCGCAATCTCGGCCAAAGCGGTGAATCCGGCGGGCCGCAGGATCGCGCGCTTGGCGTCGACGTAGTACTGCGCCGTCGCGCCGCTGGTCAGCACGACCTCGCCGATCACGAGGGCGTGGGTCCGCAGTTCGTCCACCAAACGTTGGGTCGCGTCCATAAGCGGCCGTAGTCTATGGGTGTGATCGAACGGGCTTTGCGCTTTGCCGCGGTCGTCTGCAGCCTGTTGGTGATCGTGGGCTGGGGCTGGTTCGCGATCGACGAGACGAGCGCGGCCTCCGAGCAGACCCAGGCGGAGATCGCCGGCCAAACCGCGGCGCGCACCGCCAGCCCCGATCCCGACCAGGAGCAAGACCGGGAGAAGGTGAACTCGAAGGTCCACGAGTTCGTCGACGACGCCAACGACATTCTGCTGCGCCCGTTCTCGGCGATTGCCGAAGATAGCTCCAGCAAGTGGGTGCGGCGAACTGTTCCGGCGCTCTTGGCGCTGCTGGTCTACGGCTTCGGCATCGGCATCCTCGCGCGGGTGGCGGCCGGCCGCTGGTGACCGCGCGCGAGCTGGAGGCCTACCGGTAGACGTCCACGGCGTCGCCGTAGGAGATCCAGCGGAAGATCGACACGGCGTCCGGGACCGGCGTGCGCAGGCAACCGTGGCTGGCGGCGTAGATCGGGACCTCCGCGTAGCCGTGGATGCCGTAGCCGCCGTGGAAGTAGCTCGTGAAGACCATGCCCTTGGCGTTGGTGCCCGGGGTCTTGGAGTACACCTTGAACGTGCCGAGCACGGTTGGTGTCGACGGCTTGCCCGAGGAGATTGGGTAGATCCGCTCCACCTTGCTGCCGCGGATCAGCGCCAGGACCTGCAGCGACAGGTCCGCCTCGACGTGCTTGCCCTGCTTGGGGAAGCGGACCTTGAAGTGCCCCGCGCCACGCGCGAGCTTCTTGAACACGTCCTTGGAGGCGACCTGCGTGCGGGCCATCCCGGCGACCTTGCGGAAGGCCAAGACGGCGCGGGCGGTGCGCGCGTCGTAGAGGCCCTTGGCGCCGATCACGTAACCCAAGGACTTCAACTTGGTCTGCAGCACGCGGACCGCGAGACCCTTAGACCCCGGGCTGGCGCGCAACGGCAGGACGTCGAGCCCGCGGCCCTTGGCCACCAGCGTCGCCAACTCGGGCGTCGCGCGGTGGCTCGCGCGAACGGTGATGTGCCCGGCCTTACCGGCGCGGTAGCCGAGCACGAACATGCCCGCGCCCGCGCTGCCCGCCTGGACCGCCACCTTCTTGGAGGCGATCTTCTTGTCACCGCGATAGAAGCGCACGACGACGGACTGGCCCGCGACGTAGGGCTTGACGGCGCCGCGGATCCGGAAGCGGTCGCCCGCCAGGATGCTCGCCGCCTTGCCGTTGACCTTCTCGAGCGTCAGCTTGAGCGTGCCGGAGACGGGCCCGCCCACCCCCGGCGTCGTGGTCGCCGGCGGCGCTGTGGTGCTCGGCGGTGCGGCGGTCGTCGGCGGCGCGGCCGTGGTCTGGGCGACAGCCGGGGCTACGGCGGCGAACGGGATCGCGAGGGCTACGGCGACGGCGGCGAGGCGACTCATAGGCGCGCGCATCGTACCCGTGGCGGCCGCGGGATCAGGGACTTGGCACCGGCGCGGTCATCGCCGGGACCGTCGTCGCCGGCCAGAGCCGCAGTCCGAGCCAGATGAGGGCGGCGATCGCCGCCGGCGCGAGGACGAGCACGACCGGCACCTGCCAGGACCAATGCTCGCTGCTGCTCATCGCCACCGAGTTGTTGATGCAGTGCAGCGCGATGCCGGGATAGAGCGACCCCGTCTTCTCCCGGATGAAGCACAGCGCGGTGCCCAGCAGCGCCAGCGGGACGATGAACGCGATCGGCGAGCCGAAGACGTGGACGATCCCGAAGGCCAGCCCGGTGAACAGCGCCGCAAACCAGAACCCGTTCTTGCGCAGCGCACCGAAGAAGTAGCCACGGAAGAAGAACTCCTCGGCCAACGGCGCACAGACCGTCACCACGAACGTCACGGCGATCAGCGCGACGGTGCTGTCCTTGGCGCCGAGATCCTCGGTGATCGTGTCCTTGGCGTCGGGTTGCCCGATGATCGACAACCACAGGAAGCTGAGGAAGATGAAGCCGACGTAGCCGCCGACGACGTAGAGCACCGCGCGCTTCAGCGGCGCCGGATTGAGCCCGAACTGCGCCGGTCGCGGCGGCGCGACGATCCGGGCAAAAAACAGCGCTGAGGCGATCAGGCAGCCGTCTTGCGCGATGACCGACAGAAGGCTGATCGAGGGCGGCGGATCAGCGATGTCGGCACCGAAGACCACGCCGACGGCGCCGATCAGCAGCGCGGCGACCAGCGCGGCGGCGAAGCCCGCCAAGAGTGCCGCGGGCGCCGTCCACCCCGGCCAGGCCGGCCACGGCGACGTCATACCGGTGGCGGGCGGGCTGCCGGGGCGCTCCGGATGCTGGGGCGGTGCAGGGTGTGCGTCGGCGGCCGGGACGGTCGTCATCAGTGCTGAGAGTAGGTGGTGAGGAGGCTCGGCAGCGCCTGCAGATCGCTCAGCGTAGTGATGCCCTCGGGCCTCGCGGCGCCACCGCGGACGACGAGCAGCGGCGCGATCCCGGCTGCGCGGGCGCCATCGACGTCGGCCGCCAGGTCATCGCCGACGTGGACCGCGGCGGCGGGTGCGATGCCGCCGGCCAGCGCGAGCGCCCGCGCGAAGATGGCCGGCGCGGGCTTGGCGGCCCCTGCCTCGGCAGACGAGATCGCGCCGTCGAGCAGCGGGGCGAGGCCCGTCTGCGCCAGTGCCTCGTGCAGCGAGACGTCCCAGTTGCTGACGACGACCAGCCGCAGGCCGGCTGCGCGCAGCTCGCCGAGCGCTGCCGACACCTCGGGATAAGCCCGGAAGCGCAGGCTGGCCAGGAGCGCCCCGCGAAGGTCCGGCGCATCGCGGGCGTGCTCGGGCAGCGCGCGGGCCAGGACGCCGGTACAGCGATCACGCAGGTCGTCCAGCCCGCCATCGTCGACCGCCTCGTCGTGATGGGCGCGGTAGTAGGCGATCTCCGCGCGCAGCGCAGCGGCCGCCTCAACCTCGGAGACCGCAACGCCGCGCGCCGCAAGCTCGGCGCACAGGTACGGCGCCGGCGGCTCGAGCTCCAGCAGCGTGCCGAGCGCGTCGAGGAGAACGGCTTGGACCTTCAAGCGACCCAATGCCAGGTCGCAAAGAGCGCGCTGCACGCCGCCAGGCCAATGGCGAACACGCCGAGAACCACCGCGCGCCGCCATGCCGGCCCGCGCGCGAGCCACAGGCCGAGCCAGAGGAAGAGCGGGTAGAGCACCGCTTCAAAGCGCGGTAGTGACATCAGCGGCTGGGGTCCCACCGGGTAGGAGAGCGGCAGCAGCAGCGCGACGGTCGCATAGGCGCCATGAGCGAGCGGGAGCCGGCGCAGCGCGCCGATCAGCGCGGGCACGGCCAACACCAAGCAGATAAAGAGCGCAATGTTGTGGCGCCCGATCGCCATCGCGTCGCCGGCGGCTTGCTCGAAGTACACCGGTGGCGGCGGACCGTGGACGAGCTGATGCACGCCGTCCCATGCCGCACTGGCGCCGTCGGCGACGCCGGCCCATGGCCCAGCGAGGCTGCGATGCCACGTGTCCTGGGCCGAGAACGGCGCGCCGGCGCCCTCACCGTCCAGTGCCAAGTACCCGCAGAACGCCGCCAGGCCGACGGGGACGACCGCCAGCCACGCCACATCCCGCCGCCGTGCCCGCCCGGCCCGCCACGCGTCGAACCACAACAGCCCCAACGGCACGACGAGCAACAGTCCAGCGCTGCGCGTCGCCGCACCCAGCGCGCCGAGCGTCGCGGCCAGCGCCCACCGCTCCTGGCGCGCGGCAAGCACCGCGCCGACCGACACCATCAAGAACAGCGACTCCGAGTACGCCGCCGAGAACCACAGCGACCCCGGGAAGAGCGCCAGCGAGATCACCGCCCAGCGCGCTGCCTCGGGTCCCACCTCGATGACCGCCAGGCGGTGCAGCGCGGCGAGCCCGACGACGAACGCACCACACGAGATCACGATCGCCGCGACCAGCGGCGAGCCGCACAGCACGCCGCCGACCTTGACCAGCAGCGGATAGAGCGGAAAGAACGCGGCGCGATCCCCACTGCCGTAGCCCGAGTCCGCGATGTTCAAGAACCACACGCTGTCCCAACGCGCTGCGGGCCCTACGAGCAGATCCCCGAACGCGCCGAACGGTCGCGTGACGCCGTTCGGATCGAACGCCATGCGATGCCCGCCATGGACGCCCCAGACGCCGATCGCGCCCAGGCCCGCCGCCCAGACAACCGCGCGCGAGAGCCAGAAGGCCCGCAGCGCGGCGGCGAAGTCCACACGCCACGGACCCGCGGCGATGTGCGGGGACGCCTGGCGCTTTTGTACGGTCACGCCCACGTGAGACACATCGTCG
This sequence comes from uncultured Conexibacteraceae bacterium, assembly GCA_963794585.1. Taxonomy (GTDB): domain Bacteria; phylum Actinomycetota; class Thermoleophilia; order Solirubrobacterales; family Solirubrobacteraceae; genus Baekduia. The sequence continues at coordinate 501,906 of CAWCEO010000010.1, forward strand.
CAGCCGCCGCCTCCGATCAGACGTGGCTCCAAGAGCACAGCAACCTGTTCACGGCACTCGGCACGCTCCTGGCAGGCGCCCTGATCGTCTTCTTCATGGACCGCTTCCTCGTGCGTCGCGCGACGAAGCTGGCCGAGATGGTCACCGGCGACAAGGGCCTCTCGCGCGACACCGCGACCCGCCTGCGCTTCGCGCGCCGCGCGATCGAGGCCGTCATCGCGGTCATCGTCATCGCGATCGCGCTGTCGGAGTTCGACTCGCTGGACCGCGTCGGCCGCACGATCCTGGCCTCCAGCGCCATCACCGCGGCCGTCGTCGGCTTCGCCGCCCGCCAGACGCTGGCCAACGCGATCGCCGGGATCCTGCTGGCGATCGTCCAGCCGATCCGCATCGGCGATCTCGTCACCTTCGAGGACGAGACCGGGACCGTCGAAGACGTCGGCTTGACCTACACCTGGCTGCGCACCGGCGCCGACGCGCGCCTGCTGGTCCCCAACGAGCGCCTCGCCGGCGGGATCATCCGCAACGACTCGATCCGCTCGCCGACCGTCGCGATCGAGGTCACCGTCTGGCTCGCTGCCGACGCCGACGAGGCCCGCGCGCTGGAGGCGCTGCGCGCGCTGAACGGCGTCCGTGCGCGGATCGCGGAGTCCTCGAATGACGGGCTCAGCCTCCTGGTCATGGGCGAGCCGGGCCCACCGTCAGAGCGCCTCGCCCGCGAGGCCGACCTGCGTGCCACCGCCCTCGGCGCCCTGCGCGGCGCAGGCGTCCGCTGACACCAAGGACCATCGAGCGGCGGAGGGTTCTCGCGGGCGGGCTAGAATCCACTTCTCGCGTGCGCCGGGCAGAAGTGCCGTTCTGCCCACCAGCCCACGCCCATCTCCATGTCCCGCCGCGAACGACAGCGACGCCGGCGTCGCAACAAGGGCGGCCCGGCCCGCCCCCTCTTCCTCGCCTTCGGCGTGCTGACGACGTTTGCCGCGCTCGCCGTCCTCGGCGCCGTCGGCTGGGTTGTCTCGGTCGCGACCTCCGCCCCCGCGCTGGACACGATCAAGCCCCAGGACCAGGGCGCCGCCTCGGTGATCTACTCCTCCGACGGCAAGCGCCTGGGCTTCATCAGCAACGACATCCTGCGTACGCCGGTGACCGGCAGCCAGATCCCGCAGGTCGCGCGCGACGCGACCGTCGCGATCGAGGACCGGCGCTTCTTCGAGCACAAGGGCGTGGACTTCGAGGGTGTCGTCCGCGCCGCCGTCAAGAACCTGGAGTCCAAGGACGACGTGCAGGGCGGCTCGACGCTGACGATGCAGCTGATCCGCAACCTGTACACCAAGGACACCGTCCGGACCGGCATCGAGGGCTACAAGCGCAAGATCCGCGAGGCCAAGCTCGCTGAGGAGCTGGAGAACCGCCACCCGGGTCGCCGCGGCAAGCGCTGGATCCTGGACCAGTACCTCAACAACGTGCCCTACGGCACCGTCGGCGGCAAGACCGCCGTCGGTATCCAGGCCGCCGCGCGCATCTTCTACGACAAGCCTGCCGACAAGCTGACGCTGTCAGAGGCCGCCCTGTTGGCCGGCCTGCCCCAGGCGCCCTCGCTCTACAACCCGTTCCTCAGCGCCGGCAAGGCCGAGGCCCGCCGCAACGACGTGCTGCGGCGCATGGCCGACCAGGGCTTCATCACCCAGAGCGAGGCCTCCGAGGCGATCGACGAGCCGCTCGGCGTCAAGGCCAACGGCTACTACTCCAAGAAGCGCGAGAGCTACTTCTACGACTACGTCAAGCAGCAGCTCGTCGACGAGTACGGGGCCAAGCGCGTGCAGGCCGGCGGCATGCACATCTACACCACGCTGAACCTCAAGATGCAGAAGGCGGCGCGCAAGGCGCTGGACGACAGCCTGGCCGGCACCGACCGCTCCGGCTCGATCGTCTCGGTTGACCCCGCCAACGGCGACATCAAGGCGATGGCGTCGACCGCCACCTACGGGCAGTTCAAGTTCAACTTGGCCTCCCAAGGCCACTACGCCGCCGGGTCGACCTTCAAGGTGATGGTGTTGATGACCGCCCTGCGCAAGGGCGTCGATCCCAACAGCACCTCCTACACCTCGATGCCGCTGAAGTTCAACGACCCCACGTGGGGCCCGATCGACGTCCACACCTACTCCGGCAGCTACATCGGCCGCGCCAACCTGGTCAAGGCGACGCTCGCCTCCGACAACTCGATCTACCAGCAGCTCGACCTCGACCTCGGCCCGCAAGCGGTCAAGGAGACCGCGATCGACATGGGGATCAAGAGCCCCGTCGACGCGCTACCGGCCGCGGCGCTCGGCGGCTTGACCAAGGGCGTCACGCCGCTAGAGATGGCCAACGCCTACGCGACGATCGCCTCCAACGGTTGGCGCAACAAGGTCAGCGCGGTCCGCAAGGTCTGCTTCCCCAAGAAGCTGGGCGGCTTTGACTGCAAGGCTGAGAAGGCGCACCGCCATCGCGCCTTCGAGGACGGTGTCACCGCCGAGGCAACGAAGATCCTGAAGGCCAACGTCGAGGGCGGCACCGGCACCAAGGCCCAGATCGGCTGCCCCGCCGCGGGCAAGACCGGCACGGTCGACGACTTCACCGACGCATGGTTCGTCGGCTACACGCCCAAGCTGGCGACCTCGGTCTGGGTCGGCCACGCGACCGATCGCCGCACGCTCGGCGCCGGCGCCGCGGGCGGCGAGGTCGCCGCGCCGATCTGGGGCCAGTACATGAAGGTCGCCCACGGCAAGTACTGCGGCGACTTCCCCAAGCCCAAGAAGCCGTTCGTCTCCACGCCGTTCTTCGGCAAGTACGCCAAGACGGGCGTCAAGGACAACAAGGTCGACCCGAGCAGCTACCAGAAGGATCCGGGCGGGGCCCAGAAGCTCGAGACGGGCAAGGACGGCAAGGGCACGGGCAACGGCTCGACCAAGTACCCCGCCGACCAATACCAGGCCCCGCCGCAAGCGGAGCCCGAGACGACGACACCTCCGGCCGCCGCCACACCGGACCCAGCTGCCGCGGCACCCCCGGCCGGCACGGGCGCGCCGGCAACCGGCGCTCCGACGGGCACCGGCGGCGGTACCGGCGCTCCGCCGCCCTAGGAACACCGAAGCCAAACGGCTGTCACCGCTTCACCAAAAGCCCCCGCTCGCAGAGCTGGGTCCTGGTACGTTCGCGCGATGTCCAAAGAGGACAAGGTGGAGTTCGAGGGCGAGGTGCTGGAAGCGCTTCCGAACGCCATGTTCAAGGTGCAGCTCGACAACGGCCACGAGGTGCTCGGGCACGTCGCCGGCAAGATGCGCCGCTTCCGCATCCGGATCCTTCCGGGGGACCGCGTCCGGGTCGAGCTGAGCCCGTATGACCTGAGCCGCGCGCGCATTATCTATCGCCATAGATAACGTCGCTGGCCAATGGCCGAGCTGGACCTCATCGCCGCCTTCCAGCGGCTGCTGACCAATCGCTCCGAGCGCATCGTGCGCTGGTCGGGCGATGACTGTGCGGTCGTGCGCGCACGACCGGTCCAGGCGCTGAGTGTTGACGCGATGGTCGATGGCGTGCACTTCCGGCTCGACCATCCGGCGGTCACCCCCGCCGACGTCGGCCACCGCGCGCTGGCTGGCGCGTTGAGCGATCTGGCCGCCATGGGCGCCGATGCCGGCGAGGCCTACATCGTGCTCGGGCTGCCGGAGGGCTTTGGCGAGGCCGACACGCTCGCGCTCGCCCGTGGCATGGAGGCGCTCGCCGCACGCACCGGCACGACGATCGCCGGCGGCGACGTCACCCGCGCGCCCGTGCTGACGATCTCGGTGACCGTCGTCGGCTGGGCCGATGACGAGGCGCAGCTGATCGGCCGCGATGGCGCACGCCCCGGCGACGCGGTCGTCGTGACCGGCGACCTCGGCGGCGCCGGCGCCGGCTTGGCGATCCTGCTCGACCAAGCTGACGGCGACGCGGCGCTGCTCGCACGCCACCTGCGTCCGGAGCCGCGCCTGGCCGAGGGCAAGGCGCTGGTGGCCGCCGGCGCGCATGCGCTGATCGACCTCTCCGACGGCATCGCCACCGACGCCGCGCACATCGCGCGGGCCAGCGACGTGGTCCTGGAGATCGACCTCGACGCGTTGCCGGTCACCCCCGCCGTCGCGAGCGTCGCAGCTCAGCTCGACATGCTGCCGGGCGTCCTGGCGGCCACCGCCGGCGAGGACTACGAGCTCCTGGCGTGCCTTCCGCCCGCCGCGGCGGCGGCGCTGGGCGCGACCGTCACGACGATCGGCCGGGTGGTCGCGGTGCAACGGACCCACCCACCCGGCGTCCCCGGGCTCAGGCTCGTGGGCGCGGGCTCCGAGCGGCCGCTGCGCGGACACGAGCACCACGTCGGGTGATCGCGCGGCCCGCGGCCGCGTTGCGCAACAGCGCCTCGGCGACCAGCTGAGCGTCCACCACGTACATGTCGTGCTCGACCTGTGCCTTCAATGCCTTCGTGTACATCGTTCGATTCACTTCCTGATCGACCCCCTGTGAGTCCGCCATCGGGTCAAGATCGGCCGGCGGTAAGCGCTGAGCCGGCAAACTCCGACCCTTGTCCAGCTCGCGCGGCCCTGAGCGGGACCACACGTGTCAGACGTGAGACAACGACGATGCGCTGAGCCGCGCTGAACAACGGGTGACAAGCCGACAGCACAAGGCGGTCATAGCCGACGTCGCGCAGGACCGACACGGCGTCGGGCGCCACGATGCGCGTGCGCTGGACGCGGTAGGCGAAGGTCGCGTAGGGCATCTCCAAGGTGATGCGGTCGCCGGGCTTCAGGTCGTCGAGGTGACGAAACGGCGCCAAGTAGGTCGTGCGATGTCCGGCGATCGCCACCGTCGGGCCGGCGCCCGGCAGCGGCAAGTCGTCGAAGGTTCCCGGACCCTTGCGAAGATCCGAAGGATCAGCGCCCTTGACTATCACGAAGTTCGCGCCGAGACGCCCGATCTTCAAACGCCCGAGGGCGTCGCCGGGCGCGGTGCGTCGCTGCAGCGAGTTCGCCAGGACCGCGATCCGTCGCCGCTCGTCGGCCAGCCCGGCCAGCGCACGCGCTTCCAGCGGCGTCGGTCCCTCGGCCTCGAGCTGGCGCAGATCGCCGCGTAGCCCGTGCTGGCCGATCGTGGTCTGCAGTGCGGTCAGCGGCTCCTGCCAGACGAGCGTGAGCCCCGCATCGGCCAGGACAAGCAGGCCTGCCGCGATCAGCACGGCCGACAACGCGCGCAGCGCCCGGCGGCGGCGCTCGGAGCGGACGGGCGGGCGGGCGGGCATCGCCATGATCTAGTGGCGCAGGGCCGAGCCGGTCCCGCCGAGCGACCCCGGCCCGGCGTAGGTGATGGGTCCGCGAACGGTGATCTCGTCGGGCTCCTCGTCCCGAGGCCGGCGGCGGCGAACCGCCACCAAGGCCGCGGCGACCGCACAGCCCCAAAACAGGCTCCACAGCACCCACGAGCCGACCGGGATGTGGCCTCCGGCGACCAGCAGCGTCCAGAACCAGACGCCGTGGGTGAGGTCGAGGCCGAAGATGCGCGCGTCGACGAGCCAGACGACGAGCAACGGCACCAGCGCCAGCGCCACCACCGCCAGCGACGCTGACCGCGGCAACCGCAGATCCGGCGTCAGCCCCCAGAACCACAGGTGCGCAGCGGGGACCACGAGCGCCGCCGCGTACGGGTTGCCGACCCACAGCGCGCCGGCGATCACGGTCGTCGTCAGACCGACGGCGACCACCGCGCCGGCAGCATCGGGCTCTTGCTTGCGCACCCGTGCCGCACCGGTCGCGTGGAGGAGAGCAGGCCGCGCGACCAGCCATCCGAGCGTGAAGACGAGCAGGATCGCCACGAAGGCCACGACCGCGCCGCCGCCGAGCTCGAGCCCGAGCGCCGGGGTCGGCGCCGCCGGCGCCGCAGAGATCAACCCGACCAGCGCCAGCAAGACCGCAAACAGGGACGCCAGCAGGAACGGCACCCCACTGGCCAACGTCCATACGCCCCACACCCAGAGCGGCTCGTGCCGACGGCGCAAGCGCGCAAGCGCGTCGATCCCCATCAACAACGGCGGGACGAGCAGCGCGCCGACCAGCAGCCGGACGGCCCAGCCCGGCAGCACCTTGCCGCGGATGACGAGGTCGTCGCGCGGGGGCTCGGCGAGATCACGGAAGTTGTCCAGCGCGTAGAGCACGCGCAGCGACGCGCGGCCGAAGCGCCGCATGCGTCCGTCGCGGATCGGGTCGTCAGCGGCCGGCGGCCGCTCGCCCGACGCCGACAGCAGGACCGCCGGCTGGCCCGCGCGCAGGAACGGGCCCTGCTCGGAGATCGTCACCGGCACGGCCATCCGCAGCCACTGCGTCAAGGCGCGCGGCGCGCCGGCATCGGTGCCGACCTCCGCGCGCACCGCCGCCTGCACCGTGCGCTGGAGCTGCATCGGCGCCTGACCGCGACCGTTGGAGAGCGAGACGACAAACGGTCGCCGCGTCCGCGCGCCGCCGACCGCGCCGAGAACGAGGACCGCGTCGGCGCGATCGCTCATCCGCCGCGCCTCCTCCTGCGCACCCGCAAAGCCCCCGCTGCCGCCCGAGGTCGAGATGAAGGTGATGGTCCGGCGCAGCCGGCCGTCGGCGGCGACGCGCGCGAGCTCCAGCAGCGTCGCGGTCGCCGACAGCTCGGCCTTGGAGCCGGGCTTTGCAGCGTCGCGATGGGCCACGACGACGATCGGCGGGCCTGGGGCCCCCGGCCGCGTGGCGACCACGTTGATGAGATCCCGCTTGCCGTCGATCGTCTCGCCCTGGAAGTGATGCTCCTCCACGGTGCCCGGAACGGTCTGGCGCAACCGCGCCGCGATCTCGCCCGCCAGCCGTGTATCGGCTGCATCACCCGGGCGACGGACCGGGAAGCGGCGGGCGAGGTCTTCGAGCGTTGTGTCGGCCCGAATCCCATCGAAGGCCTCCGGGGCCTGCGTCGTCCCGATGGGCCGGGGTCGGTCCTGAAGGGAGAACGCCGCCACGAGCAGCGCGAGGAGCACGGGCACGAACGCAACGCGATAGAGGCGCGGTTCGAGCATCCGCCTACAGTGTCTCTCACGCGATGCCGGAACGCGCACCCAGAATCCTGCTGGCCGACGACGAGCAGTCGATCCAGACGCTGCTGAGCTTTCCACTGCGCAAGGACGGCTACGAGGTGACGACGGCCGCCGACGGCCGTGAGGCGCTGGCACGCTTCAACGAAGGCCACTTCGATCTCGTCGTGCTCGACGTGATGATGCCCCGCATGGACGGCCTGGAGGTCTGCCGGCGCATCAGGGCCCGCCACACCGTCCCGATCATCATGCTGACCGCCAAGGCCGAGGAGATCGACAAGGTCCTTGGCCTGGAGCTCGGCGCCGACGACTACATCACCAAGCCGTTCTCGCTGCGGGAGTTCCGCAGCCGCGTCCGGGCCGCGCTGCGCCGCGCCGGCATGCAGACCCAGACCGAGCCCGACGCCGAAGAGCAGCCGCTCGCCGTCCACGAGCTCGACATGGATCCCGCCAAGCGCGCCGTCCACGTCCGCGGCGCGGCGGTCGAGCTGACCTTCGTGGAGTTCGAGATCCTCAACGCGCTGGCGCGCAGCCCGGGCCGGGTCTTCACGCGCGACATGCTGCTCACCCGCATCTGGGGCGACAGCGCCTACCGCGACCCGCGCACCATCGACGTGCACATCCGGCATCTGCGCGAGAAGCTCGAGACCGACCCCAAGGAACCCGAGTATCTCTTCACGGTACGCGGGGTCGGCTATCGCTTCCGCGACGAAGCGCGATAGACCGCCCAGAGGGCGGCCATCGCGGGCGCGAGCTCGCCTAGCGGCTCGCTCGCACGGTGGTGGCGTACCCAGCCGCCGGGTCGGCGACAATCCGCGCCGCGAATGAGATCGCTGCGGACCCGCCTCGCGCTGTCGCTGTTCCTGATCGTCGCCGTGGCGATCGGGATCCTTGCCTTCGGCGTGCTCAGATCGCTCAGCGACGGGCTGCGTCAGGAAGCGCTGAAGGGCTTGCTGATGTCGGCGCAGCGCTACTCGCGCGGGATCGACACGGCGATCGACCGCAGCGACTCCCAGGCGCGGCTCGACATGCTCGTGCGCGACGCCGCCGACTCGGCGACCGCGCGCGTCACGCTGCTCGGGCTCTACGCCGTGCCGGGCGAGCTGCGCACCTACCCGAAGTCGGACTCCACGCGGCAGGTCGAGATCCGCGACCTGCAGTTCGACGTCGCCATCGATGCGGCGCAGACCAGCAAGCCGGCGACCGCGATCGAGGCCGGCGACGCGGGCCGCGTCGGCGAAGCCGCGATCCCGCTGATCTACGAGGACCCGCGCACCCACAAGCGCGTCGTGGGCACGGTGATCGTCTACTCGCGCCCGCTGAGCGACATCGACGCCGACGTGCGCGAGGTGCGCAACCGCATCCTCGGCGCCGCACTGGCCGCGCTGCTGCTGGCGGCGATCGCCGCCTGGCTGGTCGCCCGCAACGTCGCGCTGCGTGTGCGGCGGTTGGAGGTCGTCGCCGGCCGCGTCTCGGAGGGCGACCTCTCCGCGCGCTTCCCGGTCGGCGCTTCTGACGAGCTCGGCCAGCTGGCCCAAACGCTGGAGCAGATGCGCCGCCAGCTCGCCGAGCTCGACGACGCGCGCAAGCGCTTCATCGCGACCGCGTCACATGAGCTGCGCACGCCGCTCTTCTCGCTCGGCGGGTTCTTGGAGCTCTTGGAAGAGGAGGATCTCGACGAGGAGGACCGACGCCGCTTCGTCACCCAGCTGCGCCAGCAGGTGCTGCGGATGCAGAAGCTCGCGACCGGTCTGCTGGACCTCTCTAAGCTCGAGGCCGGCTCGCTGGAGCTGCACAGCGAGCGCACCGACCTCGGCGATCTCGCGCGGATGATCGCCGACGAGTTCGCGCCGGCGCTGGTGGCCCATGATGCGCACATGGAGCTGCGCCTGCCGCCCAAGCCGGTCGAAGTGATGTGTGACCCCGAGCGCGTCGCGCAGGTGTTGCGGATCCTCATCGACAACGCCATCGTCCACACGCCACCGGGGACCGACCTGGTGGTCTCAGCATCCCGCCGCGGTGATCGTGCCCGGCTGGGCGTGGGGGACTTCGGACCGGGTATCCACCGGACGATGCTGCCGCAGATCTTCGAGCCGTTCGTCACCTCCGACGACGCGCAGGGCTCCGGGCTCGGGCTCGCGATCGCCAGCGAGCTGGCCGAGCGGATGGATGGGCGGCTCGCCGTGGACTCCCAACCGGGGCGCACGACCTTCACGTTGGAGCTCCCGGCATGAGGGCCGAGGCTCGCCCAGAGGGCTCGCTCCCGCGGCTGGTTGCAGGAGCGGTGGCCCTTGCGCTCGTCGCGACCGGCTGCGGCGGGTCGTCGGGAGGCGACGTGACGACCACGACGGGCCAGGCCACGACGCGCGACGAGGTCGTCACGAGCGCCGATCCGAGCGGCCGCTTCGATCCGCAAGAGATCTACCGCGGCGACTCGCCGGGCGTCGTGACGATCCTGTCGGCCTTCGGCCGCGCCGGCAGCGTGGGATCAGGCGGCGGGTTGGGGTCGGGCTTCGTGGTCTCGGCCGGCGGCGAGATCGCCACCAACGCCCACGTCGTCACGACCGGCGCCGGCGCCGCGATCCGCAAGGCGCGCGATCTCTTCGTCCGCTTCGGCGACGGCAACCAGGTCGAGGCGACGATCGTCGGCTTCGACCCGTTCTCCGATGTCGCGCTGATCAAGGTTGACCCCAAAGGACTGACGCTGCGCCCGCTGACGCTCGGTACGAGCGCCGGCGTCAAGGTCGGCGAGCCGGTCGCCGCGATCGGCTCGCCGTTCGGCGAAGAGCAGTCGCTGTCGATCGGCGTCGTGTCGGCAACCGATCGCGAGATCGAGTCGCTCACCGGCTTTCTGACCACCGGCGCGTTGCAGACCGACGCCGCAATCAACAGCGGCAACTCGGGCGGGCCGCTGCTGGACGGCCGTGGCCGCGTGCTGGGGATCAACTCCCAGATCCGGTCGGCGTCGGGGTCGGGAAGTGGCGTCGGCTTCGCCGTCTCGGTCGACGCCGTCCGCCGCTCGCTGGCGCAGCTGCGCCGCAGCGGGCAGGTCCGCTATCCCTACGTCGGCGTCTCGACCCAGAGCGTCTACCCGCAGCTGGCCGCGCGCTTCAGGCTGGGGACACCGCGCGGCGCCTTGCTGCAGCAAGTCGTGGAGGGCGGGCCGGCCGACGCAGCGGGGTTGCGTGCCGGCACGCAGCGCGCCACGTTCCAAGAGCAGTCCTGGCGCCTCGGCGGCGACATCATCACGAAGATCGACGGCCTGCCGATTCACCGCGACGACGATCTTTCGCGCGGACTCGACCGCCACGCGCCAGGCGACCGGGTCGTCCTGACCATCGTGCGCGCAGGCAAGGTGCGCGAGGTGCCGGTTCGGCTCGGAACACGTCCACGACAGTCGCCGCGAGGGTAATAGGCTCAACTTCGTGCTCCAGCCCGTGACCCTGGGGTCCAAGACCCTCGCCGATTACACGCACATCTTCGGTCGCGAGCAGATCGCCGAGATCCGCGAGCTGGCCGCGCCGCTGAAGGGCGCCCGGGTGGCCCACATCTCGGCCACGGCCTTCGGCGGCGGCGTCGCGGAGATCCTCTACACGCTGGTGCCGCTGATGAAGGACGTCGGCATCGACGTCGAGTGGCAGATCATCTACGGGCGTGAAGAGTTCTTCCACGCGACGAAGTTGATGCACAACGCGCTCCAGGGCGCGCCGGAGGACCTGACGCCCGAGCAGTGGGACACCTGGCTCTCCTACAACGAGATGAACGCCAAGGAGCTGCCCGACGGCTGGGACGTCTGCCTGGTGCACGACCCGCAGCCGGCCGCGCTCCACGCGCTCGTCCCGGAGAAGTCGCGCGGTTGGGTCTGGCGCTGTCACATCGACCTTTCAACGCCCAACCCGGCCACGATCGAGCATCTGCTGCCCTACATCCGCGACTACCCACAGACCCTCTTTCACATGGAGCGATACGTGCCGGCGGGGCTGAACGGGAAGGTCAATGTCGTGCCTCCAGCGATCGACCCTCTGGCCCCCAAGAACATGGCCCTGTCGCCTGACGATGCTGCCTACGTCTGCGGCCAGTTCGGGATCGACGTCGACCGGCCGCTGATCTGTCAGGTGTCGCGCTTTGACCCCTGGAAGGACCCGCTAGGTGTGATCGACGCGTATAAGTTGGTCAAGGAGGAGCTCCCGCAGGTGCAGCTGGCGCTCGTGGGGTCAATGGCCTCCGACGATCCCGAGGGCTGGGACTTCTACAACGCGACCGTCGCCCACGCCGACGGAGATCCGGACATCTTTATCCTCAACAACTTCAACAACGTCGGCTCGATCGAGGTCAACGCCTTTCAGTCGCAGGCTGACGTGGTGGTGCAGAAGTCGATTCGTGAGGGCTTCGGCCTGACGGTGAGCGAGGCGCTGTGGAAAGCGCGACCGTTCATCGGCGGCGACGTGGGCGGCATCCCGCTCCAGGTCGAGAACGGCATCAGCGGCTACCTAGTGCAGTCGCCCGAGCAATGCGCGGCGCGCTGCATCGACATCCTGCAGGATCCAGCGCTCGGCAAGGCGCTGGGACGGCGCGGCAAGGCGCACGTGCGCAAGCACTTCCTGACGCCGCGGTATCTGCGCGACTACCTGGAGATCTTCAGCGAGTTGCTGGGCGTCGGTGCGGGCCGGCCGGCCTCCGCCGCAGAGGGAGCCGCATGACCGACGACGGGCAGCGCCCGCTGATCCTGGTCTCCAACCGTGGGCCGGTGACCTTCGACGACGACGGCAACTTCAAGCGTGGCACCGGCGGCCTGGTCACGGCATTGACGGGCCTGGCGGTGCATCGCGAGGTCGTCTGGATCGCCTCGGCGCTCACCGAGGGCGACGCCAAGCGCATCGCCGAGACCGACGGGCGGTCGTTCACGGTCGACACAGCGGGCGAAGGAACCTTCCAGGTTCGGATGGTTGAGAGCGACCCCGACGCCTACGACCGCTTCTACAACATCTTCGCCAACCCGATGCTGTGGTTCATCCAGCACTACCTCTGGGATCTCTCCAACGCCCCGGACGTCCGGCGCCACGAGATCGAGGCCTTCGAGTTCGGCTACAACGTGGTCAACGAGGACCTCGCGCGCGCCGTCGTGGAGGAGATCGAGGGCGTCGAGGAGCCGGTCGTGATGGTCCACGACTACCACCTCTACACGCTGCCGGCGCTGGTGCGCCGCGCCCGGCCCGACGCGTTCTTGCATCACTTCGTGCACATCCCGTGGACGCAGCCCGACGCGTGGCGAGTGCTGCCGCGCGGCGTCCGGCGCGAGATCTACGAGGGGCTGCTGGCCAACGACATCATCGGCTTCCACACCCGGTCCTATCGCTGGAACTTCCTGCAGTGCTGCAAGGACCTGATGGACCTCGAAGTCGACTTCAAGAACGGCGTGGTCCAGTTCGAGGACCGCGAGGTCTGGGTCCGCGCCTACCCCCTGCCGATCGACTCCAACGCGATCCAGCGCACGGCGCAGAGCGAGCGGGTCGCGGAGTTCGAGGCCGAGCTGCTGCGGCGCCGGCGCGAGCACATCGTGCTGCGCGTCGACCGCGCCGATCTGTCCAAGAACGTCCTGCGCGGCTTCACCGCGTTCGACCTGTTCCTCGAACAGCATCCGGAGTTCCGCGAGAAGGTCACGTTCGTCGCCCAGCTGATGCCGTCGCGAACCGATGTGCCCGAGTACGCCGAGTACCTGGAGCGCATCGAGGCGGTCGTCGCGGTTGTCAACCACCGCCATGGCACGCCGGACTGGATGCCGATCCAACTCAAGCTGCGCGACGACCTCGAAGAGGCGGTCGCGGCCTATAAGAACTACGACGTCCTGCTGGTCAACGCGATGTTCGACGGCATGAACCTGGTCGCCAAGGAAGGGCCGATGGTCAACGAGCGCCATGGCGTCTCGATCCTGTCGGAGAACACGGGCGCCCACGAGGAGCTCGGCGAGTACGCGCTCTCGGTCAACCCGTTCGATATCCAGGAGCTCGCCGACTCCATCCACGCCGCGCTGACGATGCCCGACGCCGAGCGCGAACGCCGCCACACTGGTCTCAAGGACATCATCACCTCCCGCAACCCGGGCGACTGGATCGACGACCAGATCGCCGACATCCGCAAGAAGGCGGGCGTGGAGGCCTAAGGGCGGAACTCCGCCGCCGGCGTAGAGACGGCGGGCGGCACAACGTATGCCGGGACGGGCGTCCTCGCGGGCACGGCGATCCGCGGTGATCGCGGCCTGCGATGGCGCGCATGGCGATGGCGCTTGCGTACGCGCCGCTTCGCCGCCGGCCGTTTGGGGACCGCGGTCGCGCGAGGGCGCCGGGCACCCGCCTCTGAATACGGGCGCTTGGCTTCGTTGACGCGCGCGGGCACCGTCGCACGGTGAGCCTTCGCTGCCGCAGCTGGTTTCACCGGCGCCGTGGGCGCCGGCTCGACGGCGGGCGGCAGTGCGTCGGGGTGAGCGCGCAATCGCGGCCAGGCAAGCGCGAGCAGCAGCGCCAGCGCGACGGCAACTGCGCGGGCGACGTTCGCCCAGCGGATGCGATGCAGGAGGTCGAGGGTCACGCCTCCCATAGGCGCGACGGCCTGCAAGTTCGCCCCCCACGAGTCGCTGGACGGACCGATGCCGCTATAGTCGGCCGTCGCCCTCGGGGCCCTTTTCTCATGCCTGCACAGAACCCCACTTACGACCTGATGCTCCTGCTCGACACCGCCGCGGAGGAGGAGCAGCGCACCAAGGTGCTCGCCGAAGCCGAGCGCATCTTGGAGAGCAACAGCGCCACCATCGTCAGCAAGCACGACTGGGGCGTGCGCCGCACCGCGTTTGAGATCCGCCACAAGAACGACGCGGAGTACCACCTGCTCCAGTTCCAGGGTGGACCTGAGATCCCCGCCGCGCTGGATCGCTACCTGCGCATCGCCGACGGTGTCGTCCGCTTCCGCGTCATCAAGCTGCGCGCCGGCTTGGGCCCCGTGCCGGACCTGCGCGCCGCCAACGAGCCTGCTCCGGAAGTGGCTGCCGAGCCCGTCGCCGCGCCGGTCGAGCGTCTGTAGCGTCACCCGCAACTTCGCAGCACCTCCGCAGCGCCGCTCTCCGCGGCGCTGCTGTCGTTCTGGGGACGTTCATGGCGTGCCGCTTTGCGTCGCAAACGCGCCGATCCGCAGGACTTCGCCGAGATTCGGTCGCAGGATGCAGGCTTTCCGACCATGCCGTCAGACCCTGCCCCTAGACTCGCCACAGACTTCAAGTTCGCCCCCGAAAGGAGCCCGTTGTGGCCGCCTCCAACATCAACCGGGTCATCCTGACCGGCAACCTCACCTTTGATCCCGAGCTGCGCTCGCTGCCCTCCGGCATGTCGGTGTGCAAGCTCCGCGTCGCCGTCAACACCCGCAAGAAGAACAACGCGACGGGTGACTGGGAGGACAAGCCCAACTACTTCGACGTGACGGTGTGGGGTGCCCAAGGCGAGAACTGCGCGCGCTACCTGGCCAAGGGCCGTCCGGTCGCGATCGACGGTCGCCTGGAGTGGAGCGAGTGGGCCGACAAGGACACCGGCAAGAACCGCTCCAAGGTCGAGATCGTCGCCGACACGGTCCAGTTCCTCAACGGCCGTGAGGAAGGCGCGGGTGGCGGTGGCGGCGGCTTCACGCCGCGCGCCGACGTCCCGGTCGACACCAGCGACTTCGGCGCTCCGGCAGCGCAGCCGCAGCCCGTCTCGGCGCCGGTCAGCACCCCGGCCGACGACGACATCCCGTTCTAGAAGTCGCCTGGGACAAGGCGCTCTGGCGGCAGACAGACCCGCACGCCTTCCCAGGGGACTTCTCGGGTTCGCGCGGGAGTACCCCGCGCGCATCGCAGCACCTTCCGAGCCCTCGGCGCAGCACGCGCCGGGGGCTCGTTGCGTGCGGGCGCGTCGACCAATCCGCGCAACCGCCTGGGTGGGCCCGTTTCCGGACGCCGACGGTCCGCCGACGGGCCCACCACTGAGCGCTACCAGCGCCATCGAGCGGCTGGGCCTCTTTCGGGACGCCGGCCGTCCGCAGACGGGCCCACCCGCCCGTGCGTGGCAGCATGCTGCTCGTGCCCGCCGCTCGTCGCTCCCGCCATCCCGCCTCGGCCGCCTTCGACGATCCGACCCCGCGACCGCCCGGCGTGCCGACGGTCGCCGAGGAGCTGCCGGAGCGCGCGCTGGACGACATCGAGCTCACCGACGAAGCCCGCATCGAGCACGTCGAGCTGGCCGCGAACCTGCCAGCTGGCACCGTCGCGCGCAGTGCCACGATCGAGGAGGCGCGGATTCGCGGCTCGCTCGCGGGCGCCAAGCTCCACGACCTCCATCTGCACGACGCCGAGCTCATCGGCGCCGACCTCGCCAACGTCGATCTCCAAGGCGCGCACCTGAGCAGGCTCACCATCGCCAACTGCCGCATGACCGGCGCGCAGTTGGTCGAGACGACGCTCGTCGACGTCACGTTGACCGGCTGCCGCCTGGACTTCGCCAACCTCGCGCACGCGCGCCTGGACCGCGTCGTCTTGCGCGATTGCCAGCTGGAGGAGGCCTCGCTGGACCAGGCCCAGCTGCGCGACGTCCGGTTCGAGTCTTGCGATCTGCGGCGCGCGACCTTTGGCCAGAGTCGCCACCAGCGCGTGCAACTCCACGGCTGCCGCCTCGACGGCCTGCGCGCCATCAGCGACCTCAAGGGCGTCGCGATGCCGTTCCCCGACATCGTCGATCAGGCCCAGGCCTTCGCCGCCGCGCTCGGGATCGCGGTCGCCATCGACCCCAGCGACGACACATAACCAGCTGGAATCGGTCCATCCGAGCCGTCCGCTAGAGGCCAGAAGGTCGGGAGCGTCGCGCACGTGTCACACTGTGGGTTCGCGCGTCCAGCTAGGCGCGCGTTTGCACGTCAAGACTTCATTCGCAACACCCAAGCAGAAGGAACCCACTCGGTGGCAAAGCAGCGCAAAACCGCAACGAAGCCCGCTCGTCGCAAGGACAAGAAGGGCGGCCCCGGCTCCGGGCGCCGCAAGCCTTGTCCGTACTGCAAGGACAAGATCGAGCAGGTCGATTACAAGAACGTCGGCGACCTGCGCCGGTTCGTCTCCGAGCGGGGCAAGATCCGCTCGCGCCGCATCACGGGTGCCTGCCGCCGGCACCAGAGCCAGATCGCGACCGCCGTCAAGCGTGCGCGCGAGCTCGCCCTGCTGCCCTACGCGGCCGAGCCCGCATCCGAGAGCGTCGGCGGCCGTCGCGGCCGCGACCGTGATCGGGAGCGCGAGTAGCCCCATGCCCGAGGCCATCCTGCTCAAGGACATCGACGGCGTCGGCTCCCGCGGGGCCGTCGTTGACGTCTCCAAGGGCTATCTGCGCAACTTCCTGATCCCGCGCAAGCTCGCCGCTCCGGCGACCAAAGGCCTGCTCCGCGAGGCCGCGCGCACCCAGGACGCCCACAACAAGGCGACCGCTGGGCGCATCACGCAGGCCCAGGACTACGCCGAGCAGCTCAACAAGACGGTCCTGACGATCTCCCAACAGGCCGGCGAAGACGGCCGCCTGTTCGGCTCGGTCACGACGCAGGACATCGCCGAGGCGATCAAGGAGGCCCGCGGCATCGACGTGGACCGCCGCAAGATCCACCTCGACGATCCCATCAAGAACGTGGGCACCTACCAGGTCGTCCTCGAGATCTCCGATGGTGTCACCGCGACCGTCAAGGTGATGGTCTCCGAGGCCTAGGCCCGGACCCCACCGCAGCCCTTCTGAGACGGCGCCCTCCGGGGCGCCGTCTCTCGTTGTTGGGCCGTGCGGCTTCTGTCGCGAAGAAGGCACGGAATTTCCGGGCAGTGCGCGTGTCGGCGTCCTGTTCTCGCGCTACGTTCGTGGGCTCCGTGAGCACCTACGAGTACGAGCAGGAAGCACCCTCCTCCATGGGCCAAGCGGCCCTGGCGCCGCCGCATTCGCTGGAGGCCGAGCAGTCGGTGCTCGGCGCCGTGCTGCTGTCGGACAAGGTCCACTACGCGTACGTGATCGAGGAGGGCCTACGGCCGGAGGACTTCTACCGCGAGCGCCACCAGGTCATCTACCAGTCGATGCTTGACCTCTACAACGAGTCAGAGCCCATCGACGTCGTGACGGTCACCGAGCACCTGCGCGCGCGCGGCGCGCTGGAGAACGCCGGCGGCCCCGCGGAGATCGACGCGCTCACCGCCGCGGTCCCGGCCGTCGGCAACCTGCGCCGCTACGGCTCGATCGTGCGCGAGATGTCGCTGCTGCGCAAGCTGCTGACGGCGACCTACGAGATCCAGTCCTCGGTCCACAACCACGAGGGCCTCCCCCGCGACATCGTCGAGCAGGCCGAGAAGGCGATGCTCGAGGTCGGCCGCGACGACCGCCAGAAGGACTTCCGCAAGGTCGGCGAGGTCCTCCACGACGAGCTCGACCGCTGGCACGAGCTCTCCACCGAGGGCAAGTCGATGACCGGCACCCCGTCGGGCTTCCACGAGCTCGACGAGATGACGGGCGGCTTCCAGCCGGGCAACATGATCATCGTGGCGGCGAGACCGTCCATGGGCAAATGCCTTCAGGGTTCCACATTAGTTTACGATCCTGAGCGTGGCTATCGCCGTCGGATCGACGAGATCGTGCGCGATGTCGAGATGGGTTCCGAGTGCTTCGTCGCCTCGCTGGGTCCGGACTTCAAGCTGCGCACCTCGCGCGTGACGGCGTCGATGCGCAGCGGCGTCAAGCCCGTGTTTCGCCTCACCACGAAGCTCGGGCGTCATGTGGAGGCCACGGCAAATCATCCGCTGCTGACCGTCCGCGGCTGGCGTCAGCTTGACGAGCTGAGCCGCGGCGATCGGATCGCGGTCCCGCGAAACCTCCCGCGTGCCGGGCAGCAGCAGACGATGCCCGACTTCGAGCTGGTCCTCCTCGCTGGCCTCATCGCGGACGGCAACATCACGCGGCCGCTCCCCCGGTTCAGTTTCGGCCCCGATTCGCCCGTGGAAGAGACGATGCGGCAGGCGGCCTCTGACGCTGGCGTCATGTTCAAGGTCGACCGACGGGGAACCTGCGCGACGCTGCGCCGCTTTGGCACGAAGGGCGAGAACCCCGTCACCGAGATGTGCCGGCGACATGGACTGATCGGCAAGCGCTCCGAGCACAAGTTCGTCCCAGACGCCATCTTCGGCCTCGACAACGACCGCATCGCCCGCTTCCTCAGCGTCCTCTACTCCTGCGACGGCCACATCTACGCCGCTGAGCGCCTGCGACAGGTCGGGTACACGACGATCAGCCGACGGCTCGCCGACGACGTCCAGCACCTGCTGCTGCGGCTCGGCATCGTCGCCAAGATCCGCAAGCTACCGCGCCCTGTCTACGAGGGCACCGAGAAGACGGCGTGGGAGGTACTCGTCACCGGCCAAGAGGATCTGCGCCGCTTCCTCGACGAGATCCCGGTCGTGGGCAAGACCGCGGCGCGCGTCCGGCTGCTCGACGGTCTCGCGACCGTGCAAACGAAGACCAACGTCGACACCATCCCGCCGGAGGGCTGGGAGCTCGTCGCCGCAGCCAAGGGTGAGCGATCCTGGCGCGCGGTCAGCAAGGCCGCCGGCTATTCCGAAAGCCACAACTGGCATGTCGGCTCGCGCGGCCTCTCCCGCCCGCGCCTCGCCCAGCTCGCCGCGGTACTCGACGCGCCACAGCTCCAGCAACTCGCCGAGGCCGACGTCTGGTGGGACGAGATCGCGTCGATCGAGCCGATCGGTGAGCAGGAGACCTACGACATCGAGGTCCCAGGCGACCACAACTTCGTCGCCAACGACATCGTGGTGCACAACAGCGCGCTGGTCACCAACTTCGCCGAGAACGTCGCGCTGCATCCCGACCGCCCCCGCCCCGTCGCGCTGTTCAGCCTCGAGATGTCGGAGTCCGAGCTCGCTCAGCGCTTTATCGCCTCGCAGGCGTCGATCAAGGGCGATGACTTGCGCAAAGGCCGGCTGAAGGACGAGCGCAAGTGGAAGCGCGTGCTCGAGACCGCGGCGCGCTACGACAAGTCGCCGCTCTACGTCGACGATTCCTCCGACATCGGCATCCTCGAAGTCCGGGCGAAGGCGCGGCGGCTGCACCAGCAGACGATGTCCGAGTACGGCGGGCTGGGGATGATCATCGTCGACTACCTCCAGCTGCTGCGCACCGACGCCCGCACCGACAACCGCGTGCAGGCGATCGGTGAAATCTCACGTGGGTTGAAGATCCTTGCGCGCGAGCTCGAGGTCCCGGTCATTGCGCTGTCGCAGCTCTCCCGAGGCGTCGAGTCGCGGACCGACAAGCGCCCGATGCTCTCGGACCTGCGCGAGTCCGGCCAGATCGAGCAGGACGCCGACCTCGTCATGTTCATCTACCGCGACGAGTACTACAACGAGAACACCGACCGTCCGGGCGAGGCTGACCTGATCGTCGCCAAGCACCGCAACGGCGGCCTCGGCGACGTGCCCCTGACCTTCCAGGGCGAGTATCCGCGCTTCCTTGGCCTCCAGCGCGCGGCCTAGCGACCCGCCCCCCTACACTTCCCAAAGAAATGCCAGGAACCGTGATCGTCGGCGCCCAGTGGGGCGATGAAGGCAAGGGCAAGGTCATCGACCTCCTGGCCGAGCACGCAGATGTCGTCATCCGCTTCCAGGGTGGCAACAACGCGGGCCACACGATCATCCACGCGGGTGAGACGTGGAAGTTCCACCTCATCCCGAGCGGCATCCTCTACCCCGGCCGCACGTGCGTGATCGGCAACGGCGTCGTCGTCGACCCTGCCGTCCTTTGCACCGAGATCGACGATCTGCGCGCCCGCGGCGTCGACGTCAGCGGCCTCAAGCTCAGCGCCAACGCACACCTGATCATGCCCTACCACCTGCTCCTCGACGTCGAGGGTGAGCAAAAGCTGGGCAAGAACCTGATCGGCACGACCAAGCGCGGGATCGGCCCGGCCTACTCCGACAAGGCCGCGCGCCTGGGCATCCGCGTGCAGGACATGCTCGACGAGCGGATCCTCAAGAAGAAGATCGCCGCGGCGCTGGAGCCCAAGCGCCAGCAATTGCGTCCGTTCGCGCGCGAGATCGACCTGCAGACGATGACCGAGCAGTACCTGACCTTCGGCCACCGTCTCGAGCAGCACATCGCCGACACGAGCGCGCTGGCCTGGCGCGCGCTGGACGACGACAAGCACATCCTCTTCGAGGGCGCCCAGGGCGCGCTGCTGGACATCGACCACGGCACCTATCCATTCGTGACGTCGTCCAATCCGGTCGCGGGTGCCGCGACGACGGGCTCAGGCGTCGGGCCGCGCGACATCGCCGAGGTCTGGGGCGTCACCAAGGCCTATGCCACGCGCGTCGGCGCCGGACCCTTCCCGTCCGAGCTGCACGACGACACCGGCGAGGAGATCCGCCAGAAGGGCGGCGAGTTCGGCACGACCACCGGCCGCGCCCGGCGCACCGGCTGGCTCGACGTTGTTGCCCTGCGCTACGCAGCGCGACTCAACTCGCTGAGCGCGCTGGCGGTCACCAAGCTCGACGTCCTCAGCGGCTTCGACACCCTCAAGGTCTGCACGCAGTACCGCGGGACGCGCGACGAGGACTTCATCACCGACACGTTCCCCTACCACCAGTCGGTGCTGCACCACGCCGAGGGCGTTTACACCGAGCTGCCGGGCTGGTCAGAGGATCTCAGCGACATTCGCTCCTACGAGGAGCTGCCCCAGAACGCGCGCGACTACCTCAGCTACCTCGAGGAGGCGGTTGGCGTGCCGGTCGTCCTCGTCGGCGTCGGCCCGGGCCGCGAGCAGATCATCTGGACCGAGGCGGCCAAGGAGTCGGCGCTGGCCGCCGACGCCATGCGCGCCACCGAAGCGGCATAGGCCGCTTCGCCTAGCGCCAGTTCTCGACCAGCTCCTCGTCGGTCACCTGGCGCACGACGCGCGCGGGCACGCCCATCACGAGGCCCCGCGGCGGAACGTCCGCGGTCACGACCGCGCCGGCCGCGACGAACGCCTCCTCGCCGATCTCCACGCCCGGCAAGATCGTCGAGCCGCCGCCAACACGGCAGGCGCGCCGCAGCGTCGGCCCCTTGATCGGCTCGCCCTTGGGGTGACGCCCCATCGCGTTGTCGTTGGTCATCAGCGCGCCGGGGCCCACGAACACGTCGTCCTCGATCGTCATGTAGGCCGTGATGTAGACGTGGGACTGGATGCGCACGCGATCGCCAACGATCGTGTCGTTGTCGACCGTCGAGCCCTGCCCGACGATCGAGCCGACACCGACCCGCGAGCGCTCGCGCACGTAGGCCTGGTCGCCGATGATCGCGCGCTCACCGATCTCGGCACCGGCGAGCAGGATCGCCCCAGCGCAGATCCGGGCACCCGCGCCGACACGCAACGGCGGCGGTGCGTCGCGCGAGGCGGTGGACTTGGGTCCGAGCACGGCGGGCTTGCCGAGGATCGCGCCGTCCTGCACGCTGACGCCGTCACCAAGCACGACGCCGGCGTGCACGACCACGTTGGCGCCGAAGGTCACGTCGGCGCCAATCTGGGCGTCGGGATGCAGGATGAGCCCTGGAACGTCTGTCGCGGCCATGGCGGATACCCTAGTCGGGCCGTGGGAAGCCATGAACCGCTGCGCGGCGCGGTGCTCGGCCTCGGGATGATGGGCCGCCATCACGCCCGCATCCTCCAGTCCAACCCCGCCATGCGCTTCGCCGGTGCCGTTGATCCGGGCGGGGATCGCTTCGGGGCCGTCCGCGACGGCGCGCGGATCTTCGCGACCGTCGACGAGCTGCTGGCCGCGCCGGACGGCGCGCCAGACTTCGCGATCGTCGCCGTGCCGACCGAGGACCACTTGCGCGCCGTGCGCGAGCTCGCCGCCGCGGGTGTCCACGTGCTCGTCGAGAAGCCGTTGGCCTCCACCGCCGAAGAGGCGACCGAGCTGATCGGGGTTGTACGCGACGCCGGCGTCCACGGTGCCGTCGGGCACGTCGAGCGCTGCAACCCGGCGCTACGCGCGCTGCGCGCGCACGTCCAGGAGGGGCTGCTCGGCGATCTGTTCGTCATCGCCACCGAGCGCGTCGGGCCGTTTCCGGATCGCGTCCGCGACATCGGCGTCGTCAAGGACCTGGCGACGCACGACCTCGACCTCGTCCGCTGGCTCGGCGGCGGACCGATCGAGCGCGTGGCCGCCCAGACCCAGCACCGCATGGGTCGCCAGCACGAGGACCTCGTGCTCGTGACCGGACGGCTGGAGAACGGGCGCGCCTTCAACTCGACTGTCGACTGGCTCACCCCGACCAAGGTGCGCCGCACGCGTGTGCTGGGCGAGCGCGGGATGCTCGTCGCCGACACGCTGCGAGCCGACCTGTCGTTCTACGCCAACGCCCATGTCTCGACGCAAGGCTGGCCGGCGATGCAGGCGCTACGCGGTGTCGCCGAGGGCGACATGACGCGCTACGCGCTGGAGCGGCACGAGCCGCTGGCCGTCGAGCTGGAGGAGTTCTGCGCGCTGCTGCGCGGCGAGAACGGCGCGGCGGTGGTCACCCTCGAAGAAGGGTTGGAGACGGTGGCGGTTGCCGAGGCGGTGCTGGCCAGTGCGGAGTCGGGCGAGACGGTCGCGCTGATCAGAGGCGCATCGGCGTGAGGGCCGTCGTCGTTGCGGGCACAACGCCGGCGGGCGCTGGAGATCTCCGCTGATGCGTGCCGTCGTCGTTGCGCTGGGCAAGGTCGGGCTGCCGCTGGCCGCACGGATCGCGCTTGCCGGCCACGAGGTCGTCGGCGCCGATGTCGACCCGCGGGTGGTGGAGCTCGTCAACGCGGGCAAGGCGCCGTTCCCCAACGAGGCCGGGCTACCCGAGGCGCTGGCTGAGACCGTCGCCGACGGGCGCTTGCGCGCGGTGGCCGACACCACCGCCGCGGTGGCTGAGGGGCCGGATCTGGTCGTTGCGGTCCCACCGCTGGTGGTCGACGCGAGTGCCCGCCCGGACTGGGGGATCCTCGATGCGGTCGTAGCCGACATCGGCCGGGGCCTGAAGCCCGGGACCACAGTCTCGATCGAGACGACCGTGCCAGTGGGCACGACCCGCTCCCGCGTCGTCCCCGCCTTGGAGGCCGCCTCCGGGCTGCGCGAGGGCATCGACTTCCATGTGATCTTCTCGCCCGAGCGGATCTTCAGCGGGCGCGCGATCGCCGACCTCGACAAGTACCCCAAGTTGGTCGGCGGCCTCAGCCCGGCCGGCGAGGCGCGCGGCATCGAGTTGTACGCCTCGTTCCTGGACGCCGAGGTCCGCGGCCTCGGCAGCGCGGAGGCGGCCGAGCTGAGCAAGCTCGCCGAGACCACCTACCGCGACATCAACATCGCCTTTGCCAACGAGCTGGCGCGCTACGCCGACACGCTGGGCATCGACGTGCTGTCGGTGATCGACGCGGCCAACTCCCAGCCCTACTCGCACGTCCACCGGCCAGGGATCGCGGTCGGTGGCCACTGCATCCCGGTCTACCCGCGGTTTCTGCTCGCCAGCGACGCGGATGCGCGCCTGCCGCTGTACGCGCGCGAGATCAACGAACAGATGCCGGCCTACGCGGCGGACTTGCTTGGCGAGGTCGAGGGCAAGCGCGTCCTGATTCTCGGCGTCGCCTACCGCGGCGGCGTCAAGGAGACGGCGTTCAGCGGCGCGTTCCCGCTGCGCGATGTCCTGACAGGACGCGGCGCCGAGGTGCTCGCCACCGATCCGCTCTTCGACGATGACGAGTTGCGTCGCCACGGCTTCACGCCCTGGGACGGCGCCAGCGCCATCGACGCCGTCGTCGTGCAGGCCGACCACGCGGAGTACGCGACGCTCACTGCCGCCGACCTTCCTGGCGTCACCACGATCGTCGACGGCCGCGGCATCCTCGACGCCATCAACTTCCCTGACCTCCCGGTGCGGCGTATCGGCCGGCCGGCGGGGTCCGCACAGGACCCCGGATCGTCGATCGCGCCGCGCTCCTAAGCGGCGGCCGCGTGCTCGTCAATGGCGGCAACGACGCGCTCGCCCGCGCGCCCGTCGCCATAGAGCTCCGGATGCTCGGCCGGCGGCGCCTCGCCGAGCGCCGTCATCGCCGAGTGCAGGTCGAGGTCGACCAACACGTTCCAGCCGACGTCGACCGTCTCGACCCACTCGGTCGTGTCACGCATCGTCACGCACGGCACACCGGCGAAGTAGGCCTCCTTCTGCACGCCGCCCGAGTCGGTCAGCACGCGGCGCGCGTTGGTCAGCAGCGACGTGAAGGCCATGTAGCCCAGCGGCGGCGCCAGGCGCACGTGCTCGGCGGACTGCAGCTCGTCAAGCCAGCCGGCGGCGTCCAGGCGCGCGCCCGTGCGCGGGTGCAACGGCAGGACGACGGGCTCCTCCAACGCCAAGAGCAAGTCCACCAACTTGCGTAGCCGTTCGGGTACGTCGACGTTCCCCGCGCGGTGCGAGGTGGCGATGATGTACTCGCCCGGCGACACACCCGCGTCGCGCAGCGGCTTGAGATCCGCCTTGGCGCGCGGCTGGAACATCATTGACACATCGACCATCACGTCGCCGACGTTCACGACGCGACCCGCGACCGACTCGCGCTCCAGGTTCTGCTCGGCCGTCTTGGAGGGCACCAACAACAGCTCGGAGAGATGGTCGGTCAGAACGCGGTTGAGCTCCTCGGGCATTCGCCGGTCAAACGAGCGCATGCCGGCCTCGACATGGACGACCGGGATGTTGGCCTGCGCCGCCGCCAACCCACCGGCGACCGTCGAGTTCGTGTCGCCGTAGACCAGCACGACGTCGGGCTGCTCAGTCGCCAGCAGCGGCCCGATCTCGGCAAGCATCCGCGCGGTCTGCTCGGTGTTGGTCCCACCGGCGATGTGCAGCTGGACCTCCGGTCGCGGCACCTGCAGCTCTTCGAAGAAGATCGCCGAGAGCTCGTCGTCGTGGTGCTGGCCGGTGTGTACGAGCAGCTCATCGTGGTGTTCGCGCAGCAGGCGGGAGACGGCGGCGGCCTTGACGAACTGCGGCCGGTTGCCGATGACGGTGAGGATCTTCATGTTGGTGTTCTAGGCCTCGAGCGTGTCGCGGATGTGGGCGGCGAACGCGTCAGCCGCAGTCTGGGTGAGCGGGCCGGGGGCGGCCGGAAGGGTGATGTCGTCAATCCGGACGATCGGCTGGACCTCGCGCGTGGTGGATGCTAAGAACGCCTCGTGCGCTCCGCGCAGATCCTCGCGCGTGACGACTTCCTCGCGCGCGTACGGCAGCATCGCCAGTAGGCGGCGGCGCGTGATCGAGTCCAGGACGTGGTCGCTGAGCGGCGGCGTCACGAGTGTCTCGCCGTCCAAGGACACGAAGAACGAGGAGGTCGGGCCCTCGAGCACGCGGCCGTGCGGTGTGACGAGCAGCGCCTCGGTCGCGCCCTGCTCGATCGCCAGCCGCTGCGCGAGCATGTTGCCCGCGTAGCTGAGCGACTTCACGCCGTCCAGGATCCGTGGCGGCGCGTAGGTGATGGAGGCGAGGATCAGGGGCTCGCGCTCGGCCGGGGCGGCCTCGACGAGCCCGACGCGGCGGCCGCCGCGGGTGACGAAGAAGCGGATCGCTCCGGTGACCGGGCCCGCTTCGGCCAGGAGGGCGTCGATGTCGGCCCGCACGGCGCCGAGGTCGATCTCCAGCCGCAGGTTCTGGGCCGAGTTGGCCATCCGGCGCAGGTGGTCCTCGAGCGCGAAGAGCCCGCCCTCGTAGACCGAGATGACCTCGAAGACGCCGTCGCCTCGGAGCAGTCCGAGGTCGGTGACCCCGATCGTCGCCTCGTCGGCGGGCAGGACCGTCCCGTCAACGACGGCGAGTGCGGTGAGGGCCATGCCCCCATTCTTGCCGATGGCCCGTTTAGGTGGTCAGCGCCTCGACCGGCACCGACGGCAACGTGAGGCGGGCGAGCGTGCCGCCGCCGGGCGCGGCCTCGAGGGCCACGGAGCCGCCGTGGGCCTCGGTGACATGGCGCACGATCGCCAGGCCGAGGCCAGAGCCCGGCCGGCCGCGCGCGTTGGCGCCGCGGTGAAAGCGGTCGAAGACGTGGGGCAGGTCGGCGGGGTCGATCCCGGGACCGTGGTCGCGGACGGTCAGCACGCCGTCTCGGAGGGCGATCTCGACGGCGCCACCCGGGGGCGAGTGCTTGGCGGCGTTGTCGAGCAGGTTGTTGATCGCGCGCGCGAGACGCTCGGGCGCGCCCTCGACGACGCAGGGCGCCGTTGTCAGGTGGAAGTCCAGGCCGGGCGCGTGGCGGCGCGCACGCTGGACCGACTCATATACCAACGCGTCGAGGCGTACATCTTCCACAGCCGGATCGGGGGCGTCGCCGCGGGCGAGGTCGATGAGGTCGCCGATCAGCGCGGTCAGCTCCTCGGCCTGCTCGACGACCTCGCCGGCGATCAGGCGGCGGTCATCGTCGGGGATCGTGGATGCATCGCGCAGCATCTCGGCGTTGGTCCGCACGCTGGTGACGGGCGTGCGCAGCTCATGCGAGGCGTCGGCGACGAGTTGACGCTGGGCAGCGATCGAGTCGGCCAGCGCGCCTTGGGAGACGGCAAGCTCGTGCTCGGTCGGCGCAGCGACCGGCCGGGAGAGGATCCGCGCGAGCAGGGCCGCGAACGCCGTGCCGAAGACGGTCAGGAGGGCGAGGACGATGCGCAGTCGTGAGAGCGCGCGGTCGACCGAGGCCAGCGAGCGCGCCAGCTGCACCGCGCCGCGGCCGGGCAGCGCGACGGTGAGCATCCGTACGTGGACGCCGTCGGCGTGGGTGTCCTCCAGGACGCGCCGGCTGGTCGTCGCACGCGCGAGCGCTCGGGTCTGGGCGGTGACCGGCAGCCGCGGCTCGCCGGGCAGGAGCGGCCGTCGCACGACACCGCCGGGGTCGACGAACTGGACGTAGCTCTGGGCGGTGCCGGTGCGCCGCAGCGGCTGGGGCACGCGCCGCGGGAAGTCACGAGCGTTGGCAGGATTCGGCGGGATCCGCGCGGTCTGGCTGCCTTGATCGCGCAGCGAGTCGTCGATCTGGCCGCGCAGCTCGCCACGCATCACCAGGTAACAGATGACCGACGCCATGACGAGCGTCGCCCCCACCACCAGCGCGGACATGATCGTCACGCGCCGGCGCAGGCTCATGTCGGTTCCTCGCGGAGGATGTAGCCGACCCCGCGCACCGTGTGCAGCAGCCGCGCCTCACCGCCGGCCTCGGTCTTGCGACGCAAGTACCCCATGTAGACCCCGAGCACGTTCGAGGTCGCGCCGAAGTCATAGCCCCAGACCTGCTCGAAGACGGTCGAGCGCTCGAGCACCTGCCGCGGATGGCGGAGGAAGAGCTCCAGCAGCGCGTACTCGGTGCGCGACAGCTCCATGCGGCGGTCGCCGCGCCAGACATCGCGGGTAGATGGTTCGAGGCGCAGGTCACCGAAACGCAGCACGTCAGTCGGCCCGTCGATGCGACGCAGCAGCGCGCGCAGTCGGGCTTGGAGCTCTCTGAGGGCAAACGGCTTTACGAGGTAGTCGTCGGCGCCGGCATCCAGACCCGCGACGCGATCGTCGACCGCGTCGCGCGCCGTGAGCATCAAGACCGGCGTGCGGTCGCCGGCAGCACGCATCCTCCGGCACGCCTCGAGCCCGTCGAGCAGCGGCATCGAGACGTCCAGGACGACCGCGTCGTAGCGTGCGGTCGCGACGCACTCCAAGGCTTCGCGACCATCCTGCGCGAGATCGACCTCATAGCGCTCCAGACCCAGCGCCCGCTGCAGCGAGCTCCTGACCGCCAGCTCATCGTCGACCACCAGCACGCGCATAGGCGGTCCAAGGTAGTTCTCGTCTGTAAGAACTCCCTGAGAGACTTGCGAGATGCCCGGACCCGATATCGCCGCGAAGCTCGTCGATCTCGACCGCGTCACCGCGCTCGCCGCGCAGACGTGGCATCCGGCAATCGCCATGGACTGGATGACCGCCGGCAACGCTCTTCTCGAAGGCGCTCGACCGATCGACGTGCTGCTGCAGCATGGACCGGCCGAGGTCATCGACGCCCTAGAGGCCAGCATCAGCGGCGCATACGCCTAGCGCGACCCGGAATGCGAGGACGTCCAGGAGCTCGACGTCTCACATGTCACCGTTCGCGACGCGGCGATCACGCTGGCCAAGCCGATCCTCGCGGCGTGATCGATCTCGAGTGCGCGACGTAGGATCTGGCTCCATGTCCAACGGCCTCTCAGCACTTGTCCGCCGCTTCGGCTCACCGAACCGTGACGAACGAGACGAGGCCATCAGCGACGCCTACACCTACATCTGCCATCAGGCCCAGACGGTGTATCCGGAGAGCTTGACGACGATCGACCCGCTCGTCACGCTCGCCGTCGACCCCAGCTGTCCGGGACGCGCGGACGCGCTCAAGCTCCTCGCCGACATAGCCGGCAGCACGAACTCCGCGCAGGACGTCTACGAGGCCGCGCGATCCGCCGTGCAGAAGCGCCTACCAGACCTCATGACGTCAGTCGCAGCGAACCCGACACCCGCGACCGTCGTGGCACTGGCCCAGCTGGTGTGGACCGATCAGGGCGATACCCCGATCGACGAGCGCATCATGACCACGCTGCTCCAGCAGTTCGAAGAGGCCACCGTGGTCCTCGCCATCGCCCTCGCGCTCCAAGCCCGTGATGTTTCCCACACAGGCTCCTTTGCCTTTCACGCCGCCTTCGCCGAGATCGAGGCGGCCGGCGAGAAGAAGCCTGATCGCCTGGGGTCGGTGCTCCACGCGCTCGGGCTCCGCTCGTCCCCCTCGCAATAACCGTCGGTCCGCCCACCAGCCGACCAGTTCAAGCTCGCAATCGCTCAAGCCGATCGCACGCGATATGAGCAATGAGCGGACGCCATTCGATCCCGAGACCGTCGACATCCCCGAACTCGAGCGCGGCGTGAAGAGCCTGCGTTTCGTGTTCTGGTTCGTTTCGACGGTCTCCTACCCGCTTTTCATTGTGCTGTGCCTCGCGACAGGCGTTTGGATTGGCGCCGCGATCCTCGCCGCATCGTGGCTCGTCGCCGTTCCGTTCCTGCGCTGGGCGTGCGTGCAGACCCCCTCCCAGCGCCTCGCCGAAGCGCGAGCCGCTCAGGGTGTCACGGCGTCGAGCGCGTTCGGTCGCTGACCCAGCGGCGGCCTTCGCAGCCCGGGCAACGCCGGGCTTCTCACCAGTGCCCCCACTAGGAATCGAACCTAGAACCTTCGGATTAAGAGTCCGCTGCTCTGCCAGTTGAGCTATAGGGGCGAGGGTCGGACAGGATAGCGAGGAGGTGGCGCTGGGCGCCGCCTCGCAAGGCCCGCCGCTCGCCGCCTCGCAAGGCCCGCCGCTCGCCGCCTCGCAAGGCCCGCCGCTCGCCGCCTCGCAGGCCCGCGATGCCGCCTACGAAGACGGCGCGGTCGTCGACGCAGGCGCCGTCGTAGACGCCGCCTGCTTGGCCGCGTCGATCTGCGCCTGGATCTGCTCGCGGTCGTCCTTGGGCGTCAGGGCAAGCGCCTTCTTGGACGCGAGCTCGGCCTTGCGGGTCTGGCCGGCCTGGTAGGCCAGCGATGCGAGCTGGACGTACAGCGGTCCGGTCGCGGGACGACGGTCGAGGACGATCTCCATCGCCGAAACAGCCTCGCCCGGCTGGTTGAGCCCGCTCGCACTGAACGCCTGGATCATCAGCACGGCGACGGTGTCGTCGGGCTTGTCGGTCAACGTCAGGTACTTGTTCCACGCCGACGCGGTTGCCTGCAGCTCTTCCTTGCCCTTGTCGGTGAAGACGCCCTGGTTCTGATCAAAGCCATCGCCGCTGCCGGCCTGCTGGAAGCGCACGCGCGTCAGCTCGGCCCAAGCCTTGGGGTCAGAGGGCCGGGCCTTGATCCCTGCCTCGGCCTTGTCGACGCGCTCCTGGAAGACCTTGTCGACGCTCGTCTGCCCGCTGCTGGACTTGAACGCGTCCAATAGGCCGCCGCTCGTCGCGCCACCGACCCCGAACAGCACGAGGCCACCTCCCATCAGCAGGGCAAGGCTGAGGTAGATCGCCTGGACGGCACGCCGGCGGCCACGGCCGCGAAGGTCGAACAGCATGCGGGTCAGTCTAGATCGTTCGGGATCCTGGGATCCCCGCCAGCGACCAGGTCTGCCGGAGCGTCAGCATCCGGCGGGTCCTCGTCTTCCTCGTCGTCGTCGGCCAGGAACCCAAAGCGCGGCTCCCCGGTCGGCTGGAAGATCCGGCCGAGGATGAGGCTGATCTCATACAAGACGACCAGCGGGGCCATCGCGATCAGCATCGTGAACGGGTCCGGCGTCGGCGTCACGACCGCGGCGATGACCGCGAACAGAAGCAGTGCGTAGCCGCGATAGGCGCGCAGCTGCTTGACCGTCAGGATCCGTAGCCGCACGATCGCCAGCACGCCGATCGGGACCTGGAACAGCACGCCCATCGCCGCCAGCAGCAGCGTGCAGAAGCGGTAGTAGTCCTTGGCCTGGACGAGGATGTCGAACGCGCCGTCGTTGTAGTTCTGCAGGAACTCAACGGCACGCGGCAACGCCAGGAAGTAGCCGAACACCACCCCGATGACGAATAGCACCGGCACCATCGTCATCAGCGGCAGCGCGACGCGGCGCTCCTCCCTGCTGAAGGCCGGTAAGACGAACGCGTAGAGCTGGAAGAGGATGAACGGCAGCGCGAGCAGCAATGCCGCGTAGGCGCTGACGGTGATCGTCGTCAGGAACGGCTCGGTCACACCGAGCGTCACCGGCTGACGGCCGGTCGACGCCTTGGGCGTCAGCGCCGCGGCCCGCGCGGCTTGGGCGGCGGCGACCTGGAGCTCGCGCGCGGTCTGGGCGCTGCGTGCCCGCGTCGCCGCGCTCACACCGTCGGCGCCCGCGACCTCGCCAAGCGTCCGCGCCGCATGGTTCAGCGCCGGCGCCGCGGACTTCAGATAGCCGCCGACGGCCTCGTTGAAGCACCCCGAGCGCTCCAGCGCGTCGTTGGCCTTCTTGCGCTCGCTGGCCTTGCAGTCCACACGGTGGGCGTGATCCAGCGGCTTGTTGATGATGTCCAGGATGTTGTCGTTCTGCCAGTAGCAGAGGCTGAACGACAGCACGAAGGCCACGATGCAGAAGATGATCCGCGTGCGCAGCTCGTCGAGATGCTCGATGAGGCTGAGCCGCTCCTCGTGGCCGACTGGCCGGATGGCGGGCAACGGCTACCCGCCAGGACGCGTGGCCGACTCGTCCCGGTCGCCGACGGGCGCATGGGTCGCGTCGGGCGTGGGGTCGAGCACGTCGGCCTGCTGGGCGCGCGTCAGCTCGGGATTGCCGAACGCGTCGGCATCCTCATCCTTGTCCTTGCCCTGGATCGAATCCTTGAACTCACGCATGCCGCCGCCGAGCTGCTTGCCGAGCTGGGGCAGGCGCTTGGGACCGAAGATGAGCAGCACGATGACGAGGACGATGGCGAGTTCTGGGATACCGATGCCCGGCATGGGATGAAGCCTCCGTGGGGTGTCTGTGGAGGGTAACGCGGTACAGGGCCAATCGGCTCATTCTTGGGCCATATCCGTATGCGGACGAATGGTCGATCGGAGGTTCAAGTTCGCCCAAGCCACAACCGATCACCGGGTTGTCAGCGCCAGCCGAACTCCTGAGACGATGAGCCTTCACGATCCCCGCCACTACGTTCGCCGAGTCGTCCTCCCTTCGGGCAAGACGATCGAGGTTGTCTACTTCGAGGATCAGGAGGCTGTCGGCACGGCTGGGGTGGGTGCGACCACATCCGCGTCTCCCGCAAAGCGCCACGACGATGCGGTCGACGATCTTCACGTCTGTGGCTCCTGCGCCTCCACCCTGGTCTACCCGACCGAGTGGGAAGAGGCCGGCGCGACGCACTGGGAGGTCACGCTGCGCTGCCCCAACTGCGAGTGGGCCGGCACCGGGATCTTCGAGCAGGACGTCGTCGAGCGCTTCGACGAGGAGCTCGACCGCGGCACCGAGGCGCTGGTCCGTGACCTCAAGCGCCTGTCGCACGCCAACATGGAGGACGAGATCGAGCGCTTCACGACGGCGCTGACCGAGGATCACATCGTCCCCGAGGACTTCTAGACCGTAGGGCTCTCCCGTCACGCTGCACCGTGACGCAAACAGCGGGCCGGCTGGGATGCCGGCCCGTTGTATTTCAGGCCTCAGGAGTAGCGCGCGACGACGCCGTCGGCGACCAACAACAGCGCGCCGCGCTCGCGGTCGGCGAGCCCCGGCGGGATGACGGCCTTGGCGGCGGCGACATGCTCGAGCGCGACGGCGCGTGCCTCGTCCAGCGCACCGGTCGCTGCGATGCGATCGCAGATCTCCTGCGCCGCGGCCGGCGTTCCGATCGCACGGGGATCGAGCGCGCCGAGCGCCGGGTCGCGCTCGCGCGCGAGGATGAACGGCAGCGTGACCGTGCCGTCGAGCAGATCGGTGCCGCGATGCTTGCCGGTGCGCTCGGCGGGGCCGGCGACGTCGAGGACGTCGTCGAGGATCTGGAAGGCCAAGCCGATGCGACGGCCGAACTCACGCACGGCTTGCGCATCGACTGCGCCGCCCTCCAACGCGCCGAGGATGCACGCGGCCTCGAACAGCCGCGCGGTCTTCAGCTCACAGCGCTGCAGGTAGCGCTCCAGCGGGATCGCGGCGTCAAAGGCGTCGGCGCGCTGCAACAGCTCTCCGCGCGCGAGCGCCGAGCCCGCGTCGCTGAGCGCACGCACCTGGGCCGGATCGCCGTTGGCGGCCAGGAGCGCGAAGGCGCGGGCGAAGAGCAGGTCGCCGGTCTGGGTCGCCGCGGCGCGGCCGGCGGTGGCGAAGACCGTGGGCCGCCCGCGGCGCAGCGGCGCGAGATCGAGGACGTCGTCATGGACGAGCGTCGCGCTGTGGACCAGCTCAACAGCGGCGGCGGCGCGCACCAAGCCGTCGCCGGAGCCACGGGGTGGGTGGGGCCGACTTCCCGCGGCGAGGATCACCAGCAGCGGGCGTAGCCGCTTGCCGCCAGCAGCGATCGTTGACCCCGCGTGCTCGGCAAGCACCGTGCCGTGGCTGGCGGCGACCTCGCGCAGCAGCTCCTCAACCCGATCCAGCAGCGGCAGAACGTGCGGCCCGCCGGCATGGACGATGGCCGTGACCGGCCCGTCCTGAGCTGCGGCCGGAGACCCCGTGCCGCCGTCGCTCATGGCTCCGGGTGCGTGCCGTTGCGCGAGGTGAGGATCGGCGCTACGGGCTTGATGCCCACATGCGTGGCGATGATCCCGCCCGCCGTCAAGAACCAGCGGATCTGCTGCAGCCCGGAGCGCTCCAGCGCGGCGGCGAGGCCCTCGGGCTCCGGCCAGCGCTTGACGCTGTTGGGCAGGTAGTCATAGGCCTCGCCCCCACCGCTGACCTTGCCGATCAGCGGGACGAGACCGTCGAACCAGACCCGGAAGAAGAGCGACAGCGGCGCGCGCCGCGGCGTCGTCATCTCCAGGATCACCACGCGGCCGCCGGGCCGCACGACGCGCGTCAGCTCGGCCAACCCGCGGTCCAGATCGGAGAAGTTGCGCGCGCCGAAGCCGACCGTCACCGCGTCGAACTCATCGTCGGCGTAAGGCAGCTCCATCGCGTTGCCCCAGGCGAAGGTGATCTGCGGCGCCTTCTTGCGCGCCAGCTCGAGCATGCCTTCGGAGAAGTCGCTGCCGATGACCTCGCCATCAGGAGCAACGCGCTTGGCCAGCTCGATCGCCAGGTCACCGGTGCCCGTCGCCACATCGAGGACACGATCGCCCGGCCCGACGCTGGCGATCTCAACCGCCCGCCGGCGCCATTGGTGGTGCAAGCCAGCGGTCATGACCGAGTTCAGGACGTCGTAGACCCGCGCGATGCGATCGAACATCGCGCGGACCTGCGGCTCGGGCAGCGTGCCGCGCTCGGCGGCGGGAGCCGGCGGAAGCGGACCCGCCCGCCCCCCGCTGCCGGTGGCGCTCATCTAGTCGTCCGACTTCAACCGGCCGAGGAACGCCACGAGGTTCTTGAACTTCTCGGGCTCGTTCTTCTGCAGGCTGGCGAAGGACGGCATCGGCGCCGTGGGGTTGATCAGCGTCCGCTCGATGCCGGCGGCCGGGAGGCGATCAGCAATGTCGGTCAGGTTGGGACCTGGGCCGCCGTTGCCGTTCTCGCCGATCTTGTGGCATGCCAGACAACCGGACTGCGCCGCCACCTGACGACCCGACTCATACTGCGTGACGACCTTCGGGCCCTCCGCGATGACGGTCGAGGGCGTCGCTAGATCGATCTGGGTCGGAGGACCGGCCGCAGCGCCTTCGTAGGTGAGGTAGGCCATCGCGCCGATGATCAGGATCGCCGTCAGCGTCGCGACCGGACGCCGCTCGGGCCGTCGCTCCGGGCCGCGGTCATAGAACGGCAGCAGGAACAGCAGGATCATGCAGACCGTCGGGATGCCGATCGTCGCCAGGGCGACGTACTCCGGCGGCTTGATGACGCGCAGCAGCTCGAAGAGGAAGAAGAAGTACCACTCCGGGCGCGGCGTGTAGGTCGTCGTCGTCGGGTCGGCCTTCGGGCCGAGCTCGGCACCGAGGACGATCGACATCAGGATGATGACCAGCAGCACGACGCACGCCATCGCGCCGTCCTTGGCGACCGCGTAGGGGAAGAAGGGCTTCCCCTGGGACTTCAGGATCGAGTACTCGCGGAGGTACTCCTCTTTCTCGCGACGGTTCACGCGTCCTCCTCGATCAGCTCGTCGGCGGGCTTGACCTTCTGCCACGGGGGCGCCGTGGTGCCCAGCCGCGTCACGAGGTACAGGTGCGCGCCGATGAGGACGCCGATGATGCCCGGCACCAACAGCATGTGGATCGCGTAGAAGCGCGAGAGCGTCGTCGCGTTGAAGTCCGCGCCGCCGTTGAGGAAGTCACCGAGGTACGGGCCGACGAGCGGACCGGAAGCGGTGATGTTGTTCGCCACGACGGTCGCCCAGAAGGACCGCTGGTCAAACGGCAGCAGGTAGCCGGTGAGCGCCATGACGAACGTCAGGATCAGCAGCGCCACACCGATGACCCAGTTGAGCTCGCGCGGGTACTTGTAGGCCCCGAAGAAGAACGTGCGGGCCATGTGCAAGAAGATCAGGACCATCATCACCGACGAGCCCCACTTGTGCATGCCGTGCACGAACTCGCCGAGGAAGACGTCATCGTTGATGTGGCGGACCGACTCGTAGGCTCCGCCGGCCGCGTCGGGCCGGTAGTACATCGCCAAGAAGACGCCGGTGATCGCCTGCGACAGGAAGGCGAACATCGTCGCCGAGCCCAGGGTGTAGAACCAGTTGGTGCCCTTGGGCACCTTGCGGAACATCAGCCAGCGCAGGCCGCCCGACAGCGAGGTGCGCTCGTCGATCCAGTCGACGGTGTAGATGCCCGCTTCGGCGGCCTTCTCGACCGGGCCCTGCTTGGGCGCGCCGGGACGCGGCGGCGCGGGGCGCAGGCCGGGCGGAACGGGCGGTGCGGGGAGCTTGAGCTTGGGCATCAGTACTAGTCCTGGGGGAGCGAGTCGAGCTTCCGGATCGTCGGGCGCGACGGGTACAGGATCCCACCGATGCCGTCGAGCGGCTCGCCCGGGTTGCGCGGCGAGAAACGGTCAAGCTCACGGTTGACCGAGAAGCGCGGACCGATCTCGAGCTGGCCGTTGTGCACGCGGTTGTAGAAGCGGTCGAGCGGGCGGACCGGCGGGCCGCCGTCCACCTTGCCCTGGAAGTCGTAGACGCCGCCATGGCACGGGCAGATGAAGCGCTGCGCGGCCTCGGTGTAGCGGACTGGGCAGCCAAGGTGCATGCAGCGCGTGGAGATCGCGACGAACTGCTCGGCCTCAAAGCCCTTGGGGAGCTCGTCGGTGTCGATCTTTGGATTGCGCTTGCGGATGTAGACGGTCGTCTTGCCCGACTCGCCGATCCCGTCGACCAGCGAGATGACCTTCGGGACGTAGGTGTCGTCGGGGAACTCGTCGGGGGTGCCGACGGGCTGCCACCGCACCGGGTGCTCCTCAAACAGCGGGCCGAGGGCGAACCCCAGCGCGGGAAGGAGGATCGCCGAGGTGGCAATGGCGCCGGTGGCGTGGGCCGTCCCGACCATGAAACGGCGGCGGGTGACGGTCTCGCCTTCGAACGCCCCGGGAATGCCCCGGTCGGCGGTGTACTTGCTCTTGGCTTGCTTCTTAGGCACGGTGGGTCTTGGATCCTGTCCGGGAGACGCGCGATCCTGGTGGACGCGCATCCGGGACCGGAAATCTATCGCTCGATCATCGTACGGGCCGTGCCGCCTGCGCCCGCCACTCGGTCAACGGTTCGGCGCCAGGCTTCCGGCGATGTGGCGCGCGGCTGCTCCGAGGCGCTCCGCGGCACCCGTTTCGCCTGCACGTGCTGCGACTTTGGCCGCCTCGAGATCGGTGTTCGAACCCCATCCGAGCTCGGCGCAACCGGCCGCCCAGACGGCGTCGGCGAGGGACGTGTCGCCAGCGGCCTGGGCCTGTGCTGAGAGGGCGATGAGGTCGGCGAGCGCCCGTACGGCGTCAAGGTCGCCGGCGGCCGCAAGGCGCTCAAGCCCCAGGGCGTAGAGCCGGTCGCCCGCGAGCAGCGCCAGGTCGTCGTCCTCGCGCGACATGAGGCGCGGTTGGCCGTAATGCAGGAGGTAGCCCTCGCGGACCGCCTCGATGACCAGCGGAAGATCGGCCGGGTGACCGTCAGAACGCGGACCACGGGCGACGACGTCCCCGTAGGGCGTGGCACCCGTTGGCGTCGCGGTGAGCGCGGCGGCGAGCAGACCGCCGTCCTCCCGGACGACGTCAGCAAGACGCTGGAGGATCACGACAGCTCGGCGAACGCCGCGTTGACCGCATCCAGCGTGCGGTCCAGATGCTCGGAGGTGTGGGCCAGCGACGGGAACCACGCCTCGTACTGCGAGGCCGGCGGGTAGACGCCGCGGGCCAGCAACGCGCGGCAGAAGGCGGCATAGGCCTCGTGGTCGCAGGCCTGAGCGCCTGCGTAGTCACGCGGGGCCGTCTCGGCGAAGAAGATCGTCAACAGGCCGGGCACGGCGTTGACGGCCACCGCAACGCCTGCGCCGGCGGCGGCATCACGCAGGCCGGCGGCCAGCGTCTCGGTTGTGGCGCTGAGGCGGATGTAGGCCGCGTCGTCGAGCAGGCGCAGCGTCGCGAGGCCGGCAGCAACGGCCAGCGGGTTGCCGCTGAGCGTTCCGGCTTGGTAGACGTCGCCGGCGGGTGCGATGCGCTCCATCAGCGCGCGTGAACCGCCATAGGCCGCGGCCGGGAGCCCGCCGCCAATGATCTTGCCCATGACCGTCAGGTCAGCCGCGATCGCCTCGCGCTCCTGCGCGCCGCCGGCGGCGACGCGAAAGCCCGTGATCACCTCGTCGAAGATCAGCAGCGCGCCGTTGTCGTCGGCCTTGTGGCGCACCAGCTCCAAGAAGCCCTCGACCGGCGGCACGAGGCCCATGTTGGCCGGATAGGGCTCAGCGATGACGGCGGCGAACTCATGCTCGGCAAACGCCTTGGCCACGGCTTCACCATCGTTGAACGGCACGATCACGGTCTCGTGCGTCGCGGACTCGGGCACGCCGGGGCTGGCCGGGATGCCGGCCGTCGCCAGGCCGCTGCCAGCCTCGGCCAGCAGGCCGTCGACGTGGCCGTGGTAGGCCCCGGCGAACTTCAGCAGCTTGGTGCGGCCGGTCGCAGCGCGTGCGAGGCGGATGGCGCTCATCGACGCCTCGGTGCCCGAGGAGGTCATGCGCAGCATCTCGACCGACGGGAAGCGCCGGGCGACCTCGTCGGCCAGGTCGACCTCGGCCGCGGTCGGCGCGCCGTAGCTGGTGCCGCGCCGGGCCGCGGTGACGACGGCCTCGACGATCTCGGGCTGCGCGTGGCCGTGGATCAGCGGACCCCACGAGCAGACGTAGTCGACGTAGCGGTTGCCGTCGACGTCGAAGAGCTCTGCTCCCTCGGCGCGGTCGATGAAGATCGGGTCGCGGCCGATGGCGCGCATCGCCCGCACCGGCGAGTTCACACCACCCGGCAGGCGCTGCAATGCCCGCGCGTACAGCTCGGCCGACTTGGTATCGGTGATGGAGACGCTCATGGACGAAGGAGAGGTCAGGCGCCGACGCCTGCGTGCTCCCGCTCCCACGACTTGAAGTCGTCGGTGAAGTAGAGGAGCCGGACCTTCTTGAACTCGGTCGAGGAGTAGAGCGTCGCGCGATCCTCGATGCAGCCGACCTCATCGCGGACGGCGTCGAGGATCGCGTCGCACTCCTCCTTGGAGCGCCCGTGGGCCATCGTGAACAGCTGGTAGGGCCAATCGGCGTAGGTCGGGCGCTCGTAGCAGTGGCTGATGCCCCGGAAGGCGGCCATCCGGCGGCCGGCCTCCAGGATCTGGTCCTCGGGCACCTTCCAGACGCCCATGCCGTTGGCGCTGAAGCCGGCGCGGCGATGGAAGAGGATCGCAGCGACGCGGCGCAGCAGCCCACGCTCCTGCATGCCCTCCAGGTGCGCGATCAGTTGATCGACCGGCATGCCGAGCTCGCGCGCAGCATCGGTGTAGGGCTCGGAGACGATCGGCAGGTCGCCTTGGGTGGCCCGGATGACGGCCTTGTCGAGCTCGTCGTAGGGCTGGGGCTCGATGTCGACGGGCTCGACGGCCTGGGCGGCCTTGGCCAGCGTCTCGGTATCACCCGACATCTCCAAGTCCATGCGGATCTTGAAGAGCTTGAGCGTCGGCAGTTGGCGCACGGACTCGGCGCCGGTCTCCTGCTTGAGGACCTCCAGCGTGCCGTCGAGGCCCAGCGGCGAGTCCGGCTCGGTCGCGACCGTGAACCACATGTTGAACTCGTGGTTGCGTAGGTAGTTGTGCGAGACGCCGGGGTGCTGGTTGACGATCTTGGCCGGACGCCACGGGTGCTCGGGGTCGACCTTAGCCGCGACGAGCATCGACTGATAGCCGAGCGCGCGCGTGTCGAAGATCGGCGTGACCTGGCGGATGATGCGCTGCTCGATCAGCTCGCGGACGCGCGTGAGGACGGTCTCCTCCTCGACGCCCAGCAGCGTGGCGACCTCGGCGTACGGGCGCGGCACGATCCGGAACTTGCCCTGCATCGTGTCCAGCAGCTTCTTGTCGAACTCGTCGAGCGGGACGGCCGAGCCGTCCTTGCGCGAGCGGATCTTGGGGGTCACTGAAGCCACTGGGCGGCGTCCTTCGCGTAATAGGTGATGACGATGTCGGCGCCAGCGCGGCGGATCGACGTGAGCGTCTCCAGCACGGCCGTCCGCTCGTCGAGGTGACCGGCGGCCGCAGCCGCTTTGATCATGACGTACTCCCCACCCACGTGGTACGCGGCAACCGGCATCCTGGTTGCCTCCTTGACGCGCCAGAGGACATCGAGGTACGGGACCGCAGGCTTGACCATGACCATGTCGGCGCCCTCGGCAACGTCGAGCGCAACCTCGCGCAGCGCCTCCTCGGCGTTGCCAGGATCCATCTGGTAGCTGCGCCGGTCGCCGAAGCTGGGGGTCGAGCCGGCGGCCTCGCGAAACGGGCCGTAGAAGGCCGACGCGTACTTGGCGCTGTAGGCGATGATCGGCGTGTCGGTGAAGCCGTCGGCGTCCAGCGCGGAGCGCAGCGCGCCGACGCGGCCGTCCATCATGTCGCTGGGCGCGACGGCGTCGGCGCCCGCGCGCGCGTGGGAGACGGCGGTGCGCGCCAGCAGCTCCAGCGATGCGTCGTTGTCGACGCTGCCGTCAGCGCTCAGGCGACCGCAGTGGCCGTGGTCGGTGTACTCGCAGAGGCAGACGTCGGTGAGGACGAGCAACTCGGGGTGCGCGGCCTTGATCGCGCGCGTGGCGAGCTGGACCGCGCCGTCGTCGTCCCAGGCGCCGGAGCCGTCGGCGTCCTTCTCGGCGGGGATGCCGAAGAGCA
This sequence comes from uncultured Conexibacteraceae bacterium, assembly GCA_963794585.1. GTDB lineage: Bacteria > Actinomycetota > Thermoleophilia > Solirubrobacterales > Solirubrobacteraceae > Baekduia. Next base: position 542,124 of record CAWCEO010000010.1, read on the forward strand.
GGACGGCCGGAACGCCGAGCGCGTGGGCCGCGCCCGCCTCCTCCACGATCGAGGCGATGCCGTGACGGTCGACACCGGGCATCGAGACGATCGGCGTGCGCCCCTCCAAGCCGTCTTCGACAAAGAGCGGCAGGACGAGATCCGATGGCGCCAGCGTGGTCTCGCGCACGAGGTCGCGCAGCGCACCGGTGCGGCGCAGCCGGCGCAGGCGGGTGGCGGGAAAGGCAGCGGGCATGCCCCACAAGCGTAGCTTGGGGTCGGCCCCGAACGATCGGCTCCCTCAGCGACAGCGCGAGCCGCCCTCGGCGGTGCGCCGGACGACCGCGTAGCCGGCGTGGCCGGGCCGAGCGGCGATGACCGTGTTGGAGGTCTTGCCCGGGCTGCGGTGGTCACTGATCCGGGCGCCGGTCGAGGCGGTCAGGACGGTTACGCGGTCGTGCTGGCGGTCCCAGTTCATCGCTGGAGGGCGATCATCGCCGCGCCTCCCAATCCTCCATCGTCATCGCGAAGATGTCGTGGTCTTCCCAATTGCCCGCAATGTTAAGGTACTTCAGCGCACGGCCTTCGCGGCGAAAGCCCGCCTTCTCCACCACGCGGATCGACCGAACATTGCGCGGGATCACCGCGGGCTGGACACGGTGCAGGCCGGCGTGGACGAAGGCGAACTCGCAGATCAGCAGCGCTGCCGCCGTGCCGTGCCCACGTCCACCCGACGCGGCGGCCACCCAGTAGCCGAGCGTCGCGTTGCGCCACGCGCCGCGCACGACGTTGCCCAGCGCAATGCGCCCGATGATCGCGTCGCCGTTCTCGCGGTCCAGGACCGCGAAGGCGTAGCCGGTCCCCAGCTCCCACGCCTCGACGTCACGGCGCAGCGTCTCGGCCTGCCCGGCGCGCGTGTAGTGGACCTCGGCGTGGATCGGCTCCCACGGCTCGGTGTGCGGGCGATTGGCCACGACGGCGGCGGCAAACTCCACCGCATCGCCGGTCGCTAGCGGGCGGATCGCGGTCCGCTCACCGTCCAAGCGGATCCGCGGGGGGACGTGGCCGAGCACGCCGCGAACGTACCAGCCGGGCGTGACGCCGCTGACGGCCCTAGAACCGCTGTAGCGCGGCCCGCGCGAGCAGCGACCAGCCCACGACGAGCGCGGCCAGGTGCGCCAGCGCGCCGCCGAGGCCGCCGGCGTCGTTGAGCGCGGCGTCGGTCGCGTCGAGCGCCGCGCCGAACGGAAAGAGCGCGGAGACCGCGCGGATCGCGTCATAGAGCCCCTGGGCAACCGCGCCACTGGGCACCAACGCGAGGAACGCGATCGGCAGGGCGAGCAGGATCGCCAGCAGCGACGCGGCCCGCACCTCGCGCGCCAGCGCGCCGATCGCCACGCCCATCGCGCCGAAGGCCAGGCCACCGGCGCCGAGTGCCACGACCCAGAGCGGCGACCGGCTCCAATCCAGGGAGACGAACAGCGACACGCCCGCGACCATCACCAGCGTCACGGCCGCCGCGCAGCCGGCCGACAGCACCACCTTCTCCACCAACAACCCCGTTCGCGACACCAACCCGCGAACCAGCCGCGCGAAGGCGTGCTCCTCGCGCTCCAGCGCCAGCATGCCGGCCGCGAGCAGGACGCCGACCAACATGAGCGACATGGTCACCGCGACCGTCACCGCGAAGGCGTCCAGCGGCGTGCGCCGGCCCTTGACGATCGTCTGGTTGACCTTGACTGGTGTCGCGAGCGAGCTCAGGACCGTGTCGGAGAGATCGAGGTTCTCGATGGCCAGCTGGGCAAAGCGCGACACGCGCTGCAGCGCCTCGTGGTCCGGCGAGCTCTCGGGCGTGCGCGTGAGCACCGAGTCGATCAGCGTCTTGGACTTCTTGAGCCCGGCGATGTCGAAGTCGCGACCCAAGATGGAGAACTTGCCGCCCGACAGCAGGATGTCGAGGTAGCCCGCCGCGATCTGGGTCAACTTGGTCGACACCACCTTGTTGAGGTCAGCGACGCGCGCATCGATCGTCGACTGCACGAACTGCTGCTTGACCGGGTCCTCAGCGTTGTAGAGCACCTCGACGGTCGGCTTGGGGCCCGTTCCCGACAGGCTGATCGTCTTCTGCAGCCGCGTCACGAGATCGGGCGGGACGATGATCGCCGCCAGCACGTCGCCGTCGCGGACCTTGCGCACGGCTTCCTCGCGCGTGCGCACCCGCACGGGGACGATCGCCTCGAATAGCTCGTTGGCGTAGTCGGCCGGCTTGACCGTCGTCCCGGCGATCGCCACCTCCTCAGACTGCTGAGGCAGCTGGTTGAGGATCGCGACGCGCGGCTTGTCGGGGCCCTTGGACAGCGCGAGGCCGATCAGCACCGCGATCAGCACGGGGTAGGCCACGAGCAACGACACCAACAACGGTGAGCGGCGCAGGATCCGCAGGTCCTTGCCCAGCAGGAAGCGCACGCCGCTCAATGGCCACGCTCCCGCAGGAACGCCACGAACGCCTCTTCGAAGTCGTACAGATCGCTGCCCACCGCCTCGTGCAGCGCCGCGGGCGTGCCCTCGAAGAGCAGCTCGCCGTCGGCGAGCACGAGCACGCGATCGGCGTAGCGCTCGGCCTCGCTGACGTTGTGGGTGGTGAACACGACCGCCGTGCCGGCCCGCGTCAGGCCCTCGACGAAGTCCCACAGCCGCTCGCGCTGGCGCGGGTCCAGCGACGAGGACGGCTCGTCGAGCAGCAGGACATCAGGATCGGCCAGCAAGCCCGCGGCGATGTTGACCCGCTGGCGGTTGCCGCCCGACAGCGTGCCGAGCTCATCGCCGGCGCGATCGCGCAACCCCGTCTGGTCGAGCATGCGCTGCACCGCCGCCTCGGGGTCGGCGACCCGCTCCAACCGCGCGAAGAGCCGCAGGTTCTCGGCGACCGTCAGCTTGCCGTAGACCGCGGGCTGCTGCGGGACCCAGCCGACGTCGCGCGGATCGCGGCTCACCGTACCGGCGCTCGGCGCCAGTACCCCGCCGAGGATCGACAGCAGCGTCGTCTTGCCCGCGCCATTGGGCCCGATGATCGCCAGCGTCTCGCCGCGATCGGCCCGGAAGCTGATGCCGCGCAGCGCCTCGCGCTCACCGAAGCGCCGGATGACGTCCCGGGCCTCCAGCGCCGCCACCGCGTCGTTCACCGGCGGGAGGCTACTTCCGTTGGCGCCAGCGCCGCGCCGCACGTGCGGCAGAAGGTGTCGTCGTGCGCCGCGCTCGCGCCGCACTCCCGGCAACTTCGAGTTGGTGGTGATGGTCCGGCGAGCCCGAGGATGCTCGCGGTCCCCCACGGCTCTAGGACCAAGTGGCGGCGCAAGTAGACGACCGTCTCGCGCAGCATCGCCGCCAGCGGCAACGCCAGCAACGCGCCGAGGATGCCGTAGGCCTCACCGCCGAGCAGCAGGGCGAAGATCACCAACAGCGGGTTGATGCGCAGCGTATGGCCGAAGATGTAGGGAGCGACGACGTGGCCTTCGAGCTGCTGCAACGCGGCGAAGAAGATCCCGAGCCAGACCGCGGTCAGTGGATCCTGAAAGAGCGCCACAAGCAGCGGCGGCAGCGCGCCCAGGAACGGCCCGACGAACGGAATCAGCTCCATCAGGCCAAACCACGCGCCGAACGCAAAGGCATAGGTCTTGCCGTCCGGAAAGACGCCCGTCGCGCCGAAGACGTACAGGCCGAGCCCCGCCCCCAGGCCCATCGCGAGGCTGAAGAAGATCTGCCCGCGCAGGTAGCCGCCCACCGCGCGCTGGATCCGCGTCGGGAAGTCATCGGCCTCAGTGCCATCGCCCGGCGGCATGACCGAGCGCACCGTGGCGCCGATCCGCTCGCCGTAGATGAGCATGTACACCGACAACACGATCACGAGCAGGAGCCCCAACCCGGCGGTGACCACCGTCTTGAGGATCTGGCCACCGAAGTCCACGATGTCGCTCGTCCCGCCGACGACCTTCTCCTGCAGCGTCTGCAGCGCGGTCTCGCCCTGGCGCTTGACCTCGATGTTGATGCCCTTGCGATCGAAGTAGTCCTGCAGATCGGCGAGCCGGCCGTTGGCGTCGTCAACGATGCTGGGCACGTCGTCGCCGAACTTCTGGGCCTGGTCGGCGACCGGGTTGGCCAGCAGGACACCCGCGCCGGCCAGCACCGTCAGCAGGCCGAGGTAGACGACGAGAATCGACAGGCCGCGCGGCAACCGGCGCCGCTGCAGGAACGTCACCATCGGGTTGAGGATCAGCGCGATCACCGCGGCGACCGTGAACGCGAGCAGCACGACCCCCGCCGCCTTGGCCACGAGGAAGAGCGCGATGACGATCAGCGGCAGCGCGACGAGCTGGATCCAGCGCGGGACGACGACCTTCTCGACGGCAGGAGCCTCCGGCGGGGGCTCGGCGTCCAGCGGGTCGTGGCCTTCCCAGTCCTCGGCGTCTGTGGGGTGCTCGCTGCTCATGGCCTCCTTGCGCCAGAGTATGGGACGTGCCCACCGCCCCCACCATCCTCTTCGTCGGTGACATCGTCGGCGGGCTCGGGCGGCGCACGCTGCTCGGATTGCTTCCCGCTTTACGCGAGCGCCATGCGATCGACTTCGTCGTCGTCAACGGCGAGAACATCGCGGGCGGCCTCGGCATCACGCCCAAGCTCGCTGACGACCTCTTCGCTGGGGGCGTCGACGCGATCACGCTCGGCAACCACACCTACCGCCGCCAAGAGATCGCGCCCTACCTCGAAGGCGACAAGCCGATCATCCGGCCGGCCAACTACCTGGCCTCTCAGCCGGGCCGCGGCTTTTGCATCGTCGAGAAGGACGGCGTGCGCCTGGGCGTCGTCAACCTCAGCGGCAACCTGCACCTGCGCGCGGGACGCGTCGCGTTCCTGGAGATCGACAACGTGCTCGCAGAGCTCGACGGCAAGGTCGATCACGTCCTGGTCGACATGCACGCCGAGCTGACCAGCGAGAAGATCGCGATGGGCTGGTACCTCGATGGCCGCGTCACCGCGGTCGTCGGCACCCACACCCACGTGCCGACCGCCGACTTGCGCGTGCTACCGGGCGGGACGGCCTACATCACCGACGTCGGCATGACCGGCCCGCGCGGCGGCGTGCTCGGCGTCAAGAAAGAGCAGTCGATCGAGTCGATGCGCACGCACATGATGGTGCGCTTCGAGACCAGCGAGGACGACCCCTGGCTGATGGGCGTCGTCATCCGCTGCGCGGAGCGGCCGCTGCGTGCAGCGGCGATCGAGCAAGTGCTCGAGCCGTGGCGACCAGCGCCGCAAGCAGCAGCGCGTTCCTGACGCCGACGGCGACCACCGCCCAAGCGTGCTGGTAGACGACGTCGAAGTAGTTGGCGGGAAACCACAGCTGGGTCGTCAGCGATGCGACGGCCACGAGCGCCGGCGCCAGGCGGTACCCGTAGCCGGCGGCCACCGCGGCCAGCGGCAGCAGCCAGACCATGTACTGCGGTGAGAGCACCTTGCTCCAGACGACGAAGGCGAGTGTGATCGCCAGCGCCGCGAGCACGAGCCCGTCGCGGGTGGGGCGCCGCGCGGCGAGGCGCAGGATCAGCGCGGCACTGATCAGCAGCGCCAGCGTGCTGAGCGCCGCGACGACGTCGGCCGCACCGCCGTCCAACCCATTGGACTTGAAGCGGTCGTGGCCGACGGGGTCGCCGGTGACGTGCGAGCCACCGGCGATCTCCAGCACCGTCGCCGCGGTCGACTCGATCTGCACGGGGCGGTCGACGTGGAACTGCACCATCTTGGACGGGAAGCCGCCGAGCGCGGCGAACGGGATCCCGGTGGCCAGAACCACGAGCAGGAAGATCGCGCCAGCACGCAGCGCAGTGCGGCGCTCACCGCGCCCGAACAGCCAGCACCAGGCGACCGCTGCCAGCGCTGCCGGCCAGAGCTTGGTCATGGTTCCGAGCGCCAGGACGACAAACCCCAGCTCGAGCGCCCCGCGCCGTGGCCGGGTGAGGATCAGCGCCAGGCCGACGAGCGCCAACGCGGTCGGAAAGAGGTCGAAGTGCGTCCGCACCAGCGCACCCGCGAGCACCGGCAGCGCGGCCATCGACCAGCCGGCAACCGGCCCGGCCGCCGCCCATGCCGCAAGCTGCGTGACCACCGCGCAGCCGAGCATCATCAGCGACAGGAGGTCGACGTCGCCGCCCGCCAACCGGATCGAGAGCAGCGCGCCGGGCGGGTACTCGAAGTCGAAGTCGCGGTAGGGCACGAGCCCGTGCACCATGAGGTCCTTGTAGGACCCGTAGACGTACAGGTCGCCCACGGAGGCACCGCTGAACGGCCCGTGACGCGTGGCCACCAGCCAGACGGCGACCAGCCCCAGGACGGAGAGCCCTACGCCGGATCGGGGATTCGATAGCGCGCCAAGAGCGCGACTGCGAGAAACGGGAAGAACCACACCAAGTAGAGGTAGAACCAGTAGTTGAGCCCCAGCTGCAGCCCGATGACCACCGCGGCCGCCACCGCCGCCAGGCCCACGATGTCACGCCGGCGGGGCAAGAAGGCCGCCACGACGGCAAAGAAGGCGGCGGTCAGCTGCCACATGTGCTCGCCGACGGTCCAGTCATAGAGGCCCCAGATCGAGAACGGGGCGTCGCGATTGGCCTGGAACACGATCGTGCGGTCATAGATCGTGTGCAGCGACTCGCCCCGCAGAATGATCGGCAACGAGACGATCACCGCGGTCGCGACGAACGCGGCGGTGAACTTCGCGACCGTCGCGCCCATCTTTCCGCGCGGCGCACCGTGGGTCGCCAGCAGCGGGGCGAGGCCGAGCGCGCCGAGCTTGGTCAGCCCCGCCAGTGCCGTCACCGCACCGCGAGCGCCGGGCTTGGCCGCGACGTAGAGCGTCGCGGCGGCAAATGCCGCGACCAGCCCGTCGTTGCTGTTGCAGTTCAACACGTACAAGCTGAACGGCCAGGCCGCCCAGAGGTAGGCCAAGACGATCCCCAAGCCGGGCCCGCGGATCCGCCGTCCCGCCAAGAACAGGAAGAGCAGCGTCAGCAGGTCAAACGCGATTGCCGCGGCGTGGGCGGCCGGCAGGTCGTCCCATTTGCCGCTCCACGGCAGCGCCTGCTCGAACGGCACGTAGGCCTCGTAGGCGACCGGGCCGTAGGTGTCGCCGTGCTCGTCGTCCTTGGGGAAGTTGCCGTAGATGGACGTGCCGTCGACCAGCCGGTCGGCGCCGATCACCCCCGAGTACCCCACGTCGATCACATTGGAGGCGTTGACGTTGAGCCCGATGCGGAAGCCGACGAGGAAGATCAGCGCCACGGCCAGCCACACCGGCGAGACCCAGAGCGGGAGGCGACGGGTCGGCGCTGCGCCATCGCCCGGTGTTCGGCGATAGCCGATCCACAGCATCCTGAGCAAGACGTAGAACAAGAGCCCGGTGGCGATCGGGACCGACGTGTCGATGTTGGCGTCGTTGAAGTAGGCCACCGAGACGCCGAAGGCGACGAGCGCCAGCAGGTCGAGCTGGAGCATCTTCGGCCGCCGACGCAAGGACAGAAACGGCGCGATGAACAGCACCGACAGCGGAATCCAGACCCACGGCGAGTTGACCTTGCGCCCGAACGCACCGGAGTAGCCGCGCGCCATCGTCCACGCGACCTGCGGCCCGTTGTAGGCCTCGGTGATCTTTCCGCCGGCATCGGAGATCTTGACCTGGGCGACCTCCTTGCGGGCCTCGCCGGTCCCGGGCGTGAACCAGCTGACCTGCCAGTCCTTGGGCCCCTTCAGGAAGACCTCCGGCTTGGCCTTCGGGTACTGGCGCAAGGCCTCGGCAACCTTCGGGCTGCGCGACGCGATCGCCAAGGCCTGGGCCCCGGCGAGGCGGTGGCCCACGGGCGTGGCGCCGAGCGACTGCACGCGGCTGACGTCACTGGCGTTGGCCGGTGCGGTGGGCAGCGGGCTCGACGGCGCCGCGGGCGCCGCGGCGGGCGCGGTCGCGATACCGAGCAGCAGACCGACCAACGCGAGGACGGCGAGCAGCGGCGCCTGCCCCCGGGCGCCGAGCCAAGGATCGCTCACTCGCTGAACGTCCAGAGCTTGTTGCCGAGGAAGTTGCACGGGGTCGCGGCCGCGACGGCGATCGCCTGGGCGACGACCTCCTTGAGCTCGCCAACGCTGACCAGCAGCTCCAAGACCGCCAAGTTGACGGCGAACGCCGCGCCGCTGATGACGAGGAACCGGAACGCCTGTTGGCCGGCATGACCGTCACGGGCGTCGAAGGTCCAATGGCGGTTCCAGAAGAAGTTATTGGTGACCGCGACGAGGAACGCGAGGCAGGCCGCCAGCCGGTAGTCGAGATCGAGCGCGTGCACGCAGACCGCGAACGTGGCGAGGTTGACGACGTAGCCACTGGCGCCGACGGCCGTGAAGCGCGCCAGCTGCCACCAGTTGGGCGCGTGGCGCACGCCGCGGCGCACGCGGTCACGGCGACGCGTCCGTTCGAGGGCTTCGGGCACGGAGCCGGAGGCTACCCGGCCTGCCTGAGGGCAAGCTCAGCCAAGCGCGCGATCAGGCGGCGCCGAAGTGCGCGCGGACCATCGGGGCGACGTCGGTGATCGACCAGGACCCCGCTCCGGCCGAGCTTCCGCCCACCGGCGCATCGAGGCCGCAGAACGCCAGCGCGCCCAACGAGTCAGAGTGGTGCAGCGAGCCGTGGCTGCCGCCACCGACGTGGTCGGCGCCGCCCCAGTCCGGGAACTCCCAGCCGGGCCCGGCGCTGAGCAGGACGTCACCCGAGGTCGCGCAGGTCAGCGCGGCCCAGACGCGACGCAGCGCGTCGGGGTAATCGGGGCTGTCGAACCGGCCGTCCGAGGTCGTCGCGGCCAGTGCGCTGAGGTCGCCCTGCACCGACCAGGCGTTGCCGCGAGCATCGCGCAGGTCCCCGCCCACCCGGAAGCGCAGGTCGCCGCGACCGATACCACGCACAACACCTTCGTCGCCCTCGCGCCACGCGACGACGTCGACACCGGGGATGGCGGACGCGGTCTCGACAACCCGCGGGATGACCGCCTCCCGAGCCTTCTCGACCAACCCGTACACCATGGCTGCGCGCTGGTTGGGGCACAGCGCCAGTTCGGCATCGTCGATCGCGCTTCCGCCAGGGCCCGCAACCTCCCAGTCGGCAAACGCGCCGCGTAGGTCGATGCGCCGCTCGACGGGAGCGTGGGAGTGGTCGGCGCAGATGATCACCGCATGGGTGTCCAAGAACCGGTCGAGGCCACCGGCAGCCTCGGCGACGCGCATGATCTGGACGTCGGCCGCCGCGATCGACGTCGGCTGCGCGTGCGGGCCGTTCTTATGGGAGTAGGTGTCGTTGTCGGGCAGCGACAGCAACATGAAGTCATAGAGGTCGCGCGCGGCCAGCCAAGCGCCGACGCAGCCCGAATGCTGATCGCGGATCCCCGGCAAGCCCATCTGGCTGCGACAGCCCGTCTCGCGGCTGGCGAAGATGTCGGCGTAGAAGAGCTCACGGGGGCCCATCACCGGCTTGCGAAAGAGCGTTCCGGCGAGGCGGGTGAGCGCGGTCTCGCGCGAGATCGGGTGCTCGTGGCGTCCGCGATAGACGAGGTAGGTCGTCCCCGCGGTCCGCACGCCGGCGTCGTCGAGCGACTCGTAGATCGTCTCGATGTCGGACGCCATGTGCGAGCCGTTGAGGTTGTACACCGTGTCGGTCAGCTGCTTGGCGATCCCGAGCTTGCGCGCAGCGCGAAAGGACGAGCCGTACTCGACGTAGCGCCGCTCGGCCCGCGACCACCAGTTCATCGCCGCAATGTGGTGACGGTCCTGCAGCACGCCGGTGGCGATCGACGTCGCACAGACCGGTGTCACCGACGGAAAGGCGGCGCACAGCTCCGGTACGAAGGTGCCACGCTCTAAGACCGCGGCGATGGCCGGCGCCTCCCCACGCTGCACCGCACGCTCCAGCATGGAGGGCTTGCACCCATCAATGACGGCCAGGAGCAGGCGCTTCATACGATCAGCGCAGGATGCGCAGCCCGGCGTACTTCTGCTCGCCGCGACGGCGGCCGGTGATCAGCAGCGCGATCAGGAAGCCGACGGCAACCAACGCCAGCGGCGGGAAGAGGATGCTCGCGCCCGCGACGACGAGGCCCGCGGCCTCGCCATAGAACGGCAGCGCCGCGGCGGCCTGGCTGTCACCAGCACTGGCAAAGCGCGCGCGAACGCGGCCGAAGATCGCTCGGGAGACCGTGCTGGCGAGGTAGGCCACCAGCGCGCCGATGAGCAAGCCGTACCACCACGTGGCGTGGCGATCGTCGATCGAGGCGGCGCAGAGCAGCGCGCCCAAGCCGATCCCGATGCCGCTCAGCGCAGCCTCGCCGGCAGGCTGCTCGAGCAGCGGGCGGATGAAGACCGAGACGATCAGCGCGATCACCAGCGCAAGCAGCCAGATCGGCGATTCGAGGAACGCGAACTGCGTCCCATCAAAGTCGAGGCCAACGTCGCCGGAGGCCAGGCCACCGGCCAGCAGGGCGGGCAGGAACGGGCGAAGCCCTGCCGCGGAGGCGAGACCAAGCCCTTGGAGGATGTCGAGAGCGAGCTTCATCGGTACCGTGCTCCGGGACCATGACAGACCGCAGGTCCGAAGGTCCCGACGGCGAAGGGAAGCCGAGCATGCCTCGCTCCCGCCGCCCCCAACGCGCCGCCGCGCACGAGCTCGAGCGGTACACCGGCCTGTTCGCTTCACGCACGCGTGGAATGAAGTCCTCGGCGATGCGCGACCTGATGGCCATCACCGAGCGCCCCGAGGTCATCTCGCTGGCGGGCGGCCTGCCCGACACGTCGACCTTCCCGGCCGAGAACTTCGCGGCGATCATGTCCCGCGTGGCGGCGACCTCGACGGCAGCCGCCCTGCAGTACGGACCGACCGAGGGCTTGGCGATCACCAAGGACGCGATCCGCCACGTCATGGCCGCCGAAGGCGCCGACGTCGACCCCGAGGACATCCTCGTCACCACCGGTGGCCAACAGGTCATCGACTTGGTGTGCAAGACGCTGATCGACCCGGGCGATGTGATCGTCGCCGAGGCGCCGACCTACCCGGGCGCGATCCCGTCGTTCTGCTCCTACCAGGCCGATGTGGTCCAGATCGAGATGGATCGTGACGGCATGCCGATCGACGTGCTCGAGGAGACGCTCGACCGCCTGGAGGCCGAGGGCCGGCGCCCGAAGTTCATCTACACCATCCCGAACTTCCAGAACCCGGGCGGCGTGACGATGTCGCTGCCGAGGCGCAAGCGGCTCGTCGAGGTGGCCGCCGAACGCGAGTTGTTGGTGTTGGAGGACAACCCCTATGGGTTGCTCCGCTACGAGGGGGATCCCTTGCCCACGCTGCTGCAGCTCAGCGGCGGCGACTTCATCATCTACTTGGGCACCTTCTCCAAGATCCTGTCGGCGGGCCTGCGCCTGGGCTGGGCCGTCGCGCCCGCGCCCGTGCTGCAGAAGATGAACATGGGCAAGCAGGGCACCGATCTGTGCACCTCGTCGATGACCCAGCACTTCGTCAGCCAGTACTTCCGCGAGGGCCAGTGGGAGCCTTACCTGGAGTCGTTGAAGCACCTCTACCGCGGTCGGCGCGACACGCTGCTCGGCGCGCTGGCCGAGCACTTCCCAGCCGAGGCGACGTGGACGCAGCCCGAGGGCGGCCTGTTCGTCTGGGCAACCCTGCCCGACGAGATCGACACCACCGACTTGCTCGCCCGCGCGCTGCAGCGCAACGTCGCCTTCGTGCCGGGGCGCGGCGCTTACCTCGATGGCCGCGGCGCCGCGTCGATGCGGCTGAACTTCTCCGGCGTCGGCGATGCCGACATCCGCGAGGGCATCCGACGGATCGGCGAGGTCGTCACCGAGCAGTTGGAGCTCTTCGGCGCGCTGACCGGGTCGCGGCCGGCTCCGGCGATCCCCGAGGCGCCTGCTGAGCCCGATCCGGAGCTGGCCGACGTGCTGCAACTGCCGCGGCCGCAGGATCAGCCGGGTTCGCGGCGCTCGGACCGCCGGCCATGAGCCGCATTGCGGTGTTGAAGGGCGGCCGCTCCCTGGAGCGCGAGGTCTCGCTGCGCTCCGGCGCCCGGGTCGAGGACGCGCTCAAGCGCCTCGGCCACGAGTCGCACGGCATCGACGTCGACCACGACCTCGTTCGGCGGCTGCGCGAGCTGGCGCCCGACGTCTGCTTCCTGGCGCTCCACGGTCGCGACGGCGAGGACGGCACGGTCCAGGAGCTGTTGGAGATCCTCGGCCTGCCCTACACCGGCTCGGGCGTCTCGGCGTGCATCCGCTGCTCCGACAAGGTCTTGGCCAAGCACCACATGGTCGACGCCGGCCTGCCAACCCCGGATTTCGTCGCCTTCACCGAGACGGCCTTCAAGCAGCTCGGCGCAGCCGAGGCGCTCGGTGAGATCGCCACGCGGATCGGCTTCCCGATGGTCGTCAAGCCTGCCGACCAAGGCAGTGCGCTGGGCCTGCGGATCGCCCGCGACACTGCCGCGGTACCGGGCGCGCTGGTCGCGGCCTTCTCCTACTCCGGCAAGGTCTTGCTGGAGCGCCACATCGCCGGCCGCGACCTGGCGGTGTCGGTGCTCGACGGCGTCGCGCTGCCGATCGTCGAAGCGGTCCCCGAGGGCGGTGTCTATGACTTCGACGCCCGCTATGAGATCGGCCGCTCGACCTTCGTCTGCCCGGCCGAGCTGCCCGCTGACGTGACGACAGCCGCACAGGAGCTGGCGGTCGCGGTGCACGAGCTCTTGGGCTGCCGTGACGTCTCGCGCGTCGACCTGCTCTGCGACGCCGACGGTGGCTTGCACGTGTTGGAGGCCAACGTCATCCCCGGCCTGACCGAGACGAGCCTGCTCCCCCAGGCCGCCGACGCCGCGGGCATCGCGTTCGATGACCTCATCGCGCAACTGGTCGACCGGGCGCTGGCCCGGGCGTCCGTGCGCGGACCGAACTAGCTGTCGCCGGCGAAGTCCTCGGGGGACACCTGGTCGAGGAAGTCCTTGAAGCGGTCGACGACCTCTTCGGTGTCCTCGACCTCGTGCTCGAACTCGATCGCGGACTCCGCGATGACCTCCTCGGCGGCGAAGATCGGCGCACCGGAGCGCACGGCGATCGCCAGCGCGTCGGACGGGCGCGAGTCGATCTCGACATCCCTGCCGGCGACCTGGAGAGTGATCGAGGCAAAGAAGGTGTTGTCACGCAACTCGGTCACCGAGACCTGCGTGCACTTGACCTCAAGCTCACCCAGCATGTCGCAGAGCAGGTCATGCGTCATCGGTCGGGGCGTCGTCGCGCCCTGCAGCTTCATCAGGATCGCAGCGGCCTCCGGATGCCCGATCCAGATGGGGAGGAACTTATTGCTGTCGACCGTCTTCAACAGGACGATCGGCTGCTTGCCGACCATGTCAAAGCTGACGCCATAGATGACCATTTCCTGCACGAGAAGAGCTCCCCGGTGGTGTCTCGCCAGTATAGGCGCGGGCCGGGCCACTCCCCTGGGCCCCAAGAACGACGAAGGCCCGGAATACGGGCCCTCCCACCACCTTCCACCAACCTGGTGAATGGGCGATCCAGGATTCGAACCTGGGACCTCTTCCTTATCAGAGAAGCGCTCTAACCGACTGAGCTAATCGCCCGCTGCGGTGCGAAAGTGTAGCGCGGGCTCAGGCCCTGGCGCGGACTCGCGCTGCCAGCTCGAGAGCGTCGTCGAGCGAGTCGAGGGCCAGCTCGATCTTGTAGCCGGTGCCACGGGGGCGGACCTTGACCTCGGTGCCCAGCGCGGCACCGAATGCGTCGGCGATCTCCGCGGCGGCGGCCGCCTGGTCGGGGTGGACGGCGGGCTTGCCGCCGCGTGCGCTCGGGTGGGTGGGGGCGCGGTCTGCGGCGGCGTTGGCCTCCCGCGCACGCTCCTCGGTGACCCGTACCGACCAGCCGCCCTCGGCGGCGGTGAACGCGAGCCGCTTGCGGTCGACCTGATCCTCGGCCAGCAGTAGCGCGCGGCCGTGGCCCTCGGTCAGCACGCCATCCTCGATCAGCCCCAGCGCCTCGTCGGGGAGATCGAGGATCCGCAGCAGGTTGGAGATCGCGACGCGGCTGCGCCCGACGCGCTTGCCGACGGCCTCGCGGGTCAGCCCAAGCTCCTCGACGAGGCCGGCGACCGCGCGGGCCTCTTCGACGGGATTGAGATCCTCGCGCGCCATGTTCTCGACCAGGGCGACTTCCAGCGTCGTGGCGTCGTCGCGGTCCTGCACGAGCGCCGGAACGTGGGCCAGGCCCGCGAGCTTGGCGGCGCGCCAGCGGCGCTCACCGGCGACAAGCTCGAACGTCCCGCCCGCGCGCGGGCGCACGAGGACGGGCTGGATGACGCCCCGCTCGGAGACCGAATCGGCCAGCGCCTGCAACGACTCCTGGTCGAACTGGCGCCGCGGCTGGTCCTTCTTGGGCTTGATGAGGTCGACGGCCAGGTCGCGCAGCTCGGCGGCACCGTCACCCCCGGGCTCCGCGGGCGCCGAGACCGAGAGGATCGCGGCCAGGCCCCGGCCCATCCCGCGCTCAGCCACGGGCCGCGACCTCCTTGGCCAGCTCGAAGTACGCGTCTGACCCCAAGCAATGCGGGTCGTGGTGGATGACCGGACGCCCGTAGCTCGGCGCCTCGCCGATACGGACGTTGCGCGGGATGACGGTGTCGAAGACCAGCTCAGGGAAGTGCTCGCGAACCTCGCGCTCGACATCGCGCGCCAAGCGCGTCCGGCCGTCGTGCATGGTCAGCAACATGCCGGCGACGGTCAGGCGCGGGTTCAGCTCACGCTGGATCAGCGCGAGCGTGTCGAGCAGCCCCGCAAGCCCTTCGAGCGCGAAGTACTCGGTCTGGACGGGGACGATCACGCGGTCGGCGGCGACCAGCGCGTTGACCGTCAGCGGGCCCAGCGACGGCGGACAGTCCAGCAGGATAAAGGCGAAGCGCTCGCGCAGCGGCTCCAGCGCTTCGCGTAGACGCTGCTCGGAGCCGGCCTGGCGCGGCAGCTCGACGTTCGCGCCCGCGAGATCCGGCGAGGACGGCAGAACGAAGAGGCGGTCGATCGCGGTCGGCTGCAGCGCGTCGGCGGCAGTCGCCTCGCCGGCCAGGACGTCATAGACGTTGGGCAGCGAGTCCTTGGGGACGCCGAGCCCCACGGTGGCGTTGGCCTGCGGGTCGATGTCGACCAGGAGCGTGTCGTAGCCGGCCTCGGCGATGCACGCCGCGACGTTGACGGCGGTCGTCGTCTTGCCGACGCCGCCCTTCTGGTTCGCGATCGCGTACACGGTGCCCATTCGCGGCCCACGGTAGCGGCGCAGGCGGTCGGACGGCGGCCTGGATTCGCCGCCGAACGATGACGCTCAGGCTGCAGCTGAGCCTTGAAGTGGTCGTTTGCGGGCCATTCCTTCTCGGCGAGGGAATTCGGCCGGCGTCTCCCGAACCTTCAGGTAGACGTAGAGGTGCCGCGCTTCGGCGCCGTGAATCGAGGTCTCGACCGGAATCGGATCGCCGTCGGCTGGCTCGAGGCCAACGATCTCCGCGGCAACGACTCCATCAGCCTCGGCGGACGGATCACGTCGTCCCTTCCAGGCGACGAGCGAGCCTCCTTCGACGAGCAACGGTGCCGCGTACTCGACGACGACGTTGAGTGGCGCCAGTGCCCGGGCCGTGACGACGTCCTGGGTCCCTATGCCGTCCCACCAGGCCTCCGCACGCGCGTTGACGACGGTGACGTTCCGGAGGCCGGCGGCGTCGGCCGTCCTTTCGAGAAACCGGCACTTCTTCCCAACGCTCTCCACGAGCGTGATCCGACTCTGCGGCAGGGCAGCAGCCAGGACGAGCCCGGGGAAGCCGCCACCGCTGCCAAGGTCGGCGATCGTCGTCGCCTCCCGCAGCGCGGTCACCGCCAGGCCGGCCAGCGAGTCTGCGACGTGCAGCTCAACGCCCCGCGCGGGATCACGCACGGTCGTAATCGAGGTCGGCTCGGCTTCGACGAGCTCCAAGATGGTGCGCAGCTGTGCGGGAACGCCGACCGGGAGCTCCCAGAGCTCCGCAAGCTCGGCCAGACGGTCATCGAGAGCAAACACGAACCCGCAGCCTAAAGCCCCGGCGCGACGGTTCGCACCGTTTCATGTGAAACCTCAAGCGAAGCGTTCCACGTGAAACGCAAAAAGGCGCTCCGGCCCCAGCCGTCGCATGGCGCCGTGTGTTTGGCGTCCTCCGTCAAGAGGCACCAAGCACGACGCCCGTGGCGGTCTCGTGACATTGACCGCGCCGCGCACGACGAGGCGTTGGCGGCGCGAGCGCGTCGGGAGGGCGGTGATCCGTGATGTCGCCATCGCGCGGCGGCCCGTTCGGTGCCCACACCAACGAACGCCGAACCACGCCCCAACACTTTCACCCAACACCCCAGTCCACGTGAGCGCGATGGCGATCGTCACGGAGCGCCGACCATCCAGCCACACCCCGCGCACCCGAGCACGGTGGCGATGGTCGCGGAGCGATGGCCCATCCACCACAAGCGTTCCACGTGAAACGCAAAACGCCCGTCTCATCGACGGGCGTTTCATGTGAAACGGTCCTGCTAGGCGTGGCGGCTTACGCCAGCATCGGCGACACCACAAGGTGGCGCTCGGGCTCATCGCCCTCACTGTGCGTGGCGACGCCACCGCGCTCACGGAGGTACTCATGGACATGCTTGCGCTCGCTCGCCGTCATCGCGTCGAGCGCAACAGGGCGACCGAACTTCTCGCAGTCGATAGCGGCCTGGTCGGCCTGCTTCTCTAGCGCCTCGCGTCGACGGGCGCGGTAGCCCTCCGCATCAACGACGATCCGGCGGCGCTCGATCTCTGGATTGGCCAGCAGGATCCGCTGGGCCAGGTGCTGGACGGCATCGATCGTTTGCCCGTGACGGCCGATGAAGATCCCCAGATCCTCGCCGTTGAGCGTGCCGACGAGCGCTTCGTCGTTGCTGTCGATCTCCACCGTCGCGTCAAGGCCGAGGCCCTTGGCGATGTGCTCTAGGAGATCGCGAAAGATCTCCTCCTGGCTGCGCTCGGCCATCGCTTACCGTCTCCGTCCTGAACGCTTCTTCTTGCGCGAGCGCGGGGGTGGTGGCGGCGCTTTGGTGACCCGCGCCTCCTCTTTCTCCGCGGCGGCGCCGTTGCCGCTACTGCTGGCCGCCGCACCCGCCAGGCGAGCGAACAACCCGCCACCTCCGCCAGCGTCCGCAGGCGCGGTGACCGCGCCACCTCCACCCGCGCTCGGAAGCGGCGGCGCCTCCGGAGCATTGCGCCCGATGATCCGGCGCAGGAACTGCTGCTGGCCAATCGTCCACACGTTCGTCGTGATCCAGTACATGATCAGACCGGCCGGGAAGCCGAAGACGAACGGCACGAACGCGAACGGCATGACCAGCATGATGATCTTCTGGTTCTTGTCGGCGGTCGCCGTCATCATCAGCAGGCTGGAGATCAGCTGCGAGCCGACGTACAACACCAGCAGCACGATCAGGACCGTGCCCGTCGCCTTGTCGGTGATGTCGTGGATGAACCAGAACTGCGACGCGTCGCTCGATCCACACGGCACCGGGTTGGCGGTGCCCGGCGGGTTGATGTCCGGGCAGATGTCGACGCGCAGGTCTTTGCGCAGCATGTAGAAGAGCGACAGGAAGACCGGCAGCTGGGCGACGAGCGGCAGGCAGGAGGCAAAGGGATTGACCTTGTGCTCCTGGTAGAACTTCATCGTCTCCTGCTGGAGGCGCTGCTTGTCGTCCTTGTACTTGGTCTGCAGCTCCTTGAGATGCGGCGCGATGCGCTGCAGCGCCTGCATCGACCGGAACTGCTTGACGGCCAGCGGCAGTAGCGCCGCGCGCACGGCGATCGTCAGCAGGATGATCGACAGGCCCCAGCTCGCGCCAACGCTGTCGTGAAAGAACTGGAGGATCGACTCGAAGACGTCGACCAGCGGCTGCAGGATGTTCGCGGTGATGGGGACCATAGGCTCAGGCGTGCGGTGATTCGGACCCGCCCACCGGGGAAGAGGAGGAGGGCGGCGGACGGAAGAGACGCTGCTCCTCTACCGGGTCATAGCCGCCGTGACTCCAAGGGTTGCAGCGCAGCAGCCGCCAGCCGGCCAGGACCAGGCCACGGAGTATGCCGAAGCGGCCGATCGCCTGCGCGGCGTAGGCCGAGCAGGTTGGCTCGTACTTACAGCGCCGCGGCAACAGCGGCGAGACCACGCGCTGATAGGCGACGATCGGTGCCACCGCGACGCGGCGGACCAAGGACGGCCGAGCGCTCACGACGCCGGAGCGGCAGGCGGCTTCTCGCCCACCGACCGGCCGATGAGCTCGCCAAGGGCAATGCGAATACCCTCGAGACCTTCCCGCTCGGCTAGCTCGCGGGCCTCGGGGCGCGCGACGACAACGGCATCGCTGTCGGGCGCCAAGCGCTGGCCTTCGATGGCGAACGCCTCGCGCAGCAGCCGCTTGACGCGGTTGCGGTCGACGGCCCCGCCGACCTTGCGCGAGACCGAGAGGCCGAGTCGAGGACCCACCGAGAGCTCCTGAGGGGCGGCCGATCCCGCGCCGCGCGGGAACACGTAGAGGACGAGGTGCCGGTTGCCGATCGACCGGCCCTGGCGGTAGACGCGCTCGAACTCAGCGCTGCGGGACAGCCGACCCTTCTTGGGTCGCTTGAGGCTGCCGCCGGCGCGCGAGGGCGCGTCCACGGTCAGACGGTCAGCCGCTTGCGGCCCTTGTCGCGGCGGCGCTTGAGCACGACGCGGCCGGCCTTGGTGGCCATGCGGTTGCGAAAGCCGTGCGCGCGGGCGCGCTTGCGTCGCTTGGGCTGATAGGTGCGCTTCATGAAGATTCGTGCTCCGTCGGGGAGGTCGTGCGGAAGGTCGCACAACCGGCGGGCCAGTGTACAGGACCCCTGGGCGAGCACCTGTCCACACCGTCCTCCCCAACTGCTAACACCGATCCACAGTCGCGCCGTCGTCGTCGGGCCGGGATTTTAACGGCATTTGCGGCGTCTCGCGCGTGGCTCCTCAGACGGCGCTCGACGGCCCGAAGTCACCTGCTACGTTTCGACCCCCGCCGGCGCGATGGCTCTGTTTCAGACCTCGCCGACGGCTCCTCGCCCAGCCTCGCCAGTCTGCTTCTCAAGGAGCTGCTTCTCCCTGCCGTGACGCCGGACCTCGCCCCCATCTGGACCCGCCTGCAGGCGGAGGTGCGACACCGGGTGTCGGAGTCCGCGTACGACATCTGGCTCGCGCCGCTGCGCTGGGGCGGCATCGACGGGGATCGGATCGTCCTGCTCGCCCCATCTGAGGTGCGTGCGTGGGTTCAGCAGCGCTACGCGGCGATTCTCGACGACGCGGCGCGGACGATCCTCGGCGACGGCAGCGTCGCGCGCGTGGAGCTGCGCGACGACGACGGCGCGGCGACACCGGCACCGGCGGGCCTGCCCACGCCGCCGGCCGCCTCCGACGACCCGCGCGCTGCGCTCTTCGCCGGCGCTGAGAGCTCGCGCCTGAACCCGAAGTTCACCTTCGAGCAGTTCGTCATCGGCGACGCCAACCGCTTCGCTCACGCCGCGGCGCTGGCCGTCGCCGAGCTGCCTGGTCAGGCCTACAACCCGCTCTTCATCGTCGGCCCGCCCGGCGTCGGCAAGACCCACCTGCTGCACAGCATCGGCAACTACGTGCGCGCCTACGGTGGCGGGCTGACCGTCCGCTACACGACGGTCGAGCGCTTCACCAACGAGTTCCTGGAGGCGCTGAAGGCTCGTGACGTCGACGCCTTCAAGCACCGCTACCGACGCAACGACGTCCTGCTGATCGACGACGTGCAGTTCCTCGAGCGCAAGGTCAAGACCGAGGAAGAGTTCTTTCACACCTTCAACGCGCTGCATGAGACCGGCAGCCAGCTGGTGCTGACCTCCGACCGCCCGCCGCGCGACATGGCCAAGCTCGAGGACCGCCTGCGCCAGCGCTTCGAGTCCGGGTTGCTCGTCGACATCCGCTGCCCCGACACCGCCACGCGGTTGACGGTGCTGCGCAAGCGCGCCCATCACGACGGGATCGACGTCGGCGACGAGGGTGTCCTGGAGCTCATCGCCGAGCGTGTCACCGACAACGTGCGCAGCCTCGAGGCCGCGTTGATCCGCGTCGTCGCCTACGCCTCGCTGACCGATGCCCCGATCGACCGGACCTTGGCCGACGAGGTGCTGACCCAGCTTTACGGCCGGACGGCGGCCGGACGCGCAACCGCCGGCCCGCCCAGCGTGCAGCGCATCCAAGACGTTGTCGCCGAGGTCTTCGGCTTGACGCGCGACGAGCTCCTCTCCCCCAGCCGCACCGCGCGCGTCGCCTGGCCGCGACAGGTCGCCATGTACCTCGCCCGCGAGCACACGCACGAGACGCTGCCGGCGATCGGCGCGCACTTCGGCGGTCGCGACCATTCGACCGTCCTGCACGCCTGCAAACGTGCGGCGGGCCGCATCGGAACTGATCCCGATGCCTACGACGCGGTCGCCACCATCACCGCGCGTCTGACCGATGCCGCAGGCGAGACGACGGTTTGACCGACGCTGTTGACAGACTCGGTGGGCTCTTGTGCGCGAACACCCCGCATCGTCCGGTCATCTCGGCGGCTATCCACACGTCAACAGCCCCTATGACTCCTGAATATCTCTTGAGGTCTTCATCGTGAAGCTTTCAACCGCGAGCGCGGATCTGCTCGCTCAGCTGCAGTCGGTCTCCCGTGTTGCGTCTACGCGCAGCGCGGTGCAGGCACTCTCGGGCGTGCAACTCGCCGCCACCAGCACCGGCGTCGAGCTGCGCGCGACCGACATGGAGATCGCGCTCCGCGTGCCACTGGCCGCCGAGGTGGCTCGCGAGGGCACGGTCGTCCTGCCGGCCCGGCTGTTGCTGGACGTTGCGCGCTCGCTGCCCAAGGGTGCTGAGCGCGTCGAGCTCGAGCTGCGGCCCGAGCAGCAAGACGTCGAGGTCATCGCCGGCTCGGCGAAGTTCCACCTGCGCACGTTGCGGGCCGAGGACTTCCCGCCGCTGCCGGGCGTGGGCGGCACCGACGCCGACGACACGGTCGTCGAGGTCCCCGCCCAAGCGTTCGTGGACACGATCGAGATGGTGTCGAAGTCGGCCTCGCGCGACGAGACGCGTCCGATCCTCACCGGCATCCTCGTCTCGGCATCGGGGTCGGAGCTGCGGATGGTCGCCACCGACTCCTACCGCCTAAGCGTCAAGGAGACCGCGCTCGGCGTCTCGCTCGATCCGGGCTTTGAGGCCAACGTGCCGGCGCGGGCGCTGGACGAGCTGCGCTCGGTCGTGGGCACGACTGGTGCGGACCTGATCCGGATCGGGGTGCGCTCCAACCAGGTGGTCTTCGAGGTCGGCGGCGCCGTGCTGTCCTCGCGCCTCATCGACGGCCAGTTCCCGAACTACCGTCAGCTGATTCCCGATGGCTATGAGCACCAGCTGCGCATCAGCGGTGAGGAGCTCGGCGACGTCGTCAAGCGCATCAGCCTGATGGCGCAGAAGAACGCGCCGTTGCGGATGAGCTTCACCGAGGGCGAGCTGACGGTCTCGGCGCAGACGCCGGACGTCGGCGAGGCCTCCGAGCCCGTCCCGGTGCCGTTCGCCGGTGAGCCGTTTGAGATCGGCTTCAACCCCGAGTTCTTGCGTGACGGCCTGGACAGCGTCGGGTCCGACGACTTGATCCTCAAGCTCATCAGCCCTCTGCGGCCTGGCCTGATCGAGGGCGCCGACGAAAGCGGCTTCCTCTACCTGATCATGCCGATCCGCTTGAACGTCTGAGGGCGACGTTCGCGCCATGCGCGTCGAGCGCCTGCGCCTGCGCGACTTCCGGACCTACGCGACGGCCGACGTCGCGGTCGGTCCGGGCCTCACGGTCCTGCACGGGCCGAACGGCGCGGGCAAGACGAACCTGCTCGAGGCGCTGTACTTCGGCTGCACCGCACGCTCGTGCCGGACGGCCAACGAGCGCGACATTGTGCGCTTCGACGCTCCAGCTGCACGTGTCGAAGTTGACACGTCAGATCAGGACGGTGCCCACACGCTCAGCGTGGGCTTCCAACCGGGCGAGCCGAAGCGGATCAAGGTCGACGGCGCGCCGGTGGAGCGGCTGACCGACAGCCCGGCGCGGCCGCTGGTCAGCGTCTTTCTTCCCGACCGGTTGGAGCTCGTCAAAGGCGCGCCGTCGCTGCGCCGAGCGCATCTCGACCAGCTCGTTGCCGCGTTGTGGCCGTCGCGGGCCGGTAACCGGGCGCAGTACTCGCGGGCGATGGCACAGCGCAACGCGCTGCTGGCTCGCGTGCGTAGCGGTCGCGTCGGCGAGGCCGCGCTCGATGCCTGGGACGCCGAGCTGTCGCGTTGGGGCGTCGCGCTGCGTAACGATCGCGCTGCCGCGGTGGCGCGCGTCGCCGAAGGCTTCCCCCAGCTGGCCGGCGATCTCGGCCTTACCGGTGCCGCGGAGGTGCGGTACCGGCCGCGGACGACGGCGAGTGAGCCCACGGAGTTGGTGGCGGAGCTGCTGGAGCGGCGTGCTTCGGACGTCGAGCGCGGCTTCACCCAGCACGGGCCACACCGTGACGAGCTACTGCTGCTGCGTGACGGCCGAGAGCTGAAGTCCTTCGGATCCCAGGGCGAGCAGCGGCTGGCGCTCCTGGCGTTGCTGTTGGCCGAACGCGCCGTGCTGACCGCAGAGCGCGGGGCTCCCCCGTTGATGTTGCTCGATGACGTCATGAGCGAGCTCGACGCCGATCGTCGCGGCCTGCTGATCGCGCGCCTGGATGACGGCGGCCAGGCCGTCGTGACGACCACCGACCTCGGCCACGTGCCAGGTGCGCAGGCGCCGGCCGTCGTCCGGCTGAAGGTCTCGCCCGGGACGGTCTTGCAGGATGCCGCGGCGAGCGAGGCCGCCGCATGATGACCCAATACCGGACCGCGAACGAGTCCACCATCATGCGGTCAGCCTGATGCGGCGCCGGGCGCCACGTCCGCTGTCGTCGGCGATCGCCGGCCTTGCCGACCAGCTCGCGCCCAAGACGGTGCTCGGCGAGGTCCAGCGCGTGTGGCCGGCGGTGGTTGGCGCAGTGGTGGCCAAAGAGGCCACGCCGATTACAGAGCGCGGTGGAACATTGACGATTTCGTGCCGCTCTTCAGTGTGGGCGCAAGAGCTCGATCTGATGGCCCCGGAGCTCGTCGTACGGCTCAACGCGCAGCTCGGTGAGGGGCGCATTGCGGCGCTGCGGTGCGTGGCATCGCCATCCCGCACCTGGGCCGCGCGCGAACCGTGACACTTTTGTGCGTATTTGCAGGCATTTCGCGACGCTCTGAACGGGCGTTCTACGGGGTCGCTGTGCTATCCTGTGGACAACTTCTTTTCACGCCCCGGTCGGGCTCGACCGAGCCCGGGATCGGGGCGTTCTGCGTCAGGAACGCAGCACTCTTATGGCGAACGAGAACGGCAAGCAGAAGAATGCGCGCCAGGGCTCTGCCGCCTACGACGCCCAGGACATCACCGTCCTCGAGGGCCTCGAGGCGGTCCGCAAGCGTCCGGGCATGTACATCGGGTCGACGGGCATCCGCGGCCTCCATCATCTGGTCTACGAAGCGGTCGACAACTCGGTCGACGAGGCCCTCGCCGGCTTCGGTGGGTTGGTCGAGGTCACGATCCATCCCGACAACAGCGTCACCGTCCGCGACGAAGGCCGCGGCATCCCGGTTGGCATCGTCGAGAAGGAGGGCCGTCCGGCGGTCGAGGTCGTGCTGACGGTCCTGCACGCCGGTGGCAAGTTCGGCGACGGTGGGGGCTACAAGGTCTCCGGCGGCCTGCACGGTGTCGGCATCTCGGTGGTCAACGCGCTGTCGGAGTCGTTGCGTGTTGAGGTTGCTGTTGAGGGCCACCTTCATCACCAGGAGTTCGACCGCGGCGTTCCGCGCTACGACCTGGTCAAGGGCGACAAGATGGCCAAGGGCCAGAGCACCGGCACCTCGGTGACCTGGCTCCCGGATGCCGACATCTTCGAGACGATCGAGCACGACTTCAACGTGCTCGAGCAGCGCCTGCGTGAGACCGCCTACCTGACGCGCGGCCTGCGCATCACGCTGACCGACGAGCGCGCCGGCGGCCAGCGGGCCGAGTTTCACTTCGAGGGCGGCATCGAGGACTTCGTCTCCTACCTCAACGAGAACAAGGAGCCGCTGGGCAAGAAGGTCATCTTCTTCGAGGGCGAGTCCGACGAGGGCTATGTCGAGATTGCCATGCAGTGGAACGGCTCCTACCAGGAGTCGGTTTTCTCGTTTGCCAACAACATCAATACGCACGAGGGCGGCTCGCACCTCTCGGGCTTCCGCTCGGCGTTGACGCGCACCATCAACCGCTACGCGCGGGAGAAGGGCGAGCTCAAGGAGAAGGACGACAACCTTTCCGGCGAGGACGTGCGCGAGGGGTTGACCGCGGTCATCTCCGCCAAGCTCGCCGACCCGCAGTTCGAGGGCCAGACGAAGACCAAGCTCGGCAACCCGGGCATGGAGGGCTTCGTCGCCAACGTCGTCAACTCCAAGCTAGCGGAGTTCCTGGAGGAGAACCCGGGTGAGGCGCGGGCGATCATCCGCAAGGCCGTTCAGGCGGCACAGGCCCGTTCGGCCGCGCGCAAGGCGCGCGATCTGACGCGCCGCAAGAGCGCGTTGGAGAACTCACCGCTGCCGGGCAAGCTCGCCGACTGCTCGGTCAAGGACCCGTCCTTGGCCGAGATCTTCATTGTCGAGGGCAACTCCGCGGGCGGCTCGGCCAAGCAGGGTCGCGACCGCCACACCCAGGCGGTTCTGCCGCTGCGGGGGAAGATCCTCAACGTGGAGAAGGCGCGCATTGATCGCGTGCTCAAGAACAACGAGGTCCAGGCGCTGATCACGGCGTTGGGCACCGGCATCCGCGACGAGTTCGACATCGAGAAGGCGCGCTACCACAAGGTCGTGCTGATGACCGATGCTGATGTCGACGGCGCGCATATCCGGACACTTGTGCTGACGCTGCTGTTCCGCGAGATGCCCGAGCTCATCGAGGCCGGCTACGTCTACATCGCCAAGCCACCGCTCTACAAGGTCAAGCAGGGCAAGGTCGAGCGCTACCTCGAGAAGGACGCCCAGCTCGAGGAGCTGCTGCTCTCCGACAAGCTCGAGAAGATCCGTGTGCACGATCGCACCGGCGCGGAGTTCAAGCTGACCGAGGCGCGCTGGCAGCGCTACAGCCGGCTGCTCAAGCAGTTCGAGGGCTGGGGCAGCTCGCTGCGCGCCGAGCATGGCCACGAGGCCGTGCGCTTCCTCGGCGAGGCGGGCCTGCTCGATGATCAGTCCGCGGATTTGGCGTCGGCGCTTGCGTCGCTGGAGAAGAACGACGCCTCACGGCCGCACGAGACGCACATCGTCGAGACCACCGACGAGGTGCTCGTCGTCAAGGCGATCGAGCGCAAGAGCGGCTTGGCCCAGACGCACCGTCTGGCCCGGGCGCTGTT
>CAWCEO010000011.1:0-175567 GCA_963794585.1 uncultured Conexibacteraceae bacterium
GCACCCTGATCGCGATGTCAGGCGGGGTCGACAGCACGGTCGCCGCCGTCCTGCTGCGCGGGACCCATGAGGAGGTCGTCGCCGTCACACTCGAGCTCTGGCGTGACCCCGAGAACGACGCCGAGGCCTCGTGCTGCTCGGCCAGCGCCGTGCGGTCGGCGCGCGCGATCGCTCACCGCATGGGCTTGGCGCACTTCACGCTCGATCTGCGCGCCGGCTTCCGCGCTGGGGTCGTGGATCCATGGCTGGCCGAGCATGCCGAGGGCTTGACGCCCAACCCATGCGTGCGCTGCAACGGCGAGGTCCGCCTCGATGCGATGGTCGACTTCGCCGACCGCGTCGGCGCCGCGACGCTGGCCACCGGCCACTACGCGCGCCGCGCGCCCGACGGCCTGCTGCGCGCCGCCGCCGATGACGCCAAGGACCAGACCTACATGTTGGCCGCGCTCAGCCGCGCGACGCTGCAGCGGCTGCGCTTTCCGCTCGGCGAGCTGACCAAGCCCGAGGTTCGCGCGCTCGCGCGCGAGCACGACTTGCCCGTCGCCAGCAAGCCCGACTCCCAGGACCTCTGCTTTTTGGCCGGCACCGGACGCGAGCGCTTCCTCGCCCGCCACGGTGGCCTGCGCGAGCGCCCGGGCGCGATCGTCGATCGTGCCGGCCGCGAGCTCGGCCGCCACCGTGGCCACTTCCACTACACGGTGGGCCAGCGCCGCGGCCTAGAGGTCGCGGCCACCGAGCCGCTGTATGTGCTGCAGACCGACGCGCGCTCCAACACCGTGACCGTCGGCCCGCGAACGGCGCTCGACGTCGACCGCGTCGCGCTGCGCGGCGTGCGCTTGCACCGCGATGCGACCGAGGTCGACGGTGTTCGCCTGCGCTACCACGCGAAGATCCTGTCCTGCCAGTTGCAGGACGACGGAACCGCCGTGTTGGCGGAGCCATTTGCCGCACCCGCGCCGGGCCAAACGGCCGTGCTCCTTGCAGGGGATGTCGTGATCGGATGTGCGACGATCGGACGGTGACGTCTGACGAGATCCGCGAGTCCTTCCTGTCGTACTTCGAGCAGCGCGACCACAAGCGCTTGGCGAGCGCGTCGCTGGTGCCGGCCTCCTACGACCCCTCGGTCCTGCTGACCACCGCGGGCATGCACCCGCTCAAGCCCTACTTCCAGGGCCTCGAGACGCCGCCGCATCATCGTCTGACCACCTGCCAGAAGTGCTTTCGCACGCCGGACATCGACGTCGTCGGCACGACGACGCGCCACCTCACGTTCTTCGAGATGCTCGGCAACTTCTCGCTCGGCGACTACTTCAAGGAGGGTGCCGCCGAGTTCGCCTGGGAGATGTCGCTCAACGGCTTCGGCTTTGACCCCGAGCGCATCTGGGTGACGGTCTTCGAGGGCGACGAGGAGCTCGGCCTGGGCCCCGACGAGGAGGCCATCGCCGTCTGGGAGAAGATCGGCGTCCCGCGCGAGCGCATCGTGCTGTGCCCGCGCTCGGAGAACTTCTGGCAGGCCGGGGAGACCGGGCCCTGCGGCCCGTGCTCAGAGCTCTACTACGACCGGGGCCTGGAGTGGGGGACCGAGGACGACCTGCCCGGCGGCGAGAACGAGCGCTTCCTCGAGTACTGGAACTTGGTGTTCATGCAGTACAACCAGGATCCGGTCAACACGCTCGTGCCGCTGCCCAAGCAGAACATCGACACGGGCCTGGGCCTCAACCGCATGGCCTTGATCCAGCAGGGCGTCGACTCGATCTTCGACACCGACCAGTTCATCCCGCTGATGGAGCTGGGCAAGTCGTTGGCGACCAACGAGATCGACGAGCGCGCGCTGCGGATCCTCGCCGACCACTCGCGCGGCATGACCTTCATGATCGCCGATGGCGTCGTGCCCTCCAACGAGGATCGCGGCTACGTCCTGCGCCGCCTGATGCGCCGCGCCATCGCCCAGGGCCACCGTCTTGGCTTCAAGGGCGAGTTCCTGCCCAAGTACGTCGACGTCGTGATGGAGACGATGGGCGCCGCCTACCCCGAGCTGGAACGCGAGCGCGATGCGATCCTGCGCTGGGTCACGGCCGAGGAGCAGGGCTTCGGCCGCACGCTGGAGACCGGTCTGGCGATGCTCGACGACCTGCTCGCGCGCGGGGAGGTCAGCGGCGAGGACGCCTTCAAGCTCCATGACACCTTTGGCTTCCCGATCGACCTGACGGTCGAGATCGCCGGCGAGCGCGAGGTCCCGGTCGACATCGCCGACTTCGACGCGAGGATGGAGGCGCAGCGCCTGCGCTCCTCGGCAGGCGCCGGCACCCAAGAGCGCGTCGGGGCCAAGCAGGAGGTCATCCGCCAGCTGTCGGAGGAGCCGACGGAGTTCACCGGTTACGAGCATCTGGAGGAGCGCACGACGGTCGCCGGCGTCCTGGAGCAGGGCGGGCGCACGTTCGTGAAGCTGGCTTCGTCGCCGTTCTACGCCCAGGGCGGTGGGCAGGTCTCCGACGCGGGGACGATCGAGTGCGAGGGCGGCGACTGCCGTGCTGTCGTCAACGAGGTGCTGCGTTCTGGCGATGACCAGGCCGTTGTGCTGGAAGTTGAGACCGGAACGCTGAAGGCGGGGGAGAAGGTCGTCGCACGCGTCGACCGCGCGGCCCGCCAGGCCACGCAGGCCAACCACACCGCCACGCACCTGCTGCACGCCGCGCTGCGCGAGGCGCTGGGCACGCACGTGCGCCAGGCCGGTTCCTACGTCGGGCCCGACAAGCTGCGCTTCGACTTCACCCACGGCACGCGGCTGGCGCCCGAGGAGGTCAAGCAGGTCGAGGATCGCGTCAACGGCTGGATCCTCGCCAACGACCCCGTGCGTCCGATCACGACGACGCTCAAGGAAGCCCAGGAGCTGGGGGCGATGGCGCTCTTTGGCGAGAAGTACGGCGACGTCGTGCGGATGGTGCAGATCGGCGGCGGCGAGTACTCCCGCGAGCTCTGTGGCGGCACGCACGTGCGCTCGACGGCCGAGATCGGCGTCTTTCGGATCGTCAGCGAGGGCTCCAGCGCATCCAACGTGCGCCGGATCGAGGCGGTCACCGGGCCCGAGGCCGTGACGCTCCTGCGCTCCCACGACGCGCTGATCCGCGAGGCAGCCGGCGAGCTGCGCACCTCGCCTGAGCAGGTGCCGGCAAAGGTCGCCGATCTGCAGCAGCAGCTCAAGACCGCGGCCAAGGCGCATTCGTTCGGTTCCAACGGCGCCGTCGACGTCGATGCGCTCGCCGGACAGGCCGCCGAGCTGGCGGGCGTCAAAGTGCTGACCACGACGGTCGCGGTCGGCGACGCCAAGGCGCTGCTCGACGCGGCCGATCGCGTCAAGAACGCGCTCGGCGATGCGGCAATCGTCCTCGGTGCGGTGACCGACGGCAAGGTCGCGCTGATCGCCTCGGTCGCGCCCTCGCTCGTCGAGCGCGGGATCAAGGCCGGCGAGCTCGTCAAGGTTGCCGCGCAGGTCGTTGGCGGAGGCGGCGGCGGACGCGACACGATGGCCCAGGCCGGCGGCCGCGATCCCGAGAAGCTCGACGACGCCCTCGCGGCGGCGCGCGCCCACATCGAAAGCGCTCTGGCTTCGTGAGACACCGTCCGCAGTTGCTGATTCTCTAGCCTCATGCGCGTGCTGGCGCTGGACTACGGCTCGGCCCGGTGCGGCGTGGCCGTGAGCGACCCTACGGGGACGCTCGCGACGCCCATCGAGCACATCGAGCGACCAGGGACCCGCAAGGGCCTCGTGCGCGTCGCCGACGTCGCCCGCGAGCGTGAGGTCGCGCGGATCGTCGTTGGTCTGCCGCTCGGGCTCTCGGGTCGCGATACCGACCAGACGCGCGAAACGCGGGAATGGGCCGACCGCTTGGCCGAGCGCGTCAAGCCGATTCCCGTCGAGCTCTACGACGAGCGCTTTACGACCGCGATCGCAGCAAAGTCCGGAGACACGCGTACCAGCGAGGACTCCCGCGCGGCCGCCGTGCTGCTTGAAGACTGGCTGGCGCTGCACGGAGGGGAGCTGGCGTGACGCCGCTGTTCGGAGGCAAGAAGGACGACGGGGGGGCCGCCGACCGCGCCCGCAGCGCCGCTGAGCGCGAGGCGGCTCGGCTGGAGCGCGAGCGCCGCCGGGCCGAGCGCGAGGGGCGCACGCCGCCGCCGGCGCCAGAGCCGGTTGCGTTCGAGCCGGAGCCCGAGCCCGTCGCATATGAGCCCGAGCCTGTCGCGCACGAGCCCGAACCTGTGGCCTACGAGCCCGAACCCGAGCCATTCGTCGAGCCCGACGCCGTGGCACCTGGGCCGGCCTACGAGCTGCCGCCGGCGCCGATCGCCGAGCTCGCTTGGGAGCCTGAGCCCGAGCCGGTCACCGTTCCTCCCGAGCCCGTCGAGCACGAGCATGAGACCGAGCTGCATCCGCAGGTCGAAGCGCCCGCGGGCGTCAAGCGCGTCTCGGCGCCCTCGGTCGGCGACTTGCCGCAGGTCGGTGGGCCCCGGCCCACGCCGCCCGGGCCTGTCCGCGGTCCAGCCGGCCGGCGTCCACGCCGGCGCGACCGCCCGGCCAACGTTCCGCGCCAGCGCGGCCTGCCGCGCTCCCGGCGCGGCGCTCGCCGGCTGGTCCTGTTGCTCGTCTTGCTGGTCGTCGCGGCGGCCGCGTGGTTTGCCTACCGCGTCGCGCAGCCCGGCCACGACGCGGGCGACGCCAAGCGGCCGATCGCCGTCGTGATCGCTCCCGGCGCGACCGCCGGCGAGATCGCCGAGGAGCTCGCCGACCAGGGCGTCATCGACTCCGCGTTCTTCTTCAACATCCGTTCGCGCCTCTCCGGCAAACGTGACGACCTCAAGGCCGGGCGCTTCACGCTGGAGCGCGACATGAGCTATGCGGCCGCGCTCGATGCGCTGACGCAGAACCCGGAAGCTGCGCCGACCGTCAAGGTCACGGTCCCCGAGGGCCTGTCGATCTCAGAGACCGCCGCGATCGTCCGCCAGACCGCGCTGAGCGGCAGCTACCTGAAGGCCGCGAGCCGCAACCCGCGTGAGGTCAAGGGCTTCAAGAGCTACGGGGTGCCGCGCGGGACCCACTCGTTGGAGGGCTTCCTCTTCCCGGCGACCTATGAGCTCAAGCGTAAGTCCACCGCGCGCGATCTCACGGCCCAGCAGCTCGCGACCTTCAAGCGGACCTTCGATCCGCTCGACCGCAAGGCCGCCCACCGCAAGAACCTCAGCGACTACGACGTGCTGATCATCGCCTCGATGATCGAGCGCGAGGCGCAGGTTGCCAACGACCGGCGCCTGATCGCGGCGGTCATCTACAACCGCCTGCAGCAGCACATCCCGCTGGGCATCGACGCGACGCTGCGCTACCGCCTCGACAACTGGTCGCGGCCGCTCAAGCAGTCTGAGCTGCAGAAGGACTCGGCCTTCAACACGCGCACGCGCCAGGGTCTGCCGCCGACGCCGATCGGCAGCCCCGGGCTGGCCTCGATCAAGGCGGCGTTGAACCCGGCGAAGGTCAACTACTTGTTCTACGTCGTCAAGCCGTGCGGCAATGGCTCGCACGCCTTCTCGGCGACCGACGCGCAGTTCACCAAGGACGTCCAGGCCTACAACCGCAAGCGCGCACAGCTCGGCGGCAAGGATCCGTCGCACTGCTAGGACGCCGATGAAGCGCCTCGGGGTCCTGGGCTGGCCGGTCGCTCACAGTCGCTCGCCGCGGATGCACAACGCCGCGCTTGCCCAGCTCGGCCTCAAGGACTGGCACTACCAGCGGCTACCGGTGCCACCTGAGGTCTTCGACGAGACCGTGCGTGGTCTGCCCGCTGCGGGCTTCGTCGGGGCCAACGTCACGATCCCGCACAAGGAGGCGGCGCTCGCGCTGGCCGACGAGGCCACCGACGCCGCCCGCGCGATCGGCGCGGCCAACACGCTGAGCTTCGGCGCTGATGGCGCGATTGCCGCGGCCAACACCGACGCGCCCGGCTTCCTGGCCACGCTGGCCGACATCGACCGCCCGCCCGCCGGCCAGACCGCCCTGGTCCTCGGCGCCGGCGGCTCGGCGCGCGCCGTGGCCTACGCGCTGCGCGAAGCGGGCGCGGCTCGCGTCGCGGTCTGGAACCGGTCGGCCAATCGCGCCGCTGCGCTGGCGGCAGACCTGGGCGTGGACGCAGTCGATCGGCCGATCGCCGCCGACCTGTTGGTCAACTGCACGAGTGTCGGGCTGGCGGACGGGAACTTCAAGGATCTGCCGATCGCCGCCGATGCGCTGGGCACATATGCAACCGTGGCGGACCTGGTCTACCGGGCCGGCGGCACCGAGCTGATCGCAGCGGCGACCAGTCGAGGATGCGCGGTAGTCGATGGCCTTGAGGTCCTCGTCCGCCAGGGTGCGTTGAGCTTTCAGGCCTGGACCGGCCTGGAGGCGCCCATTGACGTGATGCGAGACAGCGCTCGCGGAGCGTTCCCCGACTCCCATGACCCCGGAACCAGCGACTCACCTGACCGCCGTGCCGCCGATCCCCGGCGCCCCGGTCGATGATGTCGTCAACGGCGCCGTCATCGCCCCACCGTCGGTCGCGGCCCCCGCGGCCCCCGCGGCGCCCGTTGCGTCCAACGAACGTCCAGCGGACTGGAACGGCGTCACACCCCCTCGCCGCACCGGCGGCGGCAGCGCCCGCTTCCTGACCGACGTCATCGTCGAGCTGGGCTTTGTCGACCGCCCACGCGTCGAGCAGGCGGTTGAGGCGGCGCGCGCCACGGGCACCACGCCCGAGGCCGTCCTGCTCGATCAGGGCGCGCTGTCGCTGGAGAACCACGCCCGCGCGGTCGCCGAGCGCCACGGCCTCGACCACCTCGACCTGTCGGTCTTCCACATCGACATGTCAGCGGCCAACCTGATCGCCCCGCAGGCGGCCAAGCGCTACGAGGCCGTCCCGGTGGCCTTCGCCGGCGAGCGCGGCCTGCTGATCGCGATGGCCGACCCGGCCAACGTCCTGGCCGTCGACGACATCGCGCTGATGACCGGCTACGAGGTCCGCGTCGCGGTCGCCTCACGCGAGGACATCGCCACGCTGATCTCGCGCCAGTCGCGCCTGGAGCACGTCGCGGCCACGGCCGAGATCGACCTCAGCAGCGAGGAAGACGGCGTCGGCGAGATCGTCGACCTACGCGAGTCCGCCGACGACGCGCCGGTCATCAAGCTCGTCAACCAGATCGTCGCCCAGGCCGCCGAGCAGGGCACCTCGGACATCCACTTCGAGCCCGAGGACGGCTCGATGCGCGTCCGCTTCCGCATCGACGGCGTGCTGGTCGAGACGATGACGGTGCCGCGGCGCATGGTCTCGGGCGTCGTGTCGCGCCTGAAGATCATGAGCGACCTCGACATCGCCGAGCGTCGTCTGCCCCAGGACGGCCGCGTCGGTCTCAGCCTCGACGGCCGCCACATCGACCTGCGCGTGGTGACGCTGCCGTCGGTGCACGGCGAGAACATCGTCATCCGCATCCTGGACAAGTCCAACGTCCAGTTCGACTTCGAGAAGCTCGGCATGGGCGAGGAGGACGCCGCGCGCTTCCAGAAGGCGTTTCACCAGGCTTACGGCGCCGTCTTGGTCACCGGCCCGACCGGCTCGGGCAAGTCCACGTCCTTGTACGCGGCGGTCGGCGAGCTCAACACGCCCGAGAAGAACATCATCACGATCGAGGATCCGGTCGAGTACCAGCTCGAAGGGGTCACCCAGGTCCAGGTCAACAAGAAGGCGGGCCTGACCTTCGCCAACGGCCTGCGCGCGATGATGCGCGCCGACCCCGACATCATCATGGTCGGCGAGATCCGCGATGCCGAGACGGCCAAGATCGCGATCGAGGCCGCACTGACCGGCCACCTCGTGCTCTCCACGCTGCACACCAACGACGCGCCGACGTCGATCACGCGCCTGGTCGAGATGGGCATCGAGCCGTTCCTTGTCGCCAGCGCCGTCGATTGCGTGATCGCTCAGCGGCTGTGCCGCACGCTCTGCTCGCACTGCAAGGAGCGCACGATCATCTCCGCGGCGGTGCTGCAAGACCACGGCTTCCGCTCGGCCGTCGACATCGAGGCCTATGACCCCAAGGGCTGCTCGCGCTGCGGTGGCTCGGGCTATAAGGGCCGGATCGGCCTCTACGAGGTCATGACGATCACCGACGAGATCCGCCGCCTGGCGATCGAGCGTGCACCTGCCGACCGCATCGCCGAGGTCGCGATGCGCGACGGCATGCGCCGTCTGCGTGACGACGGGCTGGAGAAGGTCCGTCAGGGCCGGACCTCGATCGCTGAGGTCTCGCGCGTAACCGGCACGGGCTAAAGCCGTCGACGCCCGTCCATTGCGACCTACCCGGCTCAAGAACCGGGGTCCAGAGGTCGACCATCGTGGCGATGCGGATCGATTTCGCCCAGCTCCTGCTCGACGTCCTTGAGCGTCGTGCGTCCGACTTGCACATCACGGCGGGATCACATCCCATGATCCGCGTCCGTGGTCGCCTGACGTCGCTGGAGGACTATCCGGTCCTCGACCCGACGGACACCCGCGAGATCATCTACGGGATCCTCAGCAACGATCAGCGCCAGCGGCTCGAGACCGATTGGCAGCTCGACTTCGCCTACGCGATCCCCGGCACGGCCCGCTTCCGTGTCAACGCCTACATGCAGCGTTCGGCGATGGCCGCGGCCTTCCGCTTGATCCCGTCGGTCATCACCAAGATCGACGATCTCGGCCTGCCGCCCGTCGTCCACGACTACTGCAAGAAGCCGCGCGGCCTGGTGCTCGTCACCGGCCCGACGGGCTCGGGCAAGTCCACCTCGCTGGCGGCGATGATCGACGAGATCAACGAGACCCGCGAGGAGCACATCCTCACGATCGAGGATCCGATCGAGTTTCTGCACTCCCACAAGAAGTGCATGGTCAACCAGCGTGAGCTTGGCTCCGACGCCCAGGGCTTCGGCCTCGCGCTGAAGGGCGCGCTGCGTCAGGACCCCGACGTCATCCTCGTCGGCGAAATGAGAGACCTGGAGACGATCTCCACCGCGCTGACCGCGGCGGAGACCGGCCACCTCGTCTTCGCCACGCTCCACACCCAAAGCGCGCCGCAGACGATCGACCGCATCATCGACGTCTTCCCGAGCCATCAGCAGGATCAGGTCCGCACGCAGCTGTCGGTCGCCCTGCAAGGCGTCATGACCCAGACGCTGATCCCGTCGGCCGATGGCGCTTCGCGCGTCGTGGCCTGCGAGACGCTGGTCCCGACCCCCGCGGTCCGCAACCTGATTCGCGAGGGCAAGACCCACCAGATCCTCTCGGCGATGCAGACCGGCGGTGGCGTCGGCATGCAGACGCTGGACACCGCGCTGGCCTCGCTGGTCCGCGCAGGGAAGATCACCCAGCGCCAGGCCGAGCAGCGGTCGTCCACACCGGAGGAGCTCAAGCGGCTCTCTAGCGGCGTCGCCGGACTGCAGGCGGCCTAGCGCATGTCCACCTACGTCTTCAAGGCGATGGACCTCACGGGCGCCAAGGCGACCGGAGAGGTTGAGGCCGAGAGCAAGCAG
Source organism: uncultured Conexibacteraceae bacterium (assembly GCA_963794585.1). Lineage (GTDB taxonomy): Bacteria > Actinomycetota > Thermoleophilia > Solirubrobacterales > Solirubrobacteraceae > Baekduia. The sequence continues at coordinate 9,590 of CAWCEO010000011.1, forward strand.
ATCGTCTCCGACCAGCTCAAGCAGCGCGGGCTGATCGTTCTCGAGATCGCCGACAAGCACGCCTCCAAAGAGCTGGCGATCCCGTTCTTCAACCGGATCAAGCCCGCTGATCTGACGATCATGACCCGCCAGCTGGCGACCATGGTCAACAGCGGCATGACGATCCTGCGCGCGCTCTACGTGCTCGAGGCCCAGACCGAGAACGAGAAGCTCGTCGCGACGCTCACGCTCGTGCGCAAGGACGTCGAGGCGGGCTTGCCGCTGTCCGACGCGCTGGAGCGTCACCCCAAGGTCTTCAACCAGCTCTTCGTCGCGATGACGCGCGCCGGTGAGACGGGCGGCGTTCTGGACTCCGCGCTGATGCGCGTCGCCGATCAGCTGGAGGCGGCCGACTCGCTGCGCCGCCAGGTCAAGGCCGCGATGGCCTATCCGATCGTCGTCATGGTCTTCGCGTTCAGCGTGCTGATCGCGCTGGTCGTCTTCCTCGTGCCGGTCTTCGTCGGCACCTTCAAGCAGTTCGGCGGCGACCTTCCGACGATCACCAAGTTCACCGTCGGGCTCTCCAAAGCGATGACGGGCTATTGGTATGCCTTCATCCTCGGCGGCTTCGGCATCAGCTGGTCGTTCAAGAAGTGGAAGGCCACCGAGGGTGGCCGCAAGCTGTGGGACACCTTCAAGCTGCGCATCCCGATGAAGATCGGCGACATCGTGCAGAAGATCGCGCTCGCCCGCTGGTCGCGCACGCTGTCGGCGCTCGTCAGCGCCGGCGTGCCGCTCATGTCCGCCCTGGAGATCACCGGCCAGACCGCGGGCAACTGGTGCGTCGAGAAGGCGATGTCCGACGTCATCGAGTCCGTTCGTCAGGGCGGCACGATCGCCGAGCCGCTCAAGAACGCTCCGGTCTTTCCGGGCATGGTGTCGCACATGATCGGCGTCGGCGAGGAGACCGGCGCCATGGACACCATGCTGTCCAAGATCGCCGACTTCTATGAGGACCAGGTCGGCGCTGCCGTCAAGCAGCTCGCCTCGATCCTCGAGCCGGTGATGATCGTCCTCGTCGGTGGCATGGTCGGCTTCATCGTCGTCTCCATGTACATGCCGCTCTTCAAGGTCTACGACTCGATCAAGTAGCGCCCTTACGGGTAGGGAACAGCAACGACGACGGGCGCCTCAGCGGGCGCTCGTCGTCGTTGTGGACAGCACCACGAGCCGATCGGCGCGCCATCTTGCGAGACTGCCGGGCGTGCGACGGCCGATGGGCATCCTGGTGAGCGGCGCAGCGACCGCCGCGGCCGTCGTTGGTCTGACCGCTTGCGGGCAGACCGACGACACGCTCAACTTCGGCACGTTCACCGACTGCGCGAAGATCGGTCGCCCGATCGTGACCGACGATCCGGTCGGCGATCAGCGTGCGAGCAAGGGCGTCGAGACGACGGCCGAGCCCAAGGGCGACCTGCTGCGCCTCCGCGTGGCCAAGACCGCCAACCAGCTCTGTGTGGAGTTCACGGCCGACGCGCCGATCCGGCCCTACGTCGCGTTCGTGCTGACGATGCGGCCGCAGGCGACCGAGACGCCGGTCCTGCAGTTGGAGGCCAGCGTCTTGGCCGGGCAGGCGCCCGAGGTGCTGCTCGACGTGACCGGCAGCGGCAAGAACTTCCGTGACATCAAGGGGACCGTCGGGATTAGCGGCAGTCGCCTTTCGGTGCTGGTTACGCGCGGGCCGTTTGACCAACGGAAGGTCGGCGCGATCTTCCGCTCGTTTCGCTTCCAGGCGCGCAGCGCCGTGGCGACCAAGGATGGCGGGCAGCTGACCGATTGCATGCCGGTCTGCGAGTAGCGGCCGCTGCGCACTTGGTGCATGTTCGTCGCCGCCAGCGCTCGAAAACCTGCGCAAGAAGGGTTGCCGGACCTTAGGTTGCGTGACGCCACGGTCGACGACCGTGATGTGGAGCAGCAGCACGCAGACATCAGCGTCGCCCCGCGGTCCTGGCTGTGCCCAGAGCCCGCCGACCGTGTCCGTGCTGTCGACATGGAGGAGCGGCTGCGGCCGTTTCGGCGGGCGTCGTTCGTCGTGCTCGCGGTCGCACTGCTGCTCTGCGGCCATTGGGTCGGCTGGTGGGAGCTGCTGCCGCTCGCCGTTGCCGTGGTGGGCTTTCTGATCGTCGATCGCTCGTTGGCCAGCGCGGCGCGACCCGAGTTCACGATTGCGTCGGCGTGGCTGATCTCCGAGCTCGCGATCGCCGGCAGCATCGCCCTGACCGGCGGCCCGCGCAGCCCGGCCGTCGCGTGGCTGGTGATCCCGCTCGTCACGCTGCCGGCCCGCTTCAACAGCCGGGCGGTCGCCGTCGGCGTCGGGGTCGTCACGCTCCTGCTGCTGGCGACGACGTTCGGGGTCGATACGCCCTACATCCTTGACCATCCACAGTCGATCATCGCGCCGATCGCGCTGATCGGTGCCGTCGCGCTGCTCTCCTCGGCATTGATGAAGTCCGATCTCGAGCACCGCAGCTCGTCGGTCATCGATCCGTTGACGGGGATGTTGAACCGCAACGCGCTGCAGACGCGCATCGCCGAGCTCGTCCAGCAGGCCGCCATCCTGCGCGAGCCCGTCGCCTTGATCGTCGGCGACTTGGACAACTTCAAGGCCATCAACGACGGGCACGGGCATGCCGCCGGCGACGTCGTGCTCAAGGACGTGGCCTACCGGATGCGCAAGGCCTTGCGTGCCTATGACCTCGCCTACCGCCTCGGCGGCGAGGAGTTCCTCATCATCTTGCCGGGCGCCGACAGCGTTCAGGCGACCGAGGTCGCCGAGGCGCTGCGCAGCGCCATCGGCGACGAGCCGATCGCCGGGTTGATGGTCACGATCTCCTTCGGTGTCAGTGCTTCAGCGCCGGGCGAGTTCGCCTACGACGACATCTTCGCCGAGGCCGATCTCGCGCTGTATCGCTCGAAGCTGGACGGGCGCAACCGCGTGCGCGTCAACGCCGTCCCTGAGCAGGTCGGTGGCTCGGCCGGCGAGCTGCCGCTCGTGGCCTAGCGGCGCTACTCGCTGATCTCAAGCCGCTTGTCGGGGCCGACGCGCAACGCGCGCCGCCCGGCGAACAGCTCCAGCAGCTCGATGCCGACAACCTCGCGCCGCCAGCCCTGCAGGGTGCGCACGTCAGGCTCGCCGCTGCCCTCGCGGACCGACGTGACGATCTTTTGCAGGTCCGCGCGTGCCGCGATCAACTCATAGGCCAGCTCTGACTCCATCGCCCTGGTGCGGACGAGTGCCTCGCCGAGAGCGATTAGCGGCGCGTCCTCGGCGTCGGGCTGGCTGGGGCGGACGCCCTCGACGGGGATCGGCTCGCGCTCGCGCCCGCGGGCGACGGCTTCGACGATTGCCTTGCCGCGGCGGTGCAGGGTCGCGTCGTTGAGCCCACGGATCTGGCGCAGGCGGTCGACGTTCTGTGGGCGGCGCTTGGCGATCTCGATCAGCGCCGCATCGTGCAGGATGCTCGACACCGGACGGTCGCCCTCGCGCGCAGCCTCTTCGCGCCACTGCACCAGCTCACGTGCCACCGCCCGCTGTGGCGGGTCGAGTGAATTGACGCGCGGCAGCTTGCCGAAGACGACGTCGAGGTCGCGCTTGTCGTCGATCGCCTCAAACGCGCGGCACTCCTCGCGCGCCCACTCCAGGCGGTCGAGCTCGGTGAGCCGATCCTGGAGCGCGCCGGCGAGCTGGAGCAGGTGCAGGACATCCTCGCGGGCGTAACCGAGTTGCTCCTCGGTCAGCGGCCGATCGTCCCAGCGTGTAAACGATGCGGACTTGCGCAGCTTGACGCCGAGCATCTCCTTCAACAACGGCTCGTAGCCGAGCTGGGCGCGCATGCCGGCGAAGCCGGCGGCGACCTGGGTGTCAAAAACGTTGCGCACCGGGGCGCCCCAGTCGCGGCGCAGCAGCGCGACGTCCTGGCGAGCGGCGTGCAGCACGATCTCGATCTCGGGGTCGGCGAGGATCTCGGCCAGCGGTGCCGGGTCGTACTCCTCGGTGAGCGGATCGAGGACGATGACGTCGGAGCCGCCTTCACCATCATCGAGCGCGATCTGGGCAAGGCAGAGCAGGGGCTGGTAGCGGCCTTCGCCCATGAACTCCGTGTCGATGCCCAGGCGCCCGGTCTCGCGGGCACGCGCGGCGATGTCTGCGGTCGACCACGACATGGGCGCGCACGCTATCCGCATTGACGCCGCCGGCGCGGCTTGGGTGGGCGGAGACGGCTGCTGCCGAGGTCGGTGTGGTTAGAGGCCCGAGAGCGGGCCGGACGGTGGCGGGGCGAAGCGATCGGGGTCAAAGCGGGCGACCAGCTCGGCAGCCGACGGCCGCTCACCGGGCGCGGCGAGACCGACCGACGCCGCGAGCTGCGCGCGCACGCCGTCGGCGCTCTCGCCCTGCTCCAGGCGGTCGGCGAGAGTGACGGCGCCGTGGCGCTTGGCCAGCCGCGCCCCGTCGCGGCCGAGCACGAGCGGCACGTGGGCGAAGGTCGGGGCGCCCAGACCCAGCCGTGCCGCCAGCCAGAGCTGGCGCGGCGTGGAGTCCAACAGGTCGTCGCCACGGACGATCTCGCCGATCGCCTGAGCGCCGTCATCGACGACGACGGCCAAGTTGTAGGCAAACGCGCCATCGTTGCGGCGCACGACGAAGTCGTCCACCACACCCTGCTGAGGCCCGTGCAGACGGTCGACGAAGGCCACCGATGCGCTGCCGGCGTCGACGCGCAGCGCGGGCGGCCGTCCGGCGGCCTCGCGCTCGGCGAGCTGCGCGGCTGTCAGCCGCCGGCAGGTGCCGGGATAGTGGCCCTCGGGCAACGGGCCGTGCGGCGCTGAGGACGCTTCGCGGATCTCGGCGCGCGTGCACCAGCACGGGTAGAGGGCGCCGTCGGCGCCCAGCTGCTCCAGCGCGGCTGCATACAGATCCAGCCGCTCGGACTGGCGCTCGACCGGCCCATCCCAGTCCAGCCCGATCGCGGCGAGGTCGGCGAGCTGCTGGGCTTCGTACTGCGGGCGCACCCGTCCCGTGTCGAGATCCTCGACGCGCATCAGAAACGGCGCGGCCTGGGCGCGCGCGTACAGCCACGCCAGCAGCGCCGTGCGCAGGTTGCCGAGGTGCAGCGTGCCGGTCGGCGACGGCGCGAAGCGCCCGGTCCGGTTCACCGTCGTGCTCAGCCGAAGACCTCGGCGAAGCCGTCGCGCCACGGGCGCGGCGACCAGTCAAATGCCGCGCGGGCGCGATCGTTGGCGTTGCCGGGCAGCGTCGTGGAGTAGTAGACCAGCGCATCGCCGGCCAGTCTCCGCGCGAGCCAGGCGGGCACCTTGCGTGGTGGCTTGGCGCCGAGCAGCCGTGCCGTTTCGGGCAGCCACTCGCGCGAGGTGGCGGGCGTGCCGTCGGTGATGTTGTAGATCCCGGGCGTCCCGCGGTCCAGCGCGCGCACCGTCGCGTCCACGGCGTCCTCGAGGTGCACGAACGACATGTGGCCCTCGCCGCCGCCGATGATCGGATAGCGCCGTTTGCGGAGTAGATCGCCCATGGTGCCGTCCTTGGCGTACCACGTGTTCGGGCCGTAGTAGAAGCCGTAGCGCAGCACGAGCCCCTCGATGCCGGTCGCGCCCGTGGTCGCGGCCTCCAGGTCGCGCACGGTCGCGATGTTGTCGCGAAACTGCTCAGGCGCGTCGAGATAGAGCAGCGCATCCTCGTCATGGACTGGGATGCCGTCGGGCCGGGTCACGAACGCGATGCTCTGCACCAGCGCGCGGCGGGCACCGGCCTCGGTCGCTGCGGCCAGCAGCGTCGGCACCGTCTCGCGGCGCAGGCGATTGGTCAGCGCCAGGCCGGCGGGCATGAGCTTGGGGTCGGCCTGGGCCGGCAGCGCGGTCAACTGGTGGATGACGACCTCGGGCTCGGCCGCCAGCACCGCGGCACGCAGCGCGGCACCGTCGAAGGCGTCGAGCACGGCGGTCTGCGCGCCTTGTGCACGCAGCGCCTGGGCCCGCGCCTCGTTGCGCGTCGTCCCGACCACGCTGTGGCCGTCGGCGATCAGCCGGTCGACCAGCGGGCGCCCGATCGCACCTGCCGCTCCTGCGACGAAGACCTTCATCGGATGCCTCGCGCGTCGTCCTCGCGGGCAGCCCGGTAGAGCCCACCGAGGAGCACGGCCCCCACAGCGAGCGTCGCCAGGTCCAATGGCCCGACCCAGCCCGGCTCGGCGTCGCCGACGTCGATGAGGTGATTGATCGCATGAATCGCGAACTGAAGGCCGACGAGCGCCAGCGCCGGCGCGCGCCAGGACGGGCGACCGGCGGCGATCGCCAGCACAATGGCTGACGCGAGGTAGAACGCGGCCATGTCACGCAGGTCGTGGTCGTTGCGCGGCCCGAAGTCGGCGAGCGCGTCATAGAAGACGCCGGGCGTGAACGCGAGCAGGAGGCCGGTGACCAGCTGGACGCCGGCGACGGCCAGCACGCCGGCGCGCAAGGCCGAGGAGCGTGCCGTAGGGGAGGGGACGATGTGCTGCATGGGAGCGACGCTACTGCGCCGCCGGTCTCCTCGACAGGACCACTCTGGCGTGCTCGCACCAGACCGGTCGGGTCGGTCCTGATGCGGCGCGGACGTCGCCACGGCGGCAAGCCGCTACGCTCGCGGCCTCGTGAGCGCTGACGAAGAGACCCCGGAGACCGCCGAGCCCGTGCCGTGCACCGTGTGCCGCGGCACCGGCACGCTGATCTCCAACCTCGGCGGTTCGCCGTCGAACGTCGACTGCGCCTGGTGCGAGGGCACCGGCGTCTTCTTGGCCGACCACGACGCCCAGGCAGCCCGTAAGGCTGCTGCTGAGGGCGACGCGGCCACCGCCTAAACGCGATTACTCCTGTTCGGCGCCCTTCTGGGGTGCTGACCGTAGTACAGAAGTCCAGAGATCGGACAGTCCTGCGCAATTCGGGGCTCAAGCGGCCGATCACTCCGACTGTGCGGTGACAGACCACCGGGCAACTGACGGGGCTTGCTGCAAAACCTGAGACCCCGGCCGGAACCTTTGGGAAGTCGGCCCTCCGCACGAAGAAGGCCAAATCTAGATCTCATAGGAGGGATCGTCTTGCTTCAGCGTTTCAAGAACGAGGATGAGGGCTTTACGCTCATCGAGCTCCTCGTCGTCATCCTGATCATCGGCATCCTTGCCGCGATCGCCCTGCCGAGCTTCCTCGGTCAGCAGTCCAAGGCCCAGGATTCCTCGGCTAAGTCGGATGCCCGCAACGCGGTCACCCAGATCGAGTCCTGCTACGCCGACACCCAGGACTACACGACCTGTGCCACGACCACCGTGCTGGGCAACGCGGGCCTCCCGTCCACGGTCACGGCGGTTCCCGCTGCCGGCACCCCGTCCAACGGCTACGTGGTGACCTCGACCTCCAAGAGCGGGGCGGCCTTCCTCATCACGAAGACGGCGGCCGACGGCAAGATCGCGCGCACCTGCACCGGCAGCAAGTGCTCGGCGGCGACCTGGTAGCCACCAGCCACATCGCAGTGTGACTCGGGGCGGGCTTCGGCCCGCCCCGTCTCGTTGTCCCTCGCCCCCCACATATTTGCGACCTTCAGGGAGGTCCAGCTCCATGTTGAACCGCTTCAAGAACGAGGATGAGGGCTTTACGCTCATCGAGCTCCTCGTCGTCATCCTGATCATCGGCATCCTTGCCGCGATCGCCCTGCCGAGCTTCCTCGGTCAGCAGTCCAAGGCCCAGGATTCCTCGGCTAAGTCGGATGCCCGCAACGCGGTCACCCAGATCGAGTCCTGCTACACCGGCACCCAGGACTACACGACCTGTGCCACGACCACCGTGCTGGGCAACGCGGGCCTCCCGTCCACGGTCACGGCGGTTCCCGCTGCCGGCACCCCGTCCAACGGCTACGTGGTGACCTCGACCTCCAAGAGCGGGGCGGCCTTCCTCATCACCAAGACGGCGGCCGACGGCAAGATCGCGCGCACCTGCACCGGCGCCAAGTGCTCGGCGGCGACCTGGTAAGCACCACGCCGGCTGAGACTCACGGGGCGGGCCTTCGGGCTCGCCCCGTCGGCGTTTGAGCGCCTCCATCAGCCGGACATCGGTCCATCGCGTCGCTCAGCCGCTCAGGATCGTCCCGTGGTCGGCCGACTCACTCGGAGGACCGTTTGCCTCCGGGACTTGCTGCAACCTGACCTGGGCGCCGTCGGACCGCAAGCACTCCAGACGACCGCCCCAGGAGGGCCCCCGTGCAACCAACCCTTCGCGACGAGCGTGGCTTCACGCTGATCGAGCTCCTCGTCGTCATCCTGATCATCGGCATCCTCGCCGCGATCGCCCTACCGAGCGTCCTCGGTCAACAGCAGAAGGCCCAGGACACGAGCGCCAAGTCCAACGCCCGCTCGCTCGTGACCCAGATCGAGTCCTGCTACGCCGGCACGATCGACTACACCAAGTGCACCACGGCGCTGATGGACGAGACCGGGCTGCCGATCGGCAGCGGGCTTGGGCAGGTCGACGTATCGGTCGCCGACGCCAGCAACTACACGGTGACCGCCAAGTCGAAGTCCGGCGGCTCCTTCATGATCACGCGGTCGTCGTCGGCGCCGCTCTCACGCACCTGCTCGGGCACGTCTGCGGGCTGTCGCAGCGGCGTCTGGTAACACCGGGCGTCAAGAGCGCGGGGGCAACTGCCGATCACCTTGATCGATGGCTCCCGCGCTCGCACCGGCCGCACTCTTCGGCCTCCTCATCGGCTCGTTTCTCAACGTCGTCGCCTGGCGCCTGCCGCGCGGCGAGTCGCTGATCAAGCCGCGCTCGAAGTGCCCGGGCTGCGCAACGCAGCTCAAGGCCTACGACAACATCCCGGTCTTCTCATGGCTGGCGCTGCGTGGCCGCTGCCGGGGATGCGGGGAGAAGATCTCCGCGCGCTATCCCGTCGTCGAGGCCGTCACGGCCGCGCTTTACGTCCTGGTCGTCGCGCTCAAGTGGGGCGATGTCCTGCAGATGACGCTGGGGCTCGTGCTCGTCACGTTCCTGGTGCCGATCGCGGTCATCGACCTCGACCTCAAGATCATCCCCAACAAGCTGACCGCTCCGGCGGCCCTGCTCGCCCTCGCCCTCGGCGCGGTGCTGGAGCCGTCCTATCTGCCCGAGCAGCTCGCAGCTGGCGCCGGTGCCCTCATCTTCTTCCTGCTGCCCACCCTGATCCACCAGAAGGGTATGGGGATGGGCGACGTCAAACTCGTCGCTGTCCTCGGGCTGTACCTCGGGCGCGCCGTCGCGCCCGCGATCTTCATTGCCTTGATCCTCGGCGTCGTCGTCGGCGCCGCGATCATCGCTGCGAAGGGCGTGTCCGACGGCCGCCGCACCAAAGTCCCGTTCGGTCCGTTCCTGGCCGTCGGGGCGCTCGTCGCCTTCTTCGTAGGCGACGGCATCGTCGACAGCTACACGGACCGCTTCTGAGCGGACGCGAGATCACCTTCGGCGCTCAAGAGCCTCCGCTCTTGGACGAACAACCGAGGGTGTCGGGGCGGTTCCTTCAGGCGCCGTCGATCCCCGCCGACCCACTGCTCTGAACATGGCCAAGCGCGCAACAACCATCGTCGGACTCGAGATCGAGCCTTCCGCCGTCCACGCCGCATCGGTGACCGTCAACGGTCACGTGTCGGTCAAGACCGCGGCGGTCGTCCCGCTGGAAACCGGCATCGTCCGTGACGGCGAGGTGAACGACGTCGACGCACTCGCCGACGCCCTGCGCCTCCTGTACCGGGAAAACAAGGGCCTCGACAAGAAGGTTCGCATCGGCATCGCGAACCAGAAGATCGTCGTCCGCGTCCTGGAGCTTCCTCCGCTGGAGGATCGCAAGGAGCTTGAGGCGGCTGTCCGCTTCCAGGCCCAGGACCAGATCCCGATGCCGCTGGACTCAGCGGTGCTGGACTTCCAGCCGCTCGACATCGTCGAGACCGAGAACGGCCCGCGCCAGCGCGTCCTGATCGTCGCGGCCCGCCGCGACATGGTCGAGCGCGTCATGGCGGCCTGCAAGTCGGCCGGTCTGAAGCCCGAGGGCATCGACCTCTCGGCCTTCGCGATGATCCGCGCGCTCTACCGCGCGGATCCCGCTGAGGCGACCGAGCCGGTCTTGTACCTCTCGGTTGGTGGTCTCACCAACCTGGCGGTCGCCGAGGGCACCACCTGCCTCTTCACCCGCGTCGTCGGCGGCGGCCTCGAGGCCATCGCCGTCGAGCTCGCCGAGCGCAAGGCGCTCACGCTCGAGCACGCACGCGGCTGGCTGTGCCACGTCGGCCTGGTCACGCCGCTGGCCGAGATCGAGTCCGACGACCAGGACGAGATCGCCGAGGAGGCGCGCACCGTCCTGCTCGACGGCGTCCGTCGCATCGGCGGCGAGGTCCGCAACTCGCTCGACTTCCACCACGCCCAGGAGGGTATGAGCCTGCGCGTCCAGCGCGCGGTCCTCACCGGCGCCGCGGCCACCGTGCCCGGCTTCGACGATGCCCTTGCCGCCGAGCTCGGCCTGCCGGTCGTCTCCGGCTTGGTCGACGGCACGCCCGACGGCCTGGATCCCCATCTGCTCACGATCGCGGCCGGCCTGGCCGTCGAGGAGGCCCCGCACGCATGAGGGCTGTCAACCTCATCCCAACCGACCAGCAGCGCGGCGCCGGTGGTGCCGCGGGCAAGTCCGGCGGTGGCGCGTACATCCTGCTGGGGGCGCTGGCCCTCCTCGTGGTGCTTGCCGCCTCCTACGTCGTCTCCGGCAAGTCGGTCAACGACAAGAAGAACAAGCTGGCCGACATCACCCAGCAGGCTGCCGCGGCCGAGGCCAAGGCAACATCGCTGACCAGCTACACCAAGTTCGCGTCGATTCGCGCCAAGCGCGTCGAGACCGTCTCGCAGCTGGCCGCCAGCCGTTTTGACTGGGCCCACGCCTTGCGCGAGGTCTCGCGGGTGCTGCCCGAGAACGCCTGGCTGACGTCTTTGACGGCCACGACCTCGTCGACGGTCGCGGTCGGCGGCGCCAGCGGGAGCCTGCGCTCCTCGCTCAACGTCCCCGCGATCCAGTTGCAGGGCTGCACCACCAGCCAGGCCTCGGTGGCCAAGCTGATCGCTCGCCTGCGCCTGGTCGACGGCGTACAGCGTGTCAGCCTGGAGGACTCGACCAAGGGTCAGGAGCCCACCGGCGCGGCCAACACGGCGGTCAGCGAGGCAAGCTCGGTCGGCACCGGCGATTGCCGCGGTGGCCACGCCAAGTTCCCCATTTTCAACGTCGACGTCTTCTTCGTGCCCAACGGCACCGCCATTCCGACGACCACCGGCTCGGCCACGACGGCCGCGGCGACCTCGTCGGTCCCGGGCAGCACCACGGCCCCGGGCACCACCGCCTCGACCACCACCCCGGCCTCGTCCGTTACGGGAGTGACCAGCAAGTGACCGCTCGTGATCGCATTGTCCTGATCGTCGTGGGAATGGTCGCCCTTCTGGGCGGGTTCTGGTTCCTGGCGATCGGCCCCAAGCGCAAGGAGGCGTCTGACGTCGCGGCCCAGGTGGCCACCGCGCAGACGCGCCTTGACACCGCACAGGCCAGCGCTTCCAGCGCCGATGCCGCGCGCAAGCAGTACTCCAACGACTACGCGACGGTCGCCCGCCTGGGCAAGGCCGTGCCGGTCGACGATGACATGCCGTCGCTCGTCTACCAGCTTTCCCACACCGCGAAGGTCAACCACGTGGACTTCCGCTCCATCAAGCTGACCAGTACGGGCAGTGCCCCGGTGCCCTCGGGTCCCGCCGCAGCAGTCGCCTCGGCCAACGGCACGCCGGCCTCCAGCGCGACGCCCGGCGCCACCGTCACGCCGGTGCTTCCGCCCGGCGCGACCGTCGGCACCGCGGGCTTCCCGACCATGCCGTTCTCCTTCAACTTCACCGGCTCGTTCGCCAACATGCAGCGGTTCCTCAAGGCGATCGACGGCCTGACGGCCGTCAAGGGCAAGAGCATCAACGTCAAGGGCCGTCTGCTGACGGTCGACGGTGTCGGCCTCAAGGCCGGCGTCAAGGGCTTCCCCGACGTCGACGCGACCGTCGCCGTCACCGCCTACCTGCTGCCTGCCGATGAGGGGCTGACCGCCGGTGCAACGCCGGCGACCCCGACGACGGGCACCGCGTCCACGGCCACCGCCAGCCTGATCGGGAGTGACCGATGAGCTTCCTTAAGAACGTCCTGCATGACCTCGTCGAGAAGCGCCTGTGGCCGGTGGCCATCGCGCTCGTCGCTGCCCTCGTGGCGGTGCCGATCGTCCTCGGCGGCAGCTCGTCGAGCACGGACGACCCGGCAGTCGATGTGGCGGCCGTGACGGCGTCCAACGGCTTGGCCAACCACCGCGACGTCGCTCGCGGCAAGGTCATCAGCCTCGAAGAGCAGGCAGCCGGCAAGGTCGAGCGCTCCAAGGGCAAGATCCGCGATCCGTTCGTCCAGCACCATCAGCCCAAGCCGGTCAAGCTCAAGGTCACCGAGGCGGCGTCCCAGACGGCGCCGGCGACCGGCCCCACGAGCACGCCGAGCGGCACGACGGGTGACACGACCCCGACGGTGCCCACGGTGCCGGTGACGACCAAGAAGCCTGAGAGCACCTCGGTCGACACCTACCGCGTGAAGCTCAGCTTCGGCGAAGTCGGCGCGATGAAGAGCTATGACAACGTCGCGCGCCTCACGCCGCTGCCGTCGTCGGACAACCCGTTCTTCGTCTACCTCGGCCTGGCCGACGACCAGAAGTCCGCGATCTTCTTGATCAACGCCGACGCCGAGCCCAACGGCGACGGCAGCTGCAAGCCGTCCCGTGAGGACTGCCAGCAGATCGTGCTGCGCGCGGGTGACACGGAGTTCTTTGACCTGCAGTCCGGCACCGCCGGCGTGGTCCAGTACCAGCTCGACCTCAAGTCCATCAAGAAGTACAAGGCGCCGAGCAAGGCGAGCGCGGCCAAGGCCCACGCCCGTGAGTCCCGCGCCGGCCGCGAGACGCTACGTGAGCTCGTCGCCACCGACCCGGACCTGCTGGCCAGCTGGGACTTCTCCAAGAGCTTGGGCCTCCTGGTCCAGAAGGACCCGGAGACGACGCCCGACGTCGCCAACGTGCCCGCGACGGTCGCGGGTGCTGCGGACGGCGCGGCCGTGCAGCAGACCTCGACGGTCCTGACCGTCCCCACCCCGTAGGCGCTCAGCGGCGGCCTGCGGTCGCCTCATAGACTTCAGCGCCGCATGGCGCTGAACTTGATCACCGCAGGGGAGTCCCACGGGCCGGGCCTGACGACCATCGTCGAGGGCCTGCCCGCGGGATTGGAGCTCGACCAGGAGTCGATCGACCGCGACATGGCCCGGCGACAGCTGGGCCACGGTCGTGGCGGGCGGATGAAGATCGAGAAGGATCACGCCAACGTCACGTCCGGCGTCCGGCACGGTCGCACGCTCGGCGGCCCGATCGCGCTGCAGGTGCCCAACCGCGATTACGCCAACTGGGAAGAGCGGATGAACCCGTGGCCGGTCGAGGCCGAGATCCCCGAGGTCCACCTGCCGCGCCCGGGCCATGCTGATCTCGTCGGCGTGCAGAAGTACCGCTTCAGTGACGTGCGCAACGTGCTGGAGCGGGCCAGTGCCCGCGAGACCGCGGCGCGCGTCGCCGGCGGTGCGCTGTGCAAGGCGTTCCTGGCGGCGGTCGGCGTGCAGATCCGCAGCCACGTCGTGCAGATCGGTGATGTGTATGCGCCGCCGCGCGCGAACCCCGTAACCGTCGAGGACTTCGAGGGCGTCGACGAGGACAAGGTCCGCTGCCTTGACCCTGAGGCGAGCCGGGCGATGGTCAGCCACATCAACGTGCAGCGCAAGGCCAACGAGTCGATCGGCGGCGTCTTCGAGGTCATCGCCTTCGGGCTCGTGCCCGGCCTTGGCTCGCACGTGTCGTGGGAGGAGCGCCTGGACGGCCGCATCGGCGGCGCGCTCTGTTCGATCCAAGCGGCCAAGGGCGTCGCGTTCGGTGACGGCTTCGACTTGCCGGGCGCGCCCGGCTCGCAGTCTCACGACGAGATCTTCTGGTCTGAGGAACGCGGCTACTTTCGTGAGACCAACCACGCGGGCGGCCTGGAGGGCGGCATGACGACCGGCCTGCCGCTGGTCGCGCGGGTCGCGATGAAGCCGATCCCGACGCTGACCAAGCCGCTGCGGTCGGTCGACATCGACTCCCATGAGCCGGCCCAAGCGCTGCGCGAGCGGACCGACTCGTGCGTGGTGCCCGCCGCGGGCGTCGTCGGCGAGGCGATGTTGGCCTACGTGATGGCCGATGCCTACCGGCGCAAGTTCGGCGGCGACCACATCGACGATGTGCGCGACACCGTGGATCGGTACGTCGAACGGATCGCGTGGCGCGGCTGACCGTCGTCATCGGGTTCATGGGAGCGGGGAAGACCACCCTCGCCCGTGAACTGGCCGACGCGCGCGGAGTGCGCCACGTCGACACCGACGCGCTGCTGACCGCGCGCTTTGGCAAGACGATCCCCGAGGTCTTCGCCGACGAGGGCGAGGCAGCCTTCCGCGCGGCCGAGGAGGAGGTCGTGCTCGGCGTCCTGGACGGCGCCCAGGGGGAGGACGTCGTCGTCTCGCTCGGCGGCGGCTCGGTGCTCGCGCCGCGGGTGCGGGCCGCGCTGGCCGGCCATACGACGGTGCTGCTCGACGTGCCGCTGGACGTCGCCTGGTCGCGGGCGGCGGGCCGGGACCGCCCGCTGGCTCGCGACCGCGATGCGTTCGCGGCGCTCTATGGCGAACGTCAAGCGTTGTACGCGTCGCTGGCCGACGCGCACCTGCCCCAAGGCGACAAGAGGATGATCGTCCGGGCTGATGGTGCGCTGCGCGCCCTGGCGTCGGCGCCAGAGGGCACACGCATGGCCTGGGCAGCGGCTGCCTCGGGGGAGTACCCGGTCTTTGTCGGGCGCGGCGTGCTGGCGCTGGCAGGCGCTCTGCCAGGGTTGGATGGCCGGAGCTTCTGCGTCACCGACAGCGCGGTGGCCGAGCACCACCTTGGTGCAGGGCTGACCGCGTCGCTCTCGGGCCTGGTCGAGATCCCGCCCGGCGAGGAGCACAAGACGTTGGCGACCGCCGAGCGCGTCTGGCATGCGCTGGTCGCCCAGGGCGTCACCCGCGCAGATCACCTGATCGCGCTGGGCGGCGGCGTAGTGGGCGACCTGGCGGGCTTCTGCGCGGCGACCTTCCAGCGCGGGATCCCGATCGTCCAGGCGCCGACGACGATCGTCTCGCAGGTCGACTCCGCCTACGGCGGCAAGACCGGCGTCGACCTGCCCGAGGCCAAGAACTACGTGGGCGCCTACCACCAGCCCGCGGCGGTCCTGGCCGACACCACCACCTTGGCCACGCTCCCGCTCGAGGAGCACGCCGCCGGCTACGCGGAGGTCGTCAAGACCGCGCTGATCGCCGGCGGCCCGCTGTGGGACACGATCGCCGCGGGCGGCCCGGTCGACGAGGACGTCATCCTGGCCTGCGCCCGCACCAAGCTCGCGGTCGTCGCCGCCGACGAGCGCGACGGCGGCCGCCGTCAGGTGCTCAACCTCGGCCACACCATCGGCCACGCGCTGGAGGTGTCGCTCGGCTACGGCACGCTGCGTCACGGCGAGGCCGTCGGCCTCGGCCTGCTCGCCGCGCTGCGGCTGAGCGGGCTATCGGAACTGCGCGGCCAGGTCGAGATGCTGCTGGCCGATGCCGGCCTGCCGACGACGCTGGAAGGCCATGACGTCGACCCCGAGGCGATCGTCGCCGCGACCCGTCTGGACAAGAAGCGCACCACCACCGCGCGCACGCCGTTCGTCCTCGTCCGCGGCGCCGGCGACGTCGTGCACGGCCAGGACGTCGCTGACGACGATGCGGTGTTGGCCGTGCGAGAGTTGACCGTCTCATGAGCTCGCGCAACCGCGTCGACATCCTGCACGGGGTCAACTTGGACATGCTCGGCCGGCGGCCGGCCGCGCACTACGGCGCGCTGACCTTTGACCAGCTTGAACAGCAGATCGGCGCCTTCGCACACGAGCTCGGTCTGGAGCCGCAGTTCTTTCAGACCAACCACGAGGGCGAGCTTGTCGGGCACTTGCATCGCGTCGAGGGCCTGGCCGACGGGATCATCATCAACCCGGGCGCGTGGACGCACTACTCGTGGGCGATCCGCGACGCGCTGGAGATCGCCGCGCTGCCGGCCGTAGAAGTCCACCTCTCAGACGTCGACGCGCGCGAGGAGTTCCGCCGCGTCTCGGTCATCCGCGACCTCTGCGTCGCGACCGTCAAGGGCGAGGGCGTCGACGGCTATCGCACGGCCCTGGTGCGCTTGAAGGAGGAGCTGGACCTGTGAGCACGACCATAGACCGCGCCAACCGTCTCGCTGCCGTGCTGGCTGAGCGCGAGCTCGACGCGCTGCTGGTCACCAACCTCGTCAACGTGCGCTGGCTGACGGGCTTCACCGGCTCCAACGGCTTGGCGCTCGTCGGGCCAGGAGATCAGCGCCTCTTCCTCACCGACTTCCGCTACCTGACGCAGTCGGCTGAGCAGCTCGACGGCGGCTGGCGGCGCGAGATCGCGCCCGAGATCCTGCCCGCCGTCGCCACCGCGCTCGGCGCGCGTGAGGGCACAGCGCTGCGGCTGGGCTTTGATGACGCGTCGCTGTCGGTCAAGGACCACGCCACGCTGGCGGGCCGCCTGGTCGAGGGCATCGAGCTCGTGGCCGCCAGCGGTGCCGTCGAGCAGCTGCGTGCGATCAAAGACGCCGGCGAGCTGGACAAGATCCGGGCCGCGGCCAAGCTCGCCGACGCCGCACTGACCGAGGTCCTGGGCCGTGGCCTAGTGGGCCGCACCGAGCGCGACGTCGCCCTCGACCTCGAGGTCACGATGCGCAAGGCCGGCGCCGAGGCCGCGTCATTTGCCCCGATCGTCGCTGCCGGTGAGCACAGCGCGCTGCCGCACGCCGTCCCGCGCGACGTCACGATCCCGGCAGGCACGCTGGTCACGATCGACTGGGGCGCCCAGCTCGACGGCTATGCCTCGGACTGCACGCGCACCTACGCGACCGGTGAGCTGGACCCGCGCGACCGTGAGATCTACGAGGTCGTGCTGCGCGCTCAGGAGACCGCGCTGGCTGCGGTCCGTGCCGGCGCCGGCGGGCGCGAGGTCGACGCCGTCGCCCGCGAGATCATCACCGCGGCCGGCCATGGCGAACACTTCGGCCACGGCCTCGGCCATGGCGTGGGCGCCGAGGTCCATGAGGGCCCGCGCCTCTCGCAGCGCTCGACCTCGACGCTGGCCGCCGGCCAGGTCGTGACGGTCGAGCCGGGCGTGTACGTGCCCGGCGCGGTCGGCGTCCGGATCGAGGACCTCGCCATCGTCACCGACGATGGCTGCGAGGTGCTGACCGGCCTACCCAAACATCTGCAAACCGTCGCGTAGCGGCGCACGACGGTCGCGGCCTGACATCGGCCGCGCCAACGTCGCACAGGATTTGGTGGCATGGGGCACTATGTCGCTATGGCAATCCTGGAACTGGTGCAGCCGCAGCCCGACTGGATGGGCGCGCTGGGCGTCGCGTTGACCCGTCCGCCCGGCGTGCCGGAGCGCCGTGCCGGCGAGGATCCGTGGAGTCCGCCGGACGATCGGCCGCGTCGCATCTCTGACGATCTGGCGTGGTTTCGTCAGGCGCTCGACGATCCTGCGGAGGCGGGCCTCAAGCCGCTCGACGAGACGGCGACCGTCGCCGCGTGGGAGAGCGGCGACGGCGAGCTCGTGGCGCGGCTGTCGCGGCTGGACGCGCGCGGCATCCTCGACGCGGCTGGCTTCCTGCTGCACGACCCGGATCCGGCGCTGCTCTAGGCATCACCGCCCAAATAGGATGGGCCGATGTCCGAGCAGCCACGCATCGTCCTTCACCTTCTGGGGCCGTCGCACCCGTGCGCCACGGTCGAGGCTGCCCTCAAGTTGAAGGGGTTGGAGTACGAGCGCGTGGAGCTTCAGGCGGGTCCGCATATCGAGGAGATGAAGCGGCTCTACGGCGAGGACCGGCACACGGTCCCCGGCGCGATGTTCGACGATGAGCCTGTTCATGGCTCGATCGCGATCCTTGAGCGCCTCGAGCAGGTGGCGCCCGAGCCGTCGCTGTACCCGGCTGACCTCGGGGACGCCGTCGCCGCCGCCGAGCGCTGGGGTGACGAGGAGCTGCAGGATCTCGGTCGTCGATTGCCGTGGGGCGCGTTGCACTTTCGCCCCGAGGCAGCGGGCACCTTCGTTGCCGGGGGCAGCACGCTGGACCCGGCCGGCACCGACTTCGCCATGCGCTTCGTTCGCGGCTCGTGGAAGTACCACAAGATCACGGCCGTGCAGCTGGCTGAGGACCTTGCGGGCCTGCCGGCCAAGCTCGACCGCATCGACGCCTACGTCGCCGAGGGCGTCCTCGGCGGTGAGCAGCCCAACGCGGCCGACTTCCAGATCGGCGCGACGCTCGCGGTCCTGCTGACCGTCGGCGACGTGCGGCCGCTGATCGAGGGCCGTCCGGCCGAGCAGGTCGCCCGCAAGTGGTTCGAGGACCGTCCGGGCCTCGTGCCCGCCGGCGCGTTCCCGGCGGGCTGGGTACCGACGGCCTAGGCCTAGGTGATGGTCATCCCGCCGTCGACCGGCAGGACCTGCCCGGTGATGTAGCCCGCGCCCGGACTGGCGAGGAAGACGACGGTGGCGGCCAGCTCGCGCGGGTCGCCCTTGCGGCCGGCGGGAATACGGTGCTGCATGAGGTCGAGGTAGCCGTCGGGGTATTGCTCGGTCATCTCGGAGGCAAAGAACCCGGGCGCGATCGAGTTGACGCGGATGCCCTTGCGGCCCGTCCACTGCTGAGCCAGATCGCGGGTCAGGCCGTTGAGCGCGGCCTTGCTTGCCGCGTAGGCGGCCTGGGGCAGGCCCGCGGTCGTCAGTCCCAGCACGCTGGAGATGTTGATGATGCTGGCGCCCGGCTCCATCACCCGGCCGGCGGCCTGGGCCATCCAGTAGGCGCCGTTGAGGTTGATGTCGATGACCGAGCGAAACTGCTCGGGCGTCTCGCGGGTCGCCGGGACCGCGGTGCCGACGCCGGCGTTGTTGACCAGGATGTCGACGTGGCCGAGCTCGCTGATCGCGGCCGCGATCAGCGCGGTGCAGTCCTCGGGCTTGGCGACGTCGGTCGCGAGGGTGATCGCCCGGCGGCCGGTGGCCTCGACGAGCGCTTTGGTCTCCTGCAGGCGGTCGGCACGGCGCGCGCCAAGGACGACGTCGGCGCCGGCTTGCGCCAGCGCTTGGGCAAACGCGACGCCGAGGCCCGACGAGGCGCCGGTGACGACGGCGACCTTGCCGTCCAGGCGGAAGGCGTCGAGAACAGGGGATAGGGAGGGCTCGGGCATGGCCGGAACCTATCGCTGATCCGATCGTCGTCTCGCCGCGCAGGAACGGCAGAACCCAACCGCTAGGAGGGCCCCGTGCCCATCGGCTTCCCCGAAATGCTCGTCATCCTCGTCCTCGCGCTGATCGTGCTGGGACCCAAGAAGCTTCCCGAGGCCGGCAAGTCGCTCGGCAAGGGCATGCGCGAGTTCAAGGACAGCCTGTCGGGCGAGTCGCGCGAGGAGCCCAAGGGCGTTTCCGCGCCTGAATGAGGGAACCCGAATTAGGCTGCCCGACATAGGCGCTTAGGGTCGCCTAAGATGCGCGCATGCTTCCGACCTTCGTCATCGGCTTGCGCGAGGGGGTCGAGGCGGCGCTCATCGTCTCGATCATTGCCACCTTCCTGCGCCAGGAGGGCCGGACCGATGCTCTGCGCTGGGTCTGGGTGGGCGTCATCTCCGCCGCCGCGATCTGCCTGGCCATCGGCGTCGCGCTGCAGCTCATCGATCAGGAATTGCCCCAGAAGGAGCAAGAGGGCCTAGAGACGATCGTCGGCGCGGTCGCCGTCGGCATCGTCACCTTCATGCTGGTCTGGATGCGCCGGCATGCTGCTGGCCTGTCCGGCGAGCTGCGCGAGAGCACGGCTGGCGCGTTGAGAGACGGCTCGGTCAAGGCGCTGATCGGCATGGCCTTCTTCGCGGTCTTCCGTGAGGGGCTGGAGACCGCGGTCTTCCTGCTCGCCGTCTTCCAGAACTCCGATGACCCGGGCACGGCCGGCATCGGCGCG
Source organism: uncultured Conexibacteraceae bacterium (assembly GCA_963794585.1). GTDB lineage: Bacteria > Actinomycetota > Thermoleophilia > Solirubrobacterales > Solirubrobacteraceae > Baekduia. The sequence continues at coordinate 29,854 of CAWCEO010000011.1, forward strand.
ATCCTCGGCATCGTCTGCGCGATCGCCATCGGCTTTGCCATCTACCGCGGCGGGGTCAAGCTCAACCTGCAGCGGTTCTTCCGCTTCACCGGCGTCGTGCTGGCGCTGGTCGCCGCCGGGCTGGTCGCCAGCACGCTGCACACCGCCCACGAGGCGGGCTGGATCAATTTCGGCCAGGGCCAGGCGCTGGATCTCACCTGGCTGGTCGTTCCGGGCACATGGACCGCCGCGCTGCTCACGGGCATGCTCGGCCTCCAGCCCACGCCGACGAACATCGAAGTCATCGGCTATCTCGTCTACGCGATTCCCGCCGTCATCTACGTCTTGATGCCGGCACGCAAGAAGCCCTCCAAGGAGCAAAGCATGAAGAACGCCGCCGTCGCGGCCATCGTCCTCACCTCAGCCCTGTTGCTGGTCGCGTGTGGTTCGGATGACAACAAGAGCGCCTCTGATTCTGGCGCCAAGCAGGTCGCGATCAAGTTGACGGACGCGGGCTGCGAGCCCGCTTCCCTCAAGCTCGGCGCCGGGCCCACCGAGTTCAAGGTGACCAATGCCGGCACCGGCCGCGTGAGCGAGTTCGAGGTCCTCTCGGGCGCCCGCATCCTTGGCGAGAAGGAGAACCTCGTGCCGGGCCTGTCGGGCTCCTTCACCATCAACTTGAAGCCCGGCGAGTACTCGATGGCCTGCCCCGGCGGCAAGACCGCGGCCACGGGCGCCATGAACGTCGGTGGCGCCGCGGTGGCCGAGACCGGTGCTGACGATCCGCTGCTGAAGTCGGCGACGCAGTCCTACCGCAGCTACGTCGAGAGCAAGTCGGCGATCCTGGTCGACCGCACCGAGAAGTTCGTCGCCGCGATCAAGGCCGGCGACGTCGCCGGTGCCAAGGAGCAGTTCGCTGCCGCCCGCGCGCCCTACGAGACGATCGAGCCGGTTGCCGAGTCCTTCGGCAACCTCGACCCGGAGATCGACGCGCGCGTCAACGATGTCGAGAAGGGCACGCCGTGGACGGGTTTCCACAAGATCGAGCAGGGTCTGTGGGTCAAGAACAGCACCACGGGCCTGGAGCCGATCGCCGACAAGCTGTTGGCCGACGTCAAGCGCCTGCAGACCAAGACCGAGGGTCTGACCTACCAGCCCGAGGAGCTCGCCAACGGGGCCAACGGCCTGCTGGATGAGGTCTCGGCGTCGAAGATCACGGGTGAGGAGGACCGGTACTCGCACACCGACCTCTCCGACTTCGAGGCCAACGTGGAGGGCTCGGAGTCCGCCTTCGGCCTGCTGGCCCCGGCGCTGCGCAAGACCGACGCGCAGCTGGCGACGACAATCGCCGCGCGCTTCGATGCGGTCAACGCCGAGCTCGCCACGCTCAAGGAGGCCGGGAGGTTTCCGTCCTACGACACGGTCGACGCCGCGCAGCGTCGCAAGCTGAGCCAGCTCGTCAACGCGTTGGCCGAGCCGCTGTCGCAGGTCGCGTCAAAGCTGACGGCGACGTAGCACCACCATCGCGGCTACGTGCACGTGCGGCGGCGAGCATTCGCCGCATGTGCGCGAGCTGTCGGGCTCGGTCTGAATGCCCGTCGGTACCCTGGATGGGAATGAGTCCCACCACGCACGGCCATGACCACGGGGCTACCGAGGCCTGGGCGGTTCGCGCGACCGAGGCGCTCGTCGGCGCCGGCTACCGCCGTGGCGGCGCACGGGCGGCGCTGATCGGCCTGCTCGACGCGCAGCGCTGCGCGCTCTCGGCCGCCGAGATTGAGGAGGCGCTGCGCGGGGGAGACGGCGGCGGCCGGCCGGTGGCGCGGGCGTCGATCTACCGCATCCTCGAGGAGCTCGAGGGGTTGAAGTTGATCACGCGGGTCGAGGTCGGGCAGGGCCTGGCGCGGTTTGAAGCGGCGCGCGAGGAAGGCCATCACCATCACATGGTCTGCGACGCCTGCGGCACGGTGATCCCGTTCGAGGATCCGGAGCTCGAGCGCTCGATCCAGCGGCTGGCTCGGCGCGTGACGTTCACGGTGGCCGAGCATGATGTGGTGTTGCACGGGGCGTGCGCGGAGTGCGCTGGCTGAGCAGCGGGTGTCGTGCGGGCGTTTGTAGCGCTCAGCTTGCCGCGTGGGTCAGGGTGCGGGACGGGGTATGTCGGCGTTGGTCGAGGGGCGGGCGTTTGTGGCGTTCAGCTCGGGTGCGGTCGCGGTGCGATGCGTGGTCCGTCCGCACCGAGGAGAGTGAGCGGGGTTGGCGGTGTGCGGGGCCCGGGGTCGTCCGCGGGCGTTGGGGCGGGTAATTCGCTGCCGAACCTTCATCCGATGTGGTTCGGTACCGAATCCTGGCTGTTGACGTCGTCGATCGCACGAAACCCGCGATATACGCGGGTTTCGTGTGCTCCATGATGCTCACCGGTCGCCCGGGTCTAGATGACGCTCGGAATCCCGCGCCCATGCCCGTGCGGACGACCCCGGGCGCCTCGCGCCCCTGGTCGCTCTCACTCCCTCGGTGGAGACGGACCACGCACCGCACCCCGACCAGCGCCGCAATCTGAACGCCACAAACGCCCGCCCCTCCCCGGCGCCAACGGACCACGCTCCGCGCTCCCAACCCAGCGGCGGGCTGAGCGCCACCAGGCCTAGGTCGTCGCCACCCGCGCCTGCACCCGCCGCCTCGCCGTCCCAACCCCCAGCGCCACGACATACGCCCCGACGATCACCGCGGCGATCGACGCCCCCGCCGCCGTCTCGGCGTAGTAGGACAAGTACAACCCACCGCACCCCGCTGCGACCGCGACTCCCGCCGCGATCACGATCATGGTGGACATGCGCCGCGTCACCGCGCGGGCGCAAGCGGCGGGGCCGACGAGCACCGCGACCACCAGCAGATTGCCCAGCCCCTGCACGGCCACCAGCAACGCCGCGGCGACCAGCAGCAGCAGCGCGAGATCCACGACGCCCGGCCGCACGCCAAGCGCGGCAGCGTTGAGACGGTCAAAGCCCACGAGCAACAACCGCCCGTGCAGGAGCGCCAGCGCCACCAACACCGCGACCGCCAAACCGGCCGCCAGCGCCAGGTCGGTGTCGCTGACGCCAAGTACATCGCCGAACAGCAGCGCCCCAAGCCCCGCCGGCGTGTCGGGCGCCAGCGCCAGCAACGCGCCGAGCCCGAGCAATCCGGTGACCACCACCGCGACCGCCGTGTCGCGCCCGACTGCCGGGGTCCGGGCGGCTACTGCAATCGCCAGCGCGGCAACCACCAACCCAAGGGCGCCGCCGAGGATGATCGGGATCCCGGCCAGTGCCGCGAGCACCAGGCCCGGCAGCAGCGCGTGGGCGAGCGACTCGGTGGAGTAGCTCAAGTTGTAGAAGATGATCCAGCAGCCGAGCGTCCCACCGGTCAGCCCGAGCAGGATCACTTCAAAGAGCGCGCGGCGGTCGATGCCCTGCTCCCATGGCTCGATCAAGCTGTGCCAGATGGTCGCGACGATCATGCGGCGCCGTGGTCGTGGCCGTGCTCGTGGTGGTGGGCAGGCAGCACGCAGCGCTCGCCGGGCAGCTCGACGATCTCGGCGCCATAGGTTGCCTCGAGCGTCTCGCGCGTCAGGACGTCAGCAGGCGCGCCAAAGGCGATCTGGCGGCGGTTAAGGCAGAGCACCCGCTCCCAGCCACGCGCCTGCTCAACATCATGCGTGGCGATCAGCAGCGCGCGACCCTGTGCGGCGAGCCGTGCCAGCAGATCGTCGAGCAGCCCGACGCTCGGCGTGTCGAGCCCGACATACGGCTCGTCGAGCAACAACACCGGCGCATCCTGGACCAATGCGCGGGCGACCAGGACACGCTGGCGCTGGCCGCCGCTGAGGTCGCCAAAGCTGTGATCGGCGCGGTCGGCGAGGCCGACGTCGGCCAGCGCGGCCCGAGCGCGCTGGCGATCGGTGCGGCCCGGCCGGCGCCACCACGGCAGCGTCGACAGCGTGCCCATTAGCGCGACGTCCAGCGCGCTGACGGGAAAGTCCAGACGCGAGCGCTCGGTCTGGGGCACCACGCCGATCCGGGCGGGCCGCGTCAGCGTGCCGGCCGACGGGCGCAGCTCGCCGAGCAGGGTGCGAAAGAGCGTCGTCTTCCCGCCGCCGTTGGGTCCCAGGACCGCGATGCGCTGGCCGGGGTGCGCGCTGAAGCTGACCTCGCGCAGGACCGGCGGGCCGCCGTAGCCGGCGGACAGGCCGTCAGCGGAGAGCAACAGCGCGTCGCTCACGCGGCGCTCACCCCGCGTGCGACCAGGCGCGTCCGGCCGGCGCGGCCCAGCGCGACGGCCGCGAACACCACACCGCCGACGACGGCGATCGTGGCGCCCGGTGGCGCGTTGGTTTGCACCGACAGCCAGAGCCCGACGATCCCTTCGACGATCACGAGGGCGATCGTCGCTAGCTGCCAGGTGCGCAGCCGGTCGACCAAAAGGCGTGTCGTCGCGGCGGGGACGACGAGCAGAGCGGTGGAGAGCAGCGCCCCGATCGCATCCAGTGCGGCAACCGCCGAGGCGGCGACGAGCGCGAGCAGCAGTAGGTCGGGCAGCGGCGATCGCGCGCCCAGCGCCTGGGCGCTGTCGCGATCAAAGCCCGCTGCCAGCCAGCGCCGCCCCAGCGCTGCGCCAGTCAGCAGCACGGCGATGCCGACGGCTCCGGCGACGACCTGGTCGGTGCCGTCGATCAGCAGCAGGCTGCCGAACAGCAGCCGTTCAACGCTGCCTTGGGAGTGAAAGACGTCGCTGGCCAGGATCACTCCCGCGGCGAGTGCGCCAACCAGCACCAGCGCCGTGGCCGAGTCGTACTCCGCGCGGCCGCGGTTGGCGATCGCGGCGACGCCGATGGCCACGATGCCCGCCGTCGCCAGCGCACCGAGCAGCGGCGAGAAGCCCAGACCGTCGGCAAGGACGAGGCCCGGGAAGGCCGCCGTGCCGACCGCGTGGGCATAGAAGCTCAGCCCTCGCAACACGATCCACGTCCCCAGGATCCCCGAGCCGACGGCGAGCAGCACGATCTCGACGACGGCGCGCTGGACGAACGGAAGGTCAAACGGGGCGGGCACGAGCGCGCCATTATAAGCGAGAATCGATCTTATCTAGGCCGCGCCGGCGGCGGTCCTGGTAGGGCTAGTCGGAGTCGCGTCGCGTACGCCAGGCGACGAGGCGCCGCGCGAGGACCGGTGAGAGGCTCGTGGCCAGCGCGTCAGCCTCGGCGTCGGCCTGCTCGTCGTCGAGGCCGAGGACCTCATGGGCGAGGACGCGCGCGGCGTGGCGCCGTGAGCTGAGCACGAGCGCTGCGCTGGTGCCGTTGGCCGTCAGCGTCAACGCGTCGGGCGCGACGAGATCGAGCCCGCGCAGCCGGCGGATCATCTCCAGCGCGGTGGGGTGCGAGACCCCGACCTTGCGCGCGACCGCTGCCTGTGACGGTGCGGTGCCGGCCGAGTTGAGATCGCGCAGCGCGAGCAGGTAGCGCGCCTCGCCCTCGGTCAGCTCCATACACGGCACGTGATCGGGCGCGTCGGGCTTGGTGCGGGCAGACTGGCGGGCAGACATCTCTTGTGCTCAGCGTATCGACAGCAGACGACGGCCGGCGACCGATTTCCCGCTCAGGATGTGGACGCCAGGCCTTGGCGCAGCGCGCCGGCGACCTGCCCGAAGGCTGCGCGGCTGCTGCGCGCCACGGTCGTGTTGAAGAAGCCGTGGACCTGGTCATGACGCTGGATCGCGACGGGAACGCCGGCCTCGCGCAGCCGTGCGGCGTAGGCCTCGCCCTCGTCGCGCAGGACGTCGGGAATGCAGGTCGCCACATAAGCCGGCGGCAGCCCGGCGTGCTGCGGTGCGTGCAGCGGCGAGGCGTGCGGCTCGGCGCGCTGCGCGGGATCCGGCAGGTACTTGGAGATGTACCAGTCCATGCCGGACTCGGTCAGCAGGTAGCCGCTGGCGAAGCGCGCGTAGGACTCCGTCTTGGTCGTGACGTCGGTCACCGGGCAGAGCAGGAGCTGGAAGGCCACATCGGGCAGCCGTTCGTCGTCGCGTGCCGCGAGCGCAACGACCGCGGCGAGGTTGCCGCCCGCGCTGTCGCCGCCGACGGCCAGCCGCGCCGGATCGGCGCCGAGCCGGTCGGCGTGACCGGCCGCCCAGGCGTAGGCGGCCAGGGCATCCTCGACGGCCGCGGGGTAGGGATGCTCGGGTGCGAGCCGGTAGTCCACCGACATGATTCGGACGCCGCTGAGGTGCACTAGCAGGCGACAGCCCGCGTCGTGGGTCTGCACCGAGCCCTGGACCCAGCCGCCACCATGGAAATACACCAACAACGGACCAGGCGTAGGCGCGGCGATCGGCGTGTAGAGGCGCACCGGGATCTCGCCCGCGCCGAGGTCGGTCACGGTTAGCGGCAGTTTCAGGCGCAGGCCCATCGGCCGCGCCGTCAGCGCCAGGCGTCGCCGTTGCTCGGCGACCGGCGCGGCGTCGCTCATCGGGGTGCGGCCGATCGCCGCGAGCTTGCCGAGCAGCAGCGCCTCGGGGTGCAGGCCCGCCGCGTCGGGTGGCGGCGTGCCGGCCAAGCGTCGGAGCACGGGCGCTGGCAGCGCGACGAGCGCGCGGGCGAGATAGCCGCCGGCCCACGCCTGAAAGCGGCCGGGGAGCAGGGCGGGGGAGACACTCATGTGGCGCCAACACTGCCATGTCGCGCACGACAGCATCGAGCTTGCCCGCGGCCCTGTGCACCGCAACGACTCGTAGGTGAACGGGAAGTTGGGTAGGTCCGGTCCGTGACGAGTGCATCAGGCCTCCCCGACGACGCGTTCTGGATGGTTGTCGATGACGATAACGGCGTTCCGTGTCTGCGCCTGTCCGGCGACTTCGACCTGGCCGCGGTCAGCCGTGTCCGCACGGTGTTGCGGCCGCTGATGGCCACCGAGCAGCCGGGCCGCGTGACGATCGACCTCGCCGGCGTCGATCTGGTCGAGACCGTGACCGCGAGCTTCCTGGTCCGCGAGCAAGCACGCGCACACGCGCTCGGCGTAGGGCTGGAGCTGCGCGGCGCTCGCGGGATCGCCCGCCGGTTGCTGGCGCTCGCGGGCGCGCGCATGGTCACCGAGGACTAGGGTCTCGCGGCCATGGAGCCGTCTCGAGCTCGTCTACGGTCTGACGATGTGGAACTCCCTAGGGGCGAGCGCGGAGTGAGCGGCGCTCGCTCGCAGCCCGTCATCGCCGGCATCGTTGCGGCGCTGGTCGGCTTTGCCAGCTCGTTTGCAATCGTCTTGGCGGGCCTGCACGCGATCGGCGCCAGCAATGCCCAAGCGTCGTCGGGATTGTTGGTGTTGTCGGTCTCCATGGGCGTGGTCTGCATCGCCCTGTCCTTCCACTACAAGATGCCGCTGGCCATGGCGTGGTCGACGCCGGGCGCTGCGTTGCTGGTCGCCTCCGGCCCGGTGAGCGGCGGCTATCCGGCCGCGATCGGCGCGTTCCTGCTGGCCGGCGTCCTGGTCGTCATCGCAGGCCTGTGGCGACCGCTGACGCGCGCGATCGTGGCGATTCCGGGGCCGGTCGCCAGTGGGCTGCTGGCGGGCGTGCTGTTGCCGATCTGTCTGCAGCCGGTCCACGCGGTCGTCGAGGTCCCCAAGCTGGCGATCCCGGCCGTCGTCGTGTGGCTGGTGCTGTGGCGCGTCGCGCGGCGCTGGGCGGTGCCGGGCGCTCTGGTCGCGGCGGCGATCGCCGTCGCGATCGATCCGGTCGCCGGCGGCCCGCCGGCGCACCTGCTGCCGCAGCTGACCTTCGTGACGCCCACCTTCGATCTCGGCACGCTGCTCGGCCTCGGCCTGCCGCTGTTCATCGTGACGATGGTCTCGCAGAACGTCGCGGGGATGAGCGTGCTCGCCGCCCACGGCTACGCGGCGCCGATGCGGCCGGTCCTGGTCACGACCGGCGCGGCGAGCGTCGCCGGCGCGCCGCTGGGCGGCCACGGCATCAACCTCGCAGCGATCACCGCGGCGCTGGCGGCGGGGCCCGAAGCAGGACCCGATCCGTCGCGACGCTGGATCGCGGGCGCGAGTGCAGGCGCCGTCTATCTCGTCATCGGTCCCGCCGCTGGGCTGGCGACCACGTTGTTGGCGGCGTCGCCGCCGGTCCTGATCGAAGCCGTCGCCGGGCTGGCGCTCCTGGGGACGCTCGGCGCCGCCCTGCGCGCCGCGACCGACGACGATCAGCAGCGCGAGGCGGCGATCATCACCTTCGTCGTCTGCGCGTCGGGCGTCACCGCACTGGGGATCAGCGCGCCGTTCTGGGGCTTGGTCGCCGGGCTGCTCCTGCTGGCCGTGCAGGGAGGTCGCTACCGTCGGTTGCCCGTCTTGCGCTCCCGGCGCGACACCGCAAGGACACCATGAGCTCCACAAACCCGTTCACGCCCGTCACCGTCGGCCCCGCGGCTCAGGGCATCAGCGAGCTCCCGGCCACGCTGCGGCTCGGCGCCGTCCATCTCACCGTCACCGACCTCGATCGCTCGGTCGCCTGGTACCAATCCGCGCTCGGTCTGCGCGTGCATCGTCACAACGTGAACGTCGCGGTGCTGGGTGATGGCGAGGAGGACGTGCTCGTCCTACACGAGGACAGCACGGCCGGGCCGCCGCCGCGCCGCAGCTCCGGCCTCTACCACTATGCCTTGCTCTTCCCATCGCGCGAGGAGCTGGCGCGCACCGCGCTGCGATTGGTCGCGAGCAAGACGCCGATCCAGGGCGCCTCAGACCACGGCACGCACGAGGCGATCTACCTGCCCGATCCAGACGGCAACGGGATCGAACTGGCCGCTGACCGCCCGCGCGACCAGTGGCCCACGCCCGAGGAGGAGTTCACCGGCGATGGCCCGAAGCGACTGGATCTCGACGCGCTGTTGGCGACCGTCGGCGGGGAGGAGCTCAGCGCGCAGGTGCGCCCGGGCGTGCGCGTCGGACACCTGCACCTCCATGTCGGCGACATCGCCGCCGGCCTGCGCTTCTACCGCGACATGCTCGGCTTCGAGGTCTGGGCCAAGATGCCCACCGCTGCGTTCGTCTCGGCCGGCGGCTACCACCATCACTTGGGCTTCAACACATGGCGTGGCGAGGGCGCGGTGCCGATGCCCGCGGGCATCGTCGGCCTGCGTCACTGGACGATCGTGCTCGACCGCGTCGTCGAGCTCGAGACGGTGCGCGCCCGCGTCGACGCGGCCGGGATCGACGCGCGCGACGTGCCCGGCGGCTTCGCCGTGACCGACCCGTTCGGGATGACGGTCCACGTCATCGCCGCGGGCGATTAGTCCGACCTAGGACCCGAGCGCGGCGGCGAGGACCTGCTTGGCGATCGGCGCCGCCGCTTTGCCGCCCGCGCCGGCGCCGACGAGCATCACGCCGACGGCGACCCGCGGGTTGGTGGCCGGGGCGAAGGCGACGAACCATGCGTCGGTGTTCTTGGGGTCCGCCGCGCCACCGCCGGTGAAGCGCAGCTCCGCGGTGCCGGTCTTGCCCGCGACGGTGACGCCGGGCAGCGCGGCGGCCGTCCCGGTGCCGCCGCGGACTACGCCGATCATCATGTCGCGCACCTGCCCGGCGACCTTGGCGCTGACCGCGCGGTTGCGGATCACGGGGTCCTCGGTGATCGCGCGTGGCTTGGCGCGCATGCCCTTGGCGCCGATCGCGGCGGCGACGCTAGCCATCCCCAACGGCGTCGCGAGATCCTTCTCCTGACCGATCGCCGCTGAGCCGACGGCGATGGCGTCGCGGAGGTTCGTCGAGATCGTGTTCGGCTTGGCGACCGGGACCCGCGGCGTTTCGTTGAAGCCGAAGGCCTCGGCGCGGGCGACGAGCTTCGTGGCGCCGACCTTGGCGCCCAGCGGGGCGAAGACCGAGTTGCAGGAGTCGGCGAAGGACTGCGCGAGGCTGCCGCCGCAGGACTCGTTGCTCGCGTTGGCGAGCTTGACGCCCGAGAGCGTCGCCGAGGTCCGGACGGGATAGCTGCTGTTGACCGTCGCGGCGCCGGAGGCCAGCGCGGCAGACAAGGTGATGATCTTGAACGTCGAGCCCGGCGGCTGGGGTGCGCTGACGGCGATGCCGGCGAGGGCGAGGACGTCGCCGGTGCGCGGGCGGATCACCGCGACGCCGCCGAGCTTGTTGCCGAGCGCGGCCGTTGCGACGCGCTGCAGGCCGGGGCGCAGCGTCGAGTGCACCGAGCGGCCGGCGTGCGGCGCGACTTTGGCGATGGTGCGCGTGCCGAAGCGCAGCTCGGCGCCGGCGGTCCCGGCGAGGCGCTCGCGGTAGCGGGCACGCAGGCCCTTCCCGAAGATGCTGAGCGTGGGGTCGTCGATCAGCGCGGTGCCGTCGCGGGTGAAGACCGTGGCCTGGCGGGCGGCCTGCAGCGTGCGCCGCTTGGGCGCCTCGCCCTTGCGCAGGCCGGGCAGCCGCAGGCTCGGCGTCCACGCGACGCCGCCGTCCTCGACGGGCAGCTTGAGCGTCCCGCGCAGCGTGCCAAACAGGCGCGTGTCGACGGCGACCGGGACGGTGACGGCGCCGTCCTTGGGCTTGGCGGCTGTCCCGAGGCGCTTGGCCTTGACCGTGGCGGCGGTGTCGGCGCGCTTGACCAGCGCGGCAAACCGAGCGCGTGGGTAGGCCTGCTGGCTCTTGGCGTCGAGCGCGTGCCACATCGCGGTGGCGTCGCGCGCGGCGTAGCCCTTGGCGAACGCGTCGGCGTCGGCGCGCTGGCGGTCGATCTCGCGGTTGTGGCGAACGAACAGCGCAACGGTCGCGCCAATGACCGCGAGCAGCAGGAGCGGGATCAGGTACGTGAGCGGGTTGCGGCGGCGGCGCGGCGCCCGGCGACCGTAGCCGCCGCCAGCGCGATGGCCCGGTTCGAGCCACGGGACGCCCGCGCTGCGGCGTGGCGGCGCCGAAGCGAACATCGAGCGGCGGCGACGGCGACGGCGGGGCACGTGCCCTGGTGTTTACCGCGCGACGCCGCGCGGTGCGACGCTCGCACGGAGAAGTGCGATCGCAGGGGTTTGTAGGTTGGGCACAAGATCAGCCGTGTCACTCGCGACGCTAGGCACAAGAAGCCTCGATGGCTTGACGCCATCGTGCAAGACATGACGCGAACCGAGCGCTACGCCAACCTCGCCGGCGTCGTCGTGCCGTTTGCCGGCGTCCTAGTGGCCATCGTGCTGTTGTGGAACTCCTGGGTCGACGGGATCGACCTCGCGATCCTGGCGGTGATGTACCTCGCGACCGCGATGGGCGTGACCGTCGGCTTTCACCGGCTGCTGACGCATCGCTCCTTCCGCGTCGATCCGTGGCTCGAGCGCACCTTCGCGTCGCTGGGCCAGCTGAGTGTGCAGGGCTCCGTCCTGGACTGGGTCGCCGACCACCGCAAGCACCACGCGCACACCGACGTCGAGGGCGATCCGCACAGCCCGCACGTCGGTCACGGCAGCGGTCTGCCCGGCCTCTGGCACGCCCACACCGGCTGGCTGATGGAAACCCAAGGGCAGGCCGACTGGAAGAAGTACGCCAAGGACCTCTACGAGGATCCCAAGATGAAGGCCATCGGTCGGCGCTTCCCGGTCTACGTGCTTGCGTCGCTGTTGATCCCGACCGCACTCGGCTATGTCTTGCACGGCTTCACCTGGGAGGGCGCGCTGCGCGGCTACATCTGGGGCGGCCTGGTCCGGATCTTCCTCGTCCACCACATCACGTGGTCGGTCAACTCGGTCTGTCACTACTTCGGCTCACGTCGCTTTGACATCGAGGACAAGTCCACCAACGTGGCGTGGCTGGCGATTCCGTCGCTCGGCGAGTCCTGGCATCACAATCACCATGCCTTCCCGCGGTCGGCGCGTCACGGGCTCAAGCCGTGGGAGATCGACGTGTCGGCGTTGGTGATCGGTGGGCTGGCGAAGGTGGGACTGGCCCACGACGTCGTCGTCATCACGCCCGAGCGCCAGGCCCAGAAGGCGCTGGCGCCCGAGCGCGAGAAGCTGCCCGCTTAGCCGACCGGAGCCTGCTCGGCAGCCGGTTGCGGCTTGCGACCCGTAGGCATCCGCGGCGCGATAGCGCGAATCTCGGCCAGCAGGCGGGCCGAGAGCTCGGTGGGCGTCTCGCCCGGTTGCCGCTGCCCACCGCTGGGCGCGAAAAAATTGACGCGCAAGTGGGGCCGGCTGCGTGGGAACTTCGGCAGGTCAACGGTGCCGGTCACGGTGCACGACACGATGTGCGCGTCCGGCACGGCGTCGGCGAGGCGGCCGAAACCGCTGCGGGCGCGCAGCTCACGGCCCTTGGACCGCGTGCCTTCCGGGAAGACGCCGATGCACGCGCCGGCGCGCAGCATCTCGATCGCACGGTCCATTGCGTGGACGTCGCCCTTGCCGCGCTCGATCGGGATCTGGCCCATGCCGTTGAGGATCGCGCCGAGGCCGGGCTTCCACAGCGAGGCCTTGGCCAGTGCGCAGATCTGCCGGCGGGGCAGGCCGGCGATGCCGATCGCGATCGGGTCCCAGTAGCTGTCGTGATTGCCGGCCAGCAGGACCGGTCCGTCGAGCGGCAGGGCGTCAAGCCCGGAGACCTCCAGGCGACCCCACCAGCGCACCGCGGGCGAGCAGGCGGCCATGGCGAAGCGATAGGTCGGCGAGACAGCGGACATGGCCGCCATCTTGCCCAATCGGCGATGCGTTTGGGCGTCAGCGTTGCGCAGTCCAGTCGACGGGCGTGTAGGGCAGGGCGAGCGCGACCGCCCATGTCGAGGCGTCGGTCGTGCCCGTCACCGCGATGCCGTTGGCCGTCTGGATCGCCTTGACCGCGTCGCCGGTCGCCGTGTCGAACTTCCCGGTGACCGTGACGGTCGGGTAGCTCTGCGTCAGGTGTTGTTGGAGCCAAATGACCTCGTCGCCCTTGGCGCCCTTGCCCAAAGCGGGCCAGCCGGGGTCGGGCTCGACGCTCGCCGCCGGCGCGGGCTCGTTGAGCACGTTCCAATGCGCGCTGTCGGTCGCCTGCCAGCTCCACCACGACAGTCCCTGGGTGCCGTAGGCCGCCCAGATCTGGCGGAAGCGCCGCAGGTCGGTGGCTGAGGGGTTGTCGTAGGTCTGCCCGAGCGGGGCGATGGGCGCCTTGTAAATGCGGTTGTGGGCCAGCGTGTGGGCGCTGATCGCGTCGACTGTGCCGCCGATGTCCTTCCAGTAGGCCTGCGGCAGGTTGACCTGCGCGCCGCCCGGTCCCAAGAACACGCTGAACGGCAGGCCCGGGTGGTAGTCGACGTAGGGAAACGACGTCAGCCCGATCGGGAAGCCCGGGCCGACGGCTGCACGCAGCGCGTTCATATAGGTCTGCGCAGCGGCGTACTTGCCTTCGTACTGGCCTTCGGCATCGATGACGAAGCAGTCGGCGCCGGCGGCAATCGCCGCCGCTGCGACGCTCGCTTCTGCCGAAGGGCTGTTGCCGTAGACGAACTGCCAGGCGCAGACCTTCAGGCCGTGCTGGCGCAGCGCACCGACCAGCAGCGGCGAGAATTGGTCCCAAGGGGTCGTGCCGTCGCCGGCCTTGACGAAGACGGTGGAGACCGAGGCCGCGGCGGCGCGGGCGGCGATCGCGTCGACGCTGCCGCGCTCGGACTTCTCTAACTGCCAGATCCACATGCCGTTGCCGCGAAAGGCCATGGGCACCGATCCGTCGCCGCTCAGCGCCGGGGCGACGATCTTCTTGGGCTCGGTGAGGATCGTGATCTTGATGCTCGCCGACCGGCGCCCGGCGCGGTCGCGCAGCGTCACCGTGACCTTTCCGGGGCGGACGCCCGGTGGCACGCGCGCTACCCAGCCCGCGGCGCCGCGATGCAGCTTGGTGGCGATTGCGCCACGCGGCCAGCGGAAGGTGACGCGCATCCCGAGTTTCAGGCCCGTGCCGCGCAACTGCACCTGGCGGCCGACGCGCACCGCGACGCCCGTCTTGCACGATGTCGCGCTGGCGGGAACGCAGCGGACGCCCGCGAGCTTCGGCGTGCGCGTGGCGGCGTCGGCGGGGGTGACTGAGACGGGTGCGACAGCTGCAGACAGCAGGACGGCGACGGCGGTGCGACGGAGGTACGGCATCTCGGATCGAGACTCAATCAGCCCGGCGAAGTTGCGGTCTGCCGGTCCGCGGTCCGGGCTACGCCAGCCCGTTCGTGCGGTCGCGCCAGGCGACGAGCTCGCGCACCGGGCCGAGGTCATAGCCGCGGCCGTCACCGCCGATGCCCAGGATGACGTGATCGACACCCGCCTCGACGAGGGTGTCGACGTGGTCAAACAGCCCGGCGTGGACGCCCCACGTGCGTTCGATCTCGCCGGGGTTGCGTCCGACGGCGTCGCAGTGGCCGAGCAGGATGTCGTTCTTGCGCTTGAAGGTGTCGGCGTCGCCGAAGCTGTGCCACATGTCGGCGTGCTGGGCGACCAGCTTGAGCGTGACCTTCTCGCCGCTGCCGCCGATCAGGATCGGCAGCTCGCCAACCGGCGGCGGGTTGAGCTTGCCGAGACGCTCGCGGATCCGGGGCAGGTCGCGTTTGAGCGCGCGCAGGCGGGCGGGGGCGTCGCCGAATTCGTAGCCGTACTCGTCGTAGTCGCGCTCAAACCAGCCGGCGCCGATGCCGAGGATCACGCGGCCTCCGGAGATGTGGTCGATCGTGCGGTGAGCGTCGGCCAACAGTTCCGGGTTGCGGTAGGAGTTGCAGATGACCAGCGCGCCGATCTGCGCCCGCTCGGTGACCTCGGCCATCGAAGCCATCGTGGTCAGCGCCTCGAAGTGCTTGCCGTCGGGCTCGCCGTAGAGCGGATAGAAGTGATCCCAACAGAAGATCGTGTCGACGCCGAGCTCGTCGGCTTCACGCCACGCATGACGCATCCCCTCGAAGTCGGCGTGCTGGGGCTGGACCTGGACACCTACGCGGACGGGCACGGACGGGCTCCTCGCTTCGATGGCAACGGCGCTCCAAGGTAGCGGTGAGAAGTTGGCGGCCCGTCGATCGGTCGCCGGTAGTAGCGTGGTTTGCGACGTCGCGTGGCGTACCGGGGGCTCAGGAACTGCGCGCGACAAGCCGATGACCATGTCTGTGGACCCGGTGCCACATCAACGACCGCTGCGCGTCCTCATCGTCGACGACGCGCCCGACATCCGTGCCCTGCTGCGCGCGATGCTCGGCGATCGCGCAGACGTCTTGATGCAGGAGGCTTCAGGCGGCGCCGAGGCGCTGGCCTTGGCGGCCGCCGACCCGCCGGACCTCGCGGTGATCGACCAGAACATGCCCGGCATGGATGGCGTCACCACCACACGTGAGCTCAAGGCGCTGCTGGCTGACGTCGAGATCGTCGCCTTCACCGCCGTGCCCGGCGCCGAGCGCGAGTTCGCGCAAGCCGGGGCGACGCACCACTTCCTCAAGGATCGCTTCGGCGATCTCGTCGGCTTCATCTCCGAGCGGGCTGCCGGTAACGGCCGGTAGGCGTCGGCGCCCCCACGGCGTTGTTGGGGTGGTCGACCTTGGCGACGTCTAGCGGCGCGTAAGTCGACCACCCAGACGGCCGCCCAATCGACCGGCGGCGTCAGCGGCGCTTGAGGACCACCGTCGTCGTCGCGCCGCCGCCGCCGACCTTCAGCGTGACGCTCTTGGCATGGCGCAGGGTGCGCTTGGCCTTGGCGGTGAACTTCAGCTTGACCGTCGCCGTGCCGTTCTTGGTGGCCTTGGTGGAGCCGCGGGCGACGCGCTTGCCTGAGCGCGTCGCGCTGAGCTTGACCTTGGCCCTCGCCACGACGCCGGTCAGCTTGATGGTGAAGCCGGACTTCAGTGCTGCGGCGAGGCGGACGCGCCCGACCAGGGTCGCCTTGGCACCGCTGCCGGTCCCGGCGCTGTTGGTGGCCTTGCCACCGGGCGCCGGCGCGGCGGCCGCTACGGCGCCGGCGCGGGTCACGTTCTCGCAATTCTTGTCGACCACGTCGGCGGCGTCGGCATAGACCGTGTCGGTGCCCGCACCGCAGAGGATTGCGTCGACCTCGCCGTCCTGGGCGTAGATCGTGTCGTTGCCATAGGGGTACTTGCACCAGAACGGGCCGCAGTCGCCGCCGGCCAGATCGCCGGAGATCTTGTCCTGGCCAGGCCCGCCGACGATCGTGTCGTTGCCTTCGGCGCCGCGGATCCAGTCTTTCCCAGGGCCACCGTCGACCGTAACCGGCACGGGCAGCTCAGAGGAGAGCGTGATGTTCTCGTCGCCATCGCCGGCTTGGACGACGATCGCCTTTGGGTTGGCGCAGACGACCTCTGACCAGTCGCCGGATCCATAGGCGTCCGCGCAGCTGGCCGGGGCCGAGGTGACGTTCACACCCTCGTTGGCGTAGAAGAGGATGCCGCCGTCCTCCATCGCCTGGATGCTCATGTGGTTGGCCTCGCCGGGGGCGCCGACGTAGGTGTAGGTGCCGGCGCCGTCGGTCGTGATCGTGGCGGCGGTTGCCGTGCCGGGGAGCGCGGCGGCCGCGAGGGCGGCCGCGGCGACACAGACAGGGGCAAGGTTGCGGGGGAGACGCTGAAGGGGAGTGCGCATGGGTCGCACTGTCTCCGTTCGGACCGTCTGTCGCATCAGGGGAACCCCGGCGATGGCCTAGCGGCGCGCAACCGCCCGGTCGTGGGTGCGGGTGGCCGTACCGCCACTGACCGTTCGGGTTGCAGAGGTCCGAGACGCGAGCTATTGTTCACCTTATGGTGAACGATCCGTTCAAAGCGCTCGCGCACCCGATCCGCCGCGGCATCGTCGAGCGCCTCGCCGAAGGTCCGGCGACGGTCGGCGAGGCCACCGCTGGCTTCGGCGTGTCCAAGCCAGCGATCTCCAAGCATCTGAAGGTGCTCGAGGAGACCGGCGTGGTGACGCGCGTGGTCGAGGGCCGGACGCATCGGCTCTCGCTCGAGCCGGAGGTGCTGAGCGTGGCCGCCGACTGGATGGATCGCCAGCGCGTCCTCTGGGGACGCCTGTTCGATGTCGTCGATGCGTACCTGAAAGAAGAGGAGTCCTCATGAACATGCCGCCAATCGTCTCGCCGCAAGCGTGGGAAGCCGCGCGCGAGGAGCTGCTGGTCAAGGAGAAGGAGGTGACCCGCGCTCGCGACGCGCTGGCGGCACAGCGCCGTCGGATGCCGAGGATGGCCGTGGAGAAGGACTACATCTTCGAAGGTCCGGACGGCCTGGTGAGCCTGCTCGACCTGTTCGCGGGGCGCCGCCAGCTGATCGTCTATCGCTTCTTCTTCGAGCCGGGCGTGGCCAAGTGGCCGCAGAGCGGCTGCGTTGGGTGCTCGTTCATGGCCGACCAGGTCGCGCATCTCGCGCATCTCAACGCTCGCGACACCACGCTGGTGCACGTCTCGCGTGCACCGCAGGCCGACATCCAGCGCTACCAAGCGCGGATGGGCTGGGAAACCCCCTGGTACACGATCACCGATGACTTCGACGTCGACTTCGGCGTCGACGAGTGGCATGGCACCAACGCCTTCTACCGCGATGACGACGGTCGGATCTTCCGCACGTACTTCATCAACAACCGCGGCGACGAGGCGCTGGGCACCGCTTGGACCTACCTCGACATCACCGCCCTTGGCCGCCAGGAGGAGTGGGAGGACTCGCCCGAGGGCTACCCGCAGACGCCGCCCTATGGCTGGTGGAACCTGCACGACGAGTACGCGCACTCGTGATCGCGCACGTGGGCGGCATGCCGGTGGAGGAGATGCTGCCGGCGTTGGCCGGCACGGGCACCGGCCTGGTCATGGCACGCGCCTGGCTGGCGCTGCGCCTGCGGCGCCGGCGGGGGCCGAGGGCATGATCGACGGCGACAAGACGCTGCGCATCGAGCGCACCTTCCAGGCACCGGCCGAAAGGGTTTTCAAAGCATGGACGAGCGAGGAGGTCATGCGGCGCTGGTGGCAGGCCGAACGTGGCTGGGAGACGTCTGAGGCCGAGGTCGACTTGCGCGTCGGCGGTGCCGTGCGCGTCGTCATGTACGACCCTGAGAAGGACGTCGCACATGGCGGTGGTGGCAAGTACACCGAGATCGAGCCGCCCACCCGCCTGGCCTTCACCTGGCTCTGGGACGGCGACACGCGACGGACGCTGATCGAGATCGACTTCGAGGAGATCGACGGGGCCACGACCGTGCGCTTCACCCACAGCGGCCTCTGGGACGAGGAGGCCGTGCGCTCCCACGAGGGCGGGTGGGGCAGGATCCTCGACAACCTCGGGCAGTTCCTGCACGACGCGTGACGGTGCTGGTCGAGTTGACCGGCACCGTGCCCGTCAACTCGACCAGCACCGACCGTCGATACGCCCCAAACCGGGGCGTACAACTACGCCAGATCCGTGTTTCAACGCGCGCGACCGTGGGGACCCAGAGCCCGCTAGACGCGACGTGCGCCAAGGCACGCCACGGGGTCGAGGGACTTCAACGCAGGAGGGCAACCGTGCAACGACGGGGACGGAAGCTGGGGATCGCGATCGCGATCGTCGCAGCAAGCACGATGGGCGCCGGGGCGGTGGTTGCAGAAGTCGTCCCCACCCACCCGGGGGACGACCAGGCACTCGCGCCGACGCGCACGCACGCCAACGGTGGGATCGAGCGCAAGGTCGATCGCCTGCTGCGGCAGATGACCGTCGACGAGAAGCTTCAGCAGGTCCAACTGCTCTCCGACGGCCAGATCACCGACGAGGATGCGCAAAAGGGCGTCGGCGGCGTGTTCAGCCTGACCGACCCGGCGAAGATCGACCACTTCCAGCACGTCGCCGTCGAGCAGTCGCGGCTCCACATCCCGATCCTGTTCGCCTACGACACGATCCACGGCTACCGCACCACCTTCCCGGTGCCGCTGGCCGAGGCGTCGAGCTTCGATCCCGACGTGGCGGCCGCCGACTTCACGATCTCGGCCCGCGAATCCGCGGCGGTCGGCATCAAGCAGATCTACGCGCCGATGGTCGACGTCTCCCACGAGCCGCGCTGGGGCCGCATCGTCGAGGCCTCGGGTGAGGACCCGTACCTGGGCTCGGTCATGGCTGCCACGAAGGTTCGCGCCGCCCAAGGCGCCGATTACGCCGCGCCGGACAAGGTCGTCACGAGCGTCAAGCATCTGGCGGCATATGGGACGCCCGAAGGCGGTCGCGACTACAACACGACCGACGTCAGCGAGCGCCGGCTGCGCGACCTGTTCCTGCCGCCCTTCAAGGCCGCGGTCGACGCCGGCGCCGACACGGCCATGTGCTCGTTCAACTCGATCAACGGTCAGCCAGGTTGCGCTAACTCGCATATCGAGACCGACATCCTCAAGCAGGAGTGGGGCTTCGACGGCTTCATCGAGAGCGACTACACGGCGGTCGCCGAGCTACGCGCTTGCCCGCCGAAGAACCCGGACGACGGGCCGTGTGGCCACGGCGTCGCTGCCGATGGACCGCAGGCCGGCGCGCTGGCGCTCAACGCCGGCACGGACTCCGAGATGGTCTCCACCAACATCCGCGACAACGGCAAGCAGCTGTTGTCGACCGGCCAGATCTCGATGCGCCGCCTCGACGATGCGGTCCGCCGCATCCTGCGCGTCAAGTTCCGCGCCGGCTTGTTCGACAACCCCTACGTCGACCAGGACGCGATCGCGGGCAAGACGCTGCAGCCCGCCGACCGCGAAGCGGCACGCAAGGCCGCCGGCCGCTCGATGGTCTTGCTCAAGAACGATGACAACACGCTGCCGCTCAAGGACGACCAGTCGGTTGCCGTGATCGGCCCGCTGGGCGACGACCAGCACGACATGCTCGGCCCGTGGTGGGGCCAGGGCAAGGACGAGGACGCCATCAGCCTCTACACCGCCGTCAAGGCCCAGAACCCGGACACGACGTTCACCGAGGGCTGCAAGATGATCGACGCCGACCTCTACGACCCGGCCAACGAGTGCGGCTCGGACGCCGGCTTCGCCGAGGCGGTCACGGCTGCCGGTGCCGCCGACCAGGTCGTGCTCGCGCTCGGCGAGACGCGCGGCCAGGGCGGCGAGGCCGAGGTCCGCAGCGTGCTGGACCTGCCCGGTAAGCAGCAGGAGCTGCTGGATGCCATCGAGGCGACGGGCAAGCCGGTGACGGTCGTGCTCTTCAACAGCCGCCCGCTGACGCTGGGCAAGGTGGTGGACAAGTCCAAGGCGATCCTCGAGGCCTGGTTCCCGGGCATCGAGGCAGGCAACGCCGTGGCCGACGTCCTGTTCGGCAAGGTCAACCCCGGCGGCAAGCTCCCCGTGAGCTTCCCGCAGTCGGTCGGACAGATCCCGATCTACTACAACCACGAGCCCACCGGCCGGCCGTGCGACGTCACGCAGAAGTACAACTCGCGCTACCGCGACCTGCAGACGTGCGCGCCGCTGTACCCGTTCGGCTTCGGCCTCTCCTACACGACGTTCAAGATCGACAACTTGCAGTTGTCGGACAAGTCGATGTCCTCACGTGGGAGCGTGCAGGTCTCGGTCGACGTGCAGAACACGGGTTCACGCGCAGGCGATGACGTCGTCCAGCTCTACATTCATGACCCGGTCGCGAGCCTCTCGCAGCCGGTCCGGCGCCTGCGCGGCTTCCAGCGCGTGACACTGGACGCGGGGGAGAAGAAGACGGTGACGTTCCGCCTAGATGCGAGCGACGTCGGCTTCTCTGACAACGCCGGCAGGTTCACCGTCGAGCCCGGGGAGATCGACGTCTTCGCCGGGGACTCCTCGACGGCTGACCTCACCGACAGCTTCACGGTGACGTCCGGTCGGAGGTAGCTCACACAGCAGCCGCTGGACAACCAGATACCGATCAGTATCCTGACACCCCGTCAGGCTGGTACGCGCGTGTACCAGCCGGGGTGTCAGGAGACGCATGACCAGCATCAACGGCCGGACGGCTGTCATCACGGGAGCGGGATCGGGCATCGGGCAGGCGACGGCGCGGCGGTTGGCCGCGCATGGGTGTCCGGTCGCGCTGGCCGACTGGAACGAGGAGGGACTCCAGGAGACGGCGGACTCGATCACGGGGGTGGGTGGGGACGTCTTCGTGCGCAAGCTCGACGTTCGCGATCGCCAGGGGCAGATGGCCTTTGCCTCAGACGTCAAGGCGTGGATGCCCGCGCCACTCGGCCTCGTCTTCAACAACGCCGGCGTCACGGTGATGCAGGGTGTCGCCGACGCCTCGCCCGAGGACGATCAGTGGGTCTTCGACGTCAACTTCCACGGCGTTCAGAACGGCGTCACGGCGTTCCTGCCGATCATGCTCGAGCAGCGCTCGGGCTCGATCGTGAATACCTCGTCGGTCTTCGGGCTCGTTGGGTTTCCGCACCAGGCCGCCTATTGCGCTTCGAAGTTCGCGGTCCGCGGCTACACCGAGGCGCTGCGCCAGGAGCTGCGGGGTACCGGCGTGCATGCCGCCGTCGTGCATCCGGGTGGCGTGAAGACCAACATCGTGGCCAACGCCCGCTTCCGCTCTGACTACCACGGCGACCACGCCGATGTCGCCAGCGCGGCGCGCGAGTTCGCCACTATCGCGCGCACCTCACCCGAGCGTGCGGCCGAGATCATCCATGAGGGCATCGAGAAGCAGAAGGCGCGGATCCGGGTCGGGCCGGACGCGGTCTTCCTGGACCTACTGGTGCGCCTAGCTCCAAGCAAGTACTACAACGTGATCGAGCGGTTCGAGAAGCTCGTCCGGAGGGGACGCTGACATGTCCGACGCCACCATCATCGACGGCGTGCCGCCCGGGCCGACCATGGCGATGCCCTTGCAGACCCTGGCCGTCCTGACTCGTCAGCGGCCGTTCCTGGAGCGCCAGCGCCGGCGCTACGGGAACATGTTCTCCATCAAGCTCGCCTCGCTCGGGCACATGGTTGTCCTGTCCGACCCAGCGCTCATCAAGCACACCTTCCAGGCCGACGCCAAGACGCTGCACGCCGGCTCGCGCTCGCCCCTGCGCAAGGTGCTGGGCGACAACTCGCTGCTTGGCATCGACGAGGAGCACCACATGGAGCAGCGCAAGCTGCTGCTGCCGCCGTTCAAGGGCCAGCGGATGAAGGCCTATGAGCCGCTGATCGAGGAGATCGCAACCGCCGAGATCGACCGCTGGCCGATCGGCGTCGAGTTCGCGACCGCGAAGTCGATGCAGCGGATCACGCTCCGGGCGATCCTGCGCGCGGTCTTCGGGGCGACGGGTGCGCGCGCCGAGGAGCTGGAAGCGCTGCTGCCGACCTGGACCGACCAGGGCCAGAGCCTGTCGCGCTTTCCGCAGCTGCATCGCGATCTCGGGCCGCTGAGCCCGTGGGGTCGTTTCCTGCGCTTGCGCGCGAAGGTCGACGCGATTCTCGACTCGCTGATCGAGGATGCGCGTCGCGATCCCGACCTGCCCGAACGCCTCGATGTGCTGGCGATGATGGTGCTGGCGCGCCGCGAGGACGGCAGCGCACTGTCCAATGCCGAGATCCGTGACCAGCTCGTCACGATGCTCGCTGCCGGCCACGAGACGACGGCGCACACGCTCAGCTGGGCCGTCGAGCGGCTTCGTCGTCACCCGGACGTGCTCGCGCGCCTTGTTGATGAGGTCGATGCCGGCGGCAAGGAGCTGCGTGAGGCGACGATCCGCGAGGTCCAGCGGATGCGCCCGGTGATCTCGTTCTCGGGCCGCCACACCATGAAGCCCTTCGAGGTCGGTGGCTACCGGCTGCCGGCCGGCGTCCTGATCGGCCTCAGCGCCGGGTTGACGCACTTCGACCCCGAGCTCTTCCCGCATCCGGATCGCTTCGACCCCGACCGCTTCCTCGACACGAAGCCCGGCACCTACTCCTGGATCCCGTTCGGCGGTGGCGTCCGGCGCTGCATTGGCGCGACCTTTGCGCACATGGAGCTCGACGTGGTGCTGCGGGTCATGCTGCAACGCATGTCGTTTGCCCCGACGGTGGCACCCGACGAGCCATGGAAGTTCAAGGGCGTGGCGTGGAGCCCGGCCGGCGGCGGCAAGGCGCTCGTGCACCGGCGCCCGGTGCGCGAAGCGGCGCCAGCGGTGGCCGCGGCAGCGTGACCGAGGTGGCTCCCCAGCTCGCCGTCTTGCTCCCCGGTGCGCCGGCGAGCTTCCGCGACCGGCTGCTGGTCGGGATGGCTGAGGCGATCCGTGAGCACGGCGACCTGCGCTCGGTCACCGTGGCCGAAGTTGTCCGCCATGCCCGGACGTCGCGGCGGACGTTCTACCAGCACTTCGACGATCGCGAGTCCTGCTTCTTGGCGCTCTTTGACGTCATCAGCGCGCGGCTGCTGGAGACGATCGCCGATGCCGCGACCGGCGAAGGGCCGTTCGGCGAGCGGGTCGACCGGGCGCTGGCGGCCTATCTCGGCATCATTGCCGCCGAGCCCGTCCTGAGCCGGGCCTGCATCCAGGAGACGGCGGCGATCGGACCCGAGGGTATGGCGCGCGTGCAAGCGATGAACGAGCGCTGGGCCCACCAGATCATGCGCCTCGTCGAAGAGGCGCGCCAGCACGATGCGACGCTGCGCCCGCTCCCGCTGGAGGCCGCGACGATCATCACCGGCGGCTTCCGCGATCTGGTTGTCACCGCGCTCGACCAGGGGCGCGATGTGACTGAGCTGCAAGACGTCGCCAGCGACGTCTTCCGGCGGATCACCGTGGGGTGAGTCCCGGGCATGGCGAGAGGGGCATCGCTAGCCTGTTGTCCTACATGACCCTTGATTCGTCCGACGGCGCCGTCGGCTTCGCGGACCTGGCTCTCGCTGACGAGCTGGTCGCCGCACTGACCGCCCTCGGATACGAGGAGCCCACACCCATCCAGCGTGAGGCGATCCCGCCACTGTTGGAGGGCCGCGACCTCCTCGGCCAGGCCGCTACCGGCACCGGCAAGACCGCCGCCTTCGCGCTCCCGCTGCTCCAACGGCTCGGCCGTGGTGCCGATGGTGGGGCACCACGAGCGCTCGTGCTCGTGCCTACCCGCGAGCTCGCCACGCAGGTCGCCGAGGCCATCCACCGTTACGGCCGTGACCTCGGCGTGCGCACGCTGCCGATCTACGGCGGGCAGCCGATCGTTCGTCAGCTCCGCGCGCTGGAGCGCGGGGTGGACGTCGTGGTCGCCACGCCCGGCCGCGCGCTGGACCACATCCGGCGCCGGACGCTCAAGCCTCAGACGCTCGAGACCATCATCTTGGACGAGGCCGACGAGATGCTCGACATGGGCTTCGCCGACGACATCGAGGCGATCCTCTCCGACACGCCAGGGGATCGGCAGACCGTGCTCTTCTCGGCGACGATGCCGCCACGCATCAACAAGATCGTTGGCAACCACCTCAACAACCCGGTGCGCATCCAGCTCGGCGGCGAGCGCCACGCGCCGGGCGAGGCGCCGAAGGTCCGCCAGAGCGCCTACATCGTCCCGCGCGCGCACAAGCCCGCGGCGCTGGGCCGCCTGCTGGACCTCGAGTCGCCGACCGCCGCGATCGTCTTCTGCCGCACCCGCGATGAGGTCGACACGCTCACCGAGACGCTCAACGGCCGCGGCTATCGCGCCGAGGCGCTGCACGGTGGGATGACCCAGGAGCAGCGCACGCGCTCGATCGGGCGGCTGAAGGCTGGGACCATCGAGCTGCTGGTGGCCACCGATGTCGCCGCCCGCGGCCTGGACGTCGACGTGCTCACCCACGTCGTCAACTACGACGTGCCGGCCGCCCCCGAGGCCTACGTCCATCGCATCGGCCGGGTCGGCCGCGCCGGGCGCGAGGGTGTCGCGATCACGCTCGCCCAGCCACGCGAGCACCGCATGCTCAAGGCGATCGAGCGGATCACCCGCCAACCGATCGCCATCGAGAAGGTCCCCACGGTGGCCGACTTGCGCGCCCGTCGCCTGGAGGCCACGCGCAACGCGCTGGCCGAGATCCTGGGCGATGGTGCCGAGGCGCTGGATTCCTACCGCGTGGTGGTCGAGTCGCTCGGCGAGGACTTCGAGCTGATGGAGGTCGCGCTGGCCGCCGTCAAGCTGGCCCACGAGTCTGGGGTCACCGAGGCCGACGAGACCCACATCCCCGACGCCGTGCCCGCGCCGTCGCGCGAGCAAGGTCGCGGGCCCGGCAGGCCGGGACGCCCCGGTGGCACGGGCGAGCGTCGGGGGCCGGGCAACTTTCGGCCCGCCCGCCCCGAGCGCCCGAGCGCTCCCGCGGGGCGTGAGGGTGGCCGGCCGCCGCGTCGTGGTCCGGGTGGCCCCGGCGGTGTGGCCGGGGTGGGTGGCCCCGGCCCGGGCATGACGCGTCTCTTCATCGGCGCCGGCCGCGAGCGTGGCATCCGCCCGCAGGACCTCGTCGGCGCGATCGCCAACGAGGCAGGTCTGAACGGCCGTCAGATCGGCGCTATCGAGATCGCCGATCGCTTCTCCCTGGTCGAAGTGCCTGAGGCGTCGGCCGACGCGGTTGTCTCCGCGTTGCGCGGGAGGACGATCAAGGGCAAGAAGACCACGGTGCGCCGTGAGCGCTTCGGCGCCAAGCCGGCCCGTCGCACTTCCTGAGCATCGCGCACCGCCCCTGAGCGGTGATACGTTGCCTCGATCACACTGGAAAGCAGTCGCACGCGATCAGGAGGGCTCAGGTGACCGAGGTCTCGGACCGACGGTGGATCGCGGCGAGCCCGCGTGACGTGTGGCGGATCCTCTGTGACTTCGAGCGCTTCACCGAGTGGGCCCCTTGGACCTTGCATGTCGGGCGCGTCGACCGGCCGGCGGGCCTCGGCGTCGCCTATGAGGAACACGGGCGCTTGCTGTCGCCGCTCGTCGGGCCGTCGCGCTGGCGGATCGTCGAGTTCGACGCGCCACGCCGCCAGGTCCATCGCGCCGAGGCCGTGTGGCTGGCGGTGGCGTTTGACCGCATCTTCGAGCTGGCCGCCGACGGCGACGGCGGCACCTGGCTGACGCTGTGCTTGCGCTACCGGCCCTCGCTCGGCATCGCCGGCCGCGGACTCGACGTGGCCCTGCTGCGCTGGCTGCAGTCCCGTCGGGTCGCCTCGGCGCTGGACGGCATCGGCCGTCTCACCGAGCGCGCGCCGAGGTCGATGGCCCTCGTGCCCTAGGCCAGGGTGGGGCGCGTCACGGCAAGGTGACCGCCAGCCAGGAGGACACGGCTGGGCCGATCTCGGTCACCCCGGTCTTGAGGCTGTGGTTGCCGGCGACGGTGACGACGGTGCGTGTCGGGCCGGCCGGCGGGATGCCGAAGGGGTCGCGATCACCTGCGACGATCAGGACCGAGACGGTGACGGCCTCGAGCTCGGGCAGCCGCGTCTTGCGCTCCGCGTCGGTCTTGCGCTGGGGCGGATGGAGCGGGAAGGCGA
This sequence comes from uncultured Conexibacteraceae bacterium, assembly GCA_963794585.1. GTDB lineage: Bacteria > Actinomycetota > Thermoleophilia > Solirubrobacterales > Solirubrobacteraceae > Baekduia. The sequence continues at coordinate 56,231 of CAWCEO010000011.1, forward strand.
GGCAGAGGACGCCGATGACGCCGGTCGCCGTGGCGGTGCGGCAGGCGACCCGGGCGCCTGAGGAGCGGCCACCGCTGAGCAGCGGCAGGCCGGCGAGCGGCGCATCGTCGGTCGTGGTCAGCGCCGCGTGCACGGCCAGCCACGCCTCGTCGAGCTTCGGTGCCGGTGGTGCCGACCGGCGACCCGCGGCGCGGTAGGGCTGCTCGATCCGGGCCACGCTCACGCCGGCCGCAAGCGCTGCGTCGGTCGCGGCGAGCAGGTCTGGCGCCTCGATCGATCCGCCCGCACCGTGGCCGAGGAGCAGCGCCGCTCGCGGCCGTGCGGCGTGGCGGAGGTGCGCGCGTGCCGGGCCGTGCGGCGTGGCGATCTCCAAGACATCGTCGGACACGGCGTCAGATGGTGCCAGGATGAGCGTCGATGCACGACAGCGCGCAGCCCGTCCGGGTCGACAAGTGGTTGTGGGCCGCGCGCTTTGTCAAGACGCGCGCGCTCGGCTCTGACGCGGTCAAGGGTGGGCGGGTTCACGTCAACGGTCGTGCGGTCAAGCCGAGCAAGGACGTTGGTCCGGGCGACCGGCTGGAGCTGTCGACCGGCCCGGTCAAGATCACGGTGCTGATCAAGGCCACCGCCGAGCGCCGTGGCTCGGCGACCGTCGCCGCGACGCTCTACGAGGAGACCGCCGAGAGCAAGGCTGGTCGTGCGGCCTACGCCGAGCAGCGGCGTCTGGAAGCGGCATCGGCACCAGCGCACGACCCCGACCGCGGCGGCCGCCCGACCAAGCGCGACCGGCGCCGCTTCGAGGCCGAGCGCGAGCAGCGCCGCGGCTAGATCCGCTCGGGCTCGGGCTCGGGCGCTCGCAGGGCGCGCGAGCGCTGCCAGCGGCGGGTCAGCGGATGCGAGACGGCAAACAGCGCCGCGAAGCCGGCGAGCATGCCCCAGACCAGCGGGTCGGTGATCGAGAAGTGCTCCAGGCGTGAGCCGAGCACAACCGCGATCGCGATCAGCGGGATCGCCCCGACCGCGCTCGTCCAGGCAAAGCGTCCGACCGGCACATGCGTCGCGCCTGCCACATAGCCCACGCCGCTGAAGGGCACGATCGGTAGCAGCCGCAACAGCAGCAGCGCCGGCCAGCCGCCGCGCTCCATCAGCGCTTCGGCGGAGGCCAGCCGCTGTGCGCCCGCCAGCTTGGCGACGAGCGGACGGCCGGCAATACGGCCCAGCGCGTAGGTCCCCATCGCAGAGGCGAACCAGCCGCTGACGCAGATCACCATCGCGATCGGGATCCCGTAGGTGAACCCGGCGACCAAGTTGATGATCTCGGCCGGGAACAGCAACACGACGTGGAGCAGCATCAAGGCGTACAACAGCAGTACGCCGCTCACGCCCGTCCCACGCAGCTGCTGGCGCAGCGCGGTCGTGTCGCCTGACGCCGCATGGCCTACCGCCTCGTGGACGGGATGGACGAGCAGGCCGATCGCGCCCAGCACCGCCACCGACAGGACCACGGCCAGGACCTGCAGCGATCGGCGGCGGGCCAGGGGCACGATGCTCGCTAGCGCAGCCCGATGAGGTCGACGACGAAGACCAGCGTCTCGTCGGGGCCGATGACCCCGCCCGCGCCACGCTTGCCGTAGGCGAGGTTCGGTGGGATCGTGATCCGGCGCCGGCCACCGACCTTCATCCCGGCCACGCCCTGATCCCAGCCGGCGATGACCTGACCCTTGCCGAGGCCGAACTTGAAGGTGTCGCCGCGATCCCACGAGGCGTCGAACTGCTTGCCGGTCTGCCATGACACACCGACGTAGTGAACTTCGACGATGTGGCCGGCGGCGGCCTCCTCGCCGTCGCCGATCTCGAGGTCGTCGAGCTCGAGCTGGTAGGACGGCGGCTGGTCGCTGGGGACCTCGACCTGGGGCTTCTCGTTAGGGGCCATGGCCGGGCACGGTAGCCGCCGGCGGCGCGTTCCGCGCTTGTGGACCTGCCAGGACGGCGTGTCAGCCGCCGGCCAGGACCGCGGTCAGGCCCTCAGCTTGGAGGACCGCGAGGACCGTGTCGCGATGGTCGCCTTGGATCTCGATGATCCCGTCCTTGGCCGACCCGCCGACGCCGCAGCGCTTCTTCAGCTTGCCGGCGAGCTCGCGGATCTCGACGTCGTTGAGCGGCAGGTTGAACACGGTGGTGACGGTCTTGCCCTTGCGCCCGGCGGTCTCGCGGCGCACCTTGACCGGACCGTCGGCCTTGCGCGTGACAGTCTTCGGATCCCGCGCACGGCGCAGATCGCCGTCGGTGCTCGACCACACCATGTCGCCGGAGCCGGAGCGCTTGGCCATGCCCGGGACGCTACCGCGTAGGCTGGCGAGCAATGGCGTACACCAACCTGGAGGGTCGGCAGCAGCTGCTGGACGAGCTGGGCAGCGCGACCGAGGCGATCGGCATGGCGATCGCGATGCTCGGCGAGGCTTATGAGCTGCTCGACGACCAGACCGCCGATCGCCTCGAGGAGCTGCTGTTTCGTCCGGCGCAGGCCGCCTCGGCTCGCGCCAAGCGCACCTACGGGGAGTTCGCCGAGCGCCATCGCTTCGCACCGCGTTCGTTTGCCATCGGCGCCGCGGGCCATGCCGTTGGCGCTCGCGGCCACATCGACCATGCGGTCGAGGCGATCCAGCGCGCCGACGCCGAGCTCGCCGAGCTGCAGGACTCGATGCTGCCGGTCGAGGTCGGCGACGCCGAGGTGCGCGCCGGCATCTCCGAGACGCGCGCGCTGCTCGGCGCGCTGCCGCGGGCGGCACACGAGCTCGAACGCACGCTCGGCCGCTAGCGCTCCAAGGACTCCGACGCCTCCAACCAGGCGGCCTCGAGCTCCTCGCGCTCGGCCAGCAGCGCGCGCAGCTCGGCGTCGAGCTCGCCGAGGCGACTGTGGTCGGTTGCGGCAGCGGCCATGTCGTCGTGCAGCTGTGCCTCGCGTGCCGAGGACTTCTCCAGCGCGCGCTCTAGCCGAGCGACCTCCTTGCGCGCCGCGCGCAGTACCGCGCCAGAGGGCGGCGCAGCGGCGGCCACGGCCGTAGCAGCACTGTCAGAGGCCGCCAACGCGTCCGCCGCCTCGGCCGCATGGCGCAGCTGGAGGTACTGGTCGATCCCGCCCGGCAGATGGCGGATCGCGCCATCACCCATCAAGGCGTACACGTTGTCGCAGACGCGCTCGACGAAGTAGCGGTCGTGGCTGACGACGACCAGTGTGCCCGGCCAGCCGTCGAGCAGATCCTCCAGCGCGGTCAGCGTGTCGATGTCCAGGTCGTTGGTCGGCTCGTCCAACAGCAGGACGTTGGGCTCATCCATAAGCAACCGCATCAACTGCAGCCGGCGACGTTCGCCGCCGCTCAAGTCCTTGACCAACGTGCGGGCACGGTCACCGCGGAAGCCGAAGCGGTCCACCAGCAGGGCGGCGGTGATCTCCTGGCCGTCGGCCAGCGTCGCGCGACCACGCACCTGCTCCAGCGACTCCAGGACACGCAGGTGGCCGGGGATCTCGGCCGTGTCCTGGGAGAGGTGCGCGACGCGCACGGTCTGGCCGCGGTCGACGCTCCCGCCGGTCGGCGCGAGCGTGCCGTCCAGGATGTTCATCAACGAGGTCTTGCCCGATCCGTTGACGCCCACGAGCGCGACGCGGTCGCCGGGACCCAGGCGCCACGTGACCTGCCGCAGGACCGACCGGTCGCCGTAGGACAACATGATGTTCTCGGCGTCGAGCACCTTGTCGCCCAGCCGCCGCCCGGCGAAGCGCAGCAGCTCGGCGGTGTCGCGGGCTTGCGGCTCATCGGCGATCAGCGCGTTGGCTGCCTCGATCCGGAACTTCGGCTTCGACGTCCGTGCCGGCGGCCCGCGGCGCAGCCACGCCAGCTCCTTGCGCATCAGCTGCTGGCGACGGTCCTCACGGGAAGCGGCCTGCCGGTCGCGCTCGGCACGTGCCAGCACGTAGGCCGCGTAGCCGCCTTCGTACTGATGCACCGTGCCATCGGTGACCTCCCACGTCGCTGTGCACACGGCGTCCAAGAACCAGCGGTCGTGCGTGACGACCAGCAGCGTCCCGCGCCGGGCGGCAAGGTGCTGGGCCAGCCAGTCGACGCCTTCCACATCGAGGTGGTTGGTCGGCTCGTCGAGCAGCAACAGCTCCGGGTTGTCCAGCAGCGTCTTAGCCAGCGCGATCCGGCGCCGCTCACCACCGCTGAGCGGTGCGATGACGGTGTCGAGCCCTTGCGGGAAGCGCGTGATGTCGACGCCGCCGAGCAGCCCGTCGAGGACCGATCGGAAGCGGGCGTCGGCCATCCACTCGTGGTCGGCGCGGCCGCCGACCAGCTCGGCCCGGATCGTCTGGGCCTCGTCGAGCTCGTCGCCTTGGCCGAGGATGCCGAGGTCGAGATTGCCCGAGCGCACGACCGTGCCGGCGTCGGCCTGCTCGGCGCCGGAGATCAAGGCCAGCAGCGTCGACTTGCCGTCGCCGTTGCGGCCCACGACGCCGATGCGATCGCCCGCGCTGACGCCCAGCGTGACGTCGCGCAGCACCGAGCGGCTGCCATAGCCCTTGTCGACGGACTTCAGGTTGACGAGGTTGCGGGCGACGGCCATCCGCTCCGCATCCTGCCGGTTCCGGCACGACGGCGACCTCGCCCTCCGTACCCTTGGGAGCCGGATGTCCGACGGCCCGCCAGACGAAGCGCTCCTGCGCCCCTGCGACGTCGCCACGTGGCTCGATGTCGAGGAGTCCTGGCTGGCGACAGCCATCGCCCGCGAGGAGCTGCCCGTCATGGGCTTCACCTCCGCCGGTGAGCCGGTCGTCCTCGCCGCCGAGGTCCGCGCCTGGCTGCGCCGCCCGGATCCGAGCTGGGACAGCTCCTAGGCATGGCAGGTGAGTTCCGGCCGCCGCGGGGTAGAGCGAGGACAATGATCGACGCTGGACGCCGCGACATCGACCGCGCGATCGCCGGGCTGGCCGCCCGATTGCCCGCCGAGCTGCAGGTGCTCGCGCGCATCGCCTATGACTACGCCTGGTCGTGGGACCCGGACGGCGACGCGCTGTTCGGCGACGTCGATCCGGATCGCTGGCGGTCGTGCGCCGGCAACCCCGTGCGCCTGTTGCAGGAGGCCAGCGCCGACCGGCTCGCGGCCGCTGCCGCCGACGGCGCGCTGATCGAGCGCGCCGCCGCGCTGGATCGGCGCCTGGCCGAGCACCGCGCGGCGCCGCCCTCGCGTGACGGCGGCCCGGTGGCCTACTTCTGCGCCGAGTACGCGATCCACGCCTCGCTGCCGGTCTACTCCGGCGGCCTCGGCGCGCTCGCGGGCGATCTCGTCAAGGAGGCGTCAGACCGCGCACTGCCGTTCGTAGCGATCGGCCTGCTCTACCGCCAGGGGTACTTTCGCCAGCGGATCGACCTTGCGGGCTGGCAGCGCGAGTACTGGCTCGATACCGACGCCGAGCGGCTGCCGGCGGCCCTGATCCGCGGCGAGGACAGCGAGCCCGTGACCGTCACCGTCCCGACCCACGACGAGGAGATCGTCGCCCAGATCTGGCGCGTCGACGTCGGGCGCGTCCCGCTGCTGCTGCTCGATGCCGAGCGCCCCGAGAACTCAGCCTTCGCCCGTTGGACCACCTCGCAGCTCTACGTCGGATCGCCGGAGGTGCGACTCAATCAATATGCCTTGCTCGGTGTCGGCGGCCGTCGCGCGCTGGCGGCGCTGCGCATTGAGCCCGAGGTGATCCACCTCAACGAGGGCCACGCCGCGTTCGGCGCGTTGGAGGAGCCGGGCGGGTCGTTGGAGGAGATCGTGGCCGGCGGGCGCGCCCACACCGTCTTCACGACCCACACCCCCGTGCCGGCCGGCAACGACGCCTACCCGGGTTCAGAGGTCGGCGCGCTGCTGGAGCCGCTGATCGCGGCGCGCGGCCTCGATGAGGACGCCGTCCTGGCGCTCGGCCGTACCCACCCCGACGACGAGCATGAGCCGTTCGGGATCACCCAGCTGGCGATCCGCACGTCCCGGGCGACCAACGCGGTCAGCCGCCGCCACGGCGAGGTCGCCCGCGAGATGTGGCAGGAGCTCTGGCCCGATCGGGCACTGACCGATGTGCCGATCACCCACGTGACCAACGGCGTTCACGTGCCGACCTGGCTGGGCCGCCCGATGCGCGCGCTGCTCGACGAGCATCTCGGCGCCGGCTGGATCACCCGCGCCGCCGACCCGCAGACGTGGGCGGGCGTCGACGCGATCTCCGACGAGGCGCTGCTGGCCGTGCGTCGCGCGCAACGCGCCGCGCTGGTCGACCTCGTCCGCGAGCGGATTCCGCGCGACCGCCTCGGGCGCGGGGAGGAGCGCTCGTTCGTCGAGGCCGGCGAGGCCGCGTTCGATCCCGACGTGCTGACGATCGGCTTCGCCCGCCGCGTCGCCACCTACAAGCGCCTGGGGCTGATGGTCCACGATGCCCAGCGCGCGCTGTCGCTCCTGCGCGGCGACCGGCCGGTGCAGCTGATCATCGCCGGCAAGGCCCATCCCAAGGACGAGCCTGGCAAGCAGTTGATCCAGCAGTTGATGCACCTGCGTGGGGCGGAGGGCACGCAGGGCCGCGTCGTCTTCTTGGCCGACTACGACCTCGCCAGCGCCGCGCGGCTGGTCGGCGGCTGTGACGTCTGGGTCAACCTGCCGCGCCCGCCGCTGGAGGCATCTGGGACCAGCGGCATGAAGTCGGTGCTCAACGGCGGCCTGCAGCTGTCGGTGCTCGACGGCTGGTGGGCCGAGGCCTATAACGGCACCAACGGCTGGGCGCTCCCTGGCGAGGTCGACGCCGACCACCAGGCCCAAGACGCCCGCGACGCGGCCATGTTGTACCGGTTGATGGAGGACGAGATCGTCCCCGAGTTCTACGCCGGCGACGGCGCATGGGTGCGCCGTGTGCGCGCCTCGCTGCGGACGCTGGCGCCGAGGTTCTCGGCCACGCGCATGCTCGCCGACTACGAGCGCAAGATGTACGCCTCGTCGACGGTCAAGGCGTAGGAGTCGCTCGCTAGGCCACGCCTGCCTTGGCGAGCCAGCGCCACAACTCGTCCTGCTCGACGACCGTCACACCGAGCTTGTCGGCCTTCGCGGTCTTCGCCGCACCGGTGTTGGCGCCGGCCAGCAGGTAGTCGGTCTCACCCGAGACCGACGAGGCGGTCGTGGCGGCGGCCTGCTCGACCAGGCGCGTGACGTCGGGGCGGCTGACCTTCGCGCCCGAGCGCGGGTCGGTGAACGCGCCGGTGATCACCACCGACTTGCCCTTCAGCGGCGAGTCAGCGGCCGCGGCGACGTCGACGGGACGGTCCTCGTCGTGGACGTCGAGGTCGACGCCGTGGGCGCGCAACGCCGCGATCTCCTCGATCACCTCCGGGCGGTCGAAGAAGGCGACGACGCTCTCGGCCACCTTCTCGCCGATGTCGCGGATCGCGACGAGCTCCTCGACCGTCGCGGCCGCGACCGCCTCGATGCTCTCGTAGCCCGCGAGGCAGAAGCGCTTGGCCGTCCCGTCGGACGCCATGGGGATGGCGAAGCCGAACAGCGCTCGACGGAGGCCGAGCCCCTTGGAGCGCTCGATCGAGTCCACCATGTTCTTGGCCGAGACCTCGCCCATGCGCTCGTAGGTCATCAACTGCTCGGCGGTCAAGGTGTAGAAGTCGCTGCGGGTCTTGAGCACGCCCTCATCGGCGAGCTTCTCGATCCAGATGTCGCCGACGCCCTCCATGTCGGCTGCCGGGCGCGATGCCCAATGCATCAGCCGGCGCGTGATCTGCGCCGGGCACTGCAGGTTCGGGCACCAGCGCTCCTCGCCGGTGCCGCGGACCTCCAGCTCGGTGTTACACGAGGGGCAATGCGTCGGCGGCTCGATGACCGTCTCGCTGCCGTCGCGGTCCTCCGGGATCGAGCGGCCCGCGAAGGGGATGACGTCGCCACGCCGGACGACCGCGATCGTGTCGCCGATGCGCAGGTCGCGCTCCCGGATCAGGCGCGGGTTGTGCAAGGTGATGTTCTCGACGGTGACGCCGCCGACGAAGACGGGCTTGACCTTGGCGCGCGGTGCGATCCGACCGACCTTGCCGACCTGCCAGGCCACGTCGAGCAGCTTGGTCAGCTTCTCCTCGGGCGGATATTTGAAGGCGATCGCGCCGCGCGGCTCGGCGCTATTGAAGCCCGCGGCCTCGAAGGCCGCCGGCTCGTGCAGGCGGATCACGGCGCCGTCGATGTCGTAGTCGAGCTTGTCGCGGCGCTCGCCGATCGCGTGGATCGCCGCGATGACCGCCTCGGCGTCCGTGCAGATCGTCTGGTGCGCTAGCTCGATGCCGAGCTTCTCGGGGTCGATCTCGGTGGGTGGGTGGGCCGCATTCCGCTCGGCACCAAAGGCGAAGAAGCGCAGCAGGCGCCCGGCCGTGGCCGCCGCCTCGGGATCCTTCTGCATCAGCGTGCCCGCCGCGCCGTTGCGTGGGTTGGTCAGCGGCTTGTCGGGATGGGTGTCGTTGTAGGCCTGCCAGGTGCTGCGCGGCATCAGGGCCTCGCCGCGCACCTCGATGCGGCCCTTGAGGCGAATCTTCTTGGGCAGCTCCGGAATGACCCAGCGGGCCTTGTCGGTCACCAGCTCACCGACCGTCCCGGTCCCGCGCGTGGCGACGTAGTCGAGCTTGCCGTCCTCGTAGACGACCGAAAGCGACAGGCCGTCGAGCTTCTCGGAGACCCGGAACGACTGGCCCGCAAAGCGCGCGCAGAAGGCGCGAATCGCCTCCTCGGTACTGGCCTTGGCGAGCGAGAGCATCGGCCGCGCGTGGCGGATCGTCGGGCCCGTCAGGTGCTCGGGCGCGTTGACCTTGCCCAACGGGCTGTCGGCGGGCTCGAGCTCCGGATGCTCGACGACCAGCGCGGCGAGTTCGTCCTTGAGCGCGTCGTAGTCGGCATCCGGCATCGTCGTCTCGCCCGTGCCGTAGTAGGCGTCGTTGAGCTCCTTGACCCGGGCCGACAGCTCGGCGATGCGCTCCGCGGCGCTCGTGTCCTTCTTCGTCACCCCGACATGGTGACGAACCTCGCGGCGGACGCCTACCATGCGGTGTCGCGCCGGCCGCTCGCCGCGCCCTGTCCGCTCCGCAAGCAAGGCCTCCATCTTGATCAGCACCAACCAGTTGAAGAACGGCAACCACATCGAGGTTGACGGCACGATCTACAAGGTCGTCGAGTTCCAGCACGTCAAGCCCGGCAAGGGGCCGGCGTTCGTGCGGACCAAGCTGCGGCGCACGACCGACGGCAACGTCATCGACAAGACCTTCCGCGCGGGCGAGAAGTTCCGGGCCGTGCGGACCGAGGCGCGCAAGATGCAGTTCTTGTACTCCGACGAGACCGACGCGCACTTCATGGACACCGAGTCCTACGAGCAGATGGCGGTCCCGGCGGGTGCGTTGGCCGACACGCTGCGCTGGACCAAGCCGTCTGACGAGGTCGACGTGGTCTTCATGGATGGCCAGCCGTCCTCGATCCAGCTGCCGTCCTCGGTCGAGCTCGAGGTCACCGAGACCGAGCCGGGCCTGCGCGGCGACACCGCATCCGGCGGCGGCAACAAGCCGGCGACGGTCGAGACCGGCGCCACGATCCAGGTGCCGCTGTTCGTCAACATCGGCGACCGCGTGAAGATCCAGACCGAGACCGGGGAGTACATGTCGCGCGTCTAGCGCGACAGACCCGCATGTCCCGCCGTACCGACCAGCGCCGCGCCGCCGCGTTTGCCCTCTACCAGCACGACGTCACCAGCCGTGAGCTGGATGACCTCTTCGAGCGCGACGCCTCGGAGTTCACGCGCGCGCTGGCCTATGCGTCCTCGGACTACGCGCCCGACCTCGACGGCGTCATCGAGCGCCACGCCAAGGGCTGGACGATCGACCGCATCGCCCCGCTGGAGAAGGCGATCATGAGGATCGCGCTGCTGGAGATGATCCACCCGGACGCCGTGCCAGGCGAGACCCCGATTCCGGCCGAGGGCGCGATCGACGAGGCCGTCGAGATCGCCAAGGAGTTCTGTGGCGCCGACGCGCCCGGCTTCGTCAACGGGATCCTCGCGGCGGCCTTGCGCGAGCAGCGCGCGGCGGCCAAGCCGGCTGCCGACGGCGCCTGAGCGCGCGTCTCGCCCGCCCGCTGCGGCACAATGACGCGGTGAGCACCACCGACGACGCCGCATCCCAGCTCGACGCGCTGGTCATCCGCCTGGAGCGCACCGCCGAGCAGCTGCGCTCGGGCGACGTTTCCCCGGACGCGGCCGCCACGCTGGTCGAGGACGCGGCGTCGCTCGCGTCCCAGGCCTCTGCCGAGTTGGACCGCCTGTCGCGCGCCGCGGCGGCAGAGCCACATCCCGGCCAGGACCACCTCCTCTGAGCGCGACGGCGACCGCCGTGGTCTATCCCGACCACCTCCGCGCCCAGGTCGACGTCTACCTGGACGCGCTGCGCTTTCCCAGCCGCGCGCCGCGGACCGACGGTCTCGAAGAGGCGATGCGCTACAGCCTGCTGGCGGGCGGCAAGCGCATCCGGCCGGTGCTCGCGCTGGCGACCGCCGACGCCGTCGGCCTTGACACCGCGTCGATCCTGCCGCTCGCCGCGGCGCTGGAGCTCATCCACACCTATTCGCTGATCCACGACGATCTTCCGGCGATGGATGACGACGCACTGCGTCGCGGTCGGCCGACCTGCCACGTCAAGTTCGGCGAGGACGTCGCGATCTTGGCCGGTGACGCGCTCTACGCCGAGGCCTTCCGCCACCTGCTGACCGCCCAGCCCGGGGGGGTGGGCGGGGATCGGGTCGTCCTGGCCGCCGCGCGTGAGCTTGCGGGGGCCACCGGCGTCGACGGCATGGTCGGTGGCCAATACCTCGACGTCGCCGGCATCAGCGACACGCCCGACGACCTGCGGCGCCTGCATGAGCTCAAGACGGGCCGGTTGATCGGCGCGTCGGTGATCTGCGTGCTGCTGCTAGCCGGCGCCCCCGAGGGCGATGAGACCACGATGGGCTGGCGCCGCTTTGCCGCTGAGCTGGGCGTCTTGTTTCAGATCGTCGATGACATCCTCGACGTGACGGGTACTGACGAGGGATTGGGCAAGCCACAAGGCAGCGATGAGCGCCACGGCAAGCGCACCTACGTCACCGAGTACGGCCTCGATGGCGCCAGAAAGCTCGCGGCGCAGTGCCATGCGACCGCCAGGGCTACCCTTTCGGGATGCGCTCCGCAGGGCGCGGCCGAGCTCGAGCAGATCACCGACTTCATCTTCACCCGGACTTCATGACCTCACCTGACCGCCTCCTGGATCGCATCGACCGCCCGCAGGACCTTCACGGCCTGTCGGAGGAGGAGCTCCAGCAGGTCGCCCAGGAGGTTCGGGAGCACATCATCGACACGGTCGGGGAGATCGGTGGCCACTTCGGCGCCAACCTCGGGATGTGCGAGGTCACGGTCGCGCTGCACTCGCTGCTGGACTCGCCCAAGGACAAGATCCTCTGGGACGTCGGCCACCAGGCCTACCCGCACAAGATCCTGACGGGCCGTCGCGACGAGCTGTCGACGATCCGCCAGTACGAGGGGCTTGCGCCGTTCTGCTCGATCGGCGAGTCCGAGCACGACATCATGGGCGCCGGCCACGCCTCGACCTCGATCGGCTACGCCGTCGGGATCAAGGAGGGCATGAGGCTCGCGGGCGAGACTGACGCGGGCAAGGTCGTCGCGGTGATCGGCGACGGCGCGATGACCGGCGGCGTCGCCTTTGAGGCGATCCACCAGGCGGGCGGTCTGGGCACGCCGATCGTGGTCGTGCTCAACGACAACGGGATGTCGATCGCGCCGAACGTCGGCGCGCTGTCGCGCTACTTCAACCGCGTTCGTCTGAACCCGAAGCTGTGGCATGCCCGTGAGGGCGTCGAGGAGAAGCTGACGACGCTGCCCGGCGGCATCGGCGCGGCGTTTGACCGCCTCGGCCCGCAGCTCAAGGAGTCGATCAAGTCCTTTTGGGCTCCGGGGCTGTTCTGGGAGGAGCTCGACTGGGCTTACATGGGCGTCATCGACGGCCATGATGTTCGGGCCCTGCGTCTGGCCTTGCGCGCTGCGCTGGAGGCCGGTCGCCCGGTCGTCGTCCACACCGCGACGGTCAAGGGCAAGGGCTTCACTCCCGCTGAGGACGGCGGATTGGAGGGCATGGAGAAGTGGCATGCCGCCAAGCCCAAGTCCATCACCAACCGCGCGCCGACGGTGGTGGCGACGCCGACTCCTGAGAAGGTCGCCGCGGCTAAGGCGGCTCCGCCGCAGTACACGCAGGTCTTCGGCGACGCGCTCGTCGACGAGGTGCGCCGCGACCGCCGCGTCGTCGGGATCACCGCCGCGATGAACTCCGGCACCGGCCTCAACATCCTGCAGAAGGCCGAGCCCGAGCACTACTTCGATGTGGGTATTGCCGAGCAGCAGGCGGTGCTGTTTGCCGCGGGCCTTGCCCTGGAGGGCGCCAAGCCGGTCTGCGCGATCTACTCGACCTTCCTGCAGCGCGCGTTTGACCAGATCGTCCACGACGTCTGTCTGCAGGAGCTCGACGTCACCTTCGCGATGGACCGCGCCGGCCTGGTCGGCGACGACGGCCCGACGCACCATGGCGTTTTTGACATCGCCTACCTGCGCTGTCTGCCCAACATCACGTTGGCCGCGCCGCGCGACGAGGCCCAGCTCAAGCACCTGCTGCGCACCGCGCTCACGCAGGGCGGGCCGTTCGGTCTGCGGTACCCGCGTGGCGAAGGTGTAGGTGTTGCGTTGCCCGATCTCCGCGACGTGCGGGCGATCCCGGTCGGTCGCGGTGAAGTCCTGCGGGAAGGGACGCGGGTCGCGCTGGTCGGCTACGGCAGCGGCGTCGGCAAGGCGCTGGAGGCTGCTGACCAGCTTGCCGAGGGTGGGCTGGATGTCACGGTGTGCGATGCGCGCTTTGCCAAGCCGCTGGATCTGGAGCTGATGACAACGCTGGCTACTGAGCACGAGCTGCTGGTCACCGTCGAGGAGGGCGTGCTGGCCGGTGGCTTCGGCTCTGCTGTCTGGGAGGGCCTGAACGACGCGGGCGTAAGCGTTCCGCGGATCCTGCGCGTTGGCCTGCCCGACCGCTACGTCACGCATGGCAAGCCCGCGCTGCTGCACGCCGAAGTCGGCTTCACCGGCCGTGACATCGCCCGCCGCGTGGAGGCCGCGCTGTTTGCGGGCCGCGGCGAAGTGCTGTCGGAAGCGTAGGTCGTCAGCTTGGCTTCGGCTTCGGACCCGGACGGCGGGCTCGATGCCGTCCACCCGCAGGTCCGGGCGTTGTTGGAGGCGATGGCCTCCGAAGGCGAGCCGGCGCCGGCTGACCTGGCCGCTGAGCGAGCGGCGTATCTCGATGCGACGCTGCGTCTCGGGGGCGCGGCAGAGCCGGTGGCTTCAGCGGTCGACCTGGTGGTGCCTAGCGGGGAGGCGCGGCTGCCGGCGCGGCTGTACGCGCCGCAGCACTTCCCTGAGACCGACGGGTTGTTGGTGTGGCTGCACGGCGGCGGCTGGATCGTCGGCGACATCCCGACGTTCGATCGCGTTGCACGGACGTTGGCCAACGCGTCGGGGCTGAAGGTGTTGTTGGTGGAGTACCGGCTGGCGCCTGAGTATCAGTGGCCGGTGCAGATCGGCGATGCCGACGCGGTCGTGGGGTGGGCGCGGTCGCCGGACGGTGCCGAGCAACTGGCGATCGATCCGGCACGCGTCGTACTCGGTGGCGACAGCGCGGGAGGGCAACTGGCGGTTGTGGCGGCACGTCATGCGCGCAGCGATGGGCTGCCGGCGGTGCGGGCGTTGTTGTTGGCCTATCCGGCCCTGGATCCGTCGCTGGGCAGCGACTCCTACAGGTCGTTTGCCGACGGTCCGATGCTCACCCGCGCCGACATGGAACGCTGCTGGGGCTTCTATCTGGACGGTGCGGGCTCAGGCGATCCGGACGCCGCGCCGCTGCTGGCGACCGACTGGGACGGCCTGCCGCCTGTGTGGATCGCCGTCGCCGGCCAGGACCCATTGCGCGATGACGGGCTCGCGCTCGTTCGGATCCTGCGCGACGCCGGCGTGCCGGTCGAGTCCTTCATCTTCGAGGACATGATCCACGGCTTCGCCCGCTGGGGCGGCGTGGTCGACGCGGCGCGCGAGCTGCTCGTGTGGCTGGCGGCCGGTGCGCGCGAGCGGGCTTAGGTCAGCCCGGCAGCGGTGCCGTCGGCCCAGGCCAGCGCCTCGACGTGCAGCACCGCCAGCGCACCGGCGTCGAGGTTCGGTAGCGCGGCGTCGTCCCACGCTCCGCGCTCGCAGGCCTCGGCCATCGTCAGCGTGCGGCCCTTGCCGCCGGCACGATCGATCAGCGCGGCAATGACGTCTTCCGACAGCGGGAGGCCGCGGATCGCCTCCTCCATCGGCTGGTCGAGCAGCGCGTCGACGACCGACAGCATGCCGGTGAAGAAGTAGGCGTCGAGGTCGTCGGCGCCCAGGCGGCGGGCGATCGCCTCGCAGGTGCGCCCGCGCGACAGGGCGGTGATCAGCAGCGGGCCGCGCTGCTCGTCGATGCCCGACAGCAGCAGGAGCATCGCCCACTGGCGCACGGTGCGCGGGCCGAGCAGGACGATTGCCTGGCGGACCGACTTGATCTGGTGCCGGAGCGAGAACGCGGCGCTGTTGACGAAGCGGAGTAGCCGCAGGCTGAGGCCGGGATCGAGCGAGATCGCCTTCTCGAGCTCGTCGATGTTCGTGTCGGCGGCCGAGATGCCGGCGGCCAGGCGCAGCGCGCCGATCGACGCGGTCGGGACGTTGTGGCCGACGATCTCGCGCGGGCGGCAGACGAAGTCGCCCTGGAAGAGCTCGAAGCCGGCATCGGCGCAGTGATCGTGATCGTTGTGGGTATCGACACCGTTGGCGACGGGGCGCAGACCCCGACCGCGGAGCTTGGCGACGATCGCGACGAGCTCCGAGGGGCCGATCGAGCGCGCGTCAACCTTGGCGAGCGTCGCGAAGTCGAGCAGTCGCTCGGCCGCAGGCTGTCCGGCGTAGCCGTCCAGCGCGAGCATGTAGCCGTGCTGGCGCAGGCGCCCGAGGCGCTCGATCAGCGGCTCGTCGGGGACGCGGTCGGCGGCGATCTCCAGGACGACGCCCTCGGGCCCGAAGGGCAGCGGGTCCATCGCCAGCAGGAACTCGGTGGTGACGTTGAGGAATGCGGGCGCGCCGCCGGTGGCTTGGCGGAGGCCGAGGTCGCTCAGGGCGCTGGCGGCGACGCGCGAGGTCGCGGCGTGCGGGCTCTCGGCACCGGTCTCGCCGCGGTAGAGCAGCTCGTAGCCGGCCAGGCGGCTGGCGGCGTCCAGGATCGGCTGGCGCGCGAACAGGACCTCGACGTCTGAGGCGATCGGCGGTGCGGGGGGCGCGGTGGCCGCCAGGGCAAGATGCTCGGCCATCGCTTTAGTGGTCGGTCACGGCGCGCGAGTTCTGGAGCGCAGGACCGCCAGAGTCGACAGGCGTCCGCCTGGCCGGTGGCTTAAATGAAACGGCCCGCCGGGAGAGGCAGGCCGTTTCGGGGAGGAGAGATACTGCTATGTGTCGTATGTGGGACCGGCCGGGGCCGGCGAGCGATGAGGGAAATTTGGTCCTGCTGGCCGGTTCCCGTTGGCCGTCTCGTTCGCTCTGCAATCACTATGTCGCGGATCAAGGTTGCGCACTGTGATCACGGACACAGTGGGGTGTTGAGCGCCTGCGTGCGAGCGTTCGAGCGCGACGACGGTACGGTGTCGGCCTCGTGGCCAAGGTCCGGTTGGACACCCTGTTGCATCAGCGCGGTCTGTTTGACTCGCGCTCGCGGGCGGCCGCGTCGGTCATGGCCGGCGAGGTCCGCGTGGGCACGGGCGGCGATCGTGCGGCTAAGCCCGGACAACTCGTGCCCGAGGACGTGGTGGTCGCGGTCGACGAGCGGCCGCGGTTCGTCTCGCGCGGGGGCGTGAAGCTGGCCAATGCGGTGGCGCAGTTCGGCATCCCGATCGCCGGGCGGCGCGCCTTGGACGTGGGGGCTTCGACCGGCGGCTTCACCGACTTGTTGTTGCAAGAAGGGGCGGCGCACGTCGTGGCCTACGACGTCGCCTACGGTGAGCTGCACTGGTCGCTGCGCACCGATGAGCGCGTGACCGTGATCGAGCGCGCCAATGCGCGCCGCATGTCTGTGGAAGAGCTGCCCTACCGGCCCGACCTCGTCGTTGCCGACGTGTCGTTCATCTCCTTGTCCAAGGTGCTGCCGGCGGTGCTGGCCTGCACCGCTTCTGAAGGGTTCGACGCGTTGGCCATGATCAAGCCGCAGTTCGAGGTGGGGCGCGACAAGATCGGCAGCGGGGGCGTGGTGCGCGAGGCCGGCGATCGCCGGGATGCGCTGGTCTCCGTCGCCCGCGCGACGCGCGACGACGCCGCTGCCTCTGTCCTCGGCTTTGCCTCGTCGGGACTGCCGGGGCCCAAGGGCAACTTGGAGACCTTCGTCTGGCTGGCCGAGGCGGGGCGCCCGGGTGCGCTCGACGATGACGGGATCGTCGCGGCCGCGGCGGCCGTTGAGGCGGTGGAGGCGTCATGAGCCCGAAGACGGCGACCGTGCTGACGCACGGCCGGCCGGAACAGACGGCGGCGGCACTGGACCTGCTGCGGCGTGAGGCGATCGACGCCGGGTTCGTCCTGCGCTTCGATCGTGAGGAGGTCGGCAAGCATGGGCTGGTGGCGACGGAGGGGCTCGAGCTGGATGCGCCCCTGAGCGATGATGTCGACCTCTGCGTGGTGCTCGGTGGGGATGGCACGATCTTGCGCGCGTTGCGCCGCTATGCCGGCACGAGCGTCCCGGTGTTCGCGGTGAACTTCGGCGAGGTCGGATTCCTGGCGACGATTGACCCCGACGACGTCGGCGAGGGCTTTGCCAAAGCGTTCCGGGGCGAGTTCGATGTGATGACGCTGCCCGCCCTCGCGTTGGAGATGCCTGGTGGCGAACAGGCCGCGATCAACGACGTGTCGTTTCATCGCAAGCTCGGCGAGCGCGTGGCGACGCTGGCCTATGTGGTCGATGGCCAGGAGGTCGGCAAGGTCCGCTGCGACGGTTTGGTGATCTCCACGCCAGCGGGATCGACGGGCTACAACCTGGCCAACGGCGGGCCGGTCCTGGCGTGGGGCGTGGAGGGCTACGTGGTGTCGTTTATCGCCCCGCACTCGCTGACGGCGCGGGCGCTGGTGGTCTCGCCGACCGATGTGCTGGAGGTCCACAACCGGTCGTTGGAGCCAGTGGACGTGTCGATTGACGGTCGGCCGGCGGGTGAGCTGTCGCCTGGGGAGGCGCTGGCGTCGCGGTTTGTCAGCGAGGCCGCGGATCTGGCGCAGCTGCCGGGCTCGTCGTTCTACCTGCGGGTGCGGGAGCGGTTCGGGCGCTTGGCGTCGTAGGACGCTTGATCTGTCGCGGTTCTCCTGCGGTTGTGTTGCAGGATCGCATGCGAACGCGTGTTCGTCCGACGGGGGTGTTAGACCTTGCGTCGTGCTCCATGAGCTGCGTGTCGAGAACCTCCTGCTGATCGAGCGGGCCGAGCTGCGCCTCGCGCCCGGCTTGAACGTGCTGACGGGCGAGACGGGCGCGGGCAAGACCGTGCTGGCCCATGCGTTGGACCTGCTGCTCGGCGGTCGTGCGCGGTCGGGGATCGTGCGCCCTGGTGCGGCGGAGGCCTATGTCGAGGGTGTATTCGACCTCCCTGATGGATTGCGCGCGCTGTTGGGCGACCGGGTCGCGCCAGATGCGGATGAGCTAGTGCTCGCGCGGCGGGTCTCCGGCGAGGGACGCACGCGGGCGTACTTGAACGGACGCTCGGCATCGGTGGCCGACCTGCGCGAGGCGGCCGAGGGGCTGATCGCGTTCTATGGCCAGCACGAGCACCGCAAGCTGACGCTGGCCTCGTCGCAGCTGGAGCTTCTGGACGCGGCGTGCGGTCCGGCCCAGGCGGGGCGGCGGGAACGCTACGCGACGTTGCATGCGCGCGTCCGGTCGCTGGAGGGGTCGCTGGAGGAGCTGCGGGAGCGTGCGGGCGCGCGTGATCGGGAGCTCGACCTGCTGCAGTTCGAGCTGGCGGAGATCGAGGCGGCCGAGCCGTCGGAGGCCGAGGAGCTAGAACTGATGGCGCGGCGGGACCGACTGCGTCATGTGGAGGCGCTGCGCGGTGCGGCGCTGGGAGCGGCGGAGGCGGTCGTGGCTGACGAGGGTGGCGTGGCCGGGGTGTTGTCCTCGGCTGGCGCGCTGCTGGACGGCGTTGATGGGGTGGACCCGGCGCTCGACGCGTTGGGCGAGCGCTGGCGCGCGCTGGCGATCGAGGCCGACGATCTGGCAGCGGATCTGCGCGTGTACGGCGAGGGCCTCGATGCCGAAGACGGCGGTCTAGATGTCGTCGAGGAGCGCCTCGCCGCGTGGGATCGCTTGAAGCGCAAGCACGGCGGCACGATCGCCTCGGTGCTCGCGCACGGTGAGGAGTGCCGTACTCGCGTTGCCGAGCTGGATCGCGCTGAGGTGGCGCTGGAGGAGGCGCAGGCGGAGCTGGCCGAGGCGGACGCCGCGCGGGCCGCGCTGGCGCTGGAGCTCCGCAAGGCGCGCAAGAAGGCGGCCAAGACGCTGGCGGTCGACGTTCGTGCGCGGCTCGCCGAACTGGCGATGGAGGCGGCGACCTTTGAGATCGCTTTAAAGGATCGCGACGCGGGCGCCACCGGCGCCGACGCCGTCGAGTTCCTCATCGCACCCAACCCGGGCGTGCCGCCCGCACCGCTGCGCGAGACCGCATCGGGCGGCGAGCTGTCGCGCGTCATGCTGGCGCTGATGGGCGCCGCCAACGATGGCGGGCGAGCGGTGCTCGTCTTCGACGAGGTCGACGCCGGTATCGGCGGCCACACCGCCCGCGCCGTCGGCGAGCAGCTGCGCTCCCTGGCCGAAGGGCGCCAGGTCGTCTGCATCACCCACCTGCCCCAGGTCGCCTCGCTGGCCAACCGCCACTTCTCCATCGCCAAGGACGTCAGTCGCGAGCCGGCGATCACGACGGTCACCGAGCTGGCCGAGAAGCAGGTCGTCGGCGAGCTGGTGCGGATGCTCGGCGCGCCGGCTGACGATGTCGCAGCGCGGCGGCATGCCAAGGAGCTGCGCAAGGCGGCCTGACGTGGCGCGGGCGCGTGTGGTGCCGACTGCGGGCGCTGTCGACGGTGCGGCAGGCGTCGAGGTCCGGGGCGTTTGGTGGTGAATAACTTGGGTTCAAGGAGTCGTTGCAACACCGGCTTGTTGGATCGAGAGTAGATGTTCGTTGAATGCTTCTGCTGGTGTCTTCCATCCCAGCGTTTTGCGTGGTCTCTGATTGAGGGCTGCGGCGACGGCTTCGAGGTCGTGTGCGGTGTGTCTGGTGAGGTCGGTGCCCTTGGGGAAGTACTGGCGTAGTAGGCCGTTGGTGTTCTCGTTGCTGCCGCGTTGCCACGGGCTCTGGGGATCGCAGAAGTACACCGGCAAGCCCGTATCGATCCGTAGCTGTGCGTGTTGGGCCATCTCTGCGCCCTGGTCCCAGGTCAGCGATCGGCGCAATTGCTCGGGTAGCGTCGTGATCGCCTCGGCGATCGCATCGCGAACGGCTTCGGCGCCGCGGCCGGTGAGGGCGGGGCCGTTTTTGACCTTCGGGCCCTCATGGCCGTCCATCGGCGGCAGATAAAGCAGCATCGTAAACCGGCTGGTGCGCTCGACCAGGGTGCCGATCGCCGAGCGGCCCAGACCGAGAATCAGGTCGCCTTCCCAGTGGCCTGGGACAGCCCTGTCGGCGGCTTCGGCAGGGCGCCGGCTGATCATGATGTCCTCGGTCACAAAGCCCTTGCCCCGACCACGGACGCGGGCTCTGGGGACCCGCAGCGCCCTGCCGGTCCGCAGACACGCGACGAGCTCGCGACGCAGCGCCCCGCGTCCTTGCACATAGAGCGCCTGGTAGATGGCCTCGTGCGAAATCCGCATCGACTCATCATCGGGGAACTCGACCAACAGCCGACAAGCGATCTGCTCCGGGCTCCATGCAGTCGTCCAGCGCCGATCTTGGCGGCGTCCGTGTCGGCGCCCGATCCACCGCACCTGTGGTCCCGGCACCGGTGTCCCGTCGGGGTGAGTGACAACGCCGGCGAGTCGGTCTTGGACGTACTCGCGCAGCCGGTCGTTCTCAACCAACTTGGCGACCTTGGGACGCCGCGCCGCCAGCTCGGCCTTCCACTGCGCAATCGATGCCCGGTACTCCAGCTTGCCCCCACGAGTCGCGGCATTCCGACGCAACTCCCGCGAGATCGTCGACGGTGACCGACCCAGACGACGAGCGATCTCGCGCACCCCAATCCCTTGAGCCGTCAACAGCGCGATCTCCTCACGCTCAACAAACGACAGATACCGCCCCGACGGCGGCACCAGACTGATCGGCGGCATACCGCCACCCTCACGAAACCAGCGCGACCCCACCGGCCCCGACACACCACAAGCAACAGACGCGTCCTCGCTCGTCAGCCCCTCCGCGACCTTCACCCAAAACTGACGCTCGACCTCACGACTCAACGGCGGCCGACCAGGCGACCGCATCGCCACCCGACCCGTCTGAACCGTCGCCCAACCCCTCGCCCGCCCCATCCCACACCCCCACGGTCAAGGCGTTGCAACGACCACTTGAATCCACCTAATTCACCACGGGGCGACCTGGATCAGGGCGCCCAGATTCGGGGCGGTTCGAACGTCAAATGGACGTCGAAAACGACCCGCATCGGGCGCCGCGCAGACGCAGATCGTGGCGTCCGCGGATGACGAACGGCGCCGCAGACGTGGGCGCCGCGACGAAAGGGCGCCGCACACCGCGGCGCCCTTCGAGTTACGAGGTGGGCGCCTCGTCGCCGCTGTCCAGCGTCAGGGCACAGGAGTTGATGCAGTACCGCATCCCGCCCTTGTCCCGCGGGCCATCGTCGAAGACGTGGCCCAGGTGCCCGCCACAGCGTGCGCACACCGCCTCCGTGCGGACCATCCCGTGGGATGTGTCGGTCCGCAGCTCGACGACGTCCGCCACGGCTGCGTCGGTGAACGACGGCCAGCCGGAGCCGGAGTCGAACTTGTCATCGGAGCGAAAGAGCTCGGCCTGGCAGCCGGCACAGCGGTAGACGCCGGGCTCCTTGGTGTCGACGTAGCGGCCGGTGAACGGGGGCTCGGTGGCCTGCTGACGCAGTACCGCGTACTGGTCGGGCGCGAGCTCTTCGCGCCACTGATCCTCGGTCTTTGCGATCTTGTCCATGCTCGTCAGTCTCGGGTCGGGCTCCTCACATTACGCCGTCCGCCTTTCCGGCTACTCTCGGTTCCTGGATCGTGCCCCACCTTCGAACTCCAGAGACGAGCGCCTGTGCCTGACGCCCACCGAAAGACCCGCTACATCTTCGTGACAGGTGGCGTGGTCTCGTCCCTCGGAAAGGGCATCGCGGCTGCCTCGATCGGGCGCCTCTTGGTTTCCAAGGGCTTCACGGTCGGCATCCAGAAGTTCGACCCCTACATCAACGTCGACCCCGGCACGATGTCGCCCTACCAGCACGGCGAGGTCTTCGTGACCGAGGACGGTGCGGAGACCGACCTCGACCTGGGCCACTACGAGCGCTACACCGACTCCAACGCCAGCCGCGCCTCCAACGTCACGGCCGGCGGCATCTACAACTCGGTGATCCGGCGCGAGCGCCGCGGCGACTACCTCGGCGGCACCGTCCAGGTCGTCCCGCACATCACCGACGAGATCAAGCACCGCATCAAGCTGCTTGGGGAGACCAACGACGTCGACTTCGTCATCACCGAGATCGGCGGCACGGTCGGCGACATCGAGTCGCTGCCGTTCCTGGAGGCGATCCGGCAGTTCCCCGTCGACGTCGGGCGCCGCAACACGATGTTCTTGCACCTCACCCTGGTGCCCTACATCGGCCACGCCGGCGAGCTGAAGACCAAGCCCACCCAGCACTCCGTCAACGAGCTGCGCCGCATCGGCATCCAGCCCGACATGCTGCTCTGCCGCGCCGAGAACGAGCTCGACGTCGACATCCGCAAGAAGATCGCGCTCTTCGCGTCGCTGCCGCTGGAGGCCGTGGTCTCCGCGGTCGACGTCGACAACATCTACAAGGTGCCGCTCTGGTACGCCGAGCACCATGTCGATGACTTCATCTGCGAGTACTTCGGCATTGAGGACGCGCCGGCCGCCGACCTCGAGGCCTGGGCCGCACTGATGTCCAGCGCCGACCGCGCCACGCAGTCGGTCAAGATCGCGTTGGTCGGCAAGTACGTCGCGCTCGAAGACGCCTACAAGTCGGTCACCGAGGCGCTCAACCATTCGGGCTACCTGCACGAGTGCAAGGTCGAGGTCGACTGGGTTGACTCCGAGACGCTGGAGAGCGACGAGGTCGCCCAGCGCCGCCTCGCCGATGCCGACGGCATCCTGATCCCCGGCGGCTTCGGCGGCCGCGGCATCGAGGGCAAGATCCGGGCCGCGCGCGTTGCCCGCGAGCGTCGCATCCCGTACCTGGGCGTCTGCTTGGGCATGCAGATCGCCGTCTGCGAGTTCGCGCGCCATGTCGCCGGCATGCCGGGCGCCAATTCGACCGAGTTCGACATCGAGACCGAGTGGCCGGTGATCGACCTCCTGCCCGAGCAGAAGGAAGTCTCTGACCTCGGTGGCACGATGCGCCTGGGCGCCGACCCGGTCAAGGTCCACAACGGCACGGCCGCGCAGGAGATCTATGGCGAGGCCGTGATCTACGAGCGCCACCGTCACCGCTACGAGGTGTCGATCAGCCTGCGCAGGCGTCTAGAGACCGCGGGCCTAACCGTTTCCGGCACATCGCCCGACGAGCGGCTCGTCGAGATGATCGAGCTGCCCGACCATCCGTTCTTCGTGGCCTCGCAGTTCCACCCGGAGTTCAAGTCGCGTCCCGAGCGGCCCGCGCCGCTCTTCCGTGAGTTCGTCGGCGCCGCGCTGCAACGCGCCCAAGACCAGCACCCCGAGGGCGAAGTCCGCGCCTCGCGCTCGGCCGAGGTGGAGGCCGAGCCGGCTGAGTCGCGGTGAAGGCGACCGAGGCGGAGCGCCGGCGGCTCAACGAGCTGTTCGCCGAGCTCTGCGCGATCCCGTCGGTGTCCGGCCAGGAGGCGGCGGTCTCGGCGCGGGTCGTGGAGCTGCTTGCGGGAGCAGGGCTCACAAGTCAGATCGACGCGGCCGGCAACGTCCTGACGCGCGTGGGGAACCCGGACGCTCCGCGCGTCCTGCTCTGCGCCCACCTCGACACCGTCCCGCACGGCGACATCCCGATCGAGCCGGTCATCGTCGACGACGGCTGGGAGAACGCCAACGACGCGATCCTGGGCGCCGACAACAAGGCCGCGGTCGCGGTGATGCTGTTAGCCGCTGAGCGCATCGCGCGCGCCGGCGGGCCCGCCTTCGAGCTGCTCTTGACCGTGCGCGAGGAGACCGCGCTGGCCGGCGCCCAGCTCTTCGACGTGTCCCAACTGCGCAGCCCGTTCGGCTGGGTCTTCGATCACGCCACGCCGATCGGCGAGATCGTGATGGCCTCGCCGACCTACTTCCGCTTGGAAGCCGAGTTCCGGGGCCGCGCCGCCCACGCCGGTATCCGCCCTGAGGACGGGCGCTCGGCGATCGTCGCCGCCGCACGCGCCATCGCCGCCATGCGCCACGGCCGTCTCGACGACGAGACGACGGCCAACATCGGCTGGATCGAGGGCGGCAGCGCGGGTGCTACCAACATCGTCGCGCCACGCTGCACGCTGCTGGCCGAGACGCGCTCGCTGGACCCCGCGAAGGCCGAAGCCGTCGTCGCCGAGATGGTCGACCACTGCCATGACGCAGCCAACGAACCGCTGTGTGAGTCCGACCTCGACGTCACGGTCGAGCGGCTCTTCGAGGGCTACCGTCACAGGCAGTCCTCGCCCGCGGTCCTGGCCGCCGAGCGCGCGCTGGACGCCTGCGGCTACACACCGCGCGCCATCGTCTCCGGCGGTGCCTCAGACGGCAATGCCTTCGAGGCCGCGGGCTTTCACACCGTCTGCCTCGCCAACGGCACGGAGCGCAACCATGAGCCGACCGAGCGGGTCAGCGTCTCGGCGCTGGAGTCGATGCTCGATGTGACCTTCGCGCTCTTGGACGCCGTGCAGCAGCCATGAGTGGGCACGAGGACCGCGCCTTCGAGCGCATCGCCAGCCAGACCCGCTTCGCCGGCCGGATCATCACGGTCACCGACGACACCTACCGCTACGCCGACGGCAAGACCGCCGACCGCGAGACGGTCCGCACGACCGGGGCAGCCGCGGTCGTCGTGATCGACGACGAGCACCTCTGGCTGGTGCGCCAGCCGCGCGAGGCGGTCGACGATCCCGACAGCCTCGAGCTCCCCGCCGGCCGGCTGGACCAGGACGGCGAGACGCCGCTGCAGTCCGCCCAGCGTGAGCTCGCCGAGGAGATCGGCCTGCAGGCGCGGTGCTGGACTCCGTTGAAGGCCTCCCGCTCCTCGGTCGGCTTCACCGACGAGGTCGTCCATCTCTTTCTCGCCGAGGAGCTCAGCGCGGCGACCGGCGAGCACGACTCCGGCGAGGACGAGCGCATCGAGATCGTCCGCTGGCCGCTGAGCGACCTCGCCGGCGCCATCGACGCTGTCAGCGACTCCAAGACGCTCATCGGTCTGCTGCTGCTCGAGCGCCTGCGCGCGTCGCGCTGACCGCTCGCCTGCGACGACGCCCCCGGGAATCGCCTTGCACGGCGAGGACCGGGCCGTCCGGCCCCGAACCACGGTGCCATGGCCGTTGCCCCGGCACCACCGCACGCCCGCGCGCTCGAGCATCACGTGCTCGATTTCCTCGCCTACCTCGAGTTCGAGCGTGGCCTGTCGCGCAACACCTTGGATGCCTACCGCAGCGATCTGCTGCAGTTCGGCGCTTATCTGCGCGAGACGCACACCGACGTCCTTACCGCCCAGCACTCCGACCTCGCCGGCTTCCTCGACGTGCTGGCCGCCGGGTCTGATGAGCGCCCTGCTGCTCGACCGGCGACGCTGCAGCGCAAGGCCGCGTGCCTACGCTCCTTCTACCGCCATCTCCGCCGGGAGAGTGCGCTGGAGCATGATCCAACCGCTGACCTGCGCGCGCCGCGCAAGAGTCAGAAGCTGCCGCAGGTCCTGTCGCGCGGCGACGTCGACCGCCTGCTGCGCGCCCCTAGAGGCACCGACCCCGGCGCGCTGCGCGACCGCGCGCTGCTAGAGCTCATGTACGCCTGCGGCCTACGCGCGAGCGAGGCGATCGACCTCGAAGTCACCGACGTCGACCTCAAGGCCGGCGTCCTTCGCGCCCGCGGCAAGGGCTCCAAGGAGCGCCTGGTTCCGGTCGGCCGCGAGGCGATCACCGCCGTGCGCCTCTACCTGGAGCGCGGGCGCCAGCTGCTCACCGCCACCACCGACGACCGCCACCTGTTCGTCAACCGTCGCGGCGTCGGCCTGACCCGTCAGGGCCTCTACAAGATCGTTCAGCGCCACGCGCGCTCCGTCGGCCTGGAGGACCGCATGAGCCCGCACACGCTGCGCCACACCTTTGCGACGCACCTGCTCGCCGGCGGTTGCGACTTGCGCGCGGTGCAGGAGATGCTCGGCCACGCCGACATCGCCACCACCCAGATCTACACCCATCTCTCCGCCGAGCGGCTCAAGGACGTCTATTTCAGCGCCCATCCGCGTGCGGGCGGGGGCGGCGACACCGCCGGATGAACGTCCATGCCGACACCACCGCGTGTCACGATGGTCGGTCCATGCGTCGCCCAGCTTCCCTTGCCCTGACGGCCGCGGCAATCGCGGCGCTGGCCGCTGCCGGTTGCGGCAGTGACTCGTCGACCAAGACGACGACCACGAGCGCCGCCGCGTCCGGGAGCTTCCCGGCCCAAGGCATCAGCTTCACGCCGCCCGCCGACTGGGCGGTCGACCAAGGCAAGGGCCATCTTGTGGCCACCGCGCAGGCCGGGCAGGCGACGGTCGCCGTCTGGCGCTACCCGCGCGACGAGAAGCTCCCCAAGAGCAAGCTTGAGCTGCAGGCCGCGCGCGACGCGCTGATCAAGGCCTCCTCCAAGCGCGACGTCACCTTCGAGCAGATCAAGACCGCCGCGACGACCATCGCCGGCGAGCCCGCTGTCCAGATCCGTGCGCGCCAGCACATCGCCGGCCAGCCGCGCACCGTGCGCTCGACCCACATCTACGCCAATGGGGCCGAGATCGTCGTCGACGCCTACGCGGACGCCGACAGCTTCCGCAAGATCGACGCGGACGTCTTCCGGCCGATGCTGCGGTCGCTGCACGTCTCCGAGCCGCAGTGAGCCGGCGCCGGGCCGCTGTCGTCGTCCTTGACGCCTGCGGCGTTGGCGCTCTCCCGGATGCTGCCGAGTACGGCGACGCCGGCACCGACACGCTCCCGCATGTCGCGCAGCGCGTTGGTGGACTGAAGCTGCCGACCCTCGGCCATCTTGGGCTCGGCAACATCACCGCGATCCTCGGCGTGCCGGCTTCAGCGGCACCCGTCGTCCACGGCCGCCTGCATCCGCTCGGTCCGGGCAAGGACTCGACCACCGGCCACTGGGAGCTGATGGGTGCGGTGACGCCCACGCCGCTGCCCACCTATCCGGACGGCTTTCCGGCCGAGATGGTGACGCGGCTGGAGCGGCTCACCGGCCACACGTTCTGCTGTAACAAGCCCTACAGCGGGACCGCGGTCATCGACGACTTCGGCGAGCACCACCTGCAGACCGGCGAGCTCATCCTCTACACCTCGGCCGACTCGGTCCTGCAGATCGCCGCACACGACGATGTCCTGACCGAGGCCGAGCTGCACGCGCTCTGCGCACAGATCCGCACCGTGATGGTCGGTGCCGACGCCGTCGGCCGCGTCATCGCGCGCCCGTTCACCGGCACGCCCGGTCACTTCGAGCGCACGACCGGTCGCAGGGACTTCTCGGTCGACCCGCCGTCACGCACCTACCTCGATGAGCTGCACGACGACGGCGTGGCGGTCCACTCGGTCGGCAAGGTGCACGACCTCTTCGCCGGCCATGGCATCGACCAGGCCCACACGGGCAAGACCAACGAGCAGGCACTGGAGGCGACCGGCGCGCTGCTGGCCGAGCTCGACCACGGCCTGATCTTCACCAACCTGGTCGAGACCGACCAGCTCTACGGCCACCGCAAGGACGTCGAGGGCTTCCATGCCGCGCTGCGCGAGATCGACGCCGCCGTCGGCGGCTGGTTGACCCTGCTCGGTCCCGACGACCTCCTAATCATCACCGCCGATCACGGCGTCGATCCCGACACCGATCACAGCGATCACACGCGCGAGCACGTGCCGCTGCTGGCCGTCACCCAGGGCTCCGATGGCCACCGCCACGACGGCCCCATGGCCGACGTCGGCGCAACCGTCCTCGCCTGGCTGACCGGCCGCGAGGTCGCGTCGCTGCCGGGCGTGCCGTTCCTATAGGCGCCGCCGCGCCGCCTACCCTGAAGGGCAGCGATGCCCGAGCTTCCCGAGGTCGAGACGATCCGTCGTCAGCTGGCGCCCCACGTCGAGGGGCGCGTGCTTGAGCGTGTCGAGATCCTCGACGCGCGCTGGTCGCTGCCGCGCGCGCCGCAAGAGCTCGTCGACGCGGTGCAGGGCCGGCGCGTCGAGCGACTCAGTCGCCGGGGCAAGTACTTCATCTTCGAACTGGCCGACGAGGTCTTCCTGCTCGTCCATCTGCGGATGACCGGCAACCTGCTCCTCGACCCCGCGCCTGACACTGCGTATCAGCGCGTGATCTTCACGCTCGACGACGGTCACGAGCTGCGCTTCTGTGACCCGCGACGCTTCGGCACCGGTGAGCTGGCGTTGGGGGTTGACGGGCTGGAGGCGTTCTTGGCCGGTCGGCTCGGGATGGAGCCGCTCGGCGACGAGCTGACCGGTCCGCGGTTGAAGGCCTTAGCGCGCGGGCGGCGGGCGCCGGTCAAGGCGTTCCTGCTCGACCAGCGCCACATCGCCGGCGTCGGCAACATCTACGCCGACGAGGCGCTGTTTCGCGCCCGGATCCATCCGCTGCGACCGGCCGGCCAGCTCAGCACCAAGCAGTGCACGGAGCTGGTCGACGCGGTCAAGCTTCGTCCTGGCGGCGGGCATCGACGCCGGCGGGTCGACGATCGATGACTTCCGCCACCCGGACGGTGTCGCGGGCGCCTTCCAGAACGATTTCCTGGTGCACCTGCGGCGTGGGGAGCCGTGCCACACCTGCGGCACGACGGTGATCAAGCTGGTCGCGGCCGGGCGGGGGACCTACGTGTGTGAGTCCTGCCAGCCTCGGCCGCGGGTTAGGCGGCGGCCTTGAGCAGCTCGGCCAGCCGGCCTGAACGGTCCGCGGCGATCGTCTCCTGGAACCCGCCGATGAGCTCATCGCCGACGAGGACCTGGGGGAAGCTCATCATGCCGGTGCGCTCCAGAAGCTCGGTGCGCCCGACGGGATCCTTCGCCAGGTTGATCTCGTCGTACGCGATGCCGCGCGCATCAAGTAGTTGCTTGGCGCGGAGGCAGAATGAGCACGGGTCGGTGGTGTAGACGGTGACTGCGGCCATTACTTCACGAAGTATAGCGAGGGTCTTTTGGGCGGCTCGCTGAAGACGGAAGCCGTTGTCTTGCGCTCCATCCGCTACGGCGAGGCCGACCGGATCTTGCATCTCTATACCCCGACGCGGGGTCGAATATCGGCGATCGCCAAGGGGGTCCGCAAGACGCGCAGCCGCTTCGGCGGGCGCATGGAGCCGTTCTTCCGGCTGCGCTTGGTGCTCCACGAGGGCCGCTCGGATCTGCTGACAGTCACCAGCGCCGAGACCGTGGAGGGCTACGCGCGGCTGCGCGAGGGCGGCCCGACGCTCGACGCCGCCGCGCGCGCCTGCGACGCGGTCAACCGGCTCTTCGGCGAGGCCGAGCCCAGCGAGCCGGTCTTCTATCTGCTCTGCAACGAGCTCTCGCTGCTGGAGGGCGACGCGGCCCATGCCGGGCACGCCAACCAGCTCGCGTTCCGGCTCAAGCTGCTGGTCGCTGCGGGGCTCGCGCCCCAGCTTGCGGCGTGTGCCGCCTGCGGGGAGCGCGAGCACCTCGTCGGCTTCTCGGGCGCCGCCGGCGGCGTCGTCTGCGCGGCTTGCGAGGGTGGCGGCTTCTCGTTGGCGGCTGAGGCGCACACCTTCCTGGCCGACGCGCTCGCACGTCCGCTGGCCGATGCGCCGCAGGGCACGCCGCGGGCGCTGCGCCAGGCCGAGCGCGCAATAGCCGAGACGGTTGAACATCACGCCCACGTCCGTTTGCGCGCGGCGTCGCACGGATAAGGTTGCCCGCCATGGGCGCGGCCAAGTGGGTGTATGAGTTCTCCGAGGGCTCGCGCGAGATGCGCGACCTGCTGGGTGGCAAGGGCGCCAACGTCGCGGAGATGACGCGGGTGCTGGGTCCTGAGCGCGTGCCCGCCGGGTTCACGATCACGACCGAGGCGTGCGTGGCCTACATGAACGCCGAGAAGAGCTTCCCGGAGGGGCTGGAGGAGCAGGTCGCGGCGGCGCTGGCCGTCCTGGAGGAACACGCGGGCAAGCGGCTCGGCGACGCAGACGATCCGCTGCTGGTCTCGGTGCGTTCCG
Source organism: uncultured Conexibacteraceae bacterium (assembly GCA_963794585.1). Lineage (GTDB taxonomy): Bacteria > Actinomycetota > Thermoleophilia > Solirubrobacterales > Solirubrobacteraceae > Baekduia. Next base: position 86,058 of record CAWCEO010000011.1, read on the forward strand.
GCGCCCGGGAGTCGATGCCGGGGATGATGGACACCGTCCTGAACCTGGGGATGAACGACAAGTCGGTCGCCGGCCTCGCGGAGAAGACCGGCAACGAGCGGTTCGCCTGGGACTCTTACCGGCGCTTCGTGCAGATGTATGGCAACGTCGTGGTCGGCATCGAGGGCGAGCGCTTCGAGGACGCGATCAAGGCCATCAAGAAGGATCGCGGCGTGTCGCTGGATACCGAGCTGGACGTTGATGCGCTGCGCGAGCTGACGCAGACGTTCAAGGGCTTCTACGACTTCCCGGCCGATCCGCAGGCGCAGCTGGCGGGCGCGATCCGGGCGGTCTTTGGCTCGTGGACCGGCAAGCGGGCGATCGAGTACCGGCGCATCAACCACATCCCCGATGACTGGGGCACGGCGGTCAACGTCCAGCAGATGGTCTTCGGCAACAAGGGGGAGACGTCGGGATCGGGCGTCGCGTTCTCGCGCGACGAGGTCACCGGTGCGCCCGAGCCTTCGGGCGACTTCCTGGCCAACGCCCAAGGCGAGGACGTGGTCAGCGGTGTCCGCACGCCGCGCGACATCCGCGAACTGGCCGAGTGGCAGCCTGAGGTCCATGAGCAGCTGTTCTCCATCTTGCGCCAGCTCGAGCAGCATTACGGCGACATGCAGGACACGGAGTTCACCGTCGAAGAGGGCAAGCTGTACATGTTGCAGACGCGCAACGCGAAGCGGCCGGCGCAGGCCGCGGTGCGCTTTGCGGTCGACATCGTCGGCGAAGGGCTGCTCGACAAGGCCGGGGCGCTTGCGACGATCGACGCCGAGAAGCTCGACGCGCTGCTGCATCCGACCTTCGACCCGGACGCCTCCTACGACGTGCTCGCCCGCGGCGTAGCCGCCTCGCCGGGGGCGGCCAAGGGGGCGATCGTCTTCTTCGCCGACGATGCGGTCGCCGCGGCGGCGGAAGGACGTGACGTCGTGCTGGTGAGGCAGTTCACCGAGGCCGAGGACGTCGCGGGATTCCACGCCGCCCAAGGGGTGCTGACCTCCGAGGGCGGCAAGGCGTCGCATGCCGCGCTTGTCGCGCGCGGCATGGGCATCCCGGCGGTCACGGGCGCCGGCTCGCTGGAGATCGACGTGCACAAGGGCGAGGTCAAGCTCGGTGGCGAGGTCGTGCTGCGCGAGGGCGATCTGATCGCCATCGACGGCACGACCGGATCGGTGACCACCGACGACGTGGTCTTGATCGACCCGGTCATGAGCGACGAGTTCCGCACCATCTTGGGCTGGGCCGACGAGCTGCGTCGCCTCGACGTGCGGACCAACGCCGACACGCCCGAAGACGCCGCCAAGGCGCGGGAGTTCGGCGCCCAGGGCATCGGCCTGTGCCGGACCGAGCACATGTTCTTCGGCGAGGACCGCCACGCCAAGATGGTCGAGGTGATCCTTTCGTCCTCCGACGAGGAGCGCCGCGCTGGGCTCGATGAGCTGCTGCCGCTGCAGCAGTCCGACTTCGAGGGGATCTTCGCGGCGATGGACGGCCTGCCGGTCACGATCCGGCTGCTGGACCCGCCGCTGCACGAGTTCCTGCCCAAGCTGCATGACGTCGAGGCCCAGCTGGAGCGGGCGCGGGTCGAGCGCGCCGACGACCTCGCGTCGCTGGAGCGGACCTTCGAGCGCGTGCGCGCCCTGCAGGAGGTCAACCCGATGCTCGGCACCCGCGGCGTCCGGCTCGGGATCCTCTACCCGGCGATCTACGAGATGCAGGTCAAGGCGATCTTCCAGGCCTTGGTCGCGGCGCGCGGCGGCGGCGTCGACGTGCACGTCGAGATCATGGTGCCCTTGGTCGACTACCGCCGCGAGCTGGAGCTGCTGCGCGGGCTGATCGAGCGCGTGGGAACGTCCTACGATCTCCGGCGCGGGACCGACTACTCGCTCGGGACGATGATCGAGCTGCCGCGCGCCTGCCTGCGCGCCGACGAGATCGCCCACGAGGCTGACTTCTTCTCGTTCGGCACCAACGACCTGACCCAGACCGCGCTCGGCTTCTCGCGCGATGACATCGAGGGCCGGATCCTTGCCCGCTACATCGAGATGAAGGTCTTTGACCGCTCGCCGTTCGAGACGCTCGACAGCCCGGGCGTCGGCCAGCTGGTCCGGATGGGCGCCTGGCTGGGGCGCAAGACCAAGCCGACGCTGAAGCTCGGCGTCTGCGGTGAGCACGGGGGCGACCCGGACTCGATCGACTTCTTCCATCACTCGGGCATCGACTACGTCTCCTGCTCGCCTTACCGCGTGCCGGTCGCGCGGGTGGCGGCCGCGCAGGCCGCGGTGCGCGACACCGATCCGGACCTCAAGACGCGCTGACGGTGGCCGCGCGCCGCCGCGTGGCAAACTCGAAGGCGTGGATGTCGCAAGCGCACCCGGCCGCGTCGCCGCGGCCTTCGCCGCACGCCAGCAGGCGTGGGAGGACGAGCACCTCTCGCCGCTGGCCGCCCGCTCCTACCCGGCGCGCCGGCAGGCCGCCGAGGCCGACTGCGGGCTGCGCACCCCGCTGCAGCGCGACCGCGACCGCATCGTGCACTCCAAGGCGTTTCGGCGCCTCAAGCACAAGACACAGGTCTTCGTCTCGCCCGAGGGCGACCACTACCGCACACGGCTGACCCACACGCTGGAGGTCACGCAGGTCTCGCGCACGGTCGCCCGGGCGCTGGCGCTCAACGAGGACCTCACCGAGGCGATCGGACTGGGTCACGACCTCGGCCACTCACCGTTCGGCCACATCGGCGAGGCGGTGCTGGACGCCTGCATGGCCGACCGCTTCGGCACGGGCTTCCGGCATTACGAGCATTCGCTGCGCGTCGTTGACGTCCTGGAGAAGGACGGCCACGGGCTGAACCTCTCAGACGACGTCCGCGACGGCATCCTCGGCCACTCCGGGCGCGCCGAGCCGCCGCGCACGCTGGAGGGCAACATCGTCCGGATCGTCGACCGCATCGCCTACATCAACCACGACATCGACGACGCGATCCGCGCGGGCGTCCTGCGCGAGGCCGACCTGCCGCGCGACGCGCTCGCCGTGCTCGGCGACACTGGCTCGCACCGGATCGACGCGCTGGTTCACGATCTCGTCGAGCATTCAGCGCAGGCCGGCGCGATCGTCCAGGGCGCCGAAGCGGGCGTCGCGATGGACGAGCTACGCAGCTTCATGTTCGACCGCGTCTACCTCGGCGAGCGCCAGCGCGGCGAGCACGAGAAGATCGACCGGCTGCTGCGGACGCTCTTTGACCACTACGCGCAGGACCCGTCACGGCTGCCGGATGGCGGGGGCGTCTCGGGCGCCGATCTCGGCCAGCGGATCATCGACTACGTAGCGGGGATGACCGACCGCTACTGCGTCCGGATCTTCGAAGAGCTGACGATCCCGGAGTCGTTTGCGCTGTAGCGCCGGCAGCACCTGATCCTTCGGGCGCGAGGCCTATGCTCCGGGGTCGCAACGATGCCGCGCTACGTCGACAGCGACAAGGAGAAGGTCCGCGAGGCGGTCGACTTGATCGACCTCGTCTCGACGCGCACCGAGTTGCGCCGCGCCGGCCCCGGGCGCTACATGGGCCGCTGCCCGTTTCATGAGGAGCGGTCGCCGTCGTTTAGCGTCGACACCGGTAAGGGCCTCTATCACTGCTTCGGCTGCGGCGTGGGCGGCGACGCGTTCCGGTTCGTGATGGACATCGAGGGGCTGGACTTCGTCGGGGCGATGGAGTCCCTTGCGCAGCGCTACGGCGTCGAGCTGACTGTGGAGGACGAGGACCCGGCGGCGGCCGAGCGCCGCAAGGCGCGCGAGCGGCTGCTGGAGCTGTTGGAGCGCGCGACGGGCTTCTACGAGCGCTGGCTGTGGGAGTCGGCCGAAGCCGAGCCGGCGCGGGTCTACCTGGCCGACCGCGGGCTGAGCGAGGAGACGCTTAAGTCCTACCGCGTCGGCTATGCCCCGAGCGCGTGGGACAAGCTGCTGATGGTCGGGCGCCAGGGCGGCTATGGCAACAAGGAGCTGTTCGACGCGGGGCTGGCGGTCCGGGCCAAGGGGGAGGGGCGCATCTATGACCGCTTCCGCCGTCGGATCATGTTCCCGCTCTGCGATCCGCGCGGCCGCGTCCTGGGCTTCGGCGCGCGAGCGCTCGGGGCCGATCAGCAACCCAAGTACCTCAACTCGTCTGACGGTGAGATCTTCCACAAGGGCGACATCGTCTTCGGCGCACACCACGCACGGGTTCCCGCCGCGCGCGCCGACGAGGTGATCGCGGCCGAGGGCTACACCGACGTGCTCGCGCTACATCAGGCGGGGATGAAGAACGTTGTCGGGATCATGGGGACGGCGCTGACCGAGAAGCAGGTCGGTGAGCTGGCCAAGCTGGGCCGGACGGTCCTGCTGGCGCTCGATGCCGACAGCGCCGGGCAGGAGGCGATGCTGCGCGCGGCCAAGATGGCGGCCAACAGCAAGTTGTCGCTGCGTGTCGTGCCGCTGCCTAAGGGGCTGGATCCTGCCGACCTTGTCGCCCAGCAGGGCGCGGACGCGGCGCGCGAGCTGGTCGGCGCGTCGGTGCCGTTCGTGCGCTTCCAGGTCGACCGCGAGCTCGAGCGCGCCGATCTGTCACAGGCCGAGGGCAAGGACAACGCGATCGCCGCGCTGCGGCCCGTCTTCGCGACGCTGCCGCCCAGCGCGCTGCGGGAGGAGCTGCTGGCGCGGGTCGCCGACCAGATCGACCTGGCGCCGTCGCTGGTCTCGTCGTGGCTGCCGATGGCCGGCGAGCGGGTGGCCGGAGGCGGTGCGTCGCGCTCCGGCGGGGCGATGCGCCGCAGTGACGGCGGCCGCAGCGACTACCGCCGCGACGAGCGGCCGCTGGCGATCTCGGCCGACCCGACCGTCCGCGCCGAGCGCGCGCTGCTGGCCTACTGCGTCGGCACCGCCGAGGAGGGACGCGCCACGCTGGCGCGCCTCCCCGACGAGGCCTTCACCGATGAGCTCAACCGCAAGGTCGCCGCGTATCTGCGTGAGCACTGGGACGAGCCCGTCCAGAGCCTGCCCGAGGACGCCGACGAGCAGTTGCGCCGCCTCGTCATCGGCCTCGCCGCCCGCGCCGACGACGGCAGCCTGTCACGCGCCGGCCTGCAGAGCCAGCTCGCCCGCGTCGAACTGGCCCACATCAACCGCCAGATCTCCGCCGCCAAGACCGCCCGCACACCCGGCATCTCCGAGCTCGTCGCCCGCCGCACCCAGATCGAAGAGCGCCTCAACGCCCATCTCGGCGAGCGCATGGAAGAAGGCCGGCCGGCGGGCTGAGAACGACGAAACCCGCCTCTACGGGCGGGCTTCGAAAGCTCCGGGGGTGGGATTCGAACCCACAACCCTTCGATTAACAGTCGAATGCTCTGCCGTTGAGCTACCCCGGATCGGCCACTGCGCTACCCGGCAAGCCAGGCACACCTGATCTTACGGGAACATCGGTCAGTCCGCTCTCGACTTCAGCGTGACAGTTGGCGCACAACACCACGCACTTGCTCGTCGCGGAGTCGGCTCAGCGGCGCACTGCGGTGACCGCAGTCGACGATCGCGAGTCCTGGATCGCGACGACGACCACGCGGTCCTCGGCCTCGACATGCACGTAGATCAGCAACAGCCATCGCCACGGGCCGAGAACGAAGCGCAGTCCCTGCCAGCGTCCTGTCAGTGCCGGACCCATGAGCGGGAACTGCTCGAGCCCGCGCAGTGACCGCCTAACACGCACACGTGTGTCGGCCGGGAGGCTGTGTACGCGGATGAGCGCATCAAGATCCTCGACGGCCGCGAGCGCGAGCTCGACGGAGGTCATTCGGGACGCTACAGCTCGTCGAGGGTGATCGTTTCGCCCGCGGCGGCCTGTCGCAGCCCGAGCTGCGCGCGCTCGTATGCGCCCGGGATCCCATCGAGCAGTTCGACGACGTTGCGAGCGTCCGGGTCGGCGTCATCTATTGCGCTGGAGAGCAGCGAGCGCGCGACGGTTCCTGGCAGGACGTGCATACGCTCGGCGAGCCGGCCGAGCTTTTCAGCCTGCTCGTCATCCAGCGTGATGTTGAGCCGCTCCATGAGGTGAATGCTACACGGCCCGTTACGGAACGTGTAGTCCTTCCACCAACTCCGCCGCCCGATCCGCAGGATCGCGGGCCGCGGCCCAGGCGGCGAGCTCGCGGGAGCGCGTGCGGAGGCTGTCGTCGGCCAGCGCGCGCTGTACTGCGAGCCGCAGGCCGCGGGCGGTGATGAGGCGGCGGGGGAGGCGGACGCCGGCGCCCGCCCAGGCAACCCGTGCCGCGTTCTCGTTCATGTCGCCCGCGGCGGGGCAGGCGACGACGGTGCAGCCGGAGGTCAGGGCGCGCATCAGCGTGCCGTGGCCGGCGTGGCAGACCACAACGTCGCAGTGGGGCATCGTGCGCGAGTAGGAGACCCAGTCGACGAGCCGGGCGTTGGGTGGAACGTCGAAGCCGCCGGTCTCGCCGTGCCTGTTGGTCGAGGCCAGCACGCGCACGGGCAAGTCAGCGAGCCCGGCGAGCGCGGCCCGGAGCATCCGTCCCTCGCGGTCCTGCGCGGTCGACGGTGCCACCAGGACGACCGGCCACGTCGGGTCGCCGGCCGGCAGCTCGACGTCACCAAATGGCGGCTCCCACTGCAACGGCCCGACGATGTGCGTCGCGGGCTCGGGCCCACCCGGCCGCGGGTACTCGAGCTGCGGGAACGTCCCGACCAGCGCCAGCTTGCGCGAGATCCCGCCATGAACGTGCGCCAGTGGCGCCAAGCCCAACCGCGCCCGCGTCTCGTTGAGCTCGGCGCGCCCCAGCTCCAGACCGCGCGCGACGAGCGGATCGAACGCGTCCCACATCCGGCGCCCCGCCGCCGTCCGCGGCAGCCGCGCCCCGACCGAGTACACCGGGAACCCTGGAGCGCCGCGCGGGTCCACGTGCGGGATCACCGTCGCGCACGGCACGCCCTCCAGCTCAGCGGCGAGCATCGGGGCGAGCGTCAAGATGTCGCTGACCACGACGTCTGGCCGCTCGGCGGCCACCAGCTCGCGCGTCACCGACGTCGCCCGCCGCACCGCCTCGTAGGGCTTCAGCGGCCGCTCCAACGTCGGGAAGACGTGGTACTCCGGCGCCGGCGCGAAGCGCATCCCTTCGCGCTCGATGTCCTCCTGCCAGCGCGTCCACGTCTCAACCACTACATCATGCCCGCGCGCCCGCAGCGCCCGGCCCAGGGCGATGATCGGGAACGCGTGACCCGCATCCCCGAACGCGCCCAGCAGCGCCCTCAGATCACATCCTCCGCCAGCTCGGCGACCAGCCGCAGCTGCTTGATGCGCTCGTCGCGCGTCCAGGCCATCGGGGAGACGCCGAGCGTCCCGACGCCCGCGTCGGCGTAGGCACGCAGCCGCTCGCGGACGCGGTCAGCCGGCCCGACCAAGGACACCAAGTCGATCAACTCGGCCGGCAGCGCCGCGGCGGCCTCCTCCTTGCGCCCCTCCAGATAGAGATCCTGGACCTTCCTGGCCGCATCCTCGAACCCGTAGCGCTGCACGAGCGTGTTGTAGAAGTTCTTCTCGCGCGAGCCCATACCGCCGATGTACAACGCCATGAACGGGCGCATCGCGTCGCGCGCGCCGTCGACGTCGGTCTCGGTGATGTTCACGTTGACCGTTGGCGCGATGTCGAAGCCATCCAAAGAACGCCCCGCCCGCGCCGCGCCCTCCTCCAGATTGGCCCGCAGCATCGGCAGGTGCTCGGGGGAGAGCAGCGTCGGCATCCAGCCGTCGGCCATCTCGCCGGCCAAGGCGGTGTTCTTGGGCCCGATCGCCGCGAGGTAGATCGGCATCCGCTCCTGCACGGGCGCGATCGTCAGCTTCAGCGCCTTGCCGGGACCGTCGGGCAGCGGCAGCTCGATCGTCTCGCCGTGATACTCCAGCCGCTCGCGCGCCAGCGCGATCCGCAGCACCTCGATGTACTCGCGCGTGCGCTGGATCTGTTTGGCGAAGCGCACGCCGTGCCAGCCCTCAGAGACCTGCGGGCCCGACGAGCCGATCCCGAGCAGCATCCGGCCGTCGGAGAGCTGGTCGATCGTCGCGGCCGTCATCGCCGTCATGGCTGCGCTGCGGCCCGGCATCTGGAAGATCCCCGAGCCGAGCTTGATCGTCGTCGTCTGGCCGGCGAGCCAGGAGAGGATGGTCGCCGCGTCAGAGCCATAGGCCTCGGCGGTCCAGACGCTGTCGTAGCCGAGCCGCTCGGCCTCCTGGACGATCGCCAGCTGATCGGCGCTCGTCAGCCCGAGACCCCAGTAGCCGATGTGGACACCCAGCTTCATTGCAACGTTCCTTTCAACAGGAGGACATCGCCTTGGCGTGGCGAGCGCCAGGGCGTAGCCTGAGGGCCGCACACCCTATGCGAGCACGAAGCCACACGCCGATCGACGACCTGCGCCTTGCCATCGACTGCATGCCGCTGCGCACGCGCGAGGCGATGCTGGAGGGCATCCGCGCCAACGAGATCATCGTCGGCGCCTACAGCGATCGCGCCGGCGGGGTCTGCCCGATGCTCGCCGCGCATCGCCACGGCGGGCGCACGAGCTTTGTGTCCTTTGCGCACGCCTGGGATCGCTTCTCGGGCGCCAAGCGGGCCCGCCGCGCCTCGGCCCGCGAGCTGCGGGTGCTGGAGGATCAGCTGGAGGCGTCGATCGTGAGCGCCGTCGACCTTGGTGCCGCGATTGCCGAGCACCAGTCGATCGCCCGCGACCGCCGGTCGCGTGAGGCCCGCCGCACCGGCCTGGGCTGGCTGACCGACCGTCGCGCCGCGGCCGACGCCGAAGGCGCGCTCAGCGAAGCGCAGCGACGCCGCCAGCTCATCAAGCGCTGAAGCGCGCCATCAATCCCCGGGCCGGATGAACTGGATCTCGGGGATGATGCAGGCGGGGGAGAGTTTGAGCAGCAGCCGCACGGCCTCGGCGATGTCGTCAGGCGCGATCATGTCGGTGGCCGGGACCGACTGCTTGACGAACTCGGTCATCGGTGTGTCGACAAAGCCCGGGCACAAGGCGGTGGACTTGATCCCCTCGCCCGAGAGCTCCTTGTGCATGGCCTCGGTGAAGTTCACGACCGCGCCCTTGGTGGCCGAGTAGACCGACAGCCACGGCTGGCCGCGCTTGCCGGCGATCGACGCCGTGTTGATCACGAGCGCCGTGCCGTGCTCCTTGGCCGCCGCGCGCAGCAGGTCCACGGTCTCGCGGTAGAACAGGATGATCGAGCGCAGGTTGACGCCGAGCTGCAGGTCGAGCTTCTTGGTGTCGATCTCGGCGACCTGTGCGCCGATGCCGACGCCTGCGTTGTTGACGAGGACGTCGAGGTGCCCATAGCGCTCGCGGTGGGCGGCGACGACGGCCTTGACGCCGGCTTCGTCGCCCAGCGGGCCAGCGACCGTCTCGACGTCATAGCCCTTCTCGCGCAGACCGGCCGCGGCGGCCTCGAGCTTCTCCGGACGGCGCGCCGCGATCGTCAGCGCGTAGCCCTCCTGACCGAGGACGTCGGCGATCGCCAGCCCGATCCCACTCGATGCTCCGGTCACGATCGCTGCACGCTGCTCTGACACGGTTTCTCGCTCCTCCATCTGCGCTTAACACGACACCGACGCGTGGTATCCAACCAGGCCACTAGCCTTCCCGACGCCTATGCCTCGTGTGACGCGGTCCTCCTCCCGCCTGATCCTCTTGCTGTTGGCCTGCTCGGTACCGCTGGTAGCGGTTGCCGGCTGCGGCTCAGGCGATGACGGTGGCGACTCGAACGCCAACGCCCCGGCGCAGCCCCAGCCGGCGGCCAACCGCGAGAAGTTCCCGGCCACGCAGGGCCGGACGCTGCCCGACATCATCGGCAACCTGCCCAGCGGACCTGTGCTTGCACCGAGCGTCTCGGTGCTGGACACGGGCTCGAACCGCATCGGCTTCGCGCTCTTCGACACGGCGGGTAAGCAGCTCTCGGGCGCCGACGTGGCGCTCTATATCGGCAACACCGACGGCTCGGCCGCGCACGGTCCGTACACCGCGCGCAGCGAGTCGCTGAAGGTCTCGCCGCAGTTTGAGAGCAAGCAGACGGCGACCGATCCGAACTCGGCACGTGCCGTTTACGTGGCCGATGTGCCGTTCAAGCGCAACGGCAAGTTCGCAATGCTTGCGATCGCGCAGCTCGACGGGCGGCTCGTGGCCACGAGCCCCATCTCGGTGCAGGTCGGCGGCAAGAAGATCACGCCGCCCGCCGTGGGCGAGAAGGCACCGGTGATCCACACGTTGACGCCGACCGATGTCGCGGGCGACCTGTCGAAAATCGATACGCGCATCCCGCCGGCGCCGTCGCTGCTCAAGGACGACTTCGCCGACGTGGTCGGCAAGAAGCCCGTGGTCATCACGTTCGCCACGCCGCAGCTCTGTCAGAGCCGCGTGTGCGGGCCGGTCGTCGACGTCGTCGATGAGGTCCAGGCCAAGGTGGGCGACAAGGTGTCGTTCATCCACCAAGAGGTCTATGAGGACAATGAGATCAACAAGGGCTTGCGCGAGCAACTGCAGACCTACCGGCTGCAGACCGAGCCGTGGACCTTCGTGATCGACCGCAACGGCATCATCTCGACGCGCTTTGAGGGTGCGTTCTCCTCGGGTGAGCTAGAGCGCGCGGTGGCCAAGGCGCAGGGCGCGAGCTGACGGGTCAGCCCGTCGCGAGTCGCGGCAGCTCGATCGCCGGGCAGCGGTCCATGACGACACGCAGCCCGGCGTGCCGCGCGCGCTTGCCGGCCTCGCGGTCGATCACGCCGAGCTGCAGCCAGACGCCCTTGGCGCCGATCGCGATCGCCTCGTCGACATGGGCGCCGGCCGCCTCAGAGCGACGGAAGATGTCAACCACGTCGACCTCCAGGTCGTCCGGGATGTCAGCAACCGTGGGGTAGCACGGCTCGCCGAGGATCTCTGAGGCGCTCGGGTTGACCGGCACGATCGTGAACCCTCGCTGCTGGAGCATCGCGGCGATCCGGTGGGAGTCTCGGGACGGATCCGGCGAGCATCCGACGATCGCCCACGTCTGGGTCGTGATCAACAGGGCGTGGATGTCGTCATCCATGGCAGACGGAGCGGTAGGGCACACGCTCGTGCCTACCCGCCGCCACCGCATTAAGATCGCTTCTCGGGCCGGTAGCTCAACTGGTAGAGCAGTGGGCTCATAACCCATCAGATCGAGGTTCGAGTCCTCGCCGGCCCATGCTCAGAAGAGGCGCAGGACTTCCCAGCGCATGCCGACCGCCGCCGTGGCAGGCACGGTCGGCGGGCGGCGACGCCGGCGCATGGGCGGCTGACGCGGCGTGTGGAAGAGCGCGATGCGGTGCGGGTCATCGAGCCACTCCAGGTGGTCGACCTCGTCGGGCGACCATGAGCGGGTCGGCAGCGTGCGGCGCCATGCGTGGGGCGGGCTCAGGCGGTCGGCCCGCTGCTGGAAGGCGGTCGTCGCCTCGGCGTCCAGGACCCGATCCTCGCGATACCAACGCATCGGCACGCGCCAGCCGTGCGGGTTTGGCGATAGTGCGTCGGGCGCGCCTAGCAGCGTGGCCAGGAGCGTGTCGGTCCAGCCGCGCTGGCGCTTGAGATCGCTGGCTCTGATCAGTCGGTGCGTGGGCGCGGCGTCCACCTCGCCAACGGTAGCCGAACGCATGACGGCCGCCTGAAGGCGGCCGTCATGGAGCGGTGCGGCAGGAGAGCCGCGCGGGAAGTGCTAGGCCTTGATGAAGCCGGTCTTCGTCACGATCTTCAGCACGGCCGACTCCTTGAGGGCCGGGTTGAAGGAGTTGGGCGCGGGGGAGTCGGTGCCGCCGAACTTGTACTTCAACAGCGCCGTGACCCAGGCGGCGTGGTTGGCCTCGACCGAGTGGATGGCCAACGCCGCGTTGAGAATCGGCAGTTGCTTGATGTACGGGCCGGCACCGGCGTAGGCCGATACGCCGACGGGCTCGACCGTCGCGGCGGTCTTCAGGAAGGTCGCCTGGTCGGTCACCGCGGCACCGAAGTCGAAGGTCGGCGACTTGACCGCGGCCTTGCCGAGCGCCTTCTTGAGCGCGGTGACGTGCGCGGCCTCGTGGGCGGCGACCGTCTTGGCGAAGTCCAGCGCGTCGGGGTCGGTGATCGCCCCACCGTCGACGGCTGCCTTGTAGAACGCTGCCTCGAGGTACTCGAGCGTCAGCGCGTAGTTAGCGATCTTGGCGTCGTTGGCCGCCGACTTCTTCTTGGTCGAGAAGGTGATGCCGGCCGCCTGGGCGGGCGACAGCATGCCGTTGAAGAGGACGCCTCCGGCGACGAAGCCGGCACCCGCGATGCCGGTTCGGCGCAGCATCTCGCGCCGCGTGCCGTTGCTGTCCAGCGCGCCGGCCTCGTCGGCCAGCTCCCGCAGTGCTCCGCTGCGGTCGATCTGCTCCAAGCTGATGTGGGATGTCATATCGGCCCCTAGCGCGAGCAACGCATGATCGGATCACCGCCGACGCGCCAAGCCTGATCGCCTGCGCTCGTGCAGGGGCTGTTCGCAGACCGACCTGACGGCTTCATCGGCGGCTCGCCCTGCCGATCTTCTAGAGGAGCCCATGCAAGCCGTCTCTGCCACCCGCGTGGTTCGCGGACTCGAGTCGATCATCGACGCGGTGGCCGGCGTCCTGGCCGAGCAGTCCCTCGACGCCACGTTGCAGTCGATGGCCCGTGCGCTGCGCGGCATCGTGCCCTATACGAGCTTGGCGATCTACGAGGTCGACAGCGAGCGTCAGCTCCTGATCCCGGTCTTCGCCGAAGGGCTGTTCGTGGAGGAGACGCTGGCCGATCCGCCCGCGCTCAACGACTCGATCACCGGCAAGGTCGTGCGCTCGCGCCAGATCGTGCACCTCGAGCCGGGCCATCCGTGGTTTGGCCGCTACATCATCGCTGACACGCCACAGGACCAAGAGGCGATCGTCTTCTGCCCGCTGATCGTCGCCGACCGCGTGATCGGGACCCTGAACGTGTGGCGCGAGGACTCTGCGACCGAGCTTGCCGGGACGATCCCGACCTTCTCACCCGAGGAGGCGCAGCTCATCAAGCGCTTTGCCAGCCTCGCCGCGTTGGCCTATGACAACGCGCGACGCCGCGAGCTGCTCTCCGAGCAGGCCCGGACCGACGAGCTGACCGGCCTGTTCAACCGTCGCCACTTTCACGAGCGGCTCGCCGCCGAGCTGGCGCGCGCACAGCGCGACGTGACCTCGGTGGGCTTGGTGCTGCTCGACGTCGACGACTTCAAGCGCATCAATGACGAGCATGGCCATCCCGTCGGCGATCAGGTGCTGGTCGCCTTCGCCGAGGTTCTCGCGGCTCATGTTCGTGCGGGCGATGTTGTTTGCCGCACAGGTGGTGAGGAGTTTGGTGTGATCCTCCCGAACGCCGACGAGGGGGAAGCCGCACGCTGCGCTGACCGTCTCGTGCGTGCCGTGCGCGAGGCCACATGGTCGATCGGCGGACCGATGACCGCGTCGGCCGGCGTGGCCGTCGCCCCGGATGACGCCGGAACGGTCGCGACGCTGTTCAAGGCAGCCGACGAGCGCCTGCTGATGGCCAAAGCGCAGGGCAAGGACCGCGTGGTCCTCGGCGCTCAGGTTCGCTGACCGCGAATCCGGGCGCGCGCCTCCTCCGGATCCATCCCGGTGGTACGCAGCAGGTCGGCCGCCGTCGAGCGCACCTGTCCGACGATCACGCTCACCGACAGGTTGGTCGTCTGCTCGAGCACGGCGCTGGCATGACGCGCGGCCGCGATGGCGGGCGTTCTGACCGCGTCGACGCGCCGCGGATCCTCTAGCCACGGCGCCAGCGCGAGCACCGCCTGACGCAGCTCTCCCAGTGCGTCGGCAACCGCCGGCGGCACACGGTCGCCGGTCTCGATCGCCCGCAGCGCGCCGCGTGCCAGCACGCGCACGTTGCGCACCGCGAGGTCGATCTGGCCGCCGCCCTCGCTGTAGATCGCCAGCGGCCCGCGCTGCACGCGGCGCGCTGGCGCCGCGGCCGCGGTCTCGCGCCCGATCGTCAGCGCTTCGAGGAAGCGCTGGGTGGAGGCGTCGATGTCGCGGGCACGGCGCAGCGCGGCGACCGCCCGGTCGCGATCGCGGTCGCTCAGCGCGCCCGCGATGTCGTCGAGCACCGCGGCCAGCTCTTCGAGGACCGGCGCTGCCTCGCGGCGGACCAAGGCCATGGGGTTGATCGGCGCGATGACGAAGTTCAGCAGCAGCGCGACCCCGCAGCCGATCAGCGCGTCGGCCGCGCGCGTGAAGGACAGGCCGTCGGTCGGTGGCTGCAGCGTCACGACGAGGATCGCCGACACCGCGGCTTGCGTGACCAGCAGCGGGCCGCCACCGAGAAAGACCGCGACCGCCGTGGCCAGGAAGACGATCCCGATCAACTGCGGCGTGCCCGAGCCGAGCTCGAGGACCAGGACATCGGCCAGCGCGATTCCCAGCGGCACGCCGAGCGAGAGCTCGATCGCGCGGTTCAGCCGCGATCCGACCGTCAAACCCAAGGTGATGATCGCCGCAACTGGCGCGAAGAACGCGCCGTCCTCGCCAACCACCTTGGTCGCGATGTACCACGCCGCGCCCGCGGCGATCGCACCCATGAACAGGGTGGGGGCGAGGCGACGCAGCCGGGCCACGCGGTCCGTCCACGTGGTGCGCGACAGCTCCGCCGCCGCCTCGATGACCTCACGCCCGCTCACGTCCGCGCTCTACCCAAGCACAACGGCCAGTGACCGATTCGCCCGCGACTTTGGAGGACTCCACCTCTGGAGTGTCGAAAGACCGGTCGCCCATGAAGAGGACGTCCGCGACCATCACCGCCCCGCCGCACGAGGCGCGTGGCCACCAGACCCTTTCCGCCTACATCCAGGCGCGATTCGACGAGTTCTCGCGCTCCCAGAAGGATGTTGCGCAGTACATCGTCGATCACCTGGACGAGGTCGCGTTCCAGACGGCGGAGGAGCTTGCGCGCCGCGCGAACACCTCCAGCTCGACGGTCGTGCGCTTCTCGCAGGCGCTGGGCTTCGAGGGCTTCCCCGAGCTCCAGCACTCTGCGCGGGAGGAGTACCGACGCAAGGTCGCTTCCGGTCAGGCCGGTGGAGCGGCGACGACATCTCCCGAGCCGCTGTTCTCGCTGGACCAGAACGAGTTTGAGACTGCGATCGCCGCCGATTACCAGAACGTCGAGGAGACGGCGCGGCGTGTCTCGCGCTCAGATGTGGAGGCCGCGATCGACGCGATCGTCTCCGCCGACCGCGTCCTGGTCTGCGGGACCGACCAGATGGCCTTCTTCGCCTCCTACTTCCGTCACCTCTTGATGTTGTTGGACTTGCGCGCTGAGATCGTCGCCTCGCCGTCGCAGGAGGCGCTCAGCCGCCTCGGTCGCATCGACGAGCGCACGTTGGTGATCGGCCTGTCGGCCGGCCGTCCGCATCCGCTTGTCGTGCGGGCGATGAAGCTTGCGCGTCACCGCAAGGCACCGACGCTCGCGGTAGTCGACGCGACGCTGTCCGAGGTGGCCAAGCTCGCTCAGACCACGTTGTACTACTCGAGCAACTCACCCGCCTACGTGCGTTCGCACACGGCGCTGTTGTCCACGATCCAGGCGCTGGCATACGGCGTGTACAGCCGCGATGCCGACCAGTACGCCGATCGGATCAAGGCCTTCCGGCTCAAGTAGGTCGAGGGCCTGACGGCTCTATCATGGGTCGTCAGATGCGAGACGAAGCAACGTTCCGAGTCAAGGCCGGTCTGGCCGAGATGCTCAAGGGCGGCGTCATCATGGACGTCGTCGATGCCGAGCAGGCCAAGATCGCCGAGGACGCAGGTGCCGCGGCGGTGATGGCCCTGGAGCGCGTGCCGTCAGACATCCGCCGCGACGGTGGTGTGGCGCGCATGAGCGACCCCGCCATGATCAAGGGCATTCAGGAGGCCGTGACGATCCCTGTCATGGCCAAGGCGCGCATCGGCCACTTCGCCGAGGCGCAGGTGTTGGAGGCGCTGGAAGTCGATTACATCGACGAGTCCGAGGTCTTGACGCCGGCCGACGAAGCCCATCACATTGACAAGTGGGCGTTCCGGATCCCGTTCGTCTGCGGGGCCACCAACTTGGGCGAGGCCCTGCGGCGCATCGGCGAGGGCGCGGCGATGATCCGCTCCAAGGGTGAGGCCGGCACCGGCGACGTCGTCGAGGCCGTGCGCCACATGCGCTCGATCACCGGCGAGATCCGGCGGCTGGGCACGCTGGACGAGACCGAGCTGTTCGTCGCGGCCAAGGAGCTCCAGGCGCCCTACGACATCGTGCGTGGCGTCGCGCAGAACGGCAAACTGCCCGTGCCGCTGTTCAGCGCCGGTGGCATCGCGACCCCGGCCGATGCCTCGTTGATGATGCAGTTGGGTGCGGAGTCGGTCTTCGTCGGCTCGGGAATCTTCAAGTCCTCCAACCCGGAGGCGATGGCGCGCGCGGTGGTCGAGGCGACGACCCACTACGCCGACGCCGAGCGCGTCGCGGCGGCTTCGACGGGGCTGGGTGCGGCGATGGCCTCGCTGGAGGCGCGCAAGCTAGACGAGTCGCAGGTCCTGGCGAATCGCGGGTGGTAGCGATCGGTCTCCGCCATTGCCGCTCGCCGCGCATCGCGGCCAACCGAGGCTGGTAGGTCGTTGGCTCCGCTCGTCGGCGTCCTGGCGCTCCAGGGCGGGTTCGACGCGCACGCCAAGCTGCTGCGCGACCTCGGTGCCGACGTGCGCGAGGTCCGCGTGGCCGCCGATCTCGCCGGTCTCGACGGTCTCGTCCTGCCCGGCGGCGAGTCGACGACCATGACGCTCGGGATCGCGCGGGAGGGGCTGGCTGGGCCGCTGGGCGACGTCGTGCGCTCCGGGGTCCCGGTTCTAGGCACCTGCGCCGGGCTGATCATGCTCGACCGCGACCATCTCGGGCTGATGGACATCGTCGCGCGCCGCAACGCCTTCGGCCGTCAGATCCGCTCCTTTGAGGCCGACCTCGACTTCCCCGACTTCGACGAGCCGGTCCACGCCGTCTTCATCCGCGCGCCGTGGATCGAGGAGCACGGCGACGGCGTCGAGATCCTCGCCGCTGTCGACGGCCATCCCGTCGCCGCACGCGAGGGCGCGATCACCGTGGTCGCGTTCCACCCAGAGTTGAGCGGCGAGCACCGCCTCCATGCGCAGTTCCTCGAGCGCGTCCGCGCCCGCGTGGCGTCCTAGGCGGCGCGGTTTGCCGCGATGCGTTGACGCCGGCTAGGGCGAGCTGGTGGCGGTGCCGGGCGGGGTGTCGTCGGTGCCCGCGGTCTCTTCGGCTGCCGTCGCCGTGGTGGCGGGGGTGGCCGAAGAGGCGGTCGGGGTGGCCGGCTTGGCTGCCTTGAGACGGATCGGCAGCGGCGTCGTCACCGGCGCCTGGACCCGCGGGGCGAGCGGCTTGGAGATCGTCGCGGCGCCGTCGTCGCCATCGAAGAACCCGGCCATCGCGGCTGCACCCGCGGCGAGCGCGAGGACGAGCAGCAGGGGTAGCAGGAGCACGACCGGGCGCGTGCCACCGGCGCGGCGCGTGTGGCCGCCGGTCAGCACCGGAGTCTCGGCCACGGGCTCCGGCGCGAGGCTCGCGTCGGGCAGCTCGTCGTGATCCCACTCGGTGGTCTCGCCGAAGTCGTCGTCAGCCGCGAGCTCATCCTCGTCGTTGGCCGCTACGACCGCATCGGCCGCGGCCTCAGGCTCTACCTCCTCGGGCTCTTCGTCGGCCGGAGCCGGCACCGCGACTGCGATCGGCACCTCGTCGTCGAGGTCGGGTAGGTGCGGGAACGCGCCGTCCAGCGCCGGACCGGCGGGGGTACCGCTGGCCGGAGCGGGGGCCACCTCGTGGCCGTGCTCGGGGACGGCGCGTAGCGCCTCCAGCAGCACCGAGGACGTGTCGGTGCCCAGCGTGTCGACCGATGGGTCCTGGTAGGCCAGCTCGGCGCGCCGGAAGATCTCGGCCAGGGCGTTGCAGCGCTCGCAGCGATCGAGGTGGCGGTCGATGCGCTCCAGGTCGGCAGGACCCAGCGCGCCGTTGGCTCGTGCGGCGAGCATCGTCGGCACGTGCACGCACGTCTCGGTGCCGCGGCTGCGCAGCTTGCCGTGCGGCGGCGGCCCTGAGGGCTGGCGGGCCATCGACGCCGCGGCGTGACGCGTGGCACCGCGCAGCAGCGCCTCGGGGTCGAGGCTCTTGAGGTCCTGGGCATCCCGCACGGCGGCGCGGAAACGCGCGAACGCCTCGGCGGCGGCGCGATCGGCTGCCTGCGGGCCACAGACTTGGGTGCAGAACGCGATGACCGCCGGCCCGCGGCGGTCCACCAATGCTTGTAGCGCGGCGGGGTCGCCGGCGCGCACGCCCTGCGGTGTCACGCCCTTCTCCGACGAGGCCTCCATCGCCGCGGAGCCTAGACGGCCGTCCAGCGGCACGTAGTCCAATCCCTCGGTTACAGCCATCCCTTGTCCTCCGCCACTCGCACTGCTTCGGCCCGTGAGTGGGCCCCTAGCTTCTGCATTGCACTCGAGAGGTAATTGCGCACCGTCCCCGCCGACAGGTGCAGGCGCCCCGCGAGGTCCATCACGGGCGCGCCGCCGCGCGCGGCGCCAAGCACCTCGGTCTCGCGGGGCGTCAACGGGCTCTCGCCCTCGGCCAGCGCGGCCGCGGCCAGCGCCGGGTCCAGCACGCGATCGCCGGCCATCACGCGCCGGATCGCGGTCGCCAGCTCGGTGGCCGGCGCGTCCTTGAGGACGAAGCCGCGGGCCCCGCTCTCCATCGCCCGGCGCAGATAGCCCGGGCGGCCAAAGGTGGTGAGGATGACGACGCGCACCTCGGGCAGCTCGTCGGCCAGCTGCGCGGCCGCGCTCAGGCCATCGCCGCCGGGCATCTCGATGTCCAGCAGCGCGACGTCGGGCGCGGCATCGCGGGCGGCGGGCAGCACCTCGTCGCCACGGGCGACCTGCGCGACGACCTCAAGGTCGCCCTCCAGCGTCAAAAGGGAAGCGAGCGCGCCGCGCACCATGGCTTGGTCCTCGGCAAGCAGCACGCGAATCATGAGATTGCCTCCAGCGGGACCGACACGGCGAGGCGAAAACCCCCGCCAGCATTGGGGGCGGCGTCCATGCGGCCGCGGACGCGGGCGACGCGCTCGGCCAGGCCGGCGAGGCCCGTGCCGTCGCCGTCGGTGGCTTCATCGCCGCCGCAGCCGTCGTCGATCAGCTCCAGCTCAGCATCGCGCACGCCGACCGCGACGTTGATCCGCACGTGGCTGGCTTCGCTGTGGCGCAGCACGTTGGTCGTTCCCTCGCGAACCGCCCAGGCCAGCACGGCTTCGGCGTCGGGCGGCAGCTCGACGACGGGCGGGGGCGCGGCATCGACCTCGATCCCGGCGGCGGCAAGCGTCGAGCGCGCACCGGCCAGCTCGGCCGACAGCAACGGACGCCGGTAGCCGGCGACGGCCTCACGGACCTCCGACAGCGCGCGGCGCGAGACGGCTTCGATGTCGCGCACGTGCTCAGCGGCCTGCTCGGGGTGGTCGTCGATCAGCCGTGAGGCCAACTCGCTCTTGAGCGCGATGACCGACAGCGAGTGACCGAGCAAGTCGTGGAGGTCGCGGGCGAAGCGCAGGCGCTCGTCGGCGACGGCGAGGCGGCCGATCTCACCGCGCGCGGCGCCCAGCTGGCGGTTGACGATCCGCAGGCGGCGAAAGCCGCCGGTGAGCAGGCCGACACCAAGCGTGACGATGAAGAGCGAGATGATCGCGCCGCCGTCAGGGTTGCTGATCGCCTCGGTGCCTGCCGCGGCGCCGCCGAGGGCAAACAGCGCCGGGATCGCGTAGCGGCGATCGATGCGCAGGCCGGTCGCGGCGGCCACGAAGCACCAGAGGCCCGACCAGTCGGCTTCGCCGATGACGGCGAGCCCGGCCGCGAGCGCCGCGAGCAGCGCGAGGCGCTGGAGCGCACCGGCATCCTCGTCGGCCGTGCGGTCCTCGATCCTCCAGCCACCGAGCATCGTGCGCCAGTAGACGGCGACGAACGCCACGAACCCCGCCAGGGCCAGGACGAGCAGGACGCCGGACAGCTTGTCGGTCGCGTCGATCGCCGGTCCGACGATGAAGATCAGCGAGATCATCATCGCCCACTGGCCACGGCGAGGGACGACGAGCAGTCCCTCGTCCGGTGGGCAGGGCTGGGCGCTCACAGCAGAAGGGTGCCGGGTGCGGGAAAGGACATGGACGGATGGTCCCCCACCGGACCGGCGTCCGGAAGTGCCGGGTGTCCGCGGTTGGGCATGACATCCGTCACCTCATGGGAGGCGGACGGCGCTGCGCACGACGGTCTTGATCTGGGCGATCGGCACGGTTGGGCTCGTGCCGCCGGGGCGGGCGATCCAGAGCGCGACGGGTCCTGCGGTGCGCGGGTCGGTGGCCAGCCGGACCTCGTGAGCGGCCTCGGCGGGGCTGACGTCCTCGACGGGACCGAAGGTGTCGTCGGCGCGCAGCGTGGCGGCGCGGACGATGCCGTCGGAGTTCTGGCCGGCCACGGGCTGCACCCAGGCCAGCATGATCCCGCTGCCGGCGGCGAAGGTGACGTCGGTGCCGCGCAGGCCGCCTTGCGCGGGCGCGGCGAACTCGGGGGCGCCGAAGGTGGAGGTGCCGCGGGTGCGGAAGAGGACCGGGCGTGGCCCCTCGGTTGTCGTCGCGGTGGTGGCGAGCGCCCAGCCGCTGTCGGCCTGGACGAGCGCGGGCATGCTGGAGCCGTTGGGCAGGATCGTTTGGGCGGGCAGGAAGCGACCACGGCCGACGAGCATCGCGGTGCCCTCCAGCGCGGTGCGGCCGGCGACGGCCTCGCGTCGCAGCTGATGACGGCGCCAGATCAGCCGGACCTGTCCGCGCTGATCGATCTTCGTCAGCAGGCGCCATTGCGTCCCGCCATCGGCCCGCGCGACGCGCTGCTGGCTGCCCCAGCTGTGGCCGGGGCGCTTGACGCGGGCCAGGACGTCGCCCTGGCGGACGAATGCGATGGTCTGATCGCCGCCCTCGCCGACGGCGATCGCGACCGTGTCGGCGCGGCCCTTGCCCGAGAGCGTGAAGGGCTTGCCGAAGCGACCGTTGCGGCGCTCGATCGCCCGGACGATCCGGCGGGTCCCGCCGGAGCTGGTCTTGGTGACCTCGATCCAGGCGATGAGCGCGGTGCCGCGGCTGTTGGCGGCGATCTGGGCCTGGCCGACGACCGGCGCCGTGACGAGCGTCCTGGGAGCGCCGAAGCCGCCGGTGAGCGGGCCGAAGGCGACGTTGAGGCGGTAGCGGATGGCGCCGGTCGGGCCGGGGCGGCCGGGGATGCCCTGCTGGGCGAGCGCGATCGTCTGCGTGCGGGCGAACGGCGCGAGGCCGATGAGGCCGTCGGGCGCGGGGCGCTCGGGGGCAAAGGCCTGCCCGGGCGCGCGGTTGGCCGTGGCCTCGCCGCCGATCGCGTCGTTGCCGACGTTGTCCTGCCAGGGCCAGCCGGCGACGACCGTGCCGTCGGCGCCGGTCGCGGTCAGCAACGGCCCGGCGAAGGTATGCGGCGCCGAGACGGTCTGGGGCGCCGACCACGTGGCGGCGCCGGCACTTGGGGTGACCACGAGGGCGGCGAGTGCGAGGAGGAGGGGGAGAGGGACGCGAGGCATGTGCACCATCAACGTAGGCGGCACGTCGGAGGTTGCGGCGCACGCCGTGGGGTGAGGCGGCGCCGGGACGCTCGTCATACTCGGATCCTCATGCGCATCGCGATCGCAGCCGACGAGCGGACGGGCGTCGCCGACGCGCTGGCCGCGGCGCTGGCCGACCGCGGTCACGCGGTTGTCGCCGCCCACGGCGCGCTGAGCGAGGAGGGCCGCGATGACTGGGCGTGGTGCTCGGAGGCCGCTGCGCGCGACGTGGCGACGGGCACCGCCGACCACGCCGTCGTTTGCTGCTGGACCGGCACCGGCGCGTCGATCGCGGCCAACAAGGTCCCGGGCGTCCGCGCCGCGCTCTGCGGGGACGCGGCGACCGCCGAGGGCGCACGGCGCTGGAATGACGCCAACGTCCTGGCGCTCTCGCTGCGCACGACCTCGGCGGCGGAGCTGGCAGAGATCCTCGACGTGTGGTTTGCCGCGACGCCGAGCCCCGATGCCGACGATGCCGCGAACGTCGCGCACCTGGCCGCGATCGAGGCCGGGCGCTGAGTCGGTCGGTAGGTCGCTCGCCGTGCGCACGTCCGCAGGCGGCGGCGCGGTCGGCTGCCGCAGAGCGTGCCGAGTCGCCACCGCGTGCTGGAGCGGACCGCTGAGCTCGGCGCCCGTGCTGATCGACGCGCGCGCCGCCGTGCGTCCGGAGCTCGGTGGCGTCGAGCGCTGGGCGCGCGAGCTGAGCGTGCGCCTGCCCGCGCTGGATCCGGAGCGCTACGCCGTGGCGCGGCCACCGCGCGCGCTGACCCACCGCGCCGGCCATGCGTGGGAGCAACTGGCGTTGCCGGCGTCGCGCGCGGCGCGCGGTGCGCGGGCGATCCTCTGCCCGGCCAACCTCGCACCGCTGGCGGGCCGCCGGAACGTTGTTGTCGTCCATGACGTCGCGCCGTTGCGCGAGCCGGCCTGGTACTCACCGCTCTACGTGCGCTGGCAGCGAGCGGTGCTGCCGCGGATCGCGCGGCGTGCCGCGCTCGTGCTCACGCCGTCGGCGTTCTCGCACGACGAGGTCGTCGAGCTGCTCGGCGTGCCGGCCGAGCGTGTCGCGGTCGTGCCCGGCGGCGTCGACGACCGGTTCGCGCCGTCGGCAGACGCCGGCCCCGCACGGACCGCCTACGGCCTCGTCGAGCGCCCATACGTGCTGACCGTCGCCAGCCGCACGGCGCGCAAGAATCTCGCCGTGCTCGATCTCGCCGCACAGCGACTCGCCGCGCGCGGGGTGGACCTCGTGGCCGCCGGCGGCAACCGGCCGCAGTTCCGCGACGCGCAGCTGGCTCCGGGCGTCCGCGCGCTTGGCCACGTCGACGACGCGCTGCTGCCCGGTCTCTACGCGGGGGCTGCCGCGTTCGTGCTGCCGTCGCTCTACGAGGGCTTCGGCCTAACGGCGCTAGAGGCGCTGGCCGCCGGCGTCCCCACCGTTGTGACCGACCGCGGCGCGCTGCCCGAGCTCTGCGGCGACGCCGCCCAGCTCGTGGATCCAACGAGTGCCGAGGCCATCGCCGATGCCCTGGACCGCGCGCTCGACGATCCCGCGCCGTGGCGTGCGGCCGGCCCGCCGCGTGCCGCGCCACTGACCTGGGACGCGACCGCCCGCCGCGTCGACGCGCTGCTCGCCGAGGTCATCGCATGACGACCGCACAGGTCATCGCGCTCCAGGTCGGAGTGGCGACGACCCTGCCCTGGCGCGGCAAGGAGGTGCCGTCCGGGTTCGTCAAAACGCCCGTGGACGGTCGCGTCGTCCTGGGCCCACTCGGCTTCGACGGCGACGAGCAGGCCGACCTGACCGTCCACGGCGGGCCCGACAAGGCGATCTGCTGCTACCCCTCAGAGCACTTCCCGTTCTGGACCGAGCTCACCGGCCAGCGCTTCGAGGCCGGCGCCTTCGGCGAGAACCTGACGCTCCGCGGTCTCACCGAGCAGGACGTGCACATCGGCGACACCTACACCTTGGGCAGCGACGGTGTGGTCGTCCAGGTCAGCCAGCCGCGCGGCCCGTGCTTCAAGGTCGCCGCCCGGTGGGGCGTCCGCACCTTGCCCAAGGAGATGGCCCATCGGCTGATCTCGGGCTTCTACTTCCGGATGATCGAGCCCGGGACCGTCGCGGCAGGCGACACCATGACCTTGATCGAGCGCACCAGCGACATCACCGTCGCCGAGGTCATGCGCGTCACCTATCGCGACCGTCACGACCCGCCGGCGCTGGCGCGGGTGATGGCCGTCCCCGAGCTGGCCGAGCAGTGGCGTGCGGCGCTGACAAGCCTGGCGAAGCACAACATGCTGCCGCTCACCGACCCCGTCGGCGACGCCTGACCCCGCGACGGCGGCCTCAGATCACCTTGACGAACAGCACGCGGTCGAAGCCGCCCTGGCGCTCGCGGCCGCTCTCGACATAGCCCAACCGCGGGTACATGATCAAGTTGTCGGCCATGCGCGCGTGAGTGTGCAACCGGACCTCGGGCAGCCCGCGCCGGCGCGCCTCGTCCTCGGCAAAGGTCAGCAGCGCGCGGCCGTGGCCTTGATGCTGGCGATCTGGTGCGACCGCGACGTTGTTGACCACCAAGTACCCGTCTTCCTCGACAAGCACGATGCTCGCGGCCAGCGCTCCCGGCGGGCCGTCGTCGATGACGTACTGCTGCCCCTGGGCGATGCGCGCCGCGTGGTCGTCGTCCATCGGCGCCGGCCGCCGCCCGACCGCCGCGATGTGGCGGGTAAACGCAGCCTCCACCAGCGCGCCGACCGCCTCGGCGTCGTCGGGCCGCGCCGCTCTCACGCCACCGCGAATCGGACGACCCCATCTTCCTCGACCTCGACGACCTCACCGCGTTCCAGCAGCAGATCGACATGGCCCAGCACCTCTGACAGCGTCAGATAGGCCTGCGTCACCGCGACGTTGCCCCACATCTGCTGGGCGATCTCGAACGCCGACTTCGGGCCGTCCTCGGCCAGGATCCCGGCGATCTTGACCACGCGCCGCTCGTGGCCGGCGATGCGCTCGTCGATCAGCGTGCGATGCTCGGTGACCGGCTCGCCGTGGCCGGAGTAGACGATCTTGAGGTCCATCTCCTGCGTTGCGCGCATCGAGGCCAGGTAGGCGACCAGCGCCTGAGGCCGCGGGGCGGGCGGGGTGAGATCATCGCCGCCCAGCGGCCGGCTGATCAGCGGGTTGGACGAGATGTGCTTGATGAGGTGGTCGCCGCCGAGCAGCTCGCCGCTGGCCTCGTCGTGAAAGATCGTGTCTGACGGCGAATGCCCCGGACGGTGATGCACGCGCCACGCGCGCGCGGCGAACTCCAGGACATCGCCCTCGTTGACGGTCCGCGTGACCTCGACCGACGAGCCCCAGGCGCGAAACTGCGCGGTGACGGCGCGCAGCGCGATGCCGATGTCGTGCGGGACGCCGTTGGCGCGCATCAGCCCCTCGGCGAACTCGTCGTCGGCGTCCATCTCGCTGCGGTAGCGCGCCAGCCACGGCGCGAGCGCCTCCAGCGCGACGACCTCGGCCCCCGAGCGCTCGGCGATGATCTGGGCCAACCCGATGTGGTCGATGTGCTGGTGGGTGAGGACGATCCGCTCCAGATCCTCGATCCGGCGCCCGTGGGCGGCCAGCATGGCCTCCAACTCGGTCAGCGACGTCCCGGAGTTGGGGCCGGTGTCGACCAGCGTCAGCGGGTCGTCCTCGACCAGGTAGCAGTTGACGCGCCCGACCGCGAAGGGGGTCGGGACGGGGAGGACGTGAACGCTGGTGGCGCTCACGCGCGGATCCGGCCCAGCACCTCGTCGCGCTTGGCCTCCATGTCGGCCTCACTGACCAGCGACTCCAGCGTCAGGCGCAGCAGCGGCTCGGTGTTGGACGGACGCACGTTGAAGTGCCAGTCGTCGAAGTCGATCGACACGCCGTCGACGTGGGTGACCGTCGCGCCGGGCTGCGAGCCGTAGTGCTCCTCGAGCTCGGCCATCTTGGCTGGGCCGTCGCTGACCTCGGAATTGATCTCGCCCGAGATGAAGTACTTGGCCTTGAACGGCTCCAGCAGCTCGGACATCTTCTTGCCTTCGACGCTGAGCTTCTCGAGCACCAGCAGCGCCGGCAGCGTGCCGGAGTCGGCGTTGTAGAAGTCGTGGAAGTAGTAGTGGCCCGAGACCTCGCCGCCGAAGATCGCGCCCTCGTCGCGCATCCGCGTCTTGAAGAACGCGTGGCCGACGCGGTTGATGTGCGGCGTTCCGCCGGCGGCCGTGACGGTGTCGGGCACCGCACGGGAGGCGCGAGCGTCGTAGAGGATGTCGGCGTGTGAGCCGCGCTTAGCCAGTAGGTGCTCGGCGAGGATCGCGGTCAGGAAGTCGCCGTCGACGAAGCGGCCCGTGTCGTCGATGAAGAAGCAGCGGTCGGCGTCGCCGTCCCAGGCAATGCCGAGGTCGGCGCCCTCGGCGATGACCTTGTCGACGATGAACTTGCGGTTCTCCTCCAACAACGGATTGGGCTCGTGGTCGGGGAAGTTGCCGTCGGGCGTGAAGTAGGTCTCGACGAGATCGAGGCCCAGGCCGCGCAGGACCGGCCCGGCCATCGGGCCCGCCATACCGTTGCCGCCGTCGACGACGACCTTCAACGGCTTGACGTTGGCCGGGTCGATCGTCTTGAGCGCGGCGGCCTGGAACTCCTCGTAGATCTCGACCTCCTCGACGGATCCCGCCGTCGCCGCGCCGTCGCCGAGGCCCTCCTCGATCATCCGCCGGATGTCCTGGATGCCCTCGTCGCCGCTCAGCGCGATCGACCCGCGCTTGACGAGCTTGGCGCCGGTGTAGGCCTTGGGGTTGTGCGACGCGGTGCACATCAGGCCGCCGTCGAGCCCGCGCGAGCCGACCAGGTAGTACAACATCTCGGTGCCGACCTGCCCCGCGTCGATCACCGTCGCGCCCTCGGCGACCATGCCGTCGCGGTAGCGGGCGGCCATCTCGGGGGCGCTCAGGCGCATGTCGCGGCCGAGGCCGAGGCGCAACTCGGTCGTCGGCTTGCCTTCCAGCTGGCCGATCACCCGGGCGAAGGCACGCCCGATCTGCTCGGCGGCGTCAGGCCCCAGCTGGTCGCCGTGGATGCCACGGATGTCGTAGGCCTTGAAGATCTCGGCAGGGACGCTCATTGCGCCCAATCCTAGGCGTCGGGCTGCCAGGAGCGCACTTCGGGCATCCTTCTCGCCCGATGGACCAGACCCCTCCGGTCGCGATCCTGTGTGGCGGGCGCGGGACCCGGCTGCAGGAGCACACGCGCACGATTCCCAAGCCGCTTGTCGAGATCGGCGGGCTGCCGATCTTGTGGCACGTCGTCCGGCTCTACGCGCATGCGGGGTTCCGCGAGTTCGTCCTCTGCACCGGCTACCTCGGCGAGCAGATCGAGCAGTTCGTCGCCGGCCACGACGGCTGGCCTACGGGGATCTCGGTCACCTGCGTGGACACGGGCGCCGATACGCCGACCGGTGGACGCCTGCGCGCCGCGGCGACGCGCCTCGACGGCGGCCCGACGTTCTGCGCGACCTACGCCGACGGCGTCGCCGACGTGGATCTCCGGCGCCTGCTCGCCTTCCATGCCGCCCACGACGGCGCGGCGACCATGACCGTCGTGCGGCCCGAGCTGCAGTTCGGCGTGACCGATCTCGACGGCGACGATCGCGTCACCGGCTTCCACGAGAAGCCGCGCAGCGAGCACTGGATCAACGGTGGCTTCTTCGTGTTCGATCGTGCCGTGCTGGACCGCCTGGGCCCCGACGACGTGCTGGAGCGTGAGCCGCTGGAGGGCCTGGCCGCCGACGGCGAGCTGCGCGCCTTCCGCCACGACGGCTTCTGGGATTGCATGGACACCTACAAGGACGCGGTGCTGCTCAACGACCTCTGGGCGTCGGGCGCACCGCCGTGGAGGACGTGGAACTGATGGCCGCAAGCGACGGAAAGTCGACCTTCGTCACCGGCGCCTACGGGATGCTCGGCGCGTGGCTGGTCCGCGCGCTGGTGGACCGGGGCGAGCGCGTCGTGGTCCTGCGCCGCGACCACGCCGTGGGCAGTGCGCTCGACGAGACAGAAGAACGCTGTCACGTCGTCCATGGCGACGTGGTCGACGAGGCGCTGATGGCGCGCGTCATCGTCGAGGAGGAGGTCGGCACGGTCTTCCACTTGGCGGCGCAGACGATCGTCGGCGCGGCCAACCAGTCGCCGGTCTCGACCTACACCACCAACATCAAGGGGACCTGGTCGGTCCTGGAGGCGGCCCGCCTCGGCGGCGCGCGGCGCGTGGTGGTCGCGGCCTCTGACAAGGCCTACGGCGAACACACCACGCTGCCCTACACCGAGGACATGGCCTTGCAGCCGATGTTCCCTTACGACGTGTCGAAGGCCGCGACCGACCTGATCGCTCGTTCCTACTGGCACGCCTTCGGGCTGCCGGTCGCCACGACGCGGTTTGCCAACATCTACGGCGGTGGCGACCTCAACCCGTCGCGGCTGATCCCGGAGCTGGTCGCCGCCGCGCTCGACGGCCGCGCGCCGCGGATCCGCTCCGATGGCACGCCGGAGCGCGACTTCCTCTACGTCGAGGACGCGGTCGCGGCGTATCTGGCGATCGCGGACGCGCTGGATGCCGACGACGCCGGCGCCCGCGGTGAGGCCTTCAACGCCGGCGGCGGCCGGCCGGTGAGCGTCCGCGAGGTCGTCGACACGCTGGGCCGCGTCGCCGGCCGGCCCCTAGAGGCCGTCTATGACCCTGCGCGCACGACGCCCGGCGAGATCTCCCGCCAGTACGTCAGCATCGAGAAGATCGAGCGCATCACCGGCTGGCGTCCCACCGTCGACCTGGAGGAGGGCCTGCGCCGCACGCTGGACTGGTACCGCGCGCGGCGCTAGGCGACGCCGCGCGAACGGGCCCGTGGCTTCCACGCCGCCCGCGACGTGTGCAGCCGCGGCACCATCAACCGCGCCCGATCGCTCGGCTCGCGCGCCCAGCGCTCGAACTGCGCCGCCGGCATCGGCCGCGCCAACCCAAAGCCCTGGGCCACATCGCAGCCCAGCTCCGCGAGCCGCTGCCAGACCTGGGGCGTCTCGACGCCCTCGGCCACCACGCGCAAGCCCAGCGCGCGACCCAGGCCCACGACCGAGCCCACGATCGCCGCGTCCTGCGGATCGTCGACCATCCCCAAGACGAACGAGCGATCCAGCTTGAGCTCATCGGCCGGCACGTTCTTGAGCTGCTCCAGCGACGACTGACCGGTCCCGAAGTCATCGACTGAGATCTCGACACCTGAGGCCTTGATCCGCTCGAGGATCGCGATCGCCCGCGAGGTGTCGCGCATGACCGCGTCCTCGGTGACCTCGACGCAGAGGTTGTCGGGCGTCAGCGCGTGGCGCTCCAGCGTCTCGGTGATGCGATCGGGCAGCGTCGCATCGACCAAGACGATCGCGCTGACGTTGACCGCCACGTGGATGTCGAGCCCGACCCGGCGCCACTGGGCGGCTTGGGCGACGGCGTGCTCCAACACCCACAGCGTTAGCTGCGGCATCAGCCCGGTGCGCTCGGCGATCGGCAGCAGCACGCCCGGCGGCACGTCGCCCCGCGTCGGGTGCTTCCAGCGGATCAGCGCCTCGGCGCCCGAGATCCGGCCCGTGGCGATGTCGACCTGCGGCTGGAAGGCCAGCCAGAGCTGCTCGTCGTCGTCATCGAACGCGGCGCGCAGGTCGGCAGCCAGCGCCAACCGGTCCAGCGAGTGCTCGTCGTTGTCGGCCGTATAGCCGGCGACGACGGTGCCAAGGCGCTTGGCGTCGTACATCGCGACGTCGGCGCGCCGGGCGAGCTCGCGCGAGTCGTGGGCGTCCTGGGGGAAGTGGGCGATGCCGACCGACGCGTTGACGGCGACGCCGACGCCCTCGATGTCCAGCGGCGCGTGGAGCGCGACGCCGATCGCGTCGGCGACCTTGCGCGCGTCATGGCCTTCGGGGACGATCGCGGCGAACTCGTCGCCGCCCAGGCGTGCCAGCGTCCCCGGCACGACCGCTTCCAACCGGCGCGAGACCGCGATCAGCAGGTCGTCGCCGGCATGGTGGCCGAGCGTGTCGTTGAGCTCCTTGAACCCGTCGAGGTCGAGCTGCAGGAGCGCCAGGCGGCGTGAGGAGCGCTCGCCCGCCGCGGTCAGGACCTCGAGCTCGCGGAACAGGGCACGGCGGTTGGGCAAGCCGGTCAGGTCGTCGGTCAGCGCCTCGCGGCGGTGCAGCGCCAGCGAGCGCACCTCGCGCAGCGTCCAGACCAGGCGGGCCAGCGCGCAGGCGAAGGTCGCGGCGGCCAGCAGGACCGCGGAGGTCGCCATCCGCGAGAAGTGGTCGGCGACGAGGATCCCGCAGGCCAGCGTCGCGATGCACGCCGGCGACGTCAGCTCCCACCAGCCGCCGACCGGCAGGACACGGCCCGGGGCCGGTCGCGCCCAGCCGCCCGTGGCGATGCAGAGCAACCCGAGGCTCCAGCAGACCATCATCGAAGACGAGGCGCTGCCATGGCCACCGACCAAGCCGAGGACGCGCAGCGTGTCGGAAGCCAGCATGAAGAGCAGGCCGATGGCCAGCAGCAGCCCTTGCGGGGACGGCCGGCCGATCATCAGCAGCGTGCCGAAGAGGATGCCCAGCAGTGCCAGGTCGGCGGCCGGGTAGATGACGTTCACGACCGCGGTGACGTCGTTGAGGTCGTTGAGGTTGCCGACGAACAGCGCACTCACATAGGTGGCGGACGCGAGGCCGATGAGCAGACCGTCGAGCCAGAACGACCGGTGCGCCCCGCCGAGGTAATGGCGGGAGATCACGACCAACGCCGCGTACCACGGCAAATAGGCCGCCAGCCAGAAGACGTCCTGCACGCCGGCGTGGTCGACGTGGCTGCCGCTGATCGCAAAGACGATCCCGCCGACGACGGTGCAGAGCAGCCCGCCGGTGAGCAGCATCCACATCATGCGATCGCCGCGCGACCACAGCAGGCGCGTGGTCGCGAGGCCCGCCGCGACGATGGCGGTGGCCAGCGGCAGCACGACCGTGCCCACGACCGGCGAGGAGAGGCGGATGCCCGAGAGCAGGACGAGGTCGGTGAGGCCCAGCGCGATGGCCGCACCGGTCAGGAAGTTGAGCAGGCGGGTGCGGCGACCCGAGAGACGCGTGGACAACCGTGGTTCGCGCGAAGCCGTCATGTGCTCATCCCCTTGCGGACGTCAAGAAGCACGTCCTCCAACCGGTCATCGGCCGCTGAGCAATCTTCTTCAACCGCGAAGGTGCCAGAACGGACAGCGGCGAGCGCATCGTCGCGCTTGACGCCGGCACGACCGGTGAGCTGGTGGCGCTCCGTCGCTCTGGGACGCTCTACGGCCTGGACGCCGCCCAGCACAAGGTCACGCGAACGGCCGGCGGGTTTGGCCTGCCGATCGCTTCCGAAAGCTCCGCAACGCTCAGCGTCGCCCCGGACGGCAAGACGCGCCGAGGGCCTCAAGAGCGCGCTCAAGCGCCGCGGCTACCTCGCCGAGATCACGACCAGCGAGCCCGGCCAGACCGTCATGTCGGCGCGCGTCGGCTCCAGCTACCGCGCATTCGGCTTCGCGACGGCCATCCACGACGGCAAGCTCCGCGTCCTGGCCTCCTCCAAGCAGTCCCGGATCCGGGCGACCGCCGGGCACCGCGTGCGTCTGCACATCGCCGTCCACGACTGGGCCGGCAACACCAAGGTCCTGGACCGCTACTTCACGCTGAGCCGCTGAGGGTCCGTCTGGGCATGCGCCGTCTAGAATCGGCGGCGTATGTCCGGACATTCCAAGTGGGCCTCGATCAAGCACAAGAAGGCGATCGTCGACTCCAAGCGCGGCAAGCTCTTCACCAAGCTGGCGCGGGCGGTCACCGTCGCGGCCAAGGAGGGTGGCGGCGACATCGACGGCAACCCGTCGCTCGCGCTAGCTGTGCAAAAGGCCCGCGACGCCTCGATGCCCAAGGACAACATCGAGCGCGCGATCGCCAAGGGCACCGGTGCCGGCGCCGACACCGCCGCACTGGAGACGATGCTCTACGAGGGCTACGGGCCCGGCGGCGTCGCGCTGCTCATCGAGGCGGTCACCGACAACCGCAACCGCACCGGCGCCGACGTGCGCCACGCGCTGAGCAAGGCCAACGGCGCGCTCGGCGAGCCCGGCTCGGTCGCTTACAACTTCGACAAGAAGGGCGTCATCGTCGTCGACGGCGAGCGCTACAGCGAGGACGACCTGCTGGTGGCGATCGACGCCGGTGCCGAAGACATCGCGCGCGAGGACGGCGAGGCGTGGGAGATCGTCACCGAGCCCTCCGACCTGACCGCCGTGCGCGCGGCGCTGGAGGCGGCCGAGATCGCGATCGAGAACGCCGAGGTCACGCAGCGCCCCAAGGTGCTCGTGCCGGTCGACGAGGAGACCGCGGCCAAGCTGCTGCGGCTGATCGACGCGCTGGAGGACTACGACGACGTCGACGCGGTGCATGCGAACTTCGACATCGACGCCGAGGTCCTCGAGCGCCTGATGTCCGCCTCGTAGTAGGACCTCATGTTGCCTGCGGTGCTCCGCGAGGAGCGCCAGTTCCGCTTGCTGTTCGCCGGGCAGGCGCTGTCGGTCATCGGCGACCGGGTCACCGCGGTCGTGCTGCCCTTCGCCGTGCTCTCGATCGGCGGCTCGGCGACCGACGTCGGGATCGTCGCGGCGGCCGGCTTCCTGCCGTTCATCGTGCTGGGCCTGGTCGGCGGCGTCATCGCCGACCGGATCGAGCGCCGCCGGATCATGGTGATCAGCGACCTCGTGCGGCTGCTCACGCAGCTGACCGCGGGCGTGCTGCTGGTCAGCGGCCACGCGGAGGTCTGGCATCTCGCGGCGCTGACCGCCGCGTTCGGGGCGGCCGACTCGTTCTTCGCGCCGGCGATGGGCGGTCTGATGCCCCAGACGATCGACCAACCCCATCATCTGCAGCCGGCCAACGCGCTGCGGTCGATGGCGCTGTCGACCGGCTCGATCCTCGGCCCGGCGCTGGGCGGCGTCCTCGTCGCGACCGCGGGGGAGGGGACGGCGCTGATCGTCGACGCGGGCACGTTCCTGGTGTCGGTCGTCTGCCTGCTCGCCCTGCGGCCGCGGACCGTCGAGCGTGCCGAGGTGCCGGAGGCGTTCATCGCAGACCTGGCCGGAGGCTGGCGCGAGGTGCGCGCTCGCCGCTGGGTCTGGTCGTTCTTATTGGCGATGGTCGTCTACCACGCCGTTGTCCTGCCCTCGATCTACGTGCTCGGTCCGGTGCTGTTCGAAGACGAGCTGGACGGGGCGACGTCGTGGGCGGTGGTCTCGGTCGCGTTCGGCCTGGGCTCGATCGTCGCCGATGTCTTGTTGATGAAGTGGCGCCCGCGCTTCGCGCTGCGCGTCGCGGCGATCGGCCTCGGGCTCGCCTCCTGCCAGGCGATCGTCGTCGGCAGCGGCCTGCCGTTGGCGGCGATCGCCGCGCTCGAATTCTTCGCCGCGGTCGGCGTCTCGGGCTTCTTCACGCTCTGGGAGACGTCGCTGCAAGAGCACATCCCGGAGGCGTCGATCTCGCGCGTGACGAGCTATGACTACGCCGCCAGCGCGGGCATGATCCCGCTCGGCGTGATCATCGCCGGGCCGGTCAGTGATGCGGTCGGCATCCACGAGACGCTGGCGGCGATGACCGTGCTCGGGATCGTCGCCGCGATCGCGTGCCTTGCGGTGCCGGCGGTCAGGAACCTGCCGCGAGGGACCTCGCGCGATACAGCGGCACCGGCTCCGGCAGCCCCTTGATCCGGCGCGTGTGCGCCGAGGACCAGCGGAACTCGTCGCCCGCGGCGACGCGCACCTCGCGCGTGGCCAGCACGCTGCCGGCGCGAGCGATCGTCGTGACGCGGCTGGCGAGGTTGACCGCTTGGCCGAAGATGTCGCCGCCGCGGGCGACCGTCGGCCCGTAGGCGACGCCGACGCGGATCTGGGGGAAGGTGCCGTCGGCTGCCTGGGCGTCCGAAGCGGCGACGAGCTCCAGCGCGGTCTGCACCAGCGCATCGGGCTCGGCGGCGGTCAGCAGGACTGCGTCGCCGATCGTCTTGACCAGCCGCACCGGCGGTGCAACGACCTCGCGGGCGACCGAGAAGAGGCGCTCGGCGACCGAGCCGAGATCCTCGGGCGCGATCTGCTCGCCCAGGCGCGTGAAGCCGACGAGATCGGCGAAGGCAACGGCCTGGTCGCGCGCGCCGGGCACGCGACCCATGGCCCGCTCGGTCTGGCCGACCATCTCGCTCTGGACCATGTTGCGCAGGTGCTGGCTGAGCATCTGCATGATCATCGGGCCGACGAGCGGCATGGCGGCGTGGACGGAGGCGGAGTAGCGCTGGGCCAGCTCCAGCTCGGTCGTTCCCGGCTCCAGGACGGTCTCGAGCATCATGGCGCGCATCGCCTCCGACGCGGTGGCCAGCGAGCGGCCCAGGACGCGCGTGGTGGCGACCATCTGCTCTTCGGTGAGCCCGAGCTCGACGAACTGCAAGGAGGTCTCGGCGCTCGCGAGGTCGACGTCGGTCAGCTCGACCGCATCGGCCTCGGGCAGCGGTAGGCCGTGGGCGCGGCGCAGCTTGGCCAGCAGCTCGGGGTCGGCACCGCTGAGCTCGGCGACCTGGGCCGCGGTGTACCTGGGGTCGCCACCGACCTCGCGCTCGGCGGCCAGGAAGACGAGCAGTCCACGGCGGTGAGCCCGGCGCAGCTGGTCGTCGGAGAAGCCCTCGGCGACCAGCCAGTCCAGCAGCTCCTGACGCTCGGCGAGCGCCGCAGGGTCCAGCCCGTCGAAGAACCCTTCCTGCGCGAAGTCCACGGCGCGCAGCCTACGGGGAATGGCCCGCAAGCCCTCGCGCTACGCCCCTTGTTCGGGGCGTGGCTGGATGGTCGGCGCTCCGTGACGATCGCCATCGCGCTCACGTGGTCTGGGGTGTTGGGTGAAAGTGTTGGGGCGTGGTTCGGCGTTCGTTGGTGTGGGCACCGAACGGGCGCCGCGCGATGGCGACATCACGGATCACCGCCCTCCCCACGCGCTCGCGCCGCCAACGCGCGTCGCGCGATCCGGGTCGTCTACCCGTCGCATATCAGGGGCCAGACGCCCCGGACCGGGTTGCCGGAAGGTCCGGGGCGTTTTCGACGTCCATATGACGTTCAAACCGACCCGCATCCTCGTCGTCGCGAGCTCCCAAGCGAGGTGGGCCTGTTTGGGGACGCATACCGTCGGCAGACAGGCCCACCCCCTCGCGGAACGCCATGACTCATGGGGGTGGGCCCGTACACCGACGCAGAACGTCCCCAAACAGGCCCACCCTCCCCGGCGCCCGCGGACGACGGACCAACGCCAAGCACAACCGACCCCGCTCACTCCCCTCGGTGCCGACAGACCACGTTGGCACGCCATCCACCGTCTGAGCGGAACGCCAAGAACAAGTCGCGCCACCCAGGCGCTCGCCACAGACCAGGTCCGCCCCGCGACCAGCGCCCTACGACGTCAGTCTTGGGCGGTTCGCTACCCGTCCCGGACGGACGCGCGAGTTGTTGGTGTGGTCGGTCCGCAACGAGAGCGCAACGACCTGCAACAGCTCTGCGCAATCAGCAGATTCCGTCCGTCCCACCCACTAAGCTCCATGTCTCACAACCAAATCAGAGAGCCCCCGCGACCGTTGAAGCGGCCCGGGGGCGTGACCCAAGGAGAAACAAGCTCCCATGAGTGCCCACCAGGGTAGCTACGGCTGCCGTATCACCGTCTCTCCCTCCGACGCCGACGTCCTCCGCGTCGAGGCCAAGAAGGTCCTCATGTTCAACCACGAGGAGTTCGAGGACTTCCTCGACTACGTCCCCGTCAAACAGCTCGAGCTCGCCGACATCTTCCGCGACGCAACAGCCGTCATCGACGCCCTCGGCTGGGACCCCGACATCAACCCACCACGCACCAGCGTCGACGTCCCACTCACCCACGCCCACATCGAACAACTCCACCACCGCCGCAGCGACCTGCTCGACACCAACCTCGACCTGCTCACCGACATCGGCGCCGACAACCAGACCAACGCCATCATCATGAGCGACATCTACACCAACCGCCACAGCGTCGAAGCGCTGAACCGCGTCCTCGACGCCTACACCAACACGATCACCAACTAGCCATTGCCTCCAGCGGATCGCCCTCTGGGCGATCCGCCCTACGCTGCCTGGGGTGCCATCCGACCGTCCAGCCCCGCGCCGCCGCCTCAGCGCGACCGAGCGGCGCGCCCGCATCCTGGCCGCCGCCCAAGAGGTCTTCGCCCAGCGCGGCTACCACGGCTCCTCGCTCGACGACATCGCCAAGGCGTCGGGGACGTCGAAAGCACTCATCTATGAGCACTTCGACTCCAAGCACGCGCTCCACGAGACGCTGATCCTCGAACACGCCGAGGTGCTGTTCGACCGCTTCCAGGCCAACGCCGCGACCGGCGCGACGGGGGAGGAGCGGCTGCGCACCGGTGTCGACACGTTCTTCGGCTGGGTCGAGGAGCGCCACGAGGCATGGCGAGCGCTCTTTCGCGACGCGGCCGACCCAGAGCTCGCCCCGGTCATCGACCGCCTGCAGGCCCAAACGGTCCGCGCGATCGTCGCGCTGGTGCCACCCGGCGCACCCGGCGACGGTCAGACCATCGAGATGTACGCCCAGCTCACCTCAGGCGCCTGCCAGGCACTGGCCAACTGGTGGGGCGACCATCCCGACGTCCCACGCGCCGAGCTCGTCGACCGCGTGATCCAGTTCTGCTGGGACGGAATGAAGCAGTTGTAGGACTACGCGGCGGTCGCGCGCGGCATGCCGGTCGCCGACCGCGCGGCGTAGTCGACCGGCGTCCGCTCGACGAGGTAGCTGATGAGCGCCTCGACGACGCGCGGGTCGAACTGCGACCCGGCGCCCGCGGTCAGCTCGGCGACGGCTTCCTCATGGCTCAAGGGTCCGCGGTAGGGGCGCTCCGAGGTCATCGCGTCGTAGGCGTCGCAGGCCAGGACGATCCGGCTGCCGAGCGGGATCTCCTCGCCACGCAGGGCGTCGGGGTAGCCGGTGCCGTCGAAGCGCTCGTGGCCGTGGCGGACCATCCGTGCCACCGGCCCCAACCCCGGGACCGCGCGCAGGATGCGCTCGCCGACGATCGTGTGCTGGCGCATAACAGCCCACTCATCGTCGTTCAGTGCACCCGGCTTGGTCAGGATCGAGTCCGGGACCGCGACCTTGCCGATGTCGTGCAGTAGCGCGGCGGCAGCGATGCGCTCGACGTCTTCGCCGTCGAGGCCGATGCGACGGGCGACCGCCCCGGCCAGCGCGACGACCTGCTCGGCGTGCTCGCCGGTGCCGCGATCGCGCTCGGCCAGCGCTAACGCCAGCGCGCCGATCGCGCCGCGCGAGGGCTCAGTGGCCGGCAAGCGGCCCGGCGCGCCGACGCGCCCACCACCGGCGAGCCGCGCGCGCTCCAAGATCGCTGCGGCGTCCGCCATCAAGCCGTCCAGCTGACCGGTGCCGCCGTCGACGGCGATGCCGGCTGAGACCGTGACGGGACCGCTCTGCTCCAGGACGGAGACGAGGCGTTCGGCGACACCGCGGGCGCCCGAGAGGTTGGCGCCGGGCATGACCACGGCCAGCTCGTCGGCGCCGGTGCGGCCGACGACGTCTCCGCCGCGGACCAGCTCGCGCAGGCGGGCGGCGACGGTCGCCAGCGCCTCGTCGCCAGCTGCCGAGCCGCGGCGCCCGTTGAGCGCGCGAAAGCCATCGATGTCGACGAGCACCAGCGCAGCCGATTCGCCGCGGCGCTGGGACCCGCGCAGCGCAGCCGAAGCGGCCTCGCGAAAGGCATCCAGCGTCAAGACGCCGGCGCGACGGTCCTTGCGCAGGTAGTCGTTGCGCTCGGCTTCCAACGCGGCGACCCGTGCATGCGTCGTGCGCAGCTCGTCGCGGAGGCGGCGGGACTCGGAGAAGGGCCGTTTGGCCCAGTCGAGTCCGTCCTTCTTAAGATCGCGTGGTCCCGACACGTGGTTGGTGTCGGCGCGCGTGCGGCCAGGCTCGTGCGGGCTGGAGCGAGAGTGGACGGATCGCTGAGCGACGGTGTCGTGTCCAGCGCAACAGAGGACATCCGACCCCGCCCGCAGAATGCCTTCTCTGTGAACGTCCTCGGCATCGATCCCGGCCTCGCCAATACCGGTTACGGCGTGGTGGCCCGGCGTGGCATGCGCTTCGTCGCGCTCGACGGCGGCGTCGTGACGACCGGCGCCGGTGTCCCGCTGGAGCAGCGGCTCGCCACGATCTACGCCGAGGTCTGCACGCTGATCGAGCGCCATCAGCCTGAAGCGGTCGCGCTCGAGGACCTCTTCTTCGGCCAGAACGCCGGCAGCGCCTTCACCGTCGGGCAAGCCCGCGGTGTGGTGATGCTCGCCGCGGGCCAGCGCGGCGTGCCGTGCGCGTCTTACACGCCCCAGCAGGTCAAGCAGGCGGTCTGCGGCACTGGTCGCGCGGCCAAGGAGCAGGTTGCGCGGATGGTCTGCACACTGCTAGGCCTGCCCGACG
Source organism: uncultured Conexibacteraceae bacterium (assembly GCA_963794585.1). Classification (GTDB taxonomy): domain Bacteria; phylum Actinomycetota; class Thermoleophilia; order Solirubrobacterales; family Solirubrobacteraceae; genus Baekduia. Next base: position 124,494 of record CAWCEO010000011.1, read on the forward strand.
ACCCGCTGCCCGATCACGCGACCGACGCGCTGGCCGTCGGCGTCTGTCACGCCAACCACGCGCCGCTGGCGGCCGTGATGGCGGCGGCCCGATGATCGCGCTCGTCGCCGGCGAGGTCTTCGTCCGCCGCCCGGATCACGTCGTCATCGAGACCGCCTCGGGCGTCGGCTACCGCCTGGCGGTCTCGGCCGAGACGCTGCGCCAAGTCCCGGCCGCGGGCGAGTCGGTCTCGCTGCTTACGCATCTGGTCGTCCGCGAGGACGCGCTCGCGCTCTTCGGCTTCGCCACCGAGGAGGAGCGCGATCTCTTCCTCCTGCTCATCGGTGTGCAGTCGGTCGGGCCCAAGATGGCCCAGGCCGTGCTATCGGGCGGATCACCGCGCGAGCTGATCGCCGCGCTGGCCGCCGGCGACGTCAAGCGCCTCACCGCCGTCCCGGGGATCGGCAAGCGCACGGCCGAGCGGATCATCGTCGAGCTGCGCGAGAAGGTCGGGACGGTCGAGGACATGCCGGCCGGCGACATCACTGTCCGCCGCGGCGATGATCCGCGCAGCCTGGCGCGCGACGGCCTGGTCGAGCTGGGCTTCACGGTCGAGGAGGCCGACCGGCTGCTGGCTGAGACGTCGGGCGACACGCCCGAAGACTTGCTCCAGCAGGCGCTGCGGGCGGCACGCGCATGAGCGGACTGCGGATCCAGACGCCCGACGAAGCCTTCGAGGAGGATCTCGATCGCTCCCTGCGGCCCCGGACGCTGCAGGATTTCATCGGCCAAGATGGCCTCAAGGACCAGCTGTCGGTCTCGCTGGAGGCCGCGCGGCTGCGGGGCGAGGCGCTGGACCACGTCCTGCTCGCCGGCCCGCCCGGCCTGGGCAAGACCTCACTGGCGCAGATCCTCGCTGCCGAGCTGGAGGTCCCGTTCGTCCAGACCGCCGGCCCGGCGCTGGAGCGCAAGGCCGACATCGCATCGTTCCTCGGGGCGCTGGAGCCCCGCTCGATCTTCTTCGTCGACGAGATCCACCGTCTCAGCCGCGCGCTGGAGGAGACCTTCTATCCGGCGATGGAGGATCGCAAGCTGCCGATCACCGTCGGCCAGGGCGCCGGAGCGCGCGTCATGGACGTGCCGCTGCCGCCGTTCACGCTTGTTGGCGCCACGACCCGCGCCGGGCTGCTGACGACGCCGCTGCGCGACCGCTTCGGCATTCAGCATCGCCTCGAGCCCTACGCTGGCCCGGAGCTCGCGGCGATCATCCACCGCTCGGCGCACATCCTCGGCTGCGCGATCGATGAGGGAGGTGCCGCCGCGCTCGCCCGTCGCTCGCGTGGGACGCCGCGCGTCGCCAACCGCCTGCTCAAGCGCGTGCGCGATTACGCCGACGTCCGCGGCTCGGGCGTCGTCGACGTCCACGCCGCGAACGCCGCGCTCGACCTCCTGGAGATCGACGACCTCGGCCTCGACCGCCTCGACCGCGAGATCCTCGGCGCGATCTGCACCAAGTTCGACGGCGGCCCCGTCGGCCTCTCGACGCTGGCGGTCACCGTCGGCGAGGAGCAAGACACGATCGAGGACGTCTACGAGCCTTACCTGCTGCAGTGCGGCTTCCTCAAGCGCACACCGCGCGGCCGCGTCGCTACCTCACGCGCCTATGCGCACCTCGGCCTCGAGCCGCCCGCAGAGCGCGAGCAGGGGCTCTTCTAGCCACAGGGGCGCTGGCCGAGAGCGAGGCTGCGGGCGCCGCCCTTGCGCGTGATGTCCAGGCCGGACGGGCTGCCGTCGAGGCGCACGGGGTTGCCGTTGACGGAGACGCGGGTCGAGGCGAGGCCGATGTTCATGCGAACGCGCTTGGCCCGGAAGACCTTCTTGCCGGTCAGCGTGCCGCTGAACATTGTCGTGCCGTTACCGTTGTCGACGCAGAGGAAGGTGGGGCGGACGCTGGCGTCGACGCGGACCGTGACGCCCTTGCCCGCCGCGGTGGCGGCCGCCTTGCGCTTCTTGGCCTTGGCCTCGGCCCGCTCGCGCTTGATCCGCGCGGTGCGCTTGCGCTTGCGCTCGGCCGCCGCGGCCGTTTCGTTCTCGCTCTCAGCGTCGGGCGTGGTCGCCGTCGTCTCGGTGGTCGTCGTCTCGGTTGCGGTGGTGCCCGTCGCGGTCGGCTCGGTCGCCGTCGTCTCCGCAGGCGTCGTGGTCGACGCCGGCGCGGCGCTCGTCTCATCGCGCTGAACCGGGAAGGTGGACGTCTCGGCCGGCAGGTTGTCGGCCACCCGGTCGTCCTTGTCGCCCGTGTTGAGCAGCGTTGCGCCGGCGGCGGCCGCCGCGAGGATGACCGCGACAGCCAAGAGGCCGACGAGCGCGCGGCTGCGCGAACCGGTGGAGCTCGTGCCCGGAGGAAGCAGCAGCAGCCGCTGGCCGGGCTCGGCGGTCAGGAGGTCGGGCCGGACGCCCATGCCGGCGACGCGCAACGCCGCTGCGACGCGCCGGCGCGCCTCGGGCGTCGGCGCCGGCTCACCGAACGCGGCGAGCAGCTGATCAAGCGTCGGCGCCCGATCGGCACCGCGTCCGCGCGCGGCGGCGTTGGCGATCTCGGTCGCGATCGCCGCGTCGCCGAGCGGCACCTCCGGGTCTGAGGGGCGCTGTCCCGAGCTCTCCATTGGCCGGGGGGTCTACCAGAGGACCCGGCGCGAGCGCTGCAAAGTCCACTGCGTGTTGTGCGCAGATGAAGCCTGCAACAGCTCGATCACGAAGTTGGGGCATGGTGCGGATACCCTGCTGACCGAAACGATGGCCCATCTCTTCATCTGTCCCAACTGTGGAAACCGCACGACCGAGACCGAGCGCAATGCCGGTTTCCGGCGTCAAGCGCGTGGCTGCGCGAAGTGCGGCTTCGGCTTTCTCTTCGAACTGCTCGACGACTACTACCCAGCGCCAGACGCTGCGTTCTTTGCTTGTGACCAGCACGGCAACGTGATCGCGTGCGGTCGCGGCTCCTTCGAGCTCACCGGTCTCGACGACGAGAAGGTGATCGGCCGCCCGGTGCGCGACGTGCTCGGGCTGCAGTTCGCCGACGACGAGGATCCGGTCGGCACCGTCCTGGAATGGGGCGTGCGCAAACTCCGCCAGCCGGTGGAGGTCAATGCGGAGGGGGATCTGCCCGCTCAGGCGACCGCCGACCTGTTCCCCGCGTACGATGACGACGGAGGCATGCTGCTGATCCTGACGCCGGACAAGTAGTCCGTCACGTCAAACCTGTCTCAGCCCAGTACGCTGCCGTCCGCCTCGCATGACCGATCGCCGTCGAAATCTCATCGTCCTCGCCCTCGTCGGGGTGCTACTCGTCTTGTCTTTGGCGGTGATCATCCCTGGATCGCCGCTGTCGAAGAAGACCCGCCAAGGCCTTGATCTCAAAGGCGGGACGTCGCTCGTCTACCAAGCCAAGCCGACGCGATTCAGCAAGGTCACGTCCGATTCGATTCAGCGCACGATGGACATCATGCGCGAGCGCGTCGACAGTCTCGGCGTCGCGGAGCCCGAAATTCAGCGTTCTGGCAGCGACCAGATCGACGTGTCCCTGCCAGATGTCAGTAACGCGGATCAGGCCCAGCAGCAGGTCGGCACGACGGCCGTCTTGGGGTTCTATGACTGGGAGACCTCGGTCCTCGGTCCCAACGGCAAGCCGGACCCGTCGAACCCTGGGGTGACGGGTGCGTCGAGCGCCGGCCAGCCCGGGGCCGGCACGCAGACCTTCTACGAGGCGGTCACCCGCGCGTCGAAGTTCAAGCCGACCAATGAGCCCGACGACACGACGAGCGGCCTCTTCTATGGCGTCGACAGCAAGGCCAAGACGGTGCTCTGCGGGCCGCAGGGCTCAGAGGCCGATGCCCGCGACACCTGCCAGAACGCAGGCAAGAAGCCCACGTCGATCGTCAAGGTCCCGCAGGGCTACATCATCGTCCAGGCCGAGGCCGACGAGGGCAACAAGGCCGCGCAGGCCACCGCTGCTGACGCTTATTACATCCTCAAGGACGATCCGAAGCTGCTCGGGCGGGACATCAAGGATCCCCAGCAGAACATCGACAACGGCCCCGGCGGCTCTGGTCAGCCCGACGTCACCTTCAACTTCACCAAGTCCGGCCGCGACAAGTGGCTGAAGACGACGCGCGCGATCGCGCAGCGCGGCTCGTCGGCACTGCTGCCCGGCACCGATCCGCGCAACGTCGCCAACCACTTCGCGATCGTCCTCGACAACAAGCTGATCTCGGTCCCGTACATCGACCCGCAGCAGAACCCGGACGGCATCGACGGCGCCAACGGCTCGCAGATCTCAGGCAGCTTCACGATCAAGTCGGCCCAGCGCTTGGCCAACCTGATCAAGACGGGCGCTCTGCCGATCAAGCTGGAGCTGATCTCGCAGTCACAGGTCTCCGCGACGCTCGGCCAGCAGGCGCTGCACCAGGGCCTGATCGCCGGCCTCGTCGGCTTCGCGGTCGTCGCGCTCTTCCTCCTGGCCTTCTACCGCGTCCTGGGCGTCATCGCCGTCATTGCGCTGGTCATCTACGCGATCTACCTGTTCGCGCTGATCAAGCTGATCCCGATCACGATGACGCTGCCCGGCATCGCGGGCCTGATCCTCACGATCGGCGTTGCGGCAGACGCGAACATCGTCATCTTCGAACGCGTCAAAGAGGAGATCCGCGGGGGGAGATCCGTGGCCGCGGGCATCGCCCAGGGCTACAAGAAGGGGATCGCGGCGATCATCGACGCGAACGTCGTCACGTTCATGGTGGCCTTCATCCTCTTCATCCTGGCGACGGCCGGGGTCAAGGGCTTTGCCTTCACGTTGGGCATCGGCACGCTGACCTCGCTCTTCACCGCCGTCCTGGCGACGCAGGCGGTCCTCGGCACGATGCAGCGCTCGCCGCTGATCACGCATCCGAGTGCCCTTGGCGCCGGCGAGGCCAAGCGCCGTTGGACCCAGGACTTCATGGGCGCGTCGAAGTGGTTCTTCTCGATGTCAGGCGTGATCCTGCTCATCGGGGCGCTGGCCATCGGCGGCAAGGGCCTGAACTTCGGCATCGACTTCGAGTCGGGCACGCGCGCCAAGGTCGCGTTCGCCTCTGCGGCGCCATCGGAGACGCAGATCTCCGACGTGCTGCAGGAGGCCGGCTTCAAGAACCCCGAGATCCAGAAGGTCAAGGGCGACAAGGAGCTCGGCGGCAACGGGTTGCAGGTCTCGCTCGGCGAGACGGGGCAGAAGGCGGCCGGGATCCAGCAGATCCTCGAGAAGAAGTTCGGCAAGGCCAAGGCCTTCCAGCAGGACTCGATCGGCCCGACGTTCGGCAAGACGGTGGCGAACTCGGCGATCATCGCGATCATCGCGTCGCTGATCGTCATCAGCGCCTACATCGCACTGCGGTTTGAGTGGAAGTTCGCCGTCCCGGTGTTGATCGCGCTGATGCACGACCTCTTGATCACGGCGGGCGTGTACTCGCTGACCGGCCGGGAGGTGACGACGGCGACGGTCGCGGCGTTGCTGACGATCGTGGGCTACTCGCTCTACGACACGATCATCGTGTTCGACCGGATCAGAGAGAACGTGCCGCGCATGCCGCGCGCGGCCTTCACGCAGATCGTCAACCGCTCGATGAGCGAGGTGCTGACGCGCTCGTTGGCGACCTCGTTCTGCACGCTGCTGCCGATCCTCGCGCTGCTGTTCTTCGGCGGCGACACGCTGAAGGACTTCGCCTTCGCCCTGCTGATCGGCGTCGTCTCCGGCGCATACTCCTCGATCTTCATCGCCTCGCCGGTGCTGTCGCACTGGAAGGAGCGCGAAGAGGTCTACCGCCGCCGCCGGATCCGGATCGTCGAGGACACCGGCGCCCCGGTGCCCGCCTACGCGACCGATGCCCACGGCATCACGGTCGACGTCAAGGGCCCGAAGCGCTCAGGCCAGCGCCTCACCACGCCGGACGATCCCGAGCGCGGCGTGTCGCAGACCGAGTTCCAGCAGTTGGTGGCCGACATCGCTCACGAGACGGCGCCCAGCCAGGTCGCGTCCAAGACGCGCACCAAGCCCAAGCCGGACGTGCCCAAGGCGGATCCGGCGGCCGACGCGCTGCCCGAAGACCTCGTGCTCAAGGACAACAAGCGCGACAAGCCCAAGCGCCCGCGCAACAAGCGTCACGGGAGACCGCGCTAATGGCCATGTTCGCCTGGGTCATGATGGGCATTGCCCTCTGGCACTTCGCCATCTTCATCCCGGACCGCTTCTGGGGCGGCATCGTTGGTGCATTCCTCGGCGCGCTCTTCGGCGCCGCGATCTTCGGTCTGCTGGTCAACAGCTTCACGATCCCCGGCCAGAACGACACGCACATCCTGCAAGCTCTCGAGGCTGCACCGGGCGCCATCATCGGCATGGCCGCGGTGTATTTCGAAGGCGTGCGCCGCGGGATTCCCGCGTTGGATTTGTAGTTCTCACGCCGAAACGCGGAGGGTGCGGCAAGAGCCCACCCGTTGCGTCCGGTCGCGCTGGCACGCTGCGGGGCGATGCTCATGCCGCGACTCGATGTTCCGCCGTGCGACAGCGCCGCGGCACTGGCGTTGGCGCGCGACTTGGGCATGTCGTTCCCGGTCGCGCAAGTGCTCGTCCGTCGTGGGATCACCGATCTCGATGCGGCACGGGCGTGGCTAGCGGCCGAAGACGAGCATCCCGCGTCGGCGTTTCGGGGAATCGACGAGGCGATCGCGGTTCTGCTGCGCCATGCACGCGCAGGGACGCGTGTCACCGTGCACGGCGACTACGACGTCGACGGCGTCACCTCGACGGCGATCCTGGTGCGTGCGCTGCGTGCCGTCGGTGCTGAGGTGGACTGGTATCTGCCCAGCCGCAGCGAGGATGGCTACGGGCTGTCGCCCGCGACCGTCGAGAAGCTCGCCGCGCGCGGCACCAAGCTGTTGGTCACGACCGACTGCGGGATCACCGCGGTCGACGAGGTTGCGCTGGCGGTCTCGCTCGGCCTCGACGTCGTGGTCACCGACCACCACAGCCCGCGCGCCGACGGCACCCTGCCCGACGCGCCGATCGTGCACCCTGCGGTCTGTGACTACCCGTGCCCGGACCTCTGCGCCGGCGGCGTCGCGCACAAGGTCGCTGGCGCCCTGCTGGAGGCCGCGGGCCACGATGCCGCGATCGCGCTGGCCGACCTCGACCTCGTGGCGCTGGCGACCGTCGCCGACTGCGTCCCGCTGCGTGGGGAGAACCGGCGTCTGGTGCGCCAAGGCCTGCAAGCACTGGGGCGGACCGAGAAGGTCGGGCTGCGCGCGCTCATGCGCGTCGCGAAGGTCGATCCCACGAAGGTCGACGCCCGCGCGCTCGGCTTCGGGCTGGCGCCGCGGATCAACGCCGCCGGGCGCCTGCACCGCGCCGACGCGGCGCTCGAGCTGCTGCTCACCCATGATCAGACGCGCGCCGACGAGATCGCCCAAGAGCTCGACCGGGCCAACGCCGACCGGCGCTTCGTCGAGCAGCGGATCGCATTCGAGGCAGAAGCCCAAGTGGCGGAATTCGGCCCACCCACCCACCAGCCCGCGTACGTCCTCTGGGCCGACGGCTGGCACCCGGGCGTCATCGGCATCGTGGCCTCGCGGCTCGCCGAGAAGTACCACCGCCCCGTCGTTCTGATCGCGCTGCGCGAGGGCGAGGCCGAAGGCACCGCCTCGGGCCGCTCGATCCCGGCTTTCGACCTTCTCGGCGGCCTCGACGCCTGTGCGCCGCACCTGCTGCGCCACGGCGGCCACCGGGCCGCTGCGGGCGCCACGGTCGCGCGCAGCGAGCTGGAGGCATTTCGGACGGCCTTTGTCGCGCATGCGGCGTCGGCCTTGGCGCCGGCGGACCTCGTGCCGGTCGAGCGCGTCGACGCTGTCGTGTCCGGCGACGAGTTGGGGACCAAGCTTGCCGAGGAGCTGGGGCGGCTGGCGCCGTTCGGGATCGGGAACCCGGCGGTCTCGCTGCTGGTTCCGGCCGCACGGCTGGTCGACCCGCATCCGATGAGCGAGGGCAAGCACGTGCGCTTCACGGTGCAGGCCGGCGGCATCCGGGCGCGCGCCGTCGCGTTCAACCTTGGCGCGCTGCCCGAGGGCGCGGCTGAGGGCCGCCTGCACGCGACCTTCACGCTGGAGCTCAACGAGTGGCAAGGCGCGGTCGAGCCGCGGCTGTTGCTGCGCAAGCTCCTGCCGGCCGTGGCCGAGGCTCCGACGCTGATTGGCGAGGCGATGCCGGGCACTGCCGCCTGGCACGAAGAGGTGCTGGCGGCGGCAACCAGCGCGGCGGTCGGCGTGCCGGCGCTCGCCGGCGCCGTTGCGGAGCTGCACGGCGGCGCCGGCAGGACCACGCGCGCGCCGTCGTCCTCGCACGACGGGCCGACGATCGACGGCCTGGCCGCACGGCTCAGCGCCCGCAGGCCCGACGGTGAAGGTGGCCGCGGCGTCCGCGACCGCCGCGGCACCGGCCTGGCCGGGACGATCGGCGCGCTGGTCTTCACCGGCGAGTCCGTGCTCGTCGTCTGCGCCGACGCGCCCGCCCGCGCCCGCCAGCTGACCGGCCGCCTCGGCGGCTATGCGATCTGCAGCTGGGATGCGCTGGAGCGCGATCCCGTGCTCGCCGATGGGTACCACCACCTCGTGGCGCTCGACCCGCCCATGCATCCCGACCAAGAGGCGCTCCTGTTGAGCGGCGATTGCGCCCAGATGGCCCATCTGGCCTGGGGGGAGCCTGAGCTACGCTATTGCCGGGATGTCCTGGATCGAGACCTCGCGCTGCGCCCCAGCCTCGTCGGCACCTACCGCGCACTGCGTGGGGGCGCCGGGCTGGACACCGCGCTCGGGGAGCTTCCCGCGGCAGCCGCCGGCCGGCTGCTCGCCGTCCTGCTCGAGCTCGGGCTCGTCGAGCTCGATGGCGGCGACGGCATCATCGTCCCGCCGGTCCAGCACACTGATCTGGAGCGCTCGCCGGCCTTCCGGGCCGCCGCCGCGCGCCACGCGGAGGGCACAGCATGGCTGACCAGCGCGAGCGCGACGCCTCAGGCAGCCTGACCGACGCCGCAGCCGCTGCTGCGGCTGCCGAGGCCGACCGCATCCCGGTCGACCTCGTCGCCCATCCTGAGGAGCACCGGCCGGTCGACCGCCCCGACCTCAACGAGTCCGAGCGCCGCTTGCTCTCCGACCTCTTCGCGATCGTCGAGGAGCATGCCGTCGAGGCCGCGCTGCCGATCGACCGCCCGCGGGTCGAAGAGGCGTTCGTCTTCGCCTGCGAGCACCACGCCGACCAGCGGCGCAAGTCGGGCGAGCACTTCATCGTTCATCCGACGGCCGTCGCGAAGATCTGCGCGGGCATGCGGCTGGACACCGAGACGCTGGTCGCAGCGCTGCTGCACGACACCGTCGAGGACACCTCAGCTTCGTTGGAGGAGGTCTCCGAGCTCTTTGGCGAGGAGGTGATGACGCTCGTCGACGGCGTCACCAAGCTCACGGGCATCACGTTCACCTCGCGCGACGAGGCCCAGGCCGAGAACTACCGCAAGATGATGGTCGCGATGGCCTCCGACATCCGGGTCATCCTGATCAAGCTCGCCGATCGTCTGCACAACATGCGCACGATCGACGCGATGCCCAAGCAGAAGCAGATCGAGAAGGCCAAGGAGACCCTGGAGATCTACGCGCCGATCGCGCACCGCTTGGGCATCCACGCGATCAAGTGGGAGCTGGAGGACCTCGCCTTCGCGGCGCTGCACCCGCGCAAGTACCAGGAGATCAAGGGCCTGGTCAACCAGCAGCGCGAAGAGCGCGAGGACTACGTCAAGGAAGCCGGCGACGAGCTGCACCGCGAGCTGGAGGCGCTCGGCATCGCGGCGCGCATCTCCGGCCGCGCCAAGCACTTCTACTCCATCTATTCCAAGATGACCAAGAAGGGCCGGGAGTTCAACGAGATCTACGACCTGACCGCGATGCGCGTCGTCGTGGACTCGGTCAAGGACTGCTACGGCACCGTCGGCGTCATCCACTCGCTGTGGAAGCCGCTGCCCGGCCGCTTCAAGGACTTCGTCGCGATGCCGAAGTTCAACATGTACCAGTCGCTGCACACGACGGTCATCGGGCCGGAGGGGTTGCCGCTGGAGATCCAGATCCGCACGCGCGACATGCACGACATGGCCGAGTTCGGCGTCGCCGCGCACTGGATGTACAAGCAGGACCCCACGAAGAAAGGCTCGGCCGGGCCGGAGGGGGAGGACAAGCTCAAGTGGCTGCGGTCGATGCTCGACTGGCAGCAGGAGCTCCATGACCCCAAGGAGTTCATGGAGAGCCTGCGCGTCGACCTCTTCGACGAGGAGGTCTTCGTCTTCACGCCCAAGGGCGAGGTCAAGTCGCTGGGCCAGGGCGCGACGCCGCTGGACTTCGCCTACGAGGTCCACACCGAGGTCGGCCACCGCTGCGTCGGCGCGAAGGTCAACGGCAAGATCGTCCCGCTTAACTACACGCTGAGCAGCGGCGACATCGTCGAGATCCTGACCTCCAAGCGCGACCGCGGACCTTCACGCGACTGGCTGGCACTGGTCAAGACGACGCGCGCCCGCAACAAGATCAAGCAGTTCTTCAAGGCCGAGTCGCGCGAGGACACCGAGCACACCGGCCGTGAGCTGCTGCAGGAGCACCTCAAGAAGCAAGGCCTGCCGCCCCAGAAGATCGTGTCCTCGCCACTGCTGGCCGAGGTCATCCGCGAGATGGGCTTCCGCCGGGCCGAAGAGTTCTACATGGCCTTGGGTGGCGCGAAGATCTCGCCGAAGGTCGTCGTCAACAAGGTCATGCAGCGCCTCAAGCAGGGCGAGGCTGCCGAAGACGAGACCGACCCCGCCGAGTCGCTGGTCAACACGCGTCGCGCGCGCCGCGCTCCCACCGGCAAGGCAGGGTCCTACGGGATCCGCGTCGACGGGGTGGAAGACGTGCTCGTCCGCCTGGCCAAGTGCTGCCGTCCCGTGCCCGGCGATCCGATCGTTGGCTACGTCTCGCTCGGCCGCGGCATCACCATCCACCGCGACGACTGCCCTAATACGGTCGCCCTGCGCAAAGACCCAGAGCGGTTCGTGCGTGTCCACTGGGAGGGCGACCACCAGAGCTCCTTCCGCGTCGAGCTCCAGGTCGACGCCTGGGACCGCCACCGCTTGCTCGAGGATCTGTCGCGCACCTTCGCCGAGGCGGGCCTCAACATCGTCGAGGCACGTTGCATCGTCAGCTCGCCGATGGTCCAGAATCGCTTCGTCGTCGAAGTGCCCGACACCCAAGGGCTCAAGCAGGCCGTCCAACGCCTACGCAACATCGAAGGCGTCTTCGACGCCTACCGCATCACCCCCGGCGCGAACTAGGCGATGCCCGACGTCCTGCTCTACAGCGACACCGAGCGCAACGCTGCGATGCGCCACGAGGTTCCGATCGCGGTGGGTGATGCGTTCGGCTATGCCGAGGTCAGCGGACGCGCGGTGATTCTCACCAGCTCGCTAGAGCAGGACCGGATCGCCGCGGTGCGGCCGGATGCGGAGCTCATCGAATGGGCCGACGTCGGCTTTTTCGAGCTGCTGGAAAGCGGCATGGCGCGCGACCAGATCATGGTGGAGTTGGTCTCGCGGGCTGTCGCGCGGATCGGGCTGCGCCACGCGATCGTCGATCCGGCCTTCCCGCTGGCTGTCGCCGACCGGCTGCGTGCCGACGGCGTGGTGCTGACGCCCGACCACGACACCTTCGCGTCACGTCGTCGAGCCAAGTCGGCCGCCGAGCTGGCCGGGATCCGGCGCGCGCAAAAGGCCGCCGAGGCCGGGATGACGGCGGCGGCAGCGGTGCTGCGCGCCGCGGTGCCCGAGGGCGACTCGATCGTCATCGACGGCGCGCCGGTCACCGCCGAGCAGGTCCGCGCCGCGCTGCGCGCCGCGTGCGCTGAACACGGCGCGATCGCTCCGCCTGATGTCATTATCGCGAGCGTCTGGCAGGGCTTCGGCCACGAGGCCGGCTTTGGCCCGCTGCCCGCCAACCTGCCGATCCACATCGACCTCTGGCCGCGCGATGAGGCGACCGGCTGTTGGGCCGACATGGCCCGGACGTTCGTCGTCGGCGAGCCCGACGCCAGGACGCTGGAGCTCGACGCCCTGACCCGCGAGGCGCACGTCACGGCCCGCGACGCGATCCGCCCCGGCATCACTGGCCGCGAGCTGCACGCGCTCGCTTGCGACATCTTCGAGGCCGCCGGCCACAGGACGCTGCGCACCGGCCCCGGCGAGGATCCCAACGAGGGCTTTCAGTTCTCCCTCGGCCACGGCGTCGGCCTCGAGGTCCACGAGGACCCCGGCATGGGCCAGGCCGGTCGCTCGCCGCTGGTCCCCGGTGACGTCATCGCGATCGAGCCCGGCCTCTGGGACCGCAACGTCGGCGCGCTGGGCTCCGAGGACCTCGTCCTCGTCACCGAGGACGGCCACGAGGTTCTCACCGACTACCCCTATGACTTGAAGCCCTAGGCGAGCCGGGTCCGCAGCGCCTCGTCGAGGTACTCCTGCTCCTCGGCGAGCGTGCGCGACGGGTCGCGCAGGTGGGCGAGCATGACCTCGGCGGCGGTCGGGACCTCGTCGGCCGACGGCCAGGTGGCCGGGTCCCAGAGATGCGAGCGGATGAAGGCCTTCGGGCAGTGCGCGTAGACCTCGTTGGCGCGCACGACGATCGCGGTCCGCGGTGGCTTGCCCACGGCGCCGGTGGCCTCCAGGACCTCCGGCGCCGCTGAGACGCAGGCGCGCCCGTTGACGCGCAGCGTCTGGTCGCGGCCAGGAATCAGGAAGAGCAGGCCGACTTGGCCGGTGGCAATGACGTTAGTCAGCGTGTCGAGGCGGCGGTTGCCGGTGGCATCCGGGATCGCCAGATGATGCTCGTCGAGGACGGCGACGAAGCCGGGCGGGCCACCGCGCGGCGTCGCGTCAGCGCGACCCTCGGCGTCCTGGCTGGCGACAACCACCAGCGGTGATGCGGCGATCAGGCGCGTCACCGCCTCGTCGAGCATCCCAATGTCCTTGGCCCACGCGCGCTCGGTCGCCGGCTCGTACAACTCGGCGAGCTGGTCGGCGGAGCTCAGCGCCGTAGCGAACGGATCCATACGCCTCAGGAAACCACGTGCAGTGGAGACTCGTCCACGCCGTAGACGGCTTCGGTCACGTCGCCGATGTAGTCGCCGTCGACGTGCAGCGGCACCGGGCGCCCGTCGACCGAGCGCACGACAACGTCCTCGACGCCGGCGAACCCGTCGACCTGGCGATGGCGGTCGAGCTTGGCGCGCGCGGAGAACAGGCGGTAGAGAACGCCTGGCATGACCGTCGGGCGCGTGCTGCGCAGCACGATGCCGGCCAGTGTCGGGTCGGCCAGCGTCGCGCCTTGCGCGGCATGGATTGGGATACGGCGGAAGTAGGTGTAGGGGTCGCCCTTCTGGACGAGCACCGTGACGCCGGGCAGGGGCGCGCCGCCGTCGGTCACGGTTTCCAGTCGCGGTGGGCGAGCCACGTACTTGCCCAGGAATTCGCCAAAGCCGCAGTAGGCGAAGTAGTAGGGGCCAAAGCGCGCCTTGAGGTGGGGGTGGGCGTCGACCTTGGCGACGACCGAGGCGTCGAGCCCCAGGCCGCTGGAGAAGAGGAAGCGCCGCTCGTTGACCTGCGCCATGCGCACCTCGCGGGGCTGCCAGTCGTCGGCGATGCGCAGCAGATGCTCGGTCGCGTCGACGATGTCGTTGGGGATGCCGAGCATGCGGGCGTAGACGTTGGTCGAGCCGCCGGGCAGGCAGGTCAGCGGCGTCCTCGACCCGCGCAGGCCGTTGGCGGCCTCGTTGACCGTGCCGTCGCCACCGAAGGCGACGACGACGTCATAGCCTTCGCCGGCCGCCTCGCGCGTCAGCTCGGTGGCGTGGTCGCGGGCCTTGGTGTCGACCGCGTCGACCTCGTAACGGCCCTGCAGGGCGTAGACGACGAGGTTGCGTAGACGATCAGAAACCGTTGTGGCATACGGGTTGACGATGACCAGCATGCGCTTGCGCTCGGTGGCGGCGTTCAGCGAGAAGTGGTCGCCGAGCGCTTCGAGCGACGACAGTGAGGCGGCGGGCACGTAGGTGGCTACACCGAAACGGCCTGCGGGTCACACGAGTCGGCGGTGCGGTCACCCGCACCCTGCAAATGCAGGCGACCACGACTGTTCTGAATCCACCTCGGCGAGAGACTGCCCGCAGTGACCTCCCCGCGGATCTCCCACCGAGAGCTCGTAACGCTCCTCCTTGTGACGGGCTCCATCCTTGTGGCCGCGGGGCACGCTGACGCCGCCGTCCAGACGACACCGCCGCAGACCAGCGGCGAGGCAGGCATCAGCATCCAGTCCGTGCCCTAGGGCCGGTCGCGCTCGCTCTCCACGGAGGGCGAGCGCGGCTGGCGCGCGCGGCTATGTCGCGCTCCAGCCGCTGATCCGCTGCACGTCGAGCGCCACCACCGGGCCGTCCGGACGCCGCTCGCGGTACTGCACGTAGCGCTCGGCCAGCAGCTCGAGCGCCGTCTCGGCCTCGACGCCGTCGACCAACGCGCGCGCGGTCCCGTCGGCCCGGACCCACCACAGTGCGTCCCAATCGTCGTCGTAGTGATCGGCCAGCAGTGCCGCCCGCGGCTCGGCGGCGATGTGCTCCAGCCGCGCGAGCCGGCGCGTCGTCTTGGGCTTGTGATCGACCGCGTGATAGATCGTCTGGCCGCTGATCGCGAAGCAGACCGGGACCAGCGACGGCCGCCCATCGGCCGCCACCGTCGCCAAGCGCGCCACGCGGGCGGACCCGAGGAGCTCCCAGCGGCGCGTCGCGTTCATTCGCGTCCTTTACAACCAGCCGCGCTTGCGGAACCACAGAACCATGCCGGTCAGCACCGACAACATGACCCCGATCGTGATCCAGAATGCATGGACCGAGCCTTCGCCCGGCACGCCGACATTCATGCCGAGCACCGAGGCGATGAGCGTCAGCGGGAGCATGATCACGCTGAACGCCGTCAGCACGCGGATCGAGTCGTTCAGGCGATGGGAGAGCACTGCCTCGTTGGTGTTCTCCAACCCCTCGATGACCTCTTTGAAGTTCTCCAACATGTCCCACACCCGCTCCGACGCGTCGTTGATGTCGTCAAAGTAGATGTCGAGCTCACCCGTCACGTAGCGCTTGGTGCGCTCCAGGTCCTTCAGCGCCACCCGCTGCGGCCGGACGATCTTGCGGAAGTTGATGATCTCCTGCTTGGCGTTGGAGAGGTCGCGCACGATCTCGCGGTTGGCCTCCTCCTCAAAGATCGCCTGCTCCAGGCGCTCGAGCTTGAGCCCCATCTTGCGCAGCATCGGGAACGAGGCGTCGACGCAGGCGTCGACCACCTTGTACAACAAGTAGCCCGCGCCCTTGGAGAACATGTCCTCACGGATGTCCTCGTTGGTGCGGCAACGGTCAAAGAGGTACTGCAGCGGCTGCAGCCCCTCGTTGGGCAAGGTGATGAGGAAGTCGGGCCCGACGAAGATGTCGACTTCGGCGCCGTTGAGCCGGTTGACCCTCTTGTCGAAGACCGGGAAGTGCAGGACGACGAAGAGGTAGCCCTCGTACTCGTCGACCTTGGGGCGCTGGTTGCGCGAGAAGACGTCCTCGTAGTCCAGCGGGTGGAAGTCGAAGTGCTCCTCGAGCCACGCGCGATCGATCTGGCGGGGGCGCTCAATGTTGATCCAGCGCAGGCCCTCGGCCTCGACGACCTCGACGTTCGGGGTATCAGGCTCGGCGACGTGCGGGATGCCGTCCGTCCGAGAGCGGGCAGCGCGACGCGGCAGAGGCGGGCGGGGCAGCCTCGGCATTGCGACTGAAGGGCTCGTCGACGGACGGGATCACGACGCCCTTGAGTCTACCGTTCAGTCGCGCGAACCACGCTGCCGACACATCGTTTTGCAGCATCAAGGTCGCTTGCTATCGTTCCGACCACATAGCTGTACACGTCCAGAGGGGTGGAGGGACTGGCCCGATGAAACCCCGGCAACCCCCGCTTAGGCGGGAAGGTGCCAATTCCTGGAGACGTGTGGCGTAGGAAGCCACTTCTTCGTCACACACCGAATCCTCGGCGAAGAACAAGGAGTTTCCACGATGGCTGTCACCAACCTCTCATGCCGCGAATGCGGGACCGAGTATGAGCTCACGGCGCAGTACGTCTGCACCAAGTGCTTCGGGCCGCTGGAGGTCAAGTACGACCACAGCGCGCTTGAGGGCGACGTCGCCTCGCTGCGCCGCCGGATCACGTCTGGCCCGCAGAACATCTGGCGCTACGTGGACTTCCTGCCGCTTGTCGACGGCCAGCCCGGCCCGAGCGCGAAGATCCTCTCGCGCGTCGGCCTGCCGGCCGGCTGCACGCCGCTGGTGCGCGCCGACCGGCTCGCCGAGCGCCTAGGCCTCAAGGAGGTCTGGGTCAAGAACGACGCGCACAACCCCACGCACTCCTTCAAGGATCGTGTCGTCTCGGTCGCCGCCGCCCGTGCGCGGGAGCTGGGCTTCGACACCCTGGCTTGCGCGTCGACCGGCAACCTCGCCAACGCCGTGGCTGCCACGGCCGCCGCGCTGGGGATGCCGTCCTACGTCTTCATCCCGGCCGACCTCGAGGAGCAGAAGATCCTCGCGACCGGCGTCTACGGCACCAACCTGGTGAAGATCAACGGCAACTACGACGACGTCAACCGGCTCTGCACCGAGATCAGCGGTGAGCAGGAGAGCTGGGCGTTCGTCAACGTCAACATGCGGCCCTACTACGCCGAGGGCTCCAAGACCCTGGCCTATGAGATCGCTGAGCAGTTCGGCTTCTCGACGCCGGACCGCGTGGTCGCGCCGATCGCTTCGGGCTCGCTGTTCACCAAGCTCGCCAAGGGCTTTGACGAATGGCGTGAGCTGGGCCTCATCGAGGGCGACACGCCGACGATGAACGGTGCTCAGGCCACCGGCTGCTCGCCGGTCGCCACCGCGTTCGCCGCGGGCACCGACGTCTGCCGCCCGGTCAAGCCGGACACGATCGCCAAGTCCTTGGCCATCGGCAACCCGGCCGACGGCCCCTACGCGATCGAGCTGGCCAACCGCACCAACGGCGGCGTCGACAGCGTCACCGACGAGGAGATCAAGGCGGGCATCCGCCTGCTGGCCGAGACGACGGGCATCTTCACCGAGACCGCCGGTGGCGTCACCACGGCGACGCTGGCCAAGCTCGCCGATCGCGGCGACATCGACCCAGAGGAGCGCGTCGTGCTCGTCATCACGGGCGACGGCCTCAAGACGCTCGACGCGGTGCGCGACACGTTTGAGTCGCACACGATCGAGCCGAAGTTCTCGGAGTTCGAGAACATCGTCCTGGCTGGAGCACACGCCTGATGGGCGTCACGGTCAAGCTCCCGACGCAGCTACGCGCCGCCGCCGGCGGCGCGTCGAAGGTCCCGCTCGAAGGCGAGACCGTCGGCGCGGTGCTGGAGGCCCTCTACGCCGAGCACCCCGAGCTGCGCGACAGCCTTTCGGACGGCGACGGCGGCCTGCGCCGCTTCGTCAACGTCTACGTCGACGGCGAGGACGTCCGCTTCGGCGACGGCCTCGCCACGCCGGTCAAGGACGGCGGCGAGGTTCAAATCCTCCCCGCAGTCGCCGGCGGCTAAGCAAGCCTCAGCGAGCGAGCCACGCAGCGACTTCCTCGGGGCGCACGAGCGCCGCGAGGTGGCCGCTGTCGACGGTGTCGATGTGGTCGAGGCCAAGGCGCTCGCGCGCTAGGCGTTCGACGAGGTCTAAGGGAAAGAGGCGATCGCGGGTGCCGGCCAGGACCGTGGTCGGCACGTCGGGCCACGCGTCCAGCGGCCATTGCTCTTCGAATAGGCGGTCTTCCTGGGCGGGGGCCGGGCGCGCCAGTAGCTCGGCGCTGACGTCGGCGGGCACGTCGTGCAAGAACGTCGTCTCCAGATCGAACGGCGCGTTGGGGTCGCGCCCGTCGCGTTCGGCGGCGGCGCGCGCCGAGGCGTCCTGGCCGGCCGCTTCCCACCAGGTGTTGCCCGTGTCGCCCGGCGACGGGATCATCGGGCAGAGCAAGGCAATGCGAGCGACATCGACTCGTGAGCACAGCAGCGGCGCGGTGAAGGCGCCCATCGACTGGGCCACGACCACGACGCCCGTGCGGTCGCCGATCGCTGCGGCCACGGCGTCGGCGTAGGCGTTCCAGCCCGCGTCCGGGTCGTTGGTCGGTAGCTCAGGCGTCAGCGCCTCGTGGCCGCGAGCCGTCAGCAGCGGTACGAGCCGACTCCAGTACCACTGGTCCGAGCCGGCGCCTGGGATGAGCGCGAAGGTGGTCATGGACGCTCAGACGGGGCTTGCGCGCCCGACTCATCGCTCGTGCCGATGAGTTCGACCCCTCACGGGCGTCTCAATAGAGGCAATGCGCGATGCGCGTGACAGCTTGACGACCGTCGTGGTCGTCATCGACGACGGCACCGAGGTGGTCGTGGGGCGGATGGACGCCTGCCGGCCGGACCTCGCGCTCGTCGCCGTGCTCGCGCGCTTGAACATGACCGCGCGGCGTCACGGCTGGTCGCTGCGCGTCCTCGACGCGTCGCCCGAGCTGCGCGGCCTGGTCGAGCTCTGCGGGCTATCCGGCGTGCTCGCGCTCGAGGCGCGGCGGGAGCCCGAACTCGGCGAAGAGCTCGGGGTAGATGAAGTGGTGGAGCCCGCTGATCCGACCGTCTGAGGTCTCGACCACGACGATCGCCCACGGGGAGAAGCCGCCGTTGCCGTCGGGGTTATAGATGGCGATCGCCGGACCGCCGTTGGCCGAGGTCGCCAGTACCCGTGAGCCCTCGCACTTGGAGCCGGTGCCGGTCATGAACGCCACGATGTCGTCGGTGCCCTTGACCCAGAGCGGGAACGGCGGCATCGAGAACTCGGCGTCCTCGCGCAGCAGCGAGACCAGCGCGGTCATGTCATAGCGCTCGAACGCGTCGACATAGCGGGCCAGGAGATCCTGCTGCTCATCGTCGACGGTCGCCGGGCCGTCGGTCGCGTCGAGGTCGAGCTCTGAGAGCGTCGCCCGGGCGCGCTGCAGCGCGCTGTTGACCGAGGCGACCGAGGTGTCGAGCAACTCGGCAACCTCGATGGCCTGCCAGCGCAGGACCTCGCGCAGGATGAGGACCGCGCGCTGGCGCGCCGGAAGGTGTTGGAGCGCGGCCACGAACGCGAGTCGCAGCGTCTCGCGCCCCGCGGCGATCTCGGCCGGATCGCCTTCGGCCGGCGCCAAACGCGCGTCGGCGATCGGCTGCACCCACGCACTCTCGGTCAACGGCGCCCCGAGCGCGGAGTCGGCCGCCGACGCTGGGCCCAGGTCCATTGGCTGGGCCCGCCGCTGGGGCCCCTGCAGCATGTCGAAGCAGACGTTGCTGGCGATCCGGTACAGCCATGACTTCAGCGCTGCGCGCGCCTCCAGCCGATCGGCCGCCTTCCACGCCCGCACCATCGTCTCCTGGACCGCATCCTCGGCCTCCGAGCCGGAGCCGAGCATCCGGTAGCAATAGCCCGTCAACGCACGCCGGTGCGTCTCCATCTCGCGCTCGATCTGGGCACCCGCGTCAGAACCGGTCAGCACAGGAGACAGCTTAGGCGCGTTCGCGCGCGGCGTCGACCGCAGAGCAGGTTTCGAGAAGGCGATGGGGTCTATCCGTCGCCGACGCGCAGGGCCAGCGACAGCTCGAAGCGCTCATCCGGATCGTCGAGCGCGTCGCCGAAGAGCCCGCGCAGCGCCTTGAGCCGGTAGCGGACCGTCTGCACGTGAAGGCCGAGGCGATCGGCCATCGCCTGCGGGCGGCCCGGGTCGGCGAGCCAGGCGGCGAGCGTGGCGGTCAGGCGCTCGCGCGCGGCGGGATCGAGCGTGGCGAGCGGTGCGAGGCGGCGGCTGGCGACCTCGTGGGCGAGCTCCGGCGCGGCACCGAGCAGCAGCGCGATCTCGTGGTCGTCACAGCGGACGATCTCCTGCCCCTCGCGGCCGCCGAGCGCGCCGGCAGTCACATGGTGCAAGAGCGCGACGGCGCGGGCGGCGCTGCGCGCGGCGGCAGCGGCCGGGACTGTCGGGCCGATCGCCAACGGTGCTTCGAGCAGCAGCGCGGTCGCCGCACGCGTCAGCCAGCGCTCGGCCTCCTCGCCGTCGGCGACCACGAGCGCGAGGCGCCCATCGGCGACCGGCGCGGTCAGTACGCGCTCGGGCGGCGGGCCCGCCGGCACGGCCAGCGGGTCGGCCGGCAGCGCGGCGACAGCGACGCGCACTGCCGGCGGCAGTCGCCAGCCGGCGGCGGTGGCGGCCGCATCGAGGACCTCGTCGGCGACCGCTGGCTCGGTGAGCAGCAGCGCGACGAGCCGCTCGCGCAGCGCCCGGCTGCGCCGGCGCGCCTCGGCCTCCTGGGCGGCAAAGCCGCGGGCCGCGGCGACCGACAGCTCGTCGACGAGCTCTAGCACCGCGCTGCCGAACGCGAAGATCTCCGCGGCCGGCAGCGACGTCTCCTGCGGCAGCAGGGCGGTCGAGCGCTCCCACATCGCCAGCCCGCCGAGCCGGTAGAACGACAACAGCTCGGTCAGCGTCCGGCCCGCTGCCTGCTGCGCGCGACCGTGGGCGATAAAGAGCGCGTCGTCGGCGACACGGCGCTCGCCTGCCAGCCGCGCGAGAAAGCAGTCGACGGCGCCCCGCGCACCGAGACGCAGATTGCGCAGCGTCACGGCGTCGGGCGCGCCCTCGGGTCCGGCGCCCGCCGCGAAGCGCTCCAGCACCGCGTCGGCGAGCGCGTCGACGTGCGCTCCGAGGAGATCGCGCAGGTCGACGGCGCCGACACGCAGCGGCTCGCCAGGCTGGTGCACCATGGCCATTGGAGGAAAGCTACAACGCCGAGCCTTCCGTCACAGCACTTCGTGCAACGTCAAACCGATGTTTTTAGGAGGAGTCGGCCGGGTCGCGGAGTACTCTGCGAACTGCATGGTCCGCGTCCTGCACTGTGATGACTCATCTGCCTTCCGGGCGCTGATTCGCGCCGAGCTGGAGGACGATGACGACATCGAGATCGTCGGCGAGGCTCCGGACGTCGATGGCGCCATTCGCGTCGCCGGCGAGACGCGGCCAGACATCGTCCTGCTCGATCTCCTCGATGTCGAGCGCGATGCCGTCGGCGAGCTGCAGCGCGTCGTGCCCGACATCCGCGTGGTCGTCCTGAGCGGTCATCCGCGCGCCTATGGCGAGGGCCGCCGCGCCGGCGCGGTCGCCTACGTCGAGAAGGACGCGCCGATCTCCGAGCTTCGCGAGACGGTGCTGCGCATCGCCGGCGGGTAGACCGCTTCCGCGATGGCCCAGCGCCTGGACGAGTACGCCGCCAAACGCGACTTCTCCGCGACGCCCGAGCCTGCGGGCGGCGAGGACGGCAGTGCCCGCGACGGCCTGCCGCGCTTCGTCATCCAGGAGCACAGCGCGACCCGCTTGCATTGGGATCTGCGTCTGGAGCACGACGGCGCGCTGGCCTCTTGGGCACTGCCCAACGGTCTCCCGTGGGCGCCCAAGGACAACCGCGTCGCCGCTCACACCGAAGACCATCCGCTGGAGTACCTCGACTTCCACGGTGAGATCCCGAAGGGCTCCTACGGCGCCGGGACGATGACGATCTGGGACCGCGGCACCTACGAGGTCCTGAAGTGGCAAGAGGGCAAGAAGGTCGAGGTCGAGCTCCACGGCGAGCGCGTGACCGGCCGCTACGCGCTCTTCCCGATGGGGTCGGATGCCAAGGACTGGATGATCCACCGCATGGGCGAGCCGGCCGCCGATGGCTGGGTTCTCGGCCAGGAGGCGATGCCCGACCAGCTCGTGCCGATGCTGACCAAGGCAGAGGCGCTTCCGCCCGCGCGCGAGGACAAGCAGTGGGCCTATGAGATCAAGTGGGACGGCGTGCGCGCGGTCGTCTTCAGTGAGCCCGGCCGGATGCGCTTGGTCACGCGCAACGGCAACGACGTCACCGCGCGCTATCCGGAGCTCGGCCGGATGAACCGGGCGCTGAGCATGCACCGTGCGATCCTCGACGGCGAGGTGGTGGCCTTCGATGCCGACGGCAGACCCTCGTTTGCCGAGCTGCAGGGCCGGATGCACCTGACGCGCGACGCGCAGGTGCGCCGGCTGGCCAAGGAGGCGCCGGTCAACTACATGGCCTTCGACTTGTTGTGGTTGGACGGGCGGTCGCTCATGGAGCTCCCCTACGAGGAGCGCCGTCGCGCGCTGCGGGCGCTGCTGGCCGACGGCGAGCGTTGGCAGGTCCCCGACCACGTCGTCGGCGGCGGCGCGCAGATGCTGGCCGCCACGCGCGAGCAGGGGCTAGAGGGGGTCGTCGCCAAGCGGCTGGACTCGCCCTATGAGCCCGGCCGCCGCAGCGGGTGCTGGCGCAAGATCAAGAACACCAACCGCCAGGAGTTGGTGATCGGCGGGTGGCTGCCGGGGGAGGGCAAGCGCCAGGGGAGCATCGGGGCGCTGCTGGTCGGCGTGCGCGAGGACGATGACGCGCCGTTTCGCTTCGCCGGCCGTGTCGGCACCGGCTTCACGGAGGCGGAACTGGACCGTTTGGCGGAGTTGTTGGGGCCCTTGGTCCGCGACACGTCGCCGTTCAGCGAGGTTCCACGCACCGTGAAGATCCCGCGCGAGGCGGTCTGGGTCGAGCCCGAGCTGGTCTGCGAGGTCGAGTTCATCGCGTGGACGCGCGAGGGAGTGTTGCGTGCGCCGTCCTACAAGGGGCTGCGCGACGACAAGCCCGCTGGACTCGTCGTCCGCGAGCCGGTCGCGCCGCCCAAGGGGGCGAAGGGCACGGCGGTGCTCGCCGAGATCGAAGGCCGCGAGCTGCGGCTCACCAACTTGGAGAAGGCCTTGTGGCCGTCGGGCCACACCAAGAACGACTTGATCCGGTACTACGTCGAGCTGGCACCGGTCCTGCTGCCGCACCTGCGTGGGCGTCCGCTGACGCTCAAGCGCTATCCGAATGGTGCAGAGGGCCAGTTCTTCTATGAGAAGCAGGCACCGGCGCACAGGCCCGACTGGGTCGCGACCACGCCGGTCGCGCTCGAGAGCGGCAAGATCATCAACTACGTCTTGGCCTCTGACACGCCCACGCTCGCCTGGCTGGGCAACCTCGCCGACATCGAGCTGCACACGCCGATGCACCGGGCCGCTGCCGACGGCAAGCTGTCGGCGCCGACGATGGTCGCTTTCGATCTGGACCCCGGCGAGCCCGCGGGGCTGCTGGAGTGCTGCCACGTCGCCACCGTCTTGCAGGGCATGTTCCAGCACTTGGGCTTGCGCGCCGTCGTCAAGACCTCTGGTTCCAAGGGCATGCAGGTCTACGTCCCGCTCAACACGCCGGGCGTGACCTACGAGCAGACCAAGGGCTTCGCCAAGGCGGTCGCCGAGCTGTTGGAGGCCGAGGCGGGGGACCTTGTCGTGGCGAGGCAGACCAAGTCGCTGCGCAAGGGCAAGGTGCTGGTCGACTGGAGCCAGAACGACGTCAACAAGACCACCGTGTCGGTCTACTCGCCGCGGGCACGCGAGCGGCCAGCGGTCTCGACACCGCTGGCTTGGGACGAAGTGGCCGCCGCTGCGGCTGCGGGCAGCACCGATGCGCTCGTTTTCGATCTCGACGCCGTCCTCGCGCGTGTGCGCGATCAGGGCGATCTGTTTGCCGATGCGCTGACGGTGGTTCAGGAACTACCAGCTGGCTGAGGATTGATGGCCGGGAGGAAACGTCAGTGTCTCCTCCAGCGCTTGCGCCGTATGCGAACATATGTTCGTGACAGACGCCGGCACCGCCTACACCCAGTTCCAGCACGCCCTGCGCACGGGCAACCTCATGATCATCCGCGCCGCGGCCGCCGAACTGCCCGCTGTCCGGCTCGACGACGCACTCCAAGTCTGCGTCCTTCTCCGAGACCGTGAACCCGAGCGCTACGAACGCGCCGCCGTCCGCTGGATCGGCCGCTACTGCATCGAGCGCCCGGACGCGACGCTTGATGACGTCGAGCACGCGCGGGCCGCGTTCACGCTGATGCGCCGCGATCCGACGCGGGCGCTGGGGATGCTGCAGACGCTTTGTCGGACGTGAGGCGTTGCCGTCTACGCTGTTCGGTGTTGAGCCAGCGCGCCGCAAATCAAAGACCGACTCGGTCTTCGAACGCCTCGAACGCAAGGGTCGTCTCCGGCCCGCAATAGCGGATCTCCGCGACGTGCTCGCACGGCGCGGGCCGCTCACCGGCCCGATCACCGATGCCGGCACACGTGCGCTGCAAGAGCAGCGCGGCGAATGTAGCTGAAGCTACCAAGCGAGATGGCCAAGTCCCCCTGGGACCGCTCGTCCAGAGACTCTATGGGTTATCGCGCTCCTACCTGCGGCGGTGAACGGCCTCGAAGTTGGGTTCCTGTAGCGCCGCGACACAGCGGTCTGCGTTCACGTCCGTAGTTTGCTCGGTGCCCGCGTCGACCGGCCTAAGCCACGGCAGCGAGCACGCAACTAAGGCTATTTGCGGCGAACGATCCTGTTCGCTGGAAATCTGCTGATCGAACGCCGTAAAGTCTTGCGGTCGGATACAAGTCCTCCTCAATGTCATAAGGAAATGGATGCCAACAGGAGCTGAAGAGGTCGCGGCAGCGAAAGCGGCCGTCGCCATTGTTCAGATCGCACAAAAGCAAGGCTTGCTAACCAAGCTACGCGACGCATTCCGGACCAAGAATAAAATTCTTGTGCTCGGCTCTACCGGCTGCGGCAAGTCGAATTTCATCGACTCGCTCCAGGTGCTCGTCCCTCAGGCGATCGACAATCTCAAGCGGACCCAATGGGCGAGCACCGAACGAGTGAAGTTGGGCGACAACATGTTCGACTTCACCGACACACCTGGGCAGACAGCGCATCGATCTCGTCGACTCGATGCGATTACCGATGCGATGCGCCAGGATCGGTTTGGTGTGATCAATGTTACGAGTTGGGGCTATCACGAGTATGCGACCGGTGCAAAGGAAGCATTACTTGAAGACGGAAGTCCAAATCCGACATGGTTGGAGACACACCGGAAGGTGGAGATCGACGCAGTGACCGAATGGGTGCCACTGCTTGCAGGCCGTCCGAGTTTTCTCATCACGCTCGTTTCGAAGGCCGACCTGTGGTGGTCACAACGAGACGCGGCGCTTCTTCACTACGAACACGGACCGTATTTCGCAGCCGTCAGAGATGCTGCGATACAAGGACACTTGGTACTTCCGTATTCATCCGTCGGGCACATGTTCTACTCTGATGGCGTGATGGACGGCACCTTCCAGTCGCGAGATCGGGAGAAATGCCAGCAGCGGTTCCTAGAGGATCTGTTCATCGCGACCGCCAGGAGATAGATGCCCGATCTCCCTAACCGTCCCCAGGAGCCCGAGCCAGGATGGTCAGACACGACCGATGAGTCGATGGGGCTCCCTGAAGTAATCGAGCAACTCCGCGGCCTGACACGAAAGCTTGACGTAATCGCACGCCAGGTCTTGTTGATGACGCTTCTGAACCTCGTGAGTTTTGCCTGGACGCTCCTTTGGGCCAACGGAGGCGTCGACTTCGGCAGCCAGCTAGCCGCCGTGGCTGCGCCGCTAATCTTCGGGGCCCTGGCTCTCTTCAATGTGGCGGTCTTCGACCGCGCACGCCGACAGGGCAACATGCTGTTCGAAGCGATCAGCGAAGAGCTGCAGTGGCGTTTCCGGCGGGATCTCGCTAGGTCGGACGCTCCCGAAGCACGACCACCTCTGTACGCACGTATTGCGCTGCGAGAGTTCACCTCCTCGTCTGATTTGCCTTTGGTGCCACACCCATTCGGGGTGCCGATCTTTGCCTCCCTGAACCTGGCGATTGTCGTGTCCGGAGTGGCAGCTGCAACGCTGACGACCTCCTGATCAGCAACGCTGACCTGGCGTGGAGTGAGGACGGCACTACCACAAGGGTTTGGATCGCGCTCAGTGCAGCGGCGCCGTCGCCCGCTCCAGGCCGCTGAGCTCGAAGACCCAGAAGTCGCGGCCGAGCACGGGGACCGAGACGTTGTAGACAGGGACGCTGTTGATGGCGCCTTCGAAGGTGCCCGCGTGCGCGTGGCCGTGGAGGACCATGTCGGGCTCGTGCTGGGCGATCGGGGCGGCGAGGCGGTCGTTGCCGAGCATGGTCCAGATCGTCTCGGGCTCGCCGCGGAGCGTCTCGGTCGTGGGTGCGTAGTGCATCAACACGATCCGCACGGGGCAGTGGGCGATGGCCTTAAGCCCTTCGTCGAGCGCGGCGACGTCGGCGGTCGTCTCGGCGTAGAGCTGACGCAGCCGCGGCTCTCCGAAGTCCGGCAGGTGTGAGCCAGGGAAGCCGCCGACGAAGCCCTTGAGCCCGACGATGCCGATCTCGGTGCGGTCGATGCAGACGGTCACGCTCTCGCGCTCGAGCATCCGGATGCCCGCCTCGGCGAGGATCGGCTCGATCTCGTCGATCTGATCGCAGTGCCAGTCGTGGTTGCCCCAGACGCCGAAGATCGGGACGTGGAGGTCGCGGCAGGCATCGGCCAGGACCTGCGCCTGCTCGGGCTGGCCGTGGGTGGTCAGGTCGCCGGCGAGGAGCAAGAGGTCGATGTCGCCGGCCAGGGCACCAAATGCCGCGCGCGCCTCGGCGGCGCGCAACGGTTGGCAGTGCATGTCGCCGGCGGCGGCGATGCGCAAGGTCACGATCCGTTGCACTACCCACTTGGCCCTCTGGGTAGTGCGTGTGCATGGGTGAGGCCCGATCGACGTTCGAAGAAATAGAGAGCAGCCTCAAGACCGCGGCCGCTGTGCTGCGAGACGAAGGGCTGGACTTCGCCCTGGCGGGAAGCGTCGCGTGCTGGGCGCGCGGCGCGCCACAGAGCCGCAACGACCTGGACTTCCTTGTCCGTCCGGAGGACGCCGAGGCGGCGCTTGCCGCCCTGGCCGAGGCGGGGATGCGCCCCGAGCGCCCGCCGGAGGGCTGGCTGTTCAAGGCATGGGACGGCGACACGCTCGTCGATCTGATCTTCGGGCCGCGCGGGATCGAGGACGTCGGCGCCGTTCTGGAACGCGCCGAGATCATCGCGGTCTCGGCGCTGGACCTGCCGGTCGTCGCGCTGGACGACGTCCTGGTGATGAAGCTGCACGCGTTCGACGAGCACTACTGCGACTTCGCCGGCATCGTCGCGATCGCCCGTGCGGTGCGCGAGCAGGTCGACTGGGAACAGGTGCGCGCCCGGACCGCCACGTCACCGTTTGCTCGCGCGTTCTTCACGCTGGCCGAAGGGCTCGGGATCGTCGGCGACGGCCCATCGCCGGCGCAGCCGGTTCAGGGCCATGCGCGGATCCGCGTCGAAGGCCACGTCGGCCCGGTGACCAGCAGCTGACGCTCAGCCGTCGGTGGCGGCCAGCGCCTTGGCGCTCGCCTCGGCAGCCGTGCGCGCCGCAGCGCGCGATGCGGCGGCGGCCTGCCCGAGGATGCGACGTTCGTGCGGGGCGGCCTCCGGGATCAGGGATGCCGTCGCCTCGCCGAGCGCGATGTGCGCTTGGGCCAGGCGCTCAAGCTCGGTGGCGAGTCGGGTCAGAGGGTCGTCGACAGCATCCATGCCATATTCACCATGGCACCTCGCTGGTCCATCCTCAAGGCCATCTGGACCTCAACATGATGGGGTTCACGGCGTCCAGGTCCAGGTGGGAGTTGACCGCGACCGCTACGATGCCCGTACCCGCGCGAGTAGCTCAGTGGATAGAGCGCCTCCCTCCGGAGGAGGAAGTCGGGGGTTCGAATCCCTCCTCGCGCGCCTTTACGTTCCGATCGCGTGGCCGCGGCGCCGCAGCTGGAGGCACACGCCGATTCCCTCCAGCGAGATCGCCAGCGACATCTTCGACTCGCCGGCGACGCGCTCGCGGAAGGTGAAGGGGATCTCCTCGATGCGCTTGCCGAGTAGGTGGGCGACCTGCGTCGTCTCGATCTGGAAGGCGTAGCCGGCGGCGAGCATGTCGTCGAGGCCGAGATCCTCCAAGCAGCTTGCACGCCAGAGCTTGAAGCCGCCGCTGAGATCGTCGTAGGGCAGGCCGAGCAGCAGGCGGCTCATCGTGCAGCCGACGCGGCTGAGCGCGCGGCGCGAGCGGCTCCAGTCGGTTGTGCCGCCACCGGGCAGGTAGCGGTTGCCGATGACGAGATCGGCTTCGCGGCCGTCGAGCACGGCGAGCATCTCGGCAACCTTCTCCGGCGGATGTGACAGGTCGCAGTCCATCTGGCCGATCGCGCGGTAGCCGCGAGCCAGGCACCACGAGAAGCCGGCGCGGTAGGCGACACCGAGCCCGTCCTTGCCCTCACGGTGCAGGACGTGCATCCACGGGCGGTGCGCGGCCAGCTCGTCGGCGAGCGCGCCGGTGCCGTCTGGTGAGGCGTCGTCGACGATCAGCAGCTCCACGCCGGTCGCAGCGAAGCGCTCGACGAAGAGCGGGAGGGACTCGGCCTCCTGGTAGGTCGGGACGACGACGATGACGCCGGAGCGGTCGGTCGGCGGGAGGAAGGCCGGCGCGCTCGGCGCGGCGCTTGCGGCCTTGCGTGACGGCAGCACCGCGAGCGCCTCGGCGATCACGTAGGTCATCAGCTCTCCGGCGAAGCCCACGACGCGCAACGCGACGGCGAGGGCCGTCGCCTGGCCGGCGCCGAGCACCGGCGCGAGGCCGAGGGCCAGCGCGGCGTCGCGGACACCGAGGCCGCCGGGCGCGATTGGGACCAGGACACCGGCCAGCCACGACAGTGCGGCCGCGCCCAGCAGGACGCCCGTGCCCGTGTTGCCCAGGCCAAGCGTGCCGGCCAGCAGCGCGATGCCGCCGGCCATCGCCGCCCAACCTGCAGCGTGGACGGCGACGAGCGCCGCGACGGCACGGCCGCGCAGCGGGGCGGCCGCTGCGATCCCACGGGCCTGGAGGCGTCGCTGAACCCAGCCGCCGAGCCAGGCAGGGCGGAGTGCGACGAGCGTGAGCACCGCGACCGCTGCAGCGCCCAGCGCGATCGCGGGCGGCTGCAGCCCAGCGACCGCGAAGCCGATCGGCGCGGCCAGCGCGCCGCCCGCCACAGCGGCCAACTGCTCGTAGCCGGTGGCGGTCAGGACCTGCGGGGTCGTCGCCGCCAGTCGCTCGCGTGCGCCCACCCGGTAGGCGAAGCCAACGGCACCGCTGGGCTCATAACGCAGCAGCCATGAGCGCGCCCAGACCCTGAGCGCCGGACGCCAGCGTGCGCCTGCGCCCACTCGCTGCAGAGCCACGACAAACGTCCCGGCCTGGACGAGGCCGGGGATGGCGAGCAGCAGTGCGGCGCCAACCAACGCGAGCGGGTCAACCGACCAGTCGAACGCGGCGAGATCACTGCGCCGCGCGTAGAGGGCGAAGGCCAACGTGGCGACCATGCCAAGGGCGAGAAAGGTCCGGGCGTGGTGCCGGGCAAAGGCGATCGCGGGGGAGGAGGTCATGGCGAGCGGTACACCGCGAGCGGCGAATGGTCACGTTCGTCCTCGCTCGATTACGTGGTTGACTGCGCCGGCGACCGCCGGTAGGGGCGTGGTGCCGCGACCCGGCGCCCGCGCCGTGCTGGATTACCGCTGTCGGCGTGCGATGGTGGTGCTGTAAGCGTCGAAAACCCGGTTGAGGGCTTCGACACCGTGGCGGTTGTTGTAGATCTCAGTCATGATGATGGCGTTGGTGTCGTTGTCGGCGCCGATGTCGGTCAGCAGGTCGAGGTTGGTGTCCAGCAAATCGCACCTGCGGTGCTGGAGCTGCTCGATGTGGCCGGTGGTCAGCGGGACCTCGATGCTCTCGTGGTGCGTGCGACTGTCGGGGTCCCAGCCCAGCGCATCGATCACCGCCGTCGCGTCGCGAAAGACATCCGCAAGCGCGAGCTGTCGAGCGGGGACGTAGTCGAGGAAGTCCTCGAAAGGGTCGTGGTTGAACATCAAGACCTTCTTGGCCTCGATGCGCAACACATCGGCAGTCGACGGGTCGACGGTGATACGGCAGGCGAAGCTACCCTGCGGGGTGCTCATGGGAGTTACTGCTCCTTTGGGTCATGCCCCCGGGCCGCGCTAACGGTCGCGGGGTTGCTCCTATGTCAAGGGGGTGGTGGTGTGGGTGTGGTGCCAGATGGTGCGGGCGAGGTGTCGTTTGAGGGCGCGGAGGGCTTCTTTGCGGGTTTTGCCTTCGGCTTGTCGGCGGGCGAGGTAGGCGGTGGCTGGTGGGTGGCAGCGGCCTTGGGTGACGGCGATGCGGTGTAGGGCGCAGTTGAGTTTGCGGTTGCCGCCGCGGTCGAGGCGATGGCGTTGGTGTTGGCCTGAGGAGGCGGGTATTGGTGCGACGCCGGCGGTGCGTGCGAGCTTTGCGTCGGTGGAGAAGCGTCCGGGTCCGGCGGTCTCGGCGATGATCGTCGCGGCGGTCATCGGGCCACAGCCGGGCAGCGCGAGCAGCTGCGGGGCGCGGTCGGCGACCAGCGTGGCGATCTCGCGTTCGAGGCTGTTGATCTGACGGGTAGCGGATCGGATCTCGCGTACGAGGTCTTTGCAGATGCGGATATCGGCGGCTTGCTCGGCACGGGCCAGGCGTCGTGTGATTTTGTCCAGCCAGCGAGGGCGGTCGAGTCCTTGGGCGGGGATCTCGAGCTCTGGCCAGCGGTCGTGTAGCAGCCATCGCAGCCGGTTCTGGCGGCGGGTGCGTTCCTGGACGAGGCATTCGCGATGCTCGTTGAGCAGCTTGATCGCGCGAGCTTCTGGGTCAAGGAATGCGGCGGGCAGCTTGTCCAGGCCTTCTCGCAGCGCGACGCGGGCGACCGCCAAGGCGTCGATCTCGTCGCTCTTGCCGCGCTCCCTGGCGCTGGTCCGGGTCCCGGCCGTCAGCTTGGGCGCGACCCTGATCACGCGCTCGCCGCGCGCGATCAAAAACCGTTCGAGGCCGCCGGAGACATGACGGCAGTCCTCGATGGCCCATGTCCTCTCGGCATCCAGGCCGCGCGCCCACTTCAGCAGCGCGCCGAAGCCTTCCTTACGCGCCGGCGCTGTCCGGGAGCCCAGAAGCTCACCGATCCCTGCCGTCACAGCGGCACACGTGTGGGTGGCCTTGTGTGTGTCGGCCCCGATCACGATCATCACCGTCAGTCCTCTCGTTTGGCTTCTACGAAGGGGACCGTCGGCGGACATACCTCAGTGGGGGCGGTGCCACGCTCCTATCAGGTCACGCCGACGGGTCCGGGACGGCGACGGGCGACACAACCCCGCCAGGTCAACAAGGACAGGCACTGTTCGAGTCAGCCCGCCGCCCTCCCGGAACCCAACAGCCCCGAGCGGACACCAACCAACCATCCGCAAGCACAAGACTGACACTGAGGCGCTGTTTTGGTGTGAGACGCGAAGCCTAATCGAGGCTGCGGACGGAATGGTTGATTACGCAGTGTTGTTGCTCAGGGTCCGAGGAGCGCGAGTGGGACGATCGCGATGCCGTCTTCGCGGCGGTATGCCGTTGGGCCGGTGGTGAGGATTAGCTGGTCCAGCACGCGGTCCCCGAGCTTCTGCTTGAGCCAGGTCAGATGTTTGGTGTCCAAAACGTCATGCCCAAAAGGTCGAATTCGGCATATCTGTAGGGCCGTTTGGGGCACTCGCATCGGTCTGACAGGTTTCGGTGCGTCGTTCGCGAGCGCCGACTATCCAATCCCGCCCGACACCACGATCCCGAGGCGCTACGAGGCCGCAGCCGGCGAGCGCCGGTGGTGGGCCGCTCAGTGCAGGCGTCGGTCGAGGCGCGCACCGTGATCTGTCGGCACCGAGAGGAGTGAGCAGGGTCGGCGCCTCGGGGCGTTGGCTTGTCGTCCGCTTTGGCCTCGGGGAGGGTGGGCCTGTTTGCCGCGATGATGCGTCGTCAAACAGGCCCACCCCAATCCGTGGCGCCGCGGCCAGGCATGTGGGCCTGTCTGACGCGAGTGCATCGCGCCAAACGGGCCCACCCCCTCGCTCGACCACCGCCCGCAGGGTCCGGGTCGGTTTGAACGTCGCGTGGACGTCGAAAACGACCCGGACCTCCGGCCGACGGGGTCCGGGTCGCCTGGCCCCTCACATGCGAGGGGTAGACGACCCGGACCGCGCCACGCGCGTTGGCGCCGCCCATCCAACCCCGCCTCGCGCCCCGACCCTAGGCCACAGCCGGAGGCGGCACCGCCGCCCCAACCTCCTCGGTGCAGAACGCACACCGCCGCGCCGCATACGGGATCTGGCTCAAGCACGCCGGGCACTCTCGCGTCTCCTCATCGACCGCCTCGCCGGTCTGCATCCGCTCCAGCAGCTTGTTCACCGGCTTGACGACGAAGAAGAAGACGACCGCCGCGATGATGATGAACGTCAAGATCGCGTTGAAGAAGTCGCCGTAGGCGAAACGGCTCTTGTTGATGGTGAAGTCCA
Organism: uncultured Conexibacteraceae bacterium; assembly: GCA_963794585.1. Lineage (GTDB taxonomy): Bacteria > Actinomycetota > Thermoleophilia > Solirubrobacterales > Solirubrobacteraceae > Baekduia. Next base: position 157,084 of record CAWCEO010000011.1, read on the forward strand.
GGTTGCTGAAGTCCGGCTGCCCCCCGATCGCCGCGATCAGCGGCGTGATGATGTCCTTGACCAGCGCGGCGACCACCGCACCGAAGGCGGCCCCGATGACGACCGCGACCGCCAGGTCGACGAGGTTTCCGCGCAGGAGGAACTGTCGAAAGTCCTTGAGCATGAGCCGACACTACCCCCGGCGGTAGCCTCCAGACGCGCCTGATGGATCTTTCGATTTTCTTTGCCGGCACCGCCGGCTCCGTGCCCACCGCCCGCCGCGGCCTGCCCGCGACGCTGATCCGTCGTGGGGCTGACAAGGTGCTCATCGACTGCGGTGAGGGGACGCAGCGCCAGCTGATCCGCAGCGTCGGGCTGCCCGACCTCACCGAGGTCTTTCTCACGCACTTGCACACCGACCACTGGCTCGGTCTGCCGGGCATGTTGAAGTCCTTCGATCTGCGTGAGCGCACGGCGCCGCTGACGATCTTCGGCCCGCCCGGCACCAAGGCGCTGCTCGACACGGTCCAGCGAACGGTCTTCGGCCGGCTGAAGTACCGCTTCCGTGTCACCGACCTCGAGCCTGACGCGATCGTCGAGTTCGACGGGTACGAGATCCACGCGTTGCGCGTCCGCCATCGGGGCGAGGCCTATGGGTACGCGCTGATCGAGGAGGATCGGCCCGGCCGCTTCGATGCGGAGCTGGCGGCCAAGCTCGGCGTTGCACCCGGGCCGGACTTCGGACGGCTGCAGCGCGGCGAGACGGTCAATGGCGTCGCGCCGGAGCAGGTCGTGGGGGAGACGCGCCGCGGGCGCAAGTTGGTGTTCTCGGGCGACACGTCGCCGTGCGACATGGTGCGCGTGGCCGCCGATGGCGCCGACGTGCTCGTCCACGAGGCGACCTTCACCTCCGAGGAGCGCGATCGTGCGCTGGAGACCGGTCACACGACCGCGCGCCAGGCGGCCGAGCTGGCCGCCGAGGCGGGCGTCGGGCTGCTCGCGCTCACCCATGTCTCCACGCGCTACTTCGGCGGCGAGATCCGCGACGAGGCGCGCGCGATCTTCCCGCGCACCGAGGTCCCGCGCGACTTCGACCTCATCGACGTGCCGTTTCCCGAGAAGGGCCCGCCGGAGCTGCACCGCTGGGATCCCAGCCGGCCCGCGCCGCCCGAGCCAACGCCGGCTCAGGGACCGATCGCTTGAGCCAGGATCGCGCGACGCTCGTCGCGCGGTTGGAGGCTGGTGGCTTTGTTGCCGCCGGCGAGGAGGTCGACGAGCTGCTGGCCTGTGCGGGCCGCGACGATGAGCAGCTCGAAGCGTTGCTCCAACGGCGCTTCACCGGCGAGCCGCTCGCCTGGATCACCGGCAGCGTCACGTTCTGTGGCGTCGAGGTCCGGATCGATCCCGGCGTCTACGTCCCGCGTTGGCAGAGCGAGCAGCTGGCGCGGCGTGCCGCGGAGCGCCTTCCGGAACGCGGCGGCACCGCCGTCGACCTCTGCACCGGCAGCGGCGCGATCGCCGCAGTGCTGCGCGCCAGGCGACCCACCGCGCGCGTCCTCGCAACGGAGGTCGACGAGCGCGCGGTCGCCAACGCCCGGGTGAACGGCATCGAGGTGGTTGTAGGCGACCTCCTCGACCCGCTCCCGCAAGCGCTCGAGGGCCAGGTCGACGTGATCGTCGGCGTCGTGCCCTACGTCCCAACCCCCGAGCTCGGCCTGCTGCAACGCGACACCTTCACCTTCGAGACCGCGCTCTCCTACGACGGCGGCGGGGATGGCACGACCCACCTACGCCGCGCCATCGCCGGAGCGCCGCGCTTCTTGGCACCCGGCGGCGCGCTCCTCCTCGAGCTCGGCGCCGGACAACCAGAACATCTACAAGACGACCTCATCCGCCACGGCTTCACCGACGTCACCGTCCTCCGCGACGAGGACGGCGACATCCGCGGGATCGAGGCCACCCTCGACGCTTGAGCGATTCAGGCGCGCCGGGCGACCACGATCACGTACTCGAACTCGAAGCGCGCCGGCTCGCCTGGCCCGGCGAGGTTCATGCGCCTGGCGAAGTCCAGGAGCGCTGCGTCCAACGCCGCGGTGCGATCCGGATCTTCAGCGAGCGACTTGTAGGCCATGATCGTCGGGCCGAAGTTCTCCTTGTAGTAAGAAATCAGCTCCTCCGGCGTTGCGAAGTGCTCGACCGGCTGGATGTGCCGTGTGAACGTCAGCTCGCTCACCCCGTCGCCGAAGAGTGAACGCACGTGGTCCTCGACACCCCACGCGAGCGGCGGCGTCGCGCCCGGCGGCGGCGGGGGCATGAACGGCAGCATCGTCACGAAGAACTGGCCGACCCAACCCTCGGGTGGCCAGTTGGCCATCGCGATCGTGGCGCCCGGCCGTGCGACCCGCAGCAGCTCGTCGGCGACCACCTGGTGGCGCGGCGCGAAGATCGCGCCAAACGATGACAAGACGACGTCAAACGACGCGTCCTCGAACGGCAGCGCCTCGGCGTCGGCCTCGACCCACTCCAGCTGCAGCCCCTGCTCGCGTGCCGCCGCCTCCCCGACGGCCAGCAGCTCCGGCGTCAGGTCCGACGCGACGACCTCGCCGCCGGCCAGCGCCGCCGGAATGGATGTTGCTCCCGAGCCTGCCGCCACGTCGAGCACGCGCTGCCCAGCGCGCACACCCGCGGCGGCAACCAGCGTCGGGCCGACGTCCTTGATCGTCTCCCGGGCGACGCGCGGGAAGTCACCGGTCGCCCACATTGTGCGCGTCCGCGCCTTGAAGGCGCGATCGTCTTCAGGTGAGTCGCTCATGACACGACCTTACGCCCGGACGGTCCGCTAGGTTTGAACGCAGCACCCGCCCTTTAACCCGGTCCCGTGAGGCCAGGAAGGAACGGAACACCCGATGGACCATGAGAAGGTCGTCCTCGACGAGGACGACATGCGCCGCACCCTCGTCCGGATCGCCCACGAGATCGTGGAGCGCAACGATGAGCCAGCCCAACTGGCGATCGTCGGCATCCACCGCCGCGGTGCGATCCTCGCCCGCCGCATCCACGCGCTGCTCGTCGACCTGTTGGAGCGCGAGGTCCCTTTCGGCGACCTCGACATCGCCTTCTATCGAGACGACGTCGGCCGGCGCGCCGAGCAGCCCACCGTGCACGCCAGCCACATCGACTTCGAGCTCGACGGTCGCACGATCGTCCTGGTCGACGACGTCCTCTTCACCGGCCGCACGGTGCGCAGCGCCATCGAGGCACTGTTCAGCTACGGACGGCCCGCCAAGGTCCAACTCGCCGTGCTCGCCGACCGCGGCCACCGCGAGCTGCCAATCCGCCCCGACTACGTCGGTAAGAACCTGCCGACCTCGCGCACCGAGCGCGTCAACGTGCACGTCGAGGAGCTCGACGACGTCGACGAGGTTCGCATCACCGAGCTGTCGGAGGTCGCAGCATGAAGCACTTGGTGTCTGTTGAGGATCTGACAAGAGCCGACATCGAGCGCATCTGCGACCGCGCGGCCTCCTTCGCTGAGGTCGCCGACCGCGAGATCAAGAAGGTCCCAGCGCTGCGCGGCCGCACGGTCCTCAACCTCTTCTACGAGGCCTCGACCCGCACGCGCAGCTCCTTCGAGCTCGCCGCCAAGCGTCTCAGCGCCGACGTCGTGAACTTCAGCGCGTCCGGCTCCTCCGTCGAGAAGGGCGAGTCGCTCAAGGACACCGTCTTGACCCTCGGCGCCCACAAGCCCGACGCGATCGTCATCCGCACGCCGTGGGCCGGCGCCGCCGAGCTGGTCTCCGGCTGGACGCCCGCCTCGATCATCAACGCCGGCGACGGCAAGCACGAGCACCCGACCCAGGCGCTGCTCGACGTCCACACGCTGCGCCAGCGGCTCGGCGGCCTCGATGGCCTGAACATCTGGATCGTCGGCGACGTCCTGCACAGCCGCGTCGCGCGCAGCGACATCATGGCCTTCCAGAAGATGGGGGCCAAGGTCACCCTCGCCGGCCCGCCGACGTTGATCCCGCGCGGGATCGAGGCGATGGGCTGCGAGGTCCGCTACACGCTCGACGATCTCGGCCAGGCCGACGTCGTCTACGCGTTGCGGATGCAGAACGAGCGCATGGACGAGAGCTGGATCCCGTCGATCCGCGAGTACGCCCACTGGTACCAGGTCAACGGCCGCCGTCTCGGGCCCAAGCAGGTGCTAATGCACCCGGGCCCCGTCAACCGCGGAGTGGAGCTGAGCGCCGAGGTCGTCGACTCGCCCCAGGCCGTCATCACCGCGCAGGTCGCGGCCGGCGTCGTCGTCCGGATGGCCGTCCTCTACGAAGTGCTCGCGCATGTGCCGAGCACGACACGGACCCCCGAAGGAGTCCCCGCCTGATGGCCGCTCCATTGTTGGTGCACAACTCCGCGCCGGCGGTCGACGTCCTGATCCGTGAGGCGCACGTCATCGACCCACGCGCCGGCATCGACGAGGTGCGCGATGTGCTCGTCCGCGCTGGGGAGATCGCCGAGATCGGTCCGGGCGGGAGTCTCAGCGCGCCGGAGCAAGCCGAGACGGTCGAGGCGCAAGGCCGCCACCTCTTCCCGGCCTTCGTTGACCCGCACGTCCACCTGCGCACGCCCGGCCAGGAGCACAAGGAAGACCTGGAGACCGGGACGCGCGCCGGCGCCGCCGGCGGGTTCTGCGCGCTGCTGGCGATGCCCAACACCGACCCGGTGCTCGACTCCGGTCCGCTGCTGCGCTCGGTCCGCGACGCCGCCGCCCGCGACGCGCGCATTCCCGTCGGCTTCGTGCCCGCCATCACGCGCGGCATGAACGGCACCGAGCTGACCGAGATGGCCGAGCTGCGCGAGGAGGGCGCCGCGGGCTTCACCGACGACGGCCGTCCAGTCGTCAGCGCCGGCATGCTGCGCAAGGCGCTGCAATACCAGCGCCTCTGCGGCGGCGTCATCGCCCTGCATGAGGAAGACCCGACGCTGAGCGGCAAAGGCGCGATGCACGAGGGTGACGTCAGCGCGCAGCTCGGCGTCACCGGCATCCCGTCGATCAGCGAGTCCACGATGGTCGCGCGCGACGCGCTGATCGCCGAGTACGAAGGCGGCAGGATCCACATCCAGCACCTGAGCGCGCGCGAGTCCGTCCAGGCGCTCGCCGACGCCAAGGAACGCGGCGTGCAGATCACCGGCGAGGCCTCGCCGCACCATCTCTGCCTCACCCATGAGGCGGTCCGCACGCTCGACACGCGGATGAAGATGAACCCGCCGCTGCGCACTGAGGACGATCGCCAAGCGCTGATCGCGGGGTTGAAGTCCGGAACCATCGACTGCATCGCGACCGACCACGCGCCCCACGCGCGCGACGAGAAGGAGGTTCCGTTCGAGCAGGCGCCGATGGGGACCACCGGGCTGGAGACCTCGTTTGCGGCGATCTACACCAACTTGGTCCTGCCCGGCGTCTTGACGCTCGAGCTGCTCCTGCGTCGCCTGACCGACGGCGCCGCGCTGTTTGACTTGCCGACGCCGTCCGTCGCGCCCGGCGCGCCGGCCAACCTCACGCTGGTCGATCTCGACCGCGAGTGGGTGGTGGGCGACGGCGGCTACGAGTCGCGCTCGGCCAACTGCTGCTTTGACGGGCAAACCCTGCGCGGCAAGGTGCTCTTGACGATCGCGGCCGGGACGCTCGCGTTCCGGGCCCGCCAACTGGAAGTGGTGCGCTAGATGAGTGCCCAGAGCAACTCCACCCGCCTCTACGACCGCCGCCGGGCAGCACTCGTCGTCGTTGACATCCAGGACGGCTTCCGCTCCTACGACACATTCGCCGACGTCGCCGCAGCGGCTGGCCGCCTGGTCGAGGGCGCAAAGATCCTCGACGTCCCGATCATCGCGACCGAGCAGTACCCCAAGGGCCTACAGCACACCGCGCCCGAGGTCGGGCTCTCCGAGGGCGACGCGACGCTCGTCGAGAAGTCGGTCTTCAGCGCTGTCCGTGCCGACGGCTTCAACCTCGCCGGGCGCAACCAGGTGCTGCTCTGCGGCATCGAGGCCCACGTCTGTGTCATGCAGACCGCGCTCGATCTGCTCGACCGCGGCGTCTCCGTGCAGGTCGTCACCGACGCGGTCGGCTCACGCCACGCGCACGATCGCGAGGTGGGGCTCACGCGGCTCGATCGCGCCGGCGCCACCCTGACCACCGTCGAAGCCGCGCTGCTCGAGCTCTGCGAGCGCGCCGGCACCCCCGAGTTCAAGGCCGTCCAGAAGGTGATCATCTAGATGCAGAAGTCCAACGCCTACGTGTTGCTCGAGGACGGCACGCGCTTTGACGGCGAGTCCGTCGGTGCCGAAGGCCACGCCACCGGCGAGGTCGTCTTCACCACCGGCATGTCCGGCTACCAGGAGTCGATGACCGACCCGTCCTTCGCCGGCCAGCTCATCACCTTCACCTACCCGCACATCGGCAACTACGGCGTCTCGCAGTCCGCCATGGAGTCCGAGGCCGTCTGGGCACGCGCGGCGATCATGCGCGAGGCCGTCAATCGCGAGGACGCGCCCGAAGCCGAGCGCGGCTGGCTGGACTGGTTGATCGACTGCGGCATCCCGGCGATCACCGGCGTCGACACACGCGCGCTGGTTCGCCACATCCGCGACGCGGGCGCGATGCGCGGCGGCGTCTTCACGGGGGACATCTCCGAGAGCGAGGCGCGCGAGCTCATCGCCGCCGAGCCGTCGATGGCCGGCGCGGACTTCGCGCGCGTTGTGACGCCCAAACAGGCCCACACCCTGGGCTTCGGCGGTACGACCAAGATCCACGCGATCGACACCGGCATCAAGTCCTCGATCGTGCGCAACCTCGTCGAGCGCGGGGCGGAGGTCACGCTGCACCCCTGCACGGTGACCGCCGAGGAGCTGCTGGCCACCGACGCCGACGCGTTCTTTCTGGCCAACGGCCCCGGCGATCCCGCGGCGCTGGGCTACGTCGTCGACACCGTCCGCGATCTTGTCGGCAAGCGCCCGGTCTGGGGCATCTGCCTCGGCCACCAGCTGCTCTGCCAGGCCGTCGGCCTAGAGACCTACAAGTTGCCCTTCGGCCATCGCGGCGGCAACCACCCCGTCAAGGACCTGCGGACGGGCAAGATCGAGATCACCGCCCAGAACCATGGCTTCGCGGTCAAGGCGCCGGACGGCACCGGCCGCGTCGAGGCCGACGAGCCGGTGCGCTGGCAGACCGACTTCGGCGAGGCCGCGCTGACCCACGTCAACCTCTATGACCGCACGGTGGAGGGGCTGGAGTTGTTGGAGGTCAACGGGGCAACGGTCCAGTACCACCCCGAGGCCGGCCCCGGCCCCAACGACGCCCTGTATCAGTTCGACCGCTTCCTGAGCGCCGTCCGGAGTGCCGCCTGACCCATGCCTCGCCGCAACGACATCCACAAGATCCTGATCCTCGGCTCCGGCCCGATCGTCATCGGCCAAGCCGCCGAGTTCGACTACTCCGGCGTGCAGGCCTGCAAGGTCCTGCGCGAGGAGGGCTACGAGATCGTCCTGGTCAACTCCAATCCGGCGACGATCATGACCGACCCGGAGTTCGCCGACGCGACCTATGTCGAGCCGCTGCTACCCGGCCCGGTCGCCCAAGTCATCGAGAAGGAGCGGCCCGACGCGCTGCTGCCGACGCTCGGCGGCCAGACCGCGCTCAACCTCGCCAAGGCGCTGCACGAGGACGGGACGCTGGAGAAGTTCGGCGTCGAGCTGATCGGCGCCAACTACGACGCCATCAACACGGCCGAGGATCGCGAGCTCTTCCAGCAGGCGATGGCCAAGGCCGGCCTGAAGATGCCGGCCAACGCGATCGCGACGACGCCCGAGGAGGCCGAAGCGGCGCGCGAGCGCATCGGCCTGCCCGCCATCGTCCGTCCGGCCTTCACGCTCGGCGGCCGCGGCGGCGGCATCGCCCGCACCGAGGAGGAGTACCGCACGATCGTCTCGCGCGGTCTTGCCGCCTCGCCGATCACGCAGGTGCTGATCGACCAGTCGGTGATCGGCTGGGGCGAGTTCGAGCTCGAGGTCATGCGCGACCACAACGACAACGTCGTGATCGTCTGCTCGATCGAGAACCTCGATCCGATGGGCGTGCACACCGGCGACAGCGTCACCGTCGCCCCGCAGCAGACGCTGACCGACCGCCTCTACAACAAGCTGCGCGACCAGGCGATGGCCTGCATCCGCGCGGTGGGCGTGGAGACCGGTGGCTCGAACGTGCAGTTCGCGGTGAATCCGTCGACCGAGGAGATTCTCGTCATCGAGATGAACCCGCGCGTCTCGCGGTCCTCCGCGCTGGCTTCCAAGGCCACCGGCTTCCCGATCGCCAAGATCGCCGCGCGCCTGGCCGTCGGCTACTCGCTGGAGGAGATCCCCAACGACATCACGCGAGTGACACCCGCGAGCTTCGAGCCGACGATCGACTACGTGGTCGTCAAGTGGCCGCGCTTTGCCTTCGAGAAGTTCAGCGGCGCCAATGCCGAGCTCTCGACGCACATGAAGTCTGTGGGCGAAGCGATGGCGATCGGCCGCACGTTCTCCCAGGCGTTCCTGAAGGCCATGCGTTCGCGCGAGCTTGATGCGCCGCCACGCCTGGACACGCTGGAGCGCGCCGACCTGCTGACGATGCTCGACCGCCCGGCCTCGGATCGCTTTGACGTCATCCTCGCAGCCTTCCGCAAGGAGGCGACGATCGAGGAGATCCACACCAAGACGTTCATCGACCCATGGTTCTTGCGCGAGCTGCAGGCCGTGGCGCTCGACCCCGACGCGCCGTTTGCCGGCGTCCGGACCTACAAGGCCGTCGACACCTGCGCGGCGGAGTTCGCCGCCGAGACGCCGTACTTCTACTCGGGCTGGGAGCGTCAGGCGGCCGACGAGGTTCGCCGCGGCGACAACGACTCGGTGGTCATCCTCGGCGCCGGGCCCAACCGCATCGGGCAGGGCATCGAGTTCGACTACTGCTGCGTGCATGCCGCGATGACCGTCCGCGAGAGCGGTCGCGATGCGGTGATGATCAACTGCAACCCCGAGACCGTCTCCACCGACTACGACACGTCGGACCGCCTGTACTTCGAGCCGCTGACGCTGGAGGACGTGCTCGGCGTCATCGCGATTGAGAAGCCGGTCGGCGTCATCGTCCAGTTCGGAGGTCAGACGCCGCTCCGGCTTGCGCACGGCTTGCAGCAGGCCGGCGTCACCATCCTCGGCACGAGCGTCGACTCGATCGATCTGGCCGAAGAGCGCGGTCGCTTCGGCGAATTGCTCGATCGGCTCGGTTACAAGGCGCCGCCGTACGCCACGGCCGCGACGATCGACGGTGCGCTGGACGCGGGGGACACCGTCGGCTACCCGCTGCTCGTGCGCCCGTCGTATGTCCTCGGCGGCCGCGCGATGGAGATCGTCTACTCGCGCGACGGCCTCGCCGACTACCTCACGCGCCACGCGGAACCCGTCCCCAACCGAGCCAGCGACATCTTCCTGGACCGCTTCCTGGAGAACGCGATCGAGGTCGACGTCGACGCCCTCTGCGACGGTGAGTCGGTCTGGGTCGGCGGCATCATGCAGCACGTCGAGGAGGCAGGGATCCACTCCGGTGACAGCGCCTGCGTGCTGCCGCCGCACTCGCTCGGCCCAGACATGCTCGATCAGATCCGTGCGGCCACGCGCGGCATCGCGCTCGGCCTCGGCGTCGTCGGCCTCTGCAACGTGCAGTACGCCGTCCACGCCGGTGAGCTCTATGTCATCGAGGCCAACCCGCGCGCGTCGCGGACCGTGCCGTTCGTCTCCAAGGCCATCGGCGTGCCACTGGCCAAGATGGCCTGCCGGCTGATGCTTGGCGAGAAGCTCGCTGACCTCGAGCTGCCCGCCGAGGACGCGCCGCTCGATCACGTCAGCGTCAAGGAGGCGGTCCTGCCGTTCGATCGCTTCGAGGGCTCCGACGCCGTCCTGGGCCCGGAGATGCGCTCGACCGGTGAGGTCATGGGCGTCGCCCGCGACTTCCCCAGCGCGTTTGCCAAGGCTCAGGCTGCCGCAGGCTCGGCGCTGCCGAGCAGCGGCACGGCGTTCATCACGGTCACCGACACCGATAAGCCGGCCGCCGGCGCGGTCGCGCAGATCCTGCACGACCTCGGCTTCCGGATTGTCGCCACGCGCGGCACCGCCGAAGCGATCCAGCGCTGGGGCGTGCCGGCCACGGTCATCAACAAGATCAACGAGGGCACGCCCAACGTCGTCACCTGGATCGAGGAGGGCAAGGTCGACATGGTGGTCAACACCCCAACCGGCTCAGGCGCCCGGACCGACGGCTGGGAGATCCGCCGCGCCGCGGTCGCCGCGGGCATCCCGTGCCTGACGACGTTGAGCGCCGGGCTGAGCGCCGCACGCGCGATCTCCTCCGAGCGTCAGGGCGTGGCCGAGGTGATCTCGTTGCAGGAGCTGCATGCGGCGCGCTTGGAGACGCTGTCCATGCCCACCCGCCCGGCGTCCTGATCTGGCGGCTGCTCTTCGGGCTGGTCCTGCGGCGCCTCGACGCTGAGACCGCGCACCGTCTGGGAACCCGGACGCTGGACGTCGTCCTGGGGCCGCGCTGGGCCCGGCGGCTGGCGCGGCGCGCCCTGGCGCCGCGCGATCCTGCGCTGCGAGTGCGCGCGCTCGGCCTCGACTTGCCCAGCCCGCTAGGGCTGGCGGCCGGCTTCGACAAGGAGGCGGCGCACGTCGATGCGCTCACAGCGCTCGGGTTCGGCTTCGTGGAGATCGGGACGATCACGGCACTGCCCCAGCCCGGCAACCCCCGCCCGCGGATGTTCCGCCTGCCCGCCGACCGCGCGCTGGTCAACCGCATGGGCTTCAACAACGCCGGCGCGCAGGTGGCCGCGGCGCGCTTGGCCCGCGACCGCGACCCAGGCGTGGTGGTTGGTGTGAACATCGGCAAGACAAAAGTGTCCGAGGATGCCGCCGCCGACTACCGCGCCAGCGCGCAGGCACTGGCGCCACACGCCGACTATCTCGTCATCAACGTCAGCTCGCCGAACACGCCAGGGCTGCGCGACCTGCAGGCGGTGGCGCAACTGGAGCCGCTAATCGCGGCGACGCGCGAGGGCGTGACCGCCGCCGGCCGCTCGGTCCCGTTGCTGGTCAAGATCGCACCCGACCTCGCCGATGAGGACGTCGACGCCGTCGCCGATCTCGCCTTGCGCACCGGCTTGGACGGCATCGTCGCGACCAACACCACCATCTCGCGCGACGGCTTGCGCAGCAGCGTCGAGGCGGTGGCCGCCGCCGGTGCCGGCGGGCTCTCCGGCGCGCCGCTGGCTGACCGCTCGCTCGCGGTGTTACGGAGGCTCCGCGAGCGGCTCGGCGATGAGCTGGTGATCGTGTCGGTCGGTGGTGTCGAAGATGCCGGCGATGTAGCGCAGCGGCTCGCCGCGGGAGCGACCCTCGTGCAGGCCTACACGGCCTTCGTCTACGGCGGTCCGCTCTGGCCTTCACGCGTCCAGCGGGGGCTGGCGCGCCGCCTTCGCGATAAGGGTTCGAACCGCGTTGCGGACAATTGCTGAGCGTCCTGTCGGGGCGCGGACGTCCGGCGCTCAGAGGAGATCTCCGTCGCCTTTGCACACTGGTTCGGGCGGAATGCCGCAAAGACCGGAGCGGATGCTCGGGCAGTCACAGTCGGCCAGGTAACCGAGTGTTGACGTGGGGCAGGAAAGTACCTGCAAAACCCGTCGCCACCGTCAAGCAGGGTGAAGAAGGGTCGACCTCAGGTCGAGGTCCAGCCGAATTGCTCGATCGCGCCTTGCTGGAGGCCCGTTGGTGTGTAGTATCGGCGCCCCGATGTCGACGGCCGCCAACTCGCCCATTAAGCACACGGCGGCACCCGAACGCAGCCTCAACCAGCGGATGGACGCCCTGCAAAAGGCCAACGTCATTCGCACCCGTCGCGCGCAGCTCAAGCGCGATCTGAAGGCCGGTCGAGTGTCGATCCACAAGCTGCTGCTCGATCCGCCCGAGTTCCTCGAGACCGCCAAGGTCTTCGACATGCTCCTCGCGGTGCCGAAGTACGGGCGGGTGAAGGCCAATAAGATCTTGCAGACCTGCCGGATCTCGCCATCGAAGACGATCGGCGGCCTGTCGGATCGTCAGCGTGCCGAGCTCGTCGGCATGCTCCGCAAGTAACGCGCACTCGCGCGAGCACCATGCCAGGCGTGTTCGTCATCACCGGCCCCTCCGGGGTCGGCAAAGGCACGCTGATCCGCCTGTTGCGCGAGCGTGTGCCCGAGCTCGCGCTGAGTGTCTCGGCCACCACGCGTCAGGCCCGGCCGGGGGAGACCCAAGGCGAGCACTACCACTTCATCTCCGACGAGGAGTTCGCCCGGCACGTGGAAGCGGGCGACTTCGTCGAGTGGGCCGAGTACTCCGGTCGCCGCTACGGCACGCTGCGCGAGGAGCTTGATCGGCACACGTCGGGCGGTCGTCCGGTGCTGCTGGAGATCGAGGTCCAGGGCGCGCGGCAGGTGCGTGAGACGCTGCCCGATGCGACGCAGATCTTCATCCGCCCGCCGAGCGATGACGCACTGCGCGACCGGCTCGTCGGGCGCGGCACCGACACGGCCGAGCAGGTCGAGCGCCGCCTCAACGTGGCCAGCGAGGAACTCTCAGCCGCGGGTGAGTTCAAGCACGTCGTGGTCAACGATCGGCTCGATACGGCCGTCGATCAGCTGGAGGCGATCGTGCGGGGTACACTGGAACTGTGATCAGCCCCCGCATCGACAAGCTGCTCGACCACGTCGACTCCAATTACGCGTCAGTTCTCGTTGCCGCCAAGCGCGCGCGACAGATCAACTCGTACTACCACAACTTGGGTGAGGGGACGTTCGACGAGTTCCCGCCACCGATGGTCGAGACCGTCAGCAAGAACTACCTCACGATCGCGCTCGAGGAAGTCGCAGCGGGCAAGATCAAGTACCAGTACCGCTAGGAGCTTGTTGTGGCGCGCCTGCTCCTCGGGGTCAGCGGGGGCATCGCCGCCTACAAGGCGCTGGAGGTCGTGCGCCTGGCCACCAAGGCCGGGCATGCCGTCCGCACGATCCAGACGCCGACCGCCCAGCGCTTCGTCGGCGCCGCCTCGTTCGCGGCGCTGACCGGCGCCCCGGTCCTGACCGACGAGTTCGAGCGCGACCCCGCCCGGGGCGCGTTTCCCGATCAGGAGCCGCCGGCGCACGATCCGGCCAGCCACCTTGAGCTGGTCCGCAACGCCGACGCGTATCTGATCGCGCCTGCGTCGGCCAACACCATCGCCAAGCTCGCGCAAGGGCAGGCCGACAACCTGCTGACCAGCGCGGCGCTGGCTGCGACCTGCCCGCTGCTCGTCGCACCCGCGATGAACCATCACATGTGGGAGCACCCAGCGACGCAGGCCAACCTCGCGCTGCTGCGCGAGCGCGGCGTGACTGTGATCGAGCCGACGACCGGTGCGCTGGCGACCAAGCACGAATGGGGGACGGGGCGGCTGGCCGAGGTCGCCGATCTCGTCGCCGCCTTCGAGGCCGTGGTCCCCGCGGGCGCTCGTCCGTGGGACGGCCTGAAGGTGCTGGTCACCGCCGGGGGCACGCGTGAGCCGATCGACGCGGTGCGCTACGTCGGCAACCGCTCTTCCGGTCGCATGGGCTTTGCCGTCGCCGAGGAGGCCGCCGCGCTCGGGGCCGAGGTGACGGTTATCGCCGCGAACGTCACGCTCGCCCACCATCCACGCGTGCGTTACGTCGACGTGGAGACGGCAGCCGAACTGCGCGATGCCGCGATCGCCGAGTTCCCCGCCGCCGACGTCTTGGTGATGGCCGCGGCCGTCGCCGACTTCCGTCCGGCGAGCGCCGTCGAGGGCAAGGTCAAGAAGACGGGCCGCGATGAGCTCGAGCTGGTGCTCGAACGTACCGAGGATGTGCTCTCCGGACTGGCCGCCACCCGCCGCCCTGAGCAGACGCTCGTCGGCTTTGCCGCAGAACATGGCGCGGGAGCGGTCGAGTACGGCCGCGACAAGCTGGTCCGCAAGGGGTTGGATGCGGTGGTGGTCAACGACGTCTCCCAACCCGGCATCGGCTTCGACGCCGTCGACAACGAGGTGACGCTGGTCACTGCTGCCGGCGATGAGCCGGTGCCGCGCGGGACCAAGGCCGAGATCGCGCGCGCGATCCTCGCCACCGTCGAACGCCTGCGCGCCGCGCAGACCAAGGCGGGCACGTGAGCACCGAGGGCCACCTCGACGGATCCGAGGTCGCCCGCGCCGGGCTGCTCGCACGGCGGATCGCCGAGGCGGTTCACGACGTCGTTGAGGTCCGTCAGGAGGTGCTGGAGGACCTGCTGGTCTGCATCCTCGCCGAGGGCCATGTCCTGATCGAGGACCTGCCCGGCGTCGGCAAGACCACGCTGGCGCGCGCCTTCGCGCGCGTGACCGACCTCGGCTTCCAGCGCGTGCAGTGCACGGCCGACCTGCTGCCGGCCGACGTCGTGGGCACCAACGTCTTCAACCAGCGCGAGGATCGCTTCGAGTTCCGGCCCGGGCCGATCTTCGCCAACGTCGTGCTCGTCGACGAGGTCAACCGTGCCTCACCCAAGACCCAATCGGGCTTGCTGGAGTGCATGCAGGAGCGACGCGTCACCGTCGACGTCCACTCCCACGAGCTGGCGCGGCCGTTCGTCGTGTTGGCCACCCAGAACCCGGTCGAGTTCGAGGGGACCTACCCGCTGCCCGAGGCGCAGGTCGACCGCTTCATGGCGCGCCTGTCGCTCGGCTACCCGACGCCGGCGGCCGAGGTCGACATGCTCCGCGCCCACGAGGCCGGCGACCGCGTCGAGAAGATGGAGCCGGTCGCGACCGCCGCCGACGTGCTGGAGGCGATCGACATCGCCACGCGGGTCGTGGCGTCCGATCGCCTGCGCGCCTACGTCGTCGCGCTGCTGCAGCGCACACGTGAGGATGCGCGCACCGAGCTGGGCGCGAGCCCCCGCGCCGGCCTGATGCTGCTGCGTGCCGCCAAGGCGCGGGCGCTCCTGGAAGGTCGCGACCACGCGCTACCCGACGACGTCCAGGCCCTGGCGCGCGTCGTGCTTGCTCACCGCCTCGTGCTCGCGCCAGAGGCACTGGACGCGACCCCGGAGCAGGTCGTCGCCGACGCCCTGGCGGCGACGCCGGCGTTGTAAGGGTTAGGCCATGGAGGAGACCGCTCGCCCGCTCCTCCGCACCGGCGCCCTCGGCGTGGCGCTGCTGCTCTGCGCCGGCCTGCTCGACGCCGAGCCGTTGTACGTCCCGGGCGCCGCATTCTTAGCCGTTGCGCTTGGCGCCGCGGCGTGGGTGACCGCCGGCGCGCGTGGCATTCGCGTGACGCGCACCGTCGGCCGGCGGCGCGCGCTGGAGGAGGAGTCGGTCCCGGTCGAAATCCGCGTGACCTCGCCACGGCCGCTGCCGACCGGCGGCGTGCTCGACGCGCTGCTGCCGGTACCGGCGCCATTGGCGACCGGCAGGCGGCTGACGCGCGTGCGCATCGACGTGCGCTTCGCGCGCCGCGGGCGCAAGCTGCTCGCGCCACCACGCGTGGCGGTGCGCGATCCGTTCGGGCTGATGGTGCGCATCGTGCGCGGTGCGCCGATCGCGACCGACGAGGTGCTGATCCTCCCGCGGATCGAGCCCGTCCAGGCGCCGGGCGCCGGCGGCGACGGCTCCGGGTCCCTGCAGCTCGGCAGGCGCTCGTCGGTGGCCGCGGAGATCGAGCTCGACGGCCTACGACCCGCGCGCGAGGGCACGTCGGCGTCGCGGATGTACTGGCCGTCGCTGGCCAAGGGCGGTGAGCTGCTGGAGCGCCGGCTGCGCGCCGACAGCGACACGCGTCCGCTTGTCGTCCTCGATCCACGGGCGGCAGCGAGTGAGGAGGAGCTCGACGCGGCGGTCCGCGCCGCGGCGTCGCTGGCCGTCCATCTCGCACACGCGGGCGGATGCGCGGTGCTGATCCCCGGCGATCGCCGGCCGGTCGCCCTGGATCCCGGCCTCGTCGGCTGGGCGCACCTGCACGCACGGCTCGCGCTCGTCGACGGCAACGCGCCGCCGCCGGTGTCCGGTCTTGCCGCCCGCCGCGGGCCGATCGTCTACGTGGCCGCGCGGAGACTGACGCGCCCGCCGCGTGCGCTGGCTCACGCGCCGGGCGGTGGTCGCGTGCTCGTCGTGCCCGCGCCGATCGCCGGGCGCCGTGCGGCCTTCACGGTGGCCGGGTGCACCGGCTATGAGCTGTCGGAGGCGCGCCGCGGCGCGGCTGTCGCATGACCGCCATTCCGATCACCGATCCCACCCGCCGCCAGGCCCGCGCCCCCGGCGCCGCCCCAGCGCGCGCGGAGGCCTGGACGCTGCGGCTGGCGACGTTCGCCGCGCTGGGGATCTTCGGCGGTGCGCACTGGGCGGGCATCGTGCGACCGGGGGCGGGTGGTGACCTGCTTGGCCTGTTCCTGGTTGCCATCGCAGCCGGCGTGGTGGCCTCCGCGGCGATGGAGATGCTCACCGCCCGCGCACAGCGCATCGCCGCGCTGTCGGCGATCGTGCTCGCGGCGCTGACGATCCTCCTGCTGGTGGCGGGCGTGCCGCTCTGGTATCTGCGCCCTGATCGTTGGGACACGCTGATCATCAACCTCGGCAACGCGATCGTCGCGCTCCCCGATCTGCGCATGCCGTACCGCGGCAACGACGCGTGGGTGCGCGCGGTGCTGATCAGCGGCGGCGGCCTGCTGCTGCTGGCCGCGGCGATCCTCGCGCTCGCACCGCGGCCGCAGACGCTGCTGGCCGCGTTCTGCCTCGGGCTGCTCTACGTGGTGGCGATCATCGAGCACCGTCCATCGCACCCTTACCTCGACGGAATCCTGTTCTCGCTGCTGCTCGGCGCGATGCTTTGGGGTGAGCGGCTCAGCGGTCGCGAGGCGCCGATCGCGGCGACGATCGGGCTCATCGCGGTGCTCGGCTCGGCCCTGCTGGCCCCGCACCTCAACGCGCCGAAGCCGTGGGTGGACTACGAGGCGCTGGCCGAGGCGCTGCAGGGTGGCAAGACCACCACCTTCAGCTGGAACCACAGCTACGGGCCGTTGAACTGGCCGCGCGACGGCTCGGAGATCGCGCGCGTGCGTGCGCGCGGCGAGCTGTACCTCAAGACCGCCAACCTGGAGGACTTCGATGGTCGCGAGTGGCGCCAGGAAAAGGGCGTGCTTGCGACCGGCGAAGACACGGAGTTCGCACCGCGCCACCCGAACTGGACGCAGACGATCCACGTCACCGTCAAGGGCCTCAAGAGCCGGCAGTTCCTGGTCGCGGGCACGACGACGCTTGTCAACCACTCCAGCAAGAACGTCGACCGTGCCACGCCGGGGACCTTCCAGGTCAGCGACAAGCCGCTGCGCCGCGGCGACTCCTATGACGCAGAGGTCTACGTCCCGACCCCGAGCGACGTCGAGCTCCACCGCGCGGGCCCCGACTACCCCTATTACGTGATCCGCCAGCTCGCGATCCAACTGCCGGCGCAGCCCGGGCTTGGATCCATCCAGGTCCATTTCGCTCCGTGGGGGAGTGACGCCACGAGCGTGGCGCGGGCAGCTAGTGGCTTCTCGATGATCGACGCCGACCGGGCGCTGGCCGCATCGCCCTATGCCCGCGAGTACGTCCTGGCCCAGGAGCTGCGGGGGGCCACGACCGACCCCTATGACTACGTGCGCAAGGTGATCGCGCGCGTCCAGCGTGACGCGCGCTACACCGAGTCGCCGCCGTCGCCCGGACGGCTCGCCCCGCTCGACGCCTTCTTGTTTCGCGACCACGCCGGCTACTGCCAGCACTTCGCGGGTGCGACCGCGCTGCTGCTGCGGATGGGCGGGGTGCCGGCGCGGGTCGTGGCGGGGTTCTCGCCCGGCTCGCGCGATGGCGCCACCCGCGTCATCCGCGACCTCGATGCCCACAGCTGGGTCGAGGCCTACTTCCCGCGGCTGGGGTGGGTGACCTTCGACCCGACGCCCGGTGACTCGCCGGCGCGCGCCCAGCAGACCGACACCGTGTCGGTGACGGCGACGACCTCGACCCAGAACGCTCGCCCGACGCCAGCGGGCGATCGTCTGTCGGATCCCGAGGCCGGCGGCGCAGCCGTGAGTGACGGTGGCGGCGGGGTCGGACTGGGCACCTGGTTGCCGCTCGGCGCCGTGGCGTTAGTGCTGATTGCCGGTGCGACCGCGATGGCGGTGGCACGACGCCGGCGGCTGGCCCGCAGCGGCGACCCCGAGCTCGAAGAGCTGCGCCTCGCGCTGCGGCGCTCCGGTCGCGGCATCGGGCCGGAGCTCACGCTGGCCAAGGTCGAGCGGATGCTGGCCGGCAGCGACGGTGCGGCCGGGTATGTCGCCTCGCTGCGCGTCGCGCGTTATGGCGCCGGGGGCTCGGCTCCGACACCAC
>CAWCEO010000012.1:0-84098 GCA_963794585.1 uncultured Conexibacteraceae bacterium
CTTCGACGGCGACCGGCCCGAGCCGCTGGCCTATAAGGAGTCCTCGCCGAACCCGCAGGTCGATGGCTGGCTGCGGGTGGGGGAGAGCAGCTTCGGGCCGGATGGCGTGCGTGGCAGCGCCGGGAGTGGGCGGGGTTCGGTGTCATGGGATCTCACCTGGACCGGTGACGAGCCGCCGCTGCGGCACCTGCCCAAGTCCTTCATGTACTCGGCGTCGCTGCCGAAGACGAAGCTCGAAAGCCCGCGGCCGCACGTCGCCGTCAGCGGCCAGGTGACGTTCGGCGGCGAGGTCTTCGAGCTCGACGGCTGGCCGGGCATGATCGGCCACAATTGGGGTGCCCAGCACGCCGAGCGCTGGATCTGGCTGCACGGCGTGCTCTTCGAGGATCGCCCGGACGACTGGCTCGACATCGCGCTCGGCCGCGTCCGCCTCGGCCGCGTGCTCACGCCCTGGGTCGCCAACGGCGTGATCTCCCTCAACGGCGAGCGGGTCCGGATCGGCGGCCTGGGCGCGCGGCTGCATGCCAACGAAGGACCATCACATCTCGACCTCAACCTCCACGGCCACGAGGCGCGCCTGCGGCTGACGGTGCACGGCAACCGCCCCCAGACCGTCGTCTGGCGCTACGCCGACCCCGACGGCAGCGAGCACCACGTCGCCAACTGCTCGATCGCCGAGCTGGAGGCCGTCGTCATCCCGCGCGACGGGCCTGCCGCCACGCTGCGCACGGCCTATGGCGGCACCTACGAGTTGGGGGCGCGCGAGGTGCCGGCCAACCTGCCGGTCCAGCCGTTCCCGGATCCGTAGCGGTTCACTGACCGGCTCGTAACCACGCCAGGACCGCGAGCACGCGCAGGTTCCCGCCCGCCGCGGTGTGCAGGCCGAGCTTGCCGAAGATGTTGGTGACGTGCTTCTCGATCGCGCCGTCGGTTACGACGAGCCGCTGGGCGATCGCGGCGTTCGACAGCCCCTGAGCCATCAGCTCTAGGACCTCGCGCTCGCGTGGCGTCAGCTCCTCGAGCGGGTCGTCGGCGCGGCGGCGGGCAAGCAACTGGCGGACCACCTCCTGGTCGATCGCGGTTCCGCCCTCGGCCACGCGCGTGACCTGGGCGACGAAGTCCGAGGGGTCGGCGACGCGGTCCTTCAAGAGGTAACCGACCGCGCCCGCGCCATCGGCCAGGAGCTCGGCGGCGTAGGACTCCTCGACGTACTGCGACAAGACCAGGACCGGCGTTCCCGGCACCAGCTGGCGCGCCTCCAGCGCCGCGCGCAGCCCCTCGTCGCGCTGGGACGGCGGCAGCCGCACGTCGACGATCGCGATGTCGGGCCGATGCTGGTCGACGGCCGCGACCAGGGCCGGGCCGTCGCCGACGGCCGCAGCCACCTCGTGGCCGTGCGCGGTCAGCAGCCGCACGAGGCCATCGCGCAGCAGGACGAGGTCTTCGGCGATTACAACGCGCATGGCAGCTCCGCTCGCAACACGGTTCCGGCGCCTTCCGGGCTGACGACCAGCAGGCGTCCGTCGAGCGCCTCGACCCGGCCGCGCAAGCCGGCGATCCCGGTCCCGGCGGACTCGCGCAAACCGCCCCGCCCATCGTCGGTGACTTCGACGCTCAACACCATGTCCTTGACCTCGCCTGTGATGGCGCAGTGCGATGCGCCACTGTGTTTGGCGACGTTGGTCAGCGCCTCGGCGATCGTGAAGTAGGCGGCCGACTCGACCGCCGCCGGCAGCCGCTGCGGCAGATCGATGGCGACCGTGCATGGCACCGGGCAGCGTGCCGCCAGCGCGCTGACGGCCGCGTCGAGCCCGCGATCGGTGAGGATCGCCGGATGGATCCCGCGCGCCAGGTCGCGTAGCTCGACCAGCGCGGTCTTGGCGTCCTCGTGCGCGCCGGCCAGCAGCGCGGCGGCCGCCTCAGGGTCGCGCTCCAGCTGCTCGCGCGCCATCCCGATCTCCATCGCCAAGGCGACCAGGCGCGCTTGTGCGCCGTCGTGCAGGTCACGCTCGATTCGGCGCAGCTCGCCGGCCGCCGCGTCCACCGCGCCCGCGCGGGAGACCTGCAGCTCGGTGATCCGCTCCTGCTCCTCGCCCTCCAACAGCGCTTGAGCCAGCTTGGCCTGCACGAGCGCGCTGCCGCGCAAGACCCACGCGCCGAGCACCGCTACCGGCGGCCCGACGAGCGCCGAGAAGAGGACCATCCACCCGACCGAGGAGATGGTGGTGATGCCCAGCTCGACACCCTCGGGCAGCGACCAGCCCCACAGCGGCAGGGTCAGGAAGCCGAGGCCGATGCTGAACGCGGTGACGCCAGCGATGAACGAGGCGGTGCCGATCGCGAACATCAGGATCAACCACACCAACTCGCGCCATGTCATCGGGTCGGTGATCGCGCTGCGGACACGTTGCAGGAGCGTGTCGCCGCGCCAGCGCCGCCGCGACAGCGGGATCGGGACGCCGGCCAGCTGCCCACGCCAGCGCTCGCCATTGGCCCACCACTGCGTGACCCACATGTCCGCCAGCAGCTTCGGAATGCCGATCAGCGTGATGATCAGCAGCAGCGACAGGAAGGGCCCGACGAAGAAGAACGTCAACGCGAAGATCCCGGACGCGAGCCCGAGCGAGACATAGGCGAGGTCCTTCCACGGGGTGGCGGTGAGGGGGAGCTTGGCGATGCGCCAGAACACAGCAGGCAGGATGACCGGCGCGGCGGCGGCGCACAATCCAGGCGACCGCCCGGACAGCGGTGGGGGAATCAGGAGCGGTTTCCGCTCTAGAGTGCGGTACGCCCATGATGATCGTGATGAGCCCGCAGGCCACGCAGCCCGAGATCGACGCCGTCGTCGCGCGCCTGGAGACCACCGGCGTGCACGTGCGGGTGATGCCCGGCGAGCTGACGGTTGCGATCGGCGCGATCGGCGACCCCGAGGGCGTCCGCGAGCTCGGCCTGGAGGGGCTGGCTGGCGTCGACCGCGTCGTGCCGATCTCACGCCCCTACAAGCTGGCGTCCTCCGAGCTCAGCCACCACGAGCCGACGGTCCTCGACATCGCCGGCCGTAAGGTGGGCGGCGGTAAGACCTTCACCTTGATCGCGGGCCCGTGCACGGTGGAGACGCGCGAGCAGACGCTGGCCGTCGCGCACGCCGTCAAGGCCGGCGGCGCCGCGATGCTACGCGGGGGCGCGTTCAAGCCGCGCACGTCGCCGTTTGCCTTCAAGGGTCTCGGCGTGCCCGCGCTGGAGATCCTCGCGCAGGCACGCGAGGAGACCGGGCTGCCAGTCGTTACCGAGCTTCTCGACAGCGCTCATGCCGACGCGATTGCCGAGCACGCCGATGTCGTGCAGATCGGTGCGCGCAACATGCAGAACTACGCGCTGCTGGAGGTTGCCGGCAAGCTCGGCAAGCCCGTCCTGCTCAAGCGCGGGTTGTCATCGTCCTTGGACGAGCTGCTGATGGCCGCGGATTACGTGCTCAAGGAAGGCAATGAGGATGTGATGCTCTGCGAGCGCGGCATCCGGACCTTCGAGACCGCGACGCGCTTCACGCTCGACCTCGGCGCGGTCGCGTGGCTGAAGCTGCACACGCACCTGCCGGTGATCGTCGACCCGTCGCACGCTGCCGGCGACCGCCGGTTGGTGGAGCCGATGTCGCGCGCGGCCGCTGCGGTCGGGGCCGACGGCATCATCGTCGAAGTCCACGAGGATCCTGAGCACGCGCTCTGCGATGGGCCGCAGGCAATGTTCGCGTCTGGTTTCCATGAGTACGCGCGTGATGTTGCCGCTCACGCCGCGCTCCTGGGCAAGGAGCTGGCATAGGGCATGTCGCGGCGCCGATGACCGAGCGCGAGTCGCTGACCCCGCGCGTCGTCGAGGCCATCGAGGGGCGGCTGCGCCGGCGGCTCTCCCCGCGCATGCTGCGCCGGGTCTACCGGGCCGGATATCTCCTGCTGCGCCCGTGGTGGTTCGTCACGCGGCCCCACACCATCGGGATGAAGGCCGTCGTCTGCCGTGGTGAGGAGGTGCTGCTCGTCCGCCATACCTACGCACGACGCGACCAGTGGGATATCCCCGGTGGCTACGTGCGTGCGGGCGAGGAGGCGTCGGTCACGCTGCAGCGCGAGCTCGGCGAGGAGCTGGGCGTCGAGCCGCTGACGGCCGTCCAGATCGCCGAGGTCCCGTCGCGCTTTGACCGCAAGCGCGAGCGGATCCACGTCTTTGCCGTAGAAGTTGCCGCGGGCGTCGAGCTTCGGCCCTCGGAAGCCGAGATCGCCAGCGTGTGCTGGGCCCGTCACGATGCCCTGCCAGCTGACACCACCGTCTTCGCGCGGCGGATGATCGCTCGCTCATATTGGGAGATGTTCCGCTAGGGTTCGCGCCTTGGTGATGGCTGTTTGGCCACTACCATGTACTGCGTAGGCCCCGTGGTGTGCGACCGCCGGGGGATAAACCTGCCCGTGGTGTGCGACCGCCGGGCTTCATCTCCGAGAGGATCATTTCAATGCCCAAAGCCGTCATCGTTGACGCCGTCCGGACGCCTGTTGGTCGAGCCTTCAAGGGCTCGCTCGCCACGCTGCGTCCCGACGAGACCCTTGCGTTCGTGGTCGATCAGCTGCTCGAGCGCAACCCCGGTGTGGACCCGACCACGGTCGAGGAGCTCATCGCCGGCTGCGGCCTGCCGCAGGGCCTACAGGCCAACAACATCGCCCGCATCGCGGTGCTGCTGAGCGAGAAGCTCACGCAGACCACCAACGGCGTGACCGTCTCGCGCTACTGCGCCTCTGGTCTCGACGCCATCCGCGCCGCCGCCAACGCGGTTGTCGCGGGCCAGGGCGACGTCTACCTCGCCGGTGGCGTCGAGTTCGTCTCGCGCTACAACGCCGCCCAAGAGGCCGCCCATCCCGAGGATCAGAACGAGAACCTCCAGGGCAACAACGGCCAGCCCAACGCCTACATCGCGATGGGCCTGACCGCCGAGAACGTCGCCGACAAGTACGGCGTCTCGCGCGAGGACCAGGACCGCTACGCCCAGCGCTCGCAGGAGCGTGCGGTCGCGGCTCAGGAGGCCGGCGTGTTCGACCGCGAGATCGTGCCCGTCACGCTCGCCGACGGCACGGTCGTCTCCAAGGACGACGGGCCGCGCGCCTCGTCGACCTACGAGAAGCTCGCCACGCTGGAGCCGGCCTTCAAGCCGGGCGGCACGGTGACGGCCGGCAACTCGTGCCCGCTTAACGACGGCGCGGCCGCCGCGCTGATCATGAGCGCCGAGAAGGCCGCGGAGCTCGGGCTCAAGCCCCGCGCCCGCATCATCACGGCCGCCACGTGGGGCAACGAGCCCGAGTACATGGGCGTCGCACCGATCGGGGCGATCAAGAAGGCGCTGGATCGCGCCGGGATGTCGGCCTCCGATATCGACATCACCGAGCTCAACGAGGCGTTCGCGGCACAGGTGCTGCCGATTGCCTCAGAGGTCGGCATCGATCTCGACGACCTCAACCCGCACGGCGGCGCGATCGCGCTCGGCCACCCCTTCGGGATGACCGGCGTGCGCATCATGACGACGCTGCTCAACGACCTCGAGACGCTCGACAAGTCGATCGGCCTCGAGACGATGTGCGTCGCCCAGGGCCAGGGCGAAGCGCTGATCGTCGAGCGGCTGAACTAGAAGATCGATGACCCGGCGCCCATGACCTACACGTTGAAGCCCATCGACGACGCGTTCTTTGAGACCGCGCCGATCGTGATCCCCGCCACGCTGGAGCTGGATGCTCCGGTCGAGCAGGTGTGGGACGCCTTGGGCAGCGACGCGATGTGGTCGTGGGCGCCGATCATCGACCAGCTGGTGTGGACGACGGGTCGGCCGCAGACGGTCGGGGCGATCCGTCGCCTGCGGCTGTTCAAGGCGGTGACGATCGAGGAAGAGTTCTACCGCTGGGATGTCGGCCGCCGGGCGACGTTCCGGGTCGTCGAGCAGTCGCGGCGGATGTTCGACGGGTTGGCAGAGGACTTCTTGCTGGAGCCGAGCGCCGGCGGCGGGACGCGGTTGACGTGGACGATGGCGATGGCCCCGCGAGGGTTGCCGGGCGCTCCGAAGTTCATGATCCCGGTACTGGCGCGGGGCAACGCGCTGGCCATCGGGGGGATCAAGAGGATCTTGTAGATCTTCGGTGGGCGTGCCCGGCGTTGGGTGGGGTGGGGCGGTCGAGCGCGCGGGTGGGCCTGTTTGGCGACGTATACGGGCCGTACACAGGCCCACCGCTCTCGATGCGCTGCGATCGGGCCGAGGTGGGCCTGTTGACCGACGCATGACGGCGGCCAACAGGCCCACCCTCCCGAGCAACGCGGATGAGCATCCAGCGTCGAGCACGACCGATACGGCTCACTCCCTCGGTGCCGACCGACCACGCTCCGGACGCCGACCCGCTTGAGCGGAAACGCCCAAGCAGATGCGCCACCCAAGCGCTTGCTCCAAACCCGGTTTGCCCGAGATCAGCGCCCCACGACGTCAGCCTTAGGTCGTCCGCTATTCGATCTGACAGCAGTCGCTGGCGTTCGGCGGGATGGGTTGTTGATGTGGTCCGCGCCTACGCCCCCGCGCCACCCGCGACTGACCGCGTCACATCGGCATACGGCACCGGTAGAACGCGAAGGCCATGGCGTGCCGAATGGCCTTGAACCCGTCGGGAAGGATCCGAGCCGCGCGGTGTCTTGCGCGGTATGGGGAACATGTGTGTGTCGGTATCCAAGGTGCTGCTGTGTTGCTGGCCGCGTGGGTGTGCGCGCCGGCTGCGGCACTCGCGAGCGACCATCCGGTGACGTTCCCGGCTGACACGTTTCCGAACTTCACCTACTCGCCGCCAAACGTCGAGGCCGCCGTGGGGGACACCGTGACGTTCAGCGGTGCGTTCGCCAGTCATCCGTTGGTCTGGACCAACGACGACTTCCCCGTACAGTCCGCTGGTACGACCAACGCCTACACCTTCACGCGGCCGGGAACCTTCGCCTTCCATTGCCAGATCCACGCGTCGATGGTCGGCAGCGTTCACATCCCCGGCAATGCGTTCGCGACGCCGGAGTTCAGCTGGGGGCCGGCCAGCCCGAAGACCGGGCAGGTCGTGACGTTTACGCCGGGCGCGTTCACCGACCCGGGCGGCACGGTGGTGCGCTACGAGTGGGATCTCGATGGCAACGGCACGTTCGAGACCACGGGCGCGGCGCCGTCGAAGACCTACACCTCGGCGGCGACCTACAACGTCGGGCTGCGCTATGTCGATGACGGCCACGAGACCTCGCCCGCGACGACCCATGCGGTGGCTGTTGCCCAGGGGACAACCACCCCCGGTGGTGGTGGCACCGGTGGTGGCGGGACCGGTGGCGGCGGCACGGGCGGCGGCGGGACGACGTTGCCCAAGCCGGGCGGTTCGTCCACCGGTTCGGGCGGCGCCGGCGGGTCGACCACCTCGCCGGGTGGTGGTGAGCAGGGCACGGGCACGAGCACGCCCGGCGCGACCGCACTTCGTGTCCGCCTCGGCGCCCGCACCCTGACCTTCCGCTCCGGTCGTGCGCGCGTGACCGTCGTGCTCAACCTCTCGGGGTCGGCGAAGGCGACGCTGCGCATCGGCAAGACGGTGATCGCCACCGGCAGCGCGACCCTGCGCGCCGGCACGCGCACCGTCCGCCTGACGCTCACCAAGGCCGGCACCCGCGCACTGCGTCGGGCGCACGGCGGCGTGCGCGCGACGCTCACCGTCGTCGCCCGGCGCAGCCCTGGCGCCAAGGCGACGACGGCGCGCCGGACGCTGACGGTGAAGATCGCTTAGCTGCTCCCTACCGCGGCGCCATCCGAATGGCTCCGTCCAGCCGGATCGTCTCGCCGTTCAACATCGGGTTGACCACGATCTGCTCGGCCAGCTGCGCGTACTCTGACGGGCGGCCGAGGCGAGGCGGGAAGGGGATCGTCTTGCCGAGCGACTCGCGTGCCTCTTCCGGCAGGGCTGCGAGCAACTGCGTGTCGAACAACCCCGGCGCGATCGTGTTGACGCGGATGCCGTACTGCGCCAGATCACGGGCGACCGGCAGCGTCATGCCGACGACGCCGCCCTTGGAGGCCGAGTAGGCGACTTGGCCGATCTGGCCGTCGAAGGCCGCGACCGAGGCGGTGTTGATGAGCACGCCGCGCTCGCCGTCGGTGTTCGGCTCGTTGCCGATCATCGCCGCCGCCGCCAACCGCAGCACATTGAACGTGCCGATCAAGTTGATGGCGATGATGATCTCGAACGGCTGCAGCGGATGCGGGCCATTCGAGTTGGCGACCTTCTGCGCCCAGCCGGTGCCGGCGCAGGTCACGGCAATGCGCAACCCACCATCGGCCGCAGCGGCCTGCTCAACCGCGGCCTGAACCTGCGTCTCTTCACGCACGTCGACCTGGGCAAACGTGGCGCCGAGCTCCTCGGCGACCGCTTGGCCCTTGTCGGCATTGACGTCGGCGATCGTCACCACGGCACCAGCCTCGGCCAGCCGCCGCGCGGTCGCTTCACCGAGGCCGGACGCCCCGCCGACGACCAGTGCACCACTCCCAGAGATATCCATGGGCGGGCACCCTATTTCTTCCGTCAGCTCGTCGGCGTCGGCGCCCGCACGAGCCCATCTTTGCCCGCCGCCTTGGACCCGCGCAGCGCCTTGTCGGCGCGCTCCAGCAGCTCGGCCGGGCCCTCGGGCTCGACCCACTCCGCGACCCCGCAGGAGACCGTGATGCCTTCTTGGCCGCCGTCGGGACGGGTGATGTGGATCTCGCGCAGGACCCGCAGCGCGCGCGTGGCGGCGATGTCGGCGCGGGGGCCACGGACGTTGGGGAGGATCACGACGAACTCGTCGCCGCCGTAGCGCGCGACCTGGTCGAAGCTGCGGTACTCGGCGCGCAGCGCCTCGGCCACATGGCGCAGCAGGACGTCGCCGGTCGGGTGGCCGTAGGTGTCGTTGACGCGCTTGAAGTCGTCGAGGTCGAGGATCGTGACGGCCAACGGCGTGTTCTGGCGGCGGGCGCGCGCGATCTCTTCGGAGAGGCGCTCGCGCATCGCGCCGTGGTTCAGGCAGCCGGTCAGCGGGTCGATCGCGGCGGCCAGCCGGGCGTCACGAAGCGCGATCGCCGTCCCTGCCAGATCGGATAAAGCGCTGGCGGTGTGCAAATCGCCGGGATCCCATGTGCGCGGCTCGCGCGACCCCAGCAGCACCACCGCACGCACGGTGTCGCCCGCGGCCAGCGGCAGGACCGCGGCCGACCGCAACCCATAGGCCTTGACGAGCTGTGACGGCAACGCGCCATTGACGCTCGTATCGGCGATCGTGGCCGCCTGACCCGCGTCAGCGACCCAGTGCAGCGCGCCCGGGGCCTCATCACGATGCAGGACGTATTCGGCAGATCCTCCGTCGGCCAGCACCACGATGCCGTGGGCCGGCTGTCCGCCGGAGAGCACGATGACGTGTGCCTGGTCGATCCCGAGGACCGTGACGAGCTCCTCGCCAAGGGCGCGTTGGACCGCAGGGAGACCCGCGTCGCGCTGGGCGAGACGCGCGAGCCTCTCCACGCTCTGCAGGAGCCGCTGCATCCAGGTTCTGTTCGCTCTCTTCCGGCCGCGGCGCTGATCTGCAGGTCATCCGTGCCTGGGCGCCGCCTGGCCGACAGCGATCAGTCTAGAAGTGGAGCTTCGCGGTGGGAAGGGGAGGTTCCGCCCCTTCTGGCTAGGTTCAGGCCTGGACGCGCGCGAGGTTCAGCGCGAACAGACCGTCTTGATCGGTGAGGCTCTCTACGAGCTCCATCCCGGCAGCGGCGAGGTCGCCGCGGATGCGCTCAGGCGTGAACTTCGCGCTGATCTCGGTGCGCAGCTCCTCGCCGGCGGCGAAGGTCAGCCGCAGGCCGAGCTGGCCGACGAGGACGCGTTGCGGGCGGCGCGCGCGCAGGCGCATCTCGATCCACTCGCGGTCGCGGTCAAAGAACGCGACGTGGTCGTAGGCGTCGGGCTCGAAGTTCGCGTCCAGCTCGCGGTTGAGCACGGTCAGGACGTTGCGGTTGAACGCGGCGGTGACGCCGGCCGAGTCGTCGTAGGCCGCCTCGATAACCGCGGGATCCTTGACGAGGTCGGTGCCGAAGAGCAGGAAGTCATCGGGCCCGAGCAGCTGGGAGAGCGTGCGCAGGTAGCGGCGGCGGCTGCCGGGCGTGAAGTTGCCGATCGTCCCGCCGAGGAAGGCCACGATCCGTGGACGGCCGTCGGTCGGCTCGGGCACGTGGCCCAGGTGGCGCTCGAAGTCGCCGACGATCCCATGCACGCGCAGGCCGTCGAACTCCTCCACCAGCCGCTGCGCGCTGGCGCGCACCATCGACTCGGTGACGTCGATCGGCACGTAGCGGTCCAGCGTGCCGGCCTCGTGCATCGCGGCCAGCAGCAGGCGCGTCTTGGCGGCGGTGCCGGAGCCGAGCTCGACCAGCTCGGCGGCACCCGTGCGCTGCACGATCTCGGCCGAGCGCTCCTGCAGAATCGCCCGCTCGCAGCGTGTCGGGTAGTACTCGGGCAGGTCGCAGATCTGGTCAAACAGCTCGGCGCCGACCGCATCGTAGAAGTGCTTGGGCGGCAGCTCTTTGAACGGGCGTGTTAGGCCGTCCAGGACGTCGTCGGCCAGCGTGCGGTGGTCGCCGCCGCCGAGGAACGACTCAATGACGATGCGTTGCTCGGCGGTGCAGGTCGCTGCGGTGATCGAGTCCATCAGGTTGGCTCTCCGAGGTCGCGGGCCAGCCGCACGCCGGCAAAGATCTGCCGTCGCTCGGGGAGGTCCCAGTTGCGGAACGTGGCGGTCCCAACGCGCGGATGCGTCGCCCAGGAACCGCCGCGCAAGACGTAGTACCGGTCACCGAAGAAGACTTCAGAGTACTCGCGGTACGGAAGGGCTTCGAAGCCGGGATAGCCGCCGAAGGTCGAGGCGGTCCACTCCCACACGTGTCCGACGCCGTCGAGGCGGTCTACGGCCTTCTCCCACTCGGCCTCGGTGGGGAGCCGTGCTCCGCACCACCGTGCCAAGGCCTGCGCCTCGAAGAACGAGAGGTGGCAGGCCGGAGTGTGAGCATCTCCGGCCGCCACGGACGCGTGGTGGGTGATGTCGTACTCCTCCTTCCACGCCCAGCCCTCGTCTGACCACCACTCGCGGCGCACGTAGCCGCCGCCCTCGGCGAAGCGCAGCCAGGTGGCATTGGTGACCGGCCGCCGCGCGATCGCGAAGCCGTCGACGTGCACCGCATGGCGCGGCCGCTCGTTGTCGTAGGCGAATAGGCCCTCGGGTGCGCCGAGTGCGTGGGTGCCGGCCGCGACGTGCAACCAGCCCTCAGGCGTGCTCAGCGGGGCCAGCGCCGGCTCACCGGGCGGCAGCAGGCCGGCGATGGCCATCGCCTGGCGCATCGTCTCGGTGTGCTGGAGCTCGTGCTGGAGGACCATCTCGTGGATGACGGGGTCGGGCCCGGCGATCTCCAGCGCGGCAAGGGTGCGCGCTCGAACCTCGGCGAGGTAGGCCAGCGCGTCGTCGTAGCCGAGGATCTCCAGGTCGCCGCGCACAGCGCGCGGCGTCTCGAAGGCGTCGTAGAGCGCCGCCAGGTCGGGACGCAACAGCTCCATGCCCGCATGGCGATGGGCGAGCCAGAGGTCCTCGTAGGCGGCGATGTGGCCGAGGTCCCAGGCAAGCGGGCTCATGATCGGCGCGATCTGCCGCTCGAGGTCCTCGGTGGTGAGGTGGGAGACCAGATCCAGCGTGCGCTGGCGCACGGCGGCGAGGTCTTGCACCACGTTGGCGGTGTGGGTGACCGTCATTGGCTGAGGTCCGTCATGCCCGACTGGGCAGACGTTACAACGTCAGCCGACAGGGTTCTGCTGCTCGTCGCGGATGACGTGCATCACCGCGTTGATCAGCGCCAGGTGCGTGAACGCCTGGGGGAAGTTGCCGAGGTGGCGGCCGGTGGAGGCTTCGAGCTCCTCGGCGTAGAGATCGAGCGAGGAGGCCAGCGAGAGCAGGCGCTCGCAGAGCTGGTGACCCTGCTTGCGCTCGCCGATCTCGATCAGCGCGCTGACCAGCCAGAACGAGCAGATCAGGAAGGTGCCCTCTTCGCCGCTGAGGCCGTCGTCGGTTTCGTCGGTGCGGTAGCGCAGGACCAGGCCGTTCTCAGACAGCTCGTCGGCGATCCCCATGACGGTGTTGCGCACACGCGCGTCGTCGTGGGGCAGGAAGCGCACGAGCGGGATCAGCAGCAGCGACGCGTCGAGGTTCTTGGAGCCGTAGTACTGCGTGAAGCGGCCGTTCTCGTCGATGCCGCGCTCCATGATCTCGGCATGGATCTCGTTGGCGACCAGACGCCAGCGATCGGCGATCTCGTTCTTGCCGCGACGGGCGGCGAGCCGGGCGCCGCGGTCGAGTGCGACCCAGCACATCAACTTGCTCGAGACGTAGTGCTGGGGCTCGCCGCGCGACTCCCAGATGCCCTGGTCGGGCAGCCGCCAGGAGGCGATCGCCTGCTCGACCTGGTCGTGAATGACTGGCCACAGGCGCGCCGAGTTGTGCCCGTACTCCTTGGCGTGCAGCCAGAAGGAATCGAGCACGGCGCCGAAGACGTCGTTCTGGCGCTGGCGGTAGGCGTCGTTGCCGATCCGGACCGGCTGAGCGCCCTCATAGCCGGTGAGGTGGTCGAGCGTCTGCTCCTCCAGCTCCCGCTCGCCGCCGATCCCGTACATGATCTGCAGCGCGCCGTCCTCGTTGCGGCCGAGATCGGCGACGAACTGGATGAAGTCGTCGGCCTCCCAGTTCAGCCCGAGGGAGTGCAGGCCGCTGAGCGTGAAGGTGGCGTCGCGCATCCAGGTGAAGCGGTAGTCCCAGTTGCGCTCGCCGCCCGGCGTCTCGGGTAGGGAGGTCGTCGGCGCGGCGACCAGGGCGCCGGTCGGCGCGTAGGTCAGGCCCTTGAGCGTCAGCGCGCTGCGCTCTAGGTGGTTGCGCCAGCGGTGGTCGGGGAAGTCGGCGTCGGCCAGCCAGCCGCGCCAGTACTCGCTGGTCGCCGTCAGCGCGGCGGTCGCCTCCTCGGCGGTACGCGGACCGTCGAGCAGGCGTGACCACGAGAGCGCGCAGAAGCGCGTCTCGCCCTTCTCGATGCGGTGGCGCGCGCGGGCCAGGCCGCCCTCGATGCCGAGGTTGAGGTCCGACATCAGCCGCAGCGTGGGACCGCCGTCGGTAGCGTCGAAGGCGTACGGGTCGTTCGGGACAGTCGACCAAGTCGCGGGGACGCGGCCGTAGTCGAACATCGGCTCGCAGAGCAGCTCGATCTGGGCGTTGCCGTGGATGCAGGTGATCGTGCGGACCAGGACGTGATGAGCCTCGTAGTCGGCCGGCGGGCGCGTGTGCGCGGTCGTCGAGCCCTGCGTGCGCTCGCGCCACGGGCCGATGACGAGCGCGTCGCGCACGACGACCCAGCCCGTCGGCGTCATCCAGGTCGTCTCCAGGATCATCGTGCCGGGCTCGTAGCGCCGGCCGGCGGGGACGCCCATCGCCGACGGGCCGAGGCGGAAGCCGCCGGCGGACCGGTCGAGGATCGCCCCGAAGACGCTGGGGGAGTCAAAGCGCGGCGGGCAGAGCCACTCGATCGTGCCGTCGGGGGCTACGAGCGCGCCGGTGTGGCAGTCGCTGAGGTAGCCGTAGTCGGCGATCGGCGGGAACGCGGAGCGGACCGGGGTGCGCTCGACGAACGGGGTCGTGTCCCGGACCTCGACGAACCCGGGGTCCATCGCGCCCGCGCGCGGCGGGGAGTCGTCGGTTCCCGGGGTGACGGGGGCGGTGGCGAGGTCGATGTGCGGATCCATGAGTGGGTTCTCTAGGTGATCGGCCGCGGGGGGACAGGACCGCAGGGTGTGTCTGGAGCTGCCCAGAGTATCGGCGCGTGCGCGGATTTCCTGCACGATGACCTGCCCGGACGGTCAACCCTGCCGAACCCTTAGGGGTGGGGTTTCCCCCCGTTGACGACGCCAGGCGCCCGCATGGCGCGCCGGCTTGCCCCCGGCGATGCTCTGCGCCATGACCTCCTCCTCCTCCACCACCGCGGCCCACTCCCCCTCGCTGGCCGCGCGCATCGGCCGCTGGAGCACCCGCCACCGCGGCATGGCGATCGCCGGCTGGCTCGCCTTCGTTGCGATCGCGCTCTTCGCCGGCAGCGCCGTCGGCACAGTTCACCCCTCCGACGACGGCAGCGGCCACGGTGATTCCGCCACCGCCGATCGCATCGTCGATGGCGCTTATCCCGATCGTGCTGGCGAGACGGTCTTGGTCCAGTCCTCGGAGAAGAGCGGCACCACCGCTCACGATCGCGAGTTCCGGGCCGCGGTCAACGACGTCGTCAAGGGCGTCTCGGCCCTGCCGGGCGTGGTCAACGTTAAGTCGCCCTACGGCGCTGGCAACACGGGCCAGATTTCTGCTGATGATCGCTCGGTGCTCGTGACGTTCGAGATCGCGGGCAATAGCGACGTCGCTGAGAAGCGCGTTGACGCCGTCGAGAGCGCGGTCAAGGCGGCCGGCGACAAGCATCCGTCGCTGTTCGTCGGTCAGTTCGGGGACGCCAGCGCCGACAAGGCGCTCAGCAAGGCCTTCGGCGACGACTTCGCCCAAGCCGGCATGCTGTCGATCCCGGTCACGCTGATCATCCTCGTGCTGACCTTCGGCGCGCTGGTCGCCGCGGGCGTGCCGCTGCTGCTCGGCGTCACCGCCGTCGTCGGGACGATCGGCCTCCTTGGCCCGATCAGCCACATCGTCTCGCTGGATGAGTTCATCAACGAGATCGTGTTGTTGGTGGGGTTGGCGGTTGGCGTCGACTACTCGCTCTTCTACCTGCGCCGTGAGCGCGAGGAGAAGGCTCGCGGACATGCACCGAAGGACGCTGTGGCGATCGCCGCCGCGACGTCGGGCCGCGCTGTCCTGATCTCCGGCGTGACGGTCATCGTCGCGATGGCGGGCATGCTGCTCGCTGGCGACTCGACCTTCACCGCGCTGGGCATCGGCGCCATGTTGGTGGTCTTCGTCGCGATGATCGGCTCGGTCACGGTGATCCCGGCGCTGCTGTCAGGCTCGGGCAAGTGGCTGGAGCGGGGCCGCATCCCGTTCCTGGGCAAGCGCATGGCCGCCGCCCGGACGCGCGACATTGACAGCGGCGGGCGGGCATGGAACTTCGTGCTCGACCGCGTCCTGCGCCATCCCGTCGTCTCCGTCGTCGCCGCCAGCGCCCTGCTGCTGGTGATGGCCTCGCCGGTGCTGCACATGCACACGGCCGACAGCGGCACCGAAGCGATCCCGCGCTCGCTGCCGATCATGAAGGTCTACGACAAGATGCAGGACGCGTTCCCCGGTGGCGAGATCCCCGCCGAGGTCGTCATCAAGGCCAAGGACGTCACGTCGCCGAAGATCACCGCCGCCGTCAAGCAGCTGGAGCGCGACGCGGTCGCGACCGGTCAGGTCAAGGAGCCCGTCGACGTGTCGGTCTCGGCCGACAAGACGGTCATGCAGATCAGCCTGCCGATCCTCGGCACGGGTACCGACAAGGCGTCCAATGATGCGCTGGCGACGTTGCGCGGCAACGTGGTGCCGAAGTTTGCCGACAACGCCGGCGTCAAGGCCTACGTGACGGGCATGACGGCCGGGTCCAAGGACTTCAACGACCTCATGAAGTCTCGCTGGCCGATCGTCTTCGGCTTCGTGCTGAGCCTCGCGTTCCTGTTGTTGATGATGACGTTCCGCTCGATTGTGATCCCGGTCAAGGCCATCGTGTTGAACTTGCTGTCGGTCGGCGCCGCCTACGGCGTGCTGACGTGGGTCTTCCAGGACGGCCACGGCGAGAAGCTGCTCGGCTTCGAGTCGACCGGGTCGGTCACCAGCTGGCTGCCGATGTTCCTGTTCGTGATCCTGTTCGGGTTGTCGATGGACTACCACGTGTTCATCCTCAGCCGGATCCGCGAGGCGTTCGATCGCGGCATGAAGACCGAGGACGCGGTGGCCTACGGCATCAAGACCACGGCCGGCACGGTCACCAGCGCGGCGATCGTGATGGTCGCGGTCTTCGGGATCTTCGCGACCCTGAGCTACCTGGACTTCAAGATGATGGGCATCGGGCTGGCGACCGCCATCCTGGTCGACGCGACGCTCGTGCGCGCCGTGCTGTTGCCCGCCACCATGAAGCTCCTGGGCGACTGGAACTGGTACCTGCCGCGCTGGCTCGAGTGGCTGCCGTCGATCGGCCACGAGGATGCCGTCACGGTGGGCGCCCCGGAGCTCGACGACGAGTTCGAGTCCGCCGAGGACCGCGACCGCGAGCTCATCCCGGCGTGATCTGAGTCGCCACTGCGCAGCGTCGAGGGACGACAGAATCTCGTACAGCGAGATCGAGTCGTCCCTCGATGTCGTTGGGTGGTGCGGACCTCGATCGTCGCCGAGGCCACCTCAGCGTTGGTCGTCCTCGTCCTCGCGTGCGAGGTTCGATTCGACGCGGTCAATCATTGCCTGCTCCTCAGCGGAGAGTTCGCCATTGCCGGTCGGGTCGGCCATCGCCCGGAGGAATGGGACGAGCTTGTTCATGGGAAAGACGGTGACATCGTGTTGGTTCATCGGATCGTGGGCCACGGGATCACCTCCTCGAAGGCTGCAAAAACGGCAGGATGAAGATAGGCAGGTCGAATGTATCCCTCGGTGGGGACGAGTCCTACGAGTAGCGCATACACGGTCGCAATGATCTCGTCGAACACCTGGGCTGCTCGGTAGCGGGCCGGGTAGTCGATTGCTTGACGGATACCGTCGGGGAGCAGGTCGAGGAGCTCCGGTCCGCGCTCGCGATGCTCGCGTGTCGCCCGCGTGACGCTCAGGGCGTGTCCGTACTCGTGCCAGGCAACGCCGCTGAGCAGAATATGACGGGTCGGTCGATCTAGTCCCTCTACGGCAAGCTGCAAGCCACGGATGTTGAATGCCACCGTCCCGAGACCGTTCAGCCAGGCCGCAGCCGCGCCGTCGAGCTCGGCTCTCGTCGGCGCGGGCTCACGCAGCGTGGCGTACAGGTCGATGACACCCTCGGGCCAATCCTCGATCGCCGTTTCCTGAACGCGGAGCTGGTCGAGCAGCGCACGGTGTGCGCTCGGCAGCGCGGCTCTGGCCGCTCTGATCTCCGCGAGGAGACGCTCGGAATCGCCGTCGACCATGCCGGCGAAGCCTCGCAAACGATCAGGACATGTGGCTCAGCGGCCCGCGTAGTCCTCGTCCTCGCGGTGGCGCTCGGCGCCGGCCTCGGTCAGCGACCAGGTGCCGTCGGCGCCCGGCTCGGCGAGGCCGTCAGTGGCGAGGGAGGCGAGGTTGAGTGGGGTGCGCATGTCGGCGCGGCCACGGCCGATGGCCTCGTCGATGGCGGCGACCGTGACCGGCACGCGCGGCTCGCCGCCGGCGAGCTCCGAGAGGGCGGTGAGGACGTGGAGGAGATCGCGGCGACTCACGATCACATGGTCGCAGGCGAGCAAAAACCCTCGCAAACGGGACGATTTCATGCCACTTGGCCCGCAAAGATCGAACGCTGGTCCATTGACGGGGCGAGTTGGTGAGCGACGCTTTAGTGTCCGCGCGAATGACCTCTCGCCAAACCCTCATCGCTCTGTCCATCTGCGCCGTCGCCGGCCTGTCGGCGCCCGTCGCTCAAGGCACCGTCGCGGCCAAGCAGAAGTGCGATCCCAACTACAAGGGCCGCTGCTTGAAGCCCAACGTCAGCGACTACGACTGCGCGGGCGGTCGCGGGAACGGTCCCTACTACGTCTCAGGCCCGCTCCGCTCGGTCGGCAACGACCACTACCGCCTCGATGCCGACGGCGACGGCATCGCCTGCGAGCGGTAGCCAACCCCGCGCGTCGCCGCTAGGCCGCGATCAGCGTCGGCCGCGCGAAGCTCGCCGCGCCCGGGATGACCGGGCCGGCGTCGACGCCGTACCAATCCTCCAGCAGCGAGCAGTAGACGCCGCGGAAGTCGCTGGTGACCTTCAGGTTGCTGTCGGGGTCCAGTGAGGTCAGGCCCGGGAACTCGCCGACCATCTGGCCGGCGACCTTGGTCCCGATGAGGAACGAGGCGCCGGCCGCCCCGTGGTCGGTGCCGCCGGCGTTCTCCTGCGGACGACGGCCGAACTCGGTCCAGACGTGGACCAGGACGCGGTCAGCGATGCCCCGCGTCTCGATGTCGCGCTGGAAGGCCAGCAGCGTGTCGAACACGTTCTGGATGTCGGGACCGATCGAGTTGGCCTGGTCGGAGTGCGAATCCCAGGAGCCCGGGGCGTCGATGGCGACTGCCCGGACCGGCACGTTGGCCGCGAGCATCGAGGCCAAGACCTCCAGATTGCGCCCGAAGCCGCTGGTCCCGTAGTTGGTCACGTGCGGGACAGCATTGCCCTGGTAGGGCAGCAGCGTCGTGCGGATCGAGTCGACCTCGGTGGCCACCAGCCGCGCCTGGCCCAGCGCCTGATCGCTCGTCGGCAGAGCGCCGAGGCCGCCGATGGCGCTGTACATCGGCCCGAGCACCGGGTTGTTGACGCCGGGGACATAGAGCCCGAACTGGTCGGGCCGCGAAACCGAGGCGACCGGGACCTGCGCCGCGGCCAGGCCGGGCGACAAGTAGGAGTTCAGCGACAAGCCTTGCAGCGGGTTGTCGGCGACGCCGTGCTGATCGAGGAAGCGGCCGAGCCAGCCGAAGCTGCCGTTGACGCTGAGCTCGCCGACCTCCCAGAAGTGGCGGCTGGTGAAGTGCGACTGGTTGGGGTGGTCGTAGCCGATCGCCGGCATCACGGTGACCTTGCCCTCGGCGTGCAGCGTGCGCAGCGACTCGGCCGCGACCGTCCACTGCAAGTTGGGATCCTCGGAGAAGGCGCGCGTCCCGTCGGGATCAGTCTTCAGCGTCGGGCGCAACGAGGCGTACTGCGCGTCGCCGGTCGGGGCCAGGACGCTCAGCCCGTCCATCCCGCCGCCGAGGAAGACCGAGACGAGCACGCGGTTCGGGTCGCCCGCCGCGTTGGCGATGCCCTCTTCGAAGGCGTCGATGCCGAGCTTCGAGCCGCCGTAGACCGCCAGCGCGCCGCCGAGCGTGCGCGAGAGGAACGTGCGCCGGCTCAGCCCGGTGCCGGCGGGCGCGGGCATGCCGGCCTCGATCGCCGGTAGGCCGGCGCCGGCGCTGGCGGCGGAGCGCTGCAGGAAGCGCGCGCGGGTGAACTCGTTGCAGCAGTTACGGGGGGCCATGAGGTTCGTCTCAGCAGGTCTGGGCGTCGCCCGAGGTCAGGATCAGCAGGCGCAACGCGTTCTGGCGCATCGCCCGGTAGGTGCGCTTCTGGGTGGCGTTCATCGCCAACGGCAGGACGCTGTCGGCGAAGGCGTTCAGATTGGCCGCGGTCTCGGCGCTGAGCGCCGGGTTGCCGACGGCAGCCAGCGCCGCGGCGACGGCAGTCGCGCCGTCCTCGGTATCGGAGTAGGTGCTGGGCGCCGAGGTCTTGACCTGGGTTGGGGCCAGCGCGACGCCGGTCACATGCCAGCGCCCACGCCAGGTGGAGGTGTCCATCCAGCGTGTGTCGTCCCAGCCGCTGACGTTCGGCGGCTGAAAGAGCGTCTGGCCGGTCTCACCGCTGAGCCAGGCCCACTCGTCGGTGTCGACGGGACGCCCGAGCGCGCGCAGCAGTCCGGCGTTGGCGACCACCGGCGGCTTGACCATCGCCGGCCCGTCGAGGAAGACGGGGTGACGGAAGATCAGCTCCAGAACTGGGGTGACCTGGTAGCCGGAGTTGACGTAGGCCGCCTGCAGCGTGGCCTGGGTCGGGCCGTCGGGCGCAACTGGCACGAAGTAGGACCACAACTTGGTCACGAAGAACGATGGGTGCAGCGGGTTCTCGAGGCAGAGGTTGCAGACGTCCTGCCACGAGTAGTTGCCCGACTTGCCGAAGATCGTCTTGGTGGTTGTGTCGTGCCGCGTGGCGTCAAAGCGGAAGTTCGTCAGGCCGACGTCGTCGACGTAGTCGGCGCGCCAGCCCGTCAGCGCCTTGGCGGCCTGGCGGATGTCGGTCTCGGTGTAGGCCCCGCGGTCAGCGCCGAGCGTGAACAGCTCCATGACCTCGCGGGCGTAGTTCTCGTTCGGCGAGCCCTTGCGGTTGTCGATGCCATTGAGGAAGGTGAGCATCGCCGGGTCGGCCGTGACATCGCGCAGCAGGTTGGCGAACGAGCCGAGCGCCGAGCGGCGAAAGAGCGCGTTCTGGCCCAACATCAGATCGGCCTGGACCGCATCGCGGTTGCACGCAAACCAGTCGTGCCAGACCAGTGCCATGCGCTCGACCAGCGGCTGGCTGCTGCGGACCATGCGGTCCAGCCACCAGAGGTGGTCGTGGCCGTAGAGGTCGTAGGGCTGCAATGCGCCGCCGTCGCCGTCTTGGGGCGCGGGACCGGCGAGCGTCGCCTCGCCGACCGGATGGACCAGCTCGGCGATCGCGGCGTCGAGGCCCATGGCAGCGATGCGCTCAACGTCACCGGGCTTGGGGCCGAAGCCAGCGCGCCACAGCAGGCGCTCGGCCTGGCGGGCCGTCATGGGGACCGGCGGCGGCGGGGTCCACGTGCCCGGCGGGTTGGCCGGCGGGTTCGGTGAGGGGCCGGCGCCCGGGCTGATCGGCGTCGACGGTGGGAAGGCCGGCGCGGTGGGCTTGTAGCCGATCGGGGTGGACGCGGGCTTGCGCACCACCTTCTTCTTCTTGACCGGCTTGCAGACCTTGACCCGCTTCTTCTTGCCGTGCACCTTCTTGGTGACGGTTTTGCAGGTGCGCTTGACGGCGGTCTTGTGCTTCTTCTTGACCGGCTTGCGCTTCTTGGCGTGGACGGGGGGCATGAGCGCGGGACAGTGTCCAGGGACGGACATTGACCCTCATACGGACGTCCAGACGCCGTTTACAGGGCGGCGCTCAGCGGTTCCAGCTGCGGATCACGCGGACCTCGCGTTCGAACCCGAGGCAACACAACGCACCGGTTCTCAGCGCGAGGCGCCCGGCGAAGCCAGCAGGCTGCTCGATCCAGCGCGCGCCGATGACGCGCAGGACGTGGCCGTGGGCTACCAGCGCGACGTCACCGTCTACCGCGAGGGCCTCGGCGATGACGCGGTCGGCCCGGGCACCGACGTCGTCGGGCTGCTCGCCGCCCGGCACCCCGTCGCGCCACAGATACCAGCCCGGGCGCTTCGCGCGGATCTCATCGGTGGTGATGCCCTCGTAGTCGCCGTAGTCGTACTCGACGAGGTCGTCGCGCACCTGCGCCTGGTCGCCGAGGCCGGCCAGCGTGGCGGTCTCCCGCGCGCGCTGCAACGGGCTGACGAAGACGGCGGCGAACGTCCTGCCGGCGAGCCGCTCGGGGAGGGTCGCCGCGTGCGTGCGCCCTTCGTCGGTCAGCGGGATGTCGGTCAGGCCGGTGTGCCGCCCGGCCTTCGACCATTCGGTCTCGGCGTGGCGGATCAGCCAGACCTCGCGGGCCGGCATGCGCTTAGG
The DNA here is from genome assembly GCA_963794585.1 of uncultured Conexibacteraceae bacterium. Lineage (GTDB taxonomy): Bacteria > Actinomycetota > Thermoleophilia > Solirubrobacterales > Solirubrobacteraceae > Baekduia. The sequence continues at coordinate 21,584 of CAWCEO010000012.1, forward strand.
CCGGGAGTGCCGCGTTGTCAGCCATGACCAACAACTTGGTGCGGTCCAGCAGCGACGCCGGGTAGGTGCGGTCGGGCGCGGCCATGACGCGCGCCAGCGCCTCCGACTTGCCCTCGCCCGTGACGATCAAGACGATCCGGCGCGACTCGTTGAGCTTGGGCAGCGTCAGCGTGATGCGCTGCGGCGGCGGCTTGGGCGAGTCGGTGATCCCGGCCGCGACGCCGTGGGCGCCGAGCAGCGGGTGGTTGGGAAACAGCGAGGCGGTGTGGCCGTCGGGGCCCATGCCGAGATGGGTGATGTCCAGGACCGTGGCGCCGAGTGCGCGGCCGTACTCGATCGCGCCTTCGGCCGGGCCGAGCGTCGCGGGCATCGGATGCCAGACAGCGCCGCGGGCTCGCAGCCGCTCCTTGACCTGGCCGTGGTTGGAGTCCGGGTCGTCGAACGGCACGCAGCGCTCGTCGCCGTACCAGAGGTGCACGGCGCTCCAGTCGTCGAGCTGGCCGTCAAGCAGCTCGTAGCAGCGCAGCGGCGTCGAGCCGCCGGCCAGGCAGACGTGGGCGACGCCACGCGCCTGGCGCGCGTCCTGGATCGACATGGCGAGGTCGCGCGCGGCGTGGCGCGCAAGGCTCTCGGCATCGGGCTGGCGGACGAGCTGGACGGGCATGGAGATCTCCGCGCAAGCTACTCGACGAGTCCGTCGTCTTCGAACGAATGCTGGGTCGAGGGTTGCCGGTACGGTGGCCTCCGATGCAGCGCTCGATCGCCGTCCTTTCCCACTACGCCGCACGGACGGGCCCTGTTGGCCGGCTGTGGGGCCGCGTGCACGCCACGACGCTGCGGCGCACCCGCGGCCGGATCGGCGCCAAGTGGCTCGGGGCGCCGGTGCTCGTCCTGGTGACAGTCGGGCGCAAGTCGGGCAAGGTGCGTCAGACGCCGTTGTTGTACGTCTCGGATGGTGACCACATCGTCTTGCTGGCCGCCAACGCCGGCAACGACCGCATCCCCGCGTGGTGGCTAAACCTGCGCGCCGCCGAGACCGTGGAGATCCTGATTGGCGGCCGCCGCCGGCGCATGCGCTGGCGCGAGGCCGAGGGCGAGGAGTACGAGCGCCTCTTCGCGGCCATAGTCGACATGTATCCGCCGGCCGAGCACTACCGAGGCTTCACCGACCGGCGGCTGCCGGTCGTGGTGCTGGAGGACTGATCGGTTGAGCTTAGGTCAGATATGACCTATGCTCTTAGCCGTGAATGCCGCAGAGCTGTTGCGAACGACACGCGAGCGCCACGGGCTGTCGCAAGTCGCGCTGGCGCGCCGTGCGGCGACGACGCCGCGACAGATCGGTCGGATCGAGCGCGGCGAGATCTCGCCATCGGTTGGGACGCTCGATCGATTGCTGGCCGTGATGGGGGAGCAGCTCGAGCTCGGTGCGGTGACTGCTGCGGGCGGCAACCAGAGTGACGCAGAGCTCCGTGAGGCCTTGGCGCTGACACGGATCGAGCGAGTGCAGGAGGCGTTTGCGCTCAGCGAGACGCTTACGCATGTTGCGAGCCGGGCGCGATGAGCGGCGCAGAGGCCGGGCTTCCCGTCGCCCGCGTCCCCGACCCGGAGCCTGCCAACTTGTCGCGCTTGGTGGGGGCGCTGCGGACGCTGGATGCCGAGCCGCTGCTGGCCGAGGACTTTGATCCGGCTGAAATCGGCGTCGCCCTCGATGAGACAGGGTTAGCTCTCGGCGGAAACTGGGTGCTGCGAACGCGCTTCGGGCGGTTAGACGTGATGCAGGACGTCGCGGGCGTGCGGAGCTATGCCGACCTTCGCGGCAGGGCCGTGACCGACGAGCTGCCGGGCGTCGGCCAGCTCGCGTTTGCGGGCATCGATGACCTCGTGGCGATGAAGGCGGCCGCTGACCGGCCGCAGGACCGGCTGGACATTGCTGATCTCGAGCGTGCGCGGCGGGCCGCCGGCTAAGGCAGCAGCGTCGCCGCCGCCTTGAGCGCTGGCGTGTAGGTCGGGTCGCGCAGGAGGGCTTGGCGGATGCCTTCGCCGAGGATGCCGGACTCGCCGCGGGAGGCGCCGAGGATCGTCCACTCGCGCTCGGTGCCGCGCTTGTGGTGGTAGCGCGCGTGCAGGCCGCCGGGGCCGCGATCCAGGGAGTAGGAGCGACCCGACGCGGTCTCCAGCGTTAGGCCCGCGAGGCCGCGGACCTGCAGCGTCGGGTCGGGCTCCAGCCGGATCTTGATGTCCTGGCGGCGAGCATGAGCCGAGCCTTCGAGGACCAACGAGCGGTGGGCCATCAGCGGCGAGGTCTGCCAGTCCAGCCGTGACGCCAGCCAGCCGATCAGCAGCAGCGCGGCAGCCGCCGAGTCGGGGTGGTGGCGGATCGTCACCGAGGAGATCGTGCGCAGCTCGGGGCGCAGCGGATCGGGGTCGAAGGTCGCGGCGATCCGTTCGCGCCACGGCGTCGAGCGCAGCCACGCAAGATCGACCACGTACACCTTCTCCGAGATCTGCCGGCTGCGGTGGATGGCGTCGGCGGGGTCGGGGGAGTCGACGCTGTCGAGCAGCACGATCTGCGCCAGGTCCAGCAGCGAGTCGACGGCCTCGTCGTGGCCGTGCGGGGCCCAGACGCAGGTCAGCAGGTCGGTGACCACGAGCGGGTCGACGATGCGGTCCAGATGCGGGAGGTGCCGCGCGCCGCACTCGACCACAATGGTCTCGCGCAGCAGCCCGATCTGTCCCTGGCTGACCTCAGACGGTGCCGCGATCGTCGCGACCGCATCGAGCGTCGTGCGCTTGGGATCGACCGAGCAGACGATCGTGCGCGACGGGTGGTAGCGCCCGACGCGGCGCAGCCGGTTGGCGATCTCGCCGCTGTACTCCTTGTCGACGACGCAGACGAGGTTGAGCACGCGCGCCGGCACGTAGCCGGCGTTCTCGCGGTGGATCTCAGAGAGCGACGCGCGCAGCGCGGCGTCGATGTCGCCGGGCTTGGTGTCGGTCGCGCGCCAGACCGTGTCGACGGTGGCCATCAGCGTGCGCCTAGATCGCGCGCCAGTGCGCGCCGTGCTCGAGCAGCTTGTCGGCCTCGGGCGGCCCCTGCGTGCCGGCCTCATAGGTCGGTAGCGGCCCCGGCGTCGCCTCCCATTTGGTGACGATCGGGTCGCAGATCTCCCACTGGGCCTCGACCTCGTCGTTGCGCGTGAACAGCGTCGCGTCGCCGCGCATCGCGTCGAGGATCAGCCGCTCGTAGGCCTCTGGCGACTGCGACATGAAGGACGTGCCGTACAAGAACTCCATGTTGACCGGTCGGATCCGCATCCGGCTGCCAGGGATCTTTGCGCCAAGCGATAGCGACACGCCCTCGTTGGGCTGCATCGTGAGGATCAGCTGGTTGGGATGCACGCCTACTGAGCCGTCTTGCGCGAAGGCCAGGTGGGGCACGGGCTTCAAGGTGATGGCGATTTCGGTCACCTTGCGTGCCAGCGACTTGCCGGTGCGCAGGTAGAACGGGACACCGGCCCAGCGCCAGTTGTCGATCTCCAGGCGGATCGCCGCGTAGGTCTCGGTATTGGAGTCCGACGGGACGCCGTCCTCCTCGAGATAGCCCTTGACGTCCTCACCGCCGACCGTCCCCTTGGTGTACTGCGCGCGCACCGCGATCTCGTCGACGGTCTCCGGCGTCGGCTTGATCACCGAGCGCAGGACCTTGACCTTCTCGTCGCGGATCTCGTCGGCCTCGAAGTGCACCGGCGGCTCCATCGCCACGTTGCACAGCAGCTGGAGCATGTGGTTCTGGACGAGATCGCGCAGGGCTCCCGCGCTGTCGTAGTAGCCGGCGCGTGTGCCGATCGTCAGGTCCTCGGCGGCCGTGATCTCGACGCGGTCAATGTAGTTGCGGTTCCAGACCGGCTCGAACAACCCGTTGGCAAACCGGAACGCCATCAGGTTCTGGACGGTCTCCTTGCCGAGGTAGTGGTCGATGCGAAAGACCTGGCGCTCCTTGAAGACCGACAGCACGCGGTGGTTGAGCTCGCGCGCCTCGGCGAGCGTCGTCCCGAACGGCTTCTCGATGACCGCCCGGACCTCGGAGCCCTCGTGACGGTTGAGCTTGTGCTTGCCCAGCTGCTCGATGATGACCGGGAAGAACTCCGGGGCGGTCGAGAGGTAGAAGGCTCGGTTCAGCGGCTGGCCAGCCTCCTTGTCATAGGCATCGAGATGCTCGCTAAGCGCCGCATAGACCGAGTCCTCGTCAAACGTGCCGCTGACGTATCGGACGTTGGAAAGCAGCTCCTTGAGCACCGTCTCGTCGGGCTCGCGACGGCTGAACTGGCGGATCGCCTCGGCGGCGTGCTCGCTGAACTCCTCGTGGGCCATCTCGCTGCGCGAGCTGCCGATGAGGTTGAAGCGCTCCGGCAGCGCTCCCTCGTGGGCGAGGTTGTAGATCGCCGGCAGCAGCTTGCGCCGGGCCAGGTCGCCCGTCGCGCCGAAGATCACCAGCGTGGTGGGGTGGACCGGCAGCCGCTCGAGTCCTGCGACGAGCGGGTTGTCGGGGGTCTGGCCCAGCTTGACGTCGGTTGCCATCGAGTTCCTTAGCCGTCAGCTCGGCGCTGCACCGCGTGGCCGCCGAACTGCGCCCGCAGCGCGGCGTTGACCTTGGCCGCGAAGTCGCCGCGGCTCTGCGTCTCGTAGCGCGTGAAGAGCGCCGCGGTGATGACCGGCAGCGGAATGCGCTTCTCGACCGCGTCCTCGACCGTCCAGCGCCCCTCGCCGGACTCGGCGACAACGGGCTCCAGCGCGGCAAGGTCATTGCCTTCCTGCTCAAAGGCGTTGGCGGCGAGCTCGCAGAGCCAGGAGCGCACGACCGAGCCGCGCATCCAGAGGTGGGCGATCTTCGCGTTATCGAGCTCGAACTCCGACGCCTCGAAGAGGCCGAAGCCCTCGGCGTAGGCCTGCATCATCCCATACTCGATGCCGTTGTGCACCATCTTGACGTAGTGCCCTGATCCGGTCGGACCCATGTGGCCCCAGCCGGGACCGTGCTCCTCGTCGGGCGGCGGTGCCAGCACGTCGAGGAAGGGCGCGAGCCGCTTGATGGCCACGTTGGGGCCGCCGACCATCATGCAATAGCCGACCTCCAGGCCCCAGACGCCGCCGGAGGTTCCGACGTCGACGTAGTTGATGCCCTGCTTCTTGAGGACCTTGGCGCGCGCCATGTCGTCGGTCCACTTGGAGTTGCCGCCATCGACGATCGTGTCGCCCTTGTCCAACAACTTGGCGAGCTTGTCGACGGTCTCCTGGGTCGGATCGCCGGCGGGGACCATGATCCAGACCGTGCGCGGCGCGTCGAGCTTCTTGACGAGATCGGCCAGCGACTTGGCGCCGACCGCACCCTTCTTGGTGGCGTTGGCCACCGCCTTGGCATCGAAGTCGAAGGCGACGACCTCGTGGTCGGAGTCGCGCTTGATGCGAGCGACCATGTTGCCGCCCATCCGGCCGAGGCCGATGAAGCCGATCTGCGCCATGGGTTAGAGGTTCTCCTTGATGGTGCGCAGCGCCGCGACCGGGTCGCCGCGGAGCACGATGCGCTCCGCCGGCAGGCCATGGTCGCGCAGGATGAGCAGGTCGCCGTCCGCCTGCGCGCGCTTGAGGGTCTCGAAGGTGGTGACTTTGCCGTCCGGAATGGTGACGTCGTCGTCAGCCTCGTGGATGAGCTGAAGGAAGCGGCCTTCCGGCGGCCCACCCTTGTGCAGCTGGCCGGTGGAGTGCAGGTAGCGCGGGCCGTAGCCGAAGGTGGTGGCCATGCTCGTGCGGTCGCGGATCAACGCGCGCAGCTCGGCGACCTCACCGTCGAACTCGGGCGTGGGGGCGAGGTAGCCCTGGATCGCCAGGTAGGACGAAGGGCCGGCGTCCAGCAGTGTCGTGAGCGCATCGGCGTCAGCCTCGTCGATCGCCGGCGGCTTGTCCATGGACAGCACGTCGTTGGTCTTGTCCTTGGCGGCCTGGACGTTGGGCTGGTCGAACGGGTTGATCTCCAGCACCCAGCCGACGACCGCCGTGGCGAGCTCGAAGAGCACCATGATGCGCCCGAGGTCGGCGGCGTCGTGGGCGCCGATGGTGATGACGGGCTGCTCGGCGGCTGTGAGGCGGCCGGCGGCGTTGTCGTTGTCAGCTGCAGCGCCGGGCGGATGGGGCGCGTTATGCAGGTGCAGGAAGACGCGGTCGTCGCCGTAGGCCTCCGGCGCGCCGAGCGGCTCGTCGGCCACCGGCAGGACACCCTTGCCGTGCTTGCCCGTCGACTCGGCGATGAGCTGCTCGACCCACAACCCGTAGGACTCGATCGGCGGGTCGACGATGAACGTCAGCTTGTCGCGGTGCGCGAGCGCCAGCTCGCCGATCGCGCAGCCGAGCCAGAGGCCGGGGTTGGCGGCGGGGTCGGGATTGCGCAGCGAACCACCAAGCTCTACCGCGCCACCCAGCAGTGCACGCAGGTCGGCGCCGAGCAGCGCGGCCGGGACGATCCCGAAGTACGACAGCGCGCTGTAGCGCCCGCCGATGTTGGGGTCGTTGAGAAAGACGCGCCGAAAGCCGCGCTCCTCGCCCAAAGCAGCCAGCCCCGAGCCGGGGTCGGTGATTGCGACGAACTGCGCGCCGTTGCCGCCGGTCTTCTCCCAAAAGTAGTGGAAGGCCGACAGCGTCTCGATCGTCCCGCCGGACTTCGAGGAGACGACGAAGAGCGCCTTGGCGACGTCGATCTCGGCCTCGACGTCGCGTACCGCGTCGGCGTCGGTCGAGTCCAGCACGTGCAGGATCAGCCCGTCGGCGTGCGTGCCGAACGAGCGCCGGAAGACCTCGGGTGCCAGCGACGAGCCGCCCATGCCGAGCACGACCGCCTCGGTCAGGCCGTCGGCGTGCGCCTGCTTGGCGAACCCCTCCAGCTCGTCGACCTCGGCGAGCAGACGGTCGTGAACGTCGAGCCACCCAAGGCGGTTGCTGACTTCGGGCTGGCCCGCGGGGCCCCAAAGCGTGTCGTCGTGCTCGAAGATCCGGCGCGCGACCTCCTCGGCGCTCGCGCGTGCGAGACGCGCGTCGATCGCCGGCTGATACAGGCTCGGGATCGACGCGTCGATCCCCGCGGGCGGGGTGGTCACGCCACCGCCTTCTTCTTGGAGTCGATGCCCTCCAGCAGCTTCTCCATCGGCGTGACGAATGCGTCGACGCCGTCGCGCAGCAGCTTGTCGGTGACGTCGTCGAGGTCGATGCCCGCGTCGGCCAGGGCCTTGAGGTCGTCGCTGGGATCGATCTTCACGCGCGGCTCGGTGGCCTCGCTGTGGTCGGCCGCGGCCTCCAGCGTCGCGATCGGCATCGTGTTGACCGTCTCCGGCCCGGCCAGCCCGTCGACGTACATGACGTCGGAGTACTTGGGGTTCTTGACCCCGGTCGACGCCCACAGCGGGCGCTGCACCGGCACACCGGCCTCGCGCAGCTTGGCGAAGCGATCGCCCTTGAAGACCTTCAAGTAGGACTGGTAGGCCCAGCGCGCGTTGGCGACGCCAGCCGTGCCGAAGAGCGCCGCGTCGGCGTCGGAAGCCTCCAGACGCTTGTCGACCTCCGTGTCGACGCGCGAGACGAAGAACGACGCGACCGAGTGGATGCCGCTGACTGGCTTGCCCTCGTCCAGGCGGCGCTCCAGGCCGCGCAGGAACGCGTCGATGACCTTCTCGTACTGCGACACCTTGAAGAGCAGCGTTACGTTGATGTTGATGCCCTCATAGAGCGCCTGCTCGATCGCCGGCAGCCCCTCGTCGGTGCCCGGGATCTTGATCATCAGGTTGGGGCGGTCGACCCGGCCCCAGTACTCCTTGGCCTGGGCGATCGTCTTGTCGGTGTCGAAGGCCAGGTCGGGGTCGACCTCCAGCGAGACGTAGCCGTCATAGCCGTCGGTCTCGTCGTAGACCGAGCGCAGGATGTCGGCAGCCTCTTGGACGTCCTGGATCGCGATCGCCTGGTAAATCGAGCGGGAGTCGGCGCCGCCGTGAAAGAGCTCGGCGATCTGGTCGTCGTACTCGTCGCCGCCCAGGATCGCCTTCTCGAAGATCGCGGGGTTCGACGTCATCCCGCGCAGGCTGTTCTCGTCGACGAGGCGACGCAGCTCACCGCCCTGGGTGAGCGATCGCTGGATCTGGTCAAGCCAGATGCTCGTGCCCAACGTGGTTAGGCGCGCGAGGCGCTCGTTGACGGATGCGGCGCTGCTCATGGTGTTGCCTCCTAGGTCTCTGCACTCGATCCTACGACCGATCACGGAAGGCAACCCGCCAATTCACGAGTTGAGCACTTCCTGGCCGGCCAACAGGGCGGCTCCACGGACGCCGGCGCCTGGCCCGTAGCGGGCGAGGCGGATCTCGGTTCGGGTGCCGACACCCGGCAGCACGAACTTCCGGGCGACGGAGCGAGCAGGTTCCAGCAGCAGCTCGCCGGCCGCACTGACGCCGCCACCGATCACGACCTGCTCTGGGTCGAAGACGTTGATGGCGTTGGCGATCCCGATGCCGAGTCGCTCGCCGAGGATGTGGATCGCCTCCAGGGCAGAGGCGTCCCCGGCGCGGGCCGCGGTCACCACCGCCCGTCCGTCATCGAACCCGCGCTCACGGCCCAGGGCGTCGAGTGCCCGCCCGGCGGCCAGTCGCTCGAGCGATCCGGGCTGGGGCGCCTCGTCGGCGTGCTCCGGTTGCCCGGCTGACAGGTCGGCGCCGATCAGCTGGTGGCCGAGCTCGGCGGCGCCTCCGGTGGCGCCGCGGTAGATCCGCCCACCGAGGACGATCCCGCCGCCGACGCCGGTGCCGATCGTGAACAGGATCAGGCTCTGGGCGATCTGCTGGAGGTCGTCGTCGTGGGCCTCGGCGAGGGCGGCGACCGTCGCGTCGTTGTCGACGAAGACCGGGAGCCTGAGGCGTTCGGTGAGGATGCGCCGCAGCGGCACGTTCTGGAGCGGGACGTTGACCGAGTGGCGTGCGGTGCCGGTCGCGAAGTCGATCACCGATGGCACGCCGATGCCGACGGCGTCAGCGGGTCCGGCAGCTTCGATCATCTCGGCGAGCTGGTCGATCAGCTGCTCGGAGCTGGTTAGCGCCGTGGGGTGCGTGGTCGGCTCAGAGAGCGTGGCGCCCTCCAAGACCGCAACGGAGACCTTGGTCCCGCCGACGTCGACCCCGATGAATCGCTGCGCCATCGCTTGGTCACCTTCTCACGCCGGAGGATCGGGCCGCGTGGCGGGCTATTGTCGCGATCGATGCCGCCCCGCTCGCCCGCCGACGACCAGGAGCTGGTCGAGCGCGCACGCGACGGCGACGAGGAGGCGTTCGCGCTGCTGGTGCGGCGCTACTCGCCGATGCTGCTGCGCCTCGCCCGGATGTACGTGCCGACCGACGCGCTGGCCGAGGACGTCGTCCAGGAGACCTGGGTCGCGGTCGTCCGGGGCCTGGAGCGCTTCGAGGGGCGGTCGTCGTTCAAGACCTGGCTCTTCCGGATCCTGGTCAACCGCGCCAAGACGCGCGGTGTGCGCGAGCACCGCTCGATCCCGTTTGCCTCGGTCGTGAGTGGCGCCGACGAGGACGGCGACGAAGGGCCCACGGTCGACCCGGCGCGCTTCACCTCCGAGGGCGCGTGGACGTCGGCGCCGGCCGATTGGCGCGATGATCCGGAGGCGGCGCTGGACTCGGCAGAAGCGCTGCGCGTTGCCCGCGCGGCGATCGCCGAGCTGCCCGAGCGCCAGAAGATCGTCATCACCCTGCGCGACCTCGAAGGGCTGTCATCGGACGAGGTGCGCAACGTCTTGGACCTCACGGAGACCAACCAGCGGGTCCTCCTGCATCGAGCGCGCACCAAAGTGCGCGGGGCGCTCGAGGACTGGATCGCATCATGACCCCGAGACGATGGCTTCCCTGGCGCAGGCGACCGGCGGCTTCTCCGCCCGGTTTGGCCTGCCGGGAGCTGGTCGAGTTGGTCACCGAGTACCTCGAAGGTGGGTTGGACGCGGGTGACCGCGCGCGCTTCGAGGCCCACATCGCGGCCTGCGAGCACTGCAGCGCCTACTTGGCGCAGATGCGCGTGACCCTGCGCGTTGTTGGACACCTCGACCCCGATGAGCTGGAGCCCGAGGTCGAGCGCGAGCTGCTCGATGCGTTTCGCGAGTGGAAGGCCGGTGGTTGATGAGCGACGTCCACGAGGTCGACGTGGTGGTGTTGGGCGCAGGGCCCGCCGGCGAGGTGATCGCCGGGCGGCTGGGCGAGCGTGACGTGAAGGTGGCGATCGTCGAGGACCGGCTGGTCGGTGGCGAATGCTCCTACTGGGCGTGCATGCCGTCCAAGGCGCTGCTGCGCCCGGCCCAAGCGCTGGCCGAGGCGCGGCGGGTGCCGGGGGCCGCCGAGGCGGTGACCGGGCCGCTCGACGTCACGGCGGCGTTCGAGCGGCGCACCGACGTCGTCCACGGCTGGGACGACAGCGCGCAGTTGCCGTGGCTTGAGGAGCGCGGCATCCTGCTCGTCCGCGGCCACGGGCACCTCGCCGGCAAGCTCGTCGTGCACGTGGGGGAGACCGTGTTGCGCGCGCGCCGTGCAGTTGTCGTCGCGGTCGGGACCGCGCCGATGATCCCGCCGATCGAGGGGCTGGCAGAGGCCGAGCCGTGGACCAACCGTGAGGCGACGCAGGTCCGCGAAGCGCCGGGCTCGCTGATCGTCATCGGTGGCGGCCCGGTCGGCGCCGAGCTGGCCCAGGCATTCGCCACATTGGGCTCCGACGTGACGTTGCTGGAGCGCGAGTCCCACATCTTGGAGCGCGACGAGCCGTTTGCCGCTGAGCAGGTGGCGGCAGGGCTGCGGGCTGATGGTGTTGATGTGCTGACCGATGTGCAGGCAAAATCGGTGGTGCGCGGCGAGGACGGGCGCGTGACGGTCGTGACCTCCACGCATGGGACGCTGGAGGCCGATGAGATCCTGGTGGCGTCGGGGCGGCGGCACTTGACCGAGGACCTGGGGTTGGAGGCGGTGGGGCTGGATGGTGCCGCCAAGCCGATCGAGGTCGGCGATGACCTGCGCGTCGCGGGGCACGACTGGCTCTACGTGATCGGCGACGCCAACGGCAAGTCCTTGCTGACGCACGAGGGCAAGTACCAGGCGCGGATTGCGGCTGACCAGATCTGCGGCGATGCTGACGCGCGGATTCGGGAGAACACCGGCCCGCCCCCGCGCGTGACGTTCACCGAGCCGCAGATCGCGGCCGTCGGCCACACGCTCGACAGCGCGATCGCCGCCGGCCTGCGCGTGCGCGCGGTCGACGTGGCCACCGATGGGACCGCGGGCGCCTCGTTTCACGGCAGGGGCACGGGCGGGACCTCGCGGATCGTCGTCGACGAGGACCGCGGCGTGATCGTCGGCGCGACGTTCGTCGGCGTCGACGTCGCCGAGTGGCTGCACGCGGCGACGATCGCCGTGGTGGCCGCCGTCCCGCTCGACGAGCTCTGGCACGCCGTGCCCGCCTTCCCGACGCGCAGCGAGGTCTGGCTGAAGTTGTTGGAGGCCTACGGCCTGTAGCCGACCTGGGGAGCGTCGAGGGACGACTGAGCCGCGATAGGCGCGGTTGAGTCGTCCCTCGACGTCCGGTACCGTTCGCCGCCGATGCAGCTCCGTCGAGTAGCGATCGCCAGCGCCCCTTAGCGGCCCGTGACAGCGGGTCCGGCGACTGGTCGTCCCTACCCGCACTCGCATCCCGGAGGTACTCGCATCATGGAATCGCTCGCCCACGAGCTGCGGACCGCGCCGACGACGTTCCGGCCGTTCCGTTCCGATCCCGTCCAGCCGTCCGCCCTGCGCGCGGCGCTCGAACGGGCGCGCCTGGCGTCCTGGCGCCTGCTGACCGTCACCGATCGCGCGACGCGCGTGGCGATTCGCGATGCGCACCTGCCGCACTGGCGCGCGTATCTGGCCCAAAGCGGCGGGGCGCGGATCATCGCCGCCGATGCGCCGGCGCGTCAGGCCCACGAGCTGCGGGTGGCGGACACGTTCGCCCGCGAGCTGCACGAGGCGCCGGTGCACCTCGTCCTGCTCGGCCGCCGCGGCCGGTTGTTACGCACGAGCGCGCTGGACGATCTCGCTGAGGGGTTGCGGCGCGAGGGCATGGACGCCGCGCCGGTCCCGCTTGCCGCGCGCGCCGACGCCGAGCTGCGCGAACTGCTGGCGCTGGAAGGCCAGCTGACCGTTGACGGGATCCTCGTCGCGCGGCCCGCGAGATGACCGGCGCGCCCCAGATCTCCACCGCTCCGCCGCCGCTGGCCGCGCGGCTGCGCGACGTCGCCAGCTCGCCGGTCCGCGAGATCCTCGCGCTGACCCAGCGGCCGGGCGTCATCTCGTTTGCCGGCGGTCTGCCCGCGCCCGAGCTCTTCGACGCCGCCGGCCTGCGCGCGGCGTTCGCGGCCGCGCTGGACGACGACGCCTACGGCCGCACGCTGCAGTACTCGACGACCGAAGGCGACCCGGCGCTGCGGGCAGCGATCGCCCGGCGCATGACCGCGCGCGGCCTGGCCACCGAGGCCGATGACATCCTGATCACCAGCGGCTCGCAGCAGGCGCTGACGCTGATCGCCGCCGTCTTGCTGGAGCCCGGCGATGCGGTGCTCGTCGAGGAGCCGTCTTACCTCGCGGCGCTGCAGTGCTTTCAGATGGCGGGAGCGCGCGTGGTGCCGGTGCCCTGCGACGACGACGGGCTGGACCCCGAAGCCCTCGCCGCGCTCGTGCGCCGTGAGCGGCCCAAACTGCTCTACACGGTCCCGACCTTCCACAACCCGACCGGGCGGACGCTGCCGCTGGCCCGCCGTGCGGCACTCGCACAGGCCGCCGCCCGCCTAGGGCTGTGGATCGTCGAGGACGACCCGTACGGCGAGCTGCGCTACCGCGGCGAGCCGATCGCGCCCGTCGCGTCGCTGGACGGTGCGCAGGACCGGACGATCGCGCTGTCGACGTTGTCGAAGGTGTTGGTCCCCGGCCTGCGGATCGGCTGGCTGCGCACGCCGGCGGCGCTGCGTCACGCGCTGGTCGTCGCCAAGCAGGCCGCCGACCTGCACACGTCCACAATTGACCAGGCCGCGGCCGCCCACTGGCTGGCGGAGTGCGACCTCGACGCGCACGTCGCCGGCCTGCGCGCCGCTTACGGCCCGCGCCGCGACGCGCTCGTCGATGGCCTGCCGGACACGTTGCCCGAGGGCTCGCGCTGGACGCGGCCCGATGGCGGCATGTTCGTCTGGGTGACGCTGCCCGACGGCTGGGACGCCGACGCGCTGCTGACCGACGCGCTGGCGCGCGAGGTCGCGTTCGTTCCCGGCTGGCCCTTCTTCCCCGGACCGCCGGATCGCGCAACGCTGCGCCTCTCGTTCACCACCCACACGGTGCCCGAGATCGCCGAAGGCCTCGGCCGCCTGCGCGCCGCCGTGGACAGCCGCCGGTAGGCCCGTCACCCTTGATGGCCGATGGAGCAGCTGGAGGGCATCGCCGAGGCCGACGCGCACCTGGGGCGTCCGATGCCCTTGCCGCGGGTCGTCCTGCCGCTGCCACGCTGGGTCGAGGTCTGCGCGGCGGGTCCCCGTGGGGTCGAGATCTCCTGGAACCTCGACGACTCGCGCGCTGACCAGCCGGGTCGTGTCGCCCTCTATGCGGGCGTCGGGCCACCGCCCGCCCACGAGCTGACCGACGCGACGGCGCCCGCCGCGGTCGCCGACGGCATCCTGCACCGCGAGGCGCCGCTGACCGAGGCCCAGCCGTCGCTGCGGCCGGTCCACGAGCTCTGGTGGCAGCGCGATGGGCTGCACCTGCGTCTCACCGCGCAGGGGCCATGGGCGCTCAGCGCGCTCGTGGCGATCGTGCAGAGCGTCACCTGAAGGGGACATCGCGGCGGCCGGCCGCATAGGCTCCCGCCCATGGCCCAGACGACCGGACCGGACCGCAACCTCGCGCTGGAGCTCGTGCGCACGACCGAGGCCGCCGCGCTGGCCGCCGCCCGCCTCGTCGGCCTCGGCGACAAGATCGCCGCCGACCAGGCCGCCGTCGACGCGATGCGCCTGGTGCTCGGCACCGTGAGCATGGACGGCATCGTCGTCATCGGCGAGGGCGAGAAGGACGAGGCCCCGATGCTCTACAACGGCGAGCAGATCGGTGACGGATCGCCGCCGCAGGTCGACATCGCCGTCGACCCGCTGGAGGGCACGACGCTGGCCGCCAAGGGCATGCCGAGCGCGCTTGCGGTGATCGCGCTGTCTGAGCGCGGGACGATGTTCAACCCGGGCCCGATCGTCTACATGGAGAAGCTCGCCGGCGCCGACGACATCGCCGACCTGCTCGACCTCGACCGTCCGCTGACCAAGACCATCGAGTTGGTGGCCGAGCGTCGGGGTGTCGAGATCGGCGACATCATGATCGTGGCGCTGGAGCGCGACCGTCACACCGAGACGCTTAACGCCGTCCGCGAGCTCGGTGCCCGCGTGCGTTTGATCCAGCACGGCGACGTCAGCGCCGCGATGCTCGCGGTCTCCGAGCGCTCGCCGGTCGACCTGCTGTGGGGCATCGGCGGCACGCCCGAGGGCGTCATCTCCGCCGCGGCGATCAAGTCGCTGGGCGGCGGCCTAGTCGGCAAGCTGTGGCCGCGCAACGATGAGGAGCGTCAGGCCGCGCTGGACGAGGGCTACGACCTCGACAAGCAGCTGACCCAAGACGATCTGGTCAAGGGCGACGACTGCTTCTTTGCCGCGACCGGCGTCACCGACGGCGACATGCTCCAGGGCGTCCGCTACCAGGGCGCGCGCAGTGCGACGACCGAGTCCTTGGTCATGCGCTCGCGCTCGGGCACCGTCCGTCGCATTCACGCCCGGCACGACCGCACCAAGCTGCGCGCGCTCGTCTCCGAGCGTTACGGCTGAGCTACCCGGGGGAGCGCTCGCGCGACGGCGTCGGCGTGTCTTGCGCGTCGGGCACGCGGTACTTGCCCGTTACCGACTGCTCTAGATCCCGCCGCGCCAGCCGACGCAGAAAGCCGTGCGTGACGATCACGTGGATTCGCGACTGCGTGTTGGAGTACAAGAAGCGTCCGAGTCGTGACGCGATCGCCGGGTAGAAGTTGGCGACCTCGACCTCGACGTGGATGCGCTCCTGGCCGGCGACATCGCAATCCAACCGCCGCACGTCGATCTCCAGGTAGCCATCGCGCCCGCGGCCCGTGGCGGCGACGAGTAGGCCCTTGTCGATCCGCCAGCGCACGATGCCGCGGTCGGCCTCGGTCTCGTACTCGGGCGCCCGGAAGGTCAGCAGCTTGAACGGCCTGAAGAGCAAGCAGACGTAGCGCTCCTCGTCGGTGTAGTAGACGCGGACGATGCCGAGCGTCGCGTGGCTGAGAAACGACCAGTAGGTGCGCGCGAGGCGCTCCAGGGTCGCGGTCGTCCAGAGCTCGCCGAAGAGCGCGTCGGAGAGGACGATGTCGGCGCCCTGGATCGAGCGGACCGCGCCGTCGGCATCGATCTTGGTGTCGTCGGTCGGCGTGCGTACCGTGACGCCCTCGATCCGATGCGGGCCGTCCAGCAGCTGGCGCACGAGCGCGAACGCGGCGGCCGCCAGCACCACGGCGAGGACGACCAGCGGAGCGATCATTGTGGCTCAAGGTACTCATCCAGCGCCGCGCGTACGGCCTCATCGAACCCGAGCGGCGCGTCATTGAGGCCGGGTGGCGGCGGCTCGCGCACGACGGTCTCGGTGCTCAGCCCCTCGACCAGCGGCTTGACGAGGCTCAGCTGCACCGGCGTGACCAGCGCGACCCAGTAGGACGACAATCGCGGGGTGAAGAGGGGAACTGGCAGCAGCAGCGGCTGCCGGCGGTCGTCGACGGCAGCGAAGCGCCGCAGCATCTCGCGATAGGTGAGGACGTCGGCGCCGCCGAGCTGCACCTCGGCCGGTGCCGCGTCACGTACCGCCAGCACAGCGAGGGTGTCGACCACGTCGGCGATGGCCACCGGCTGGCTGCGGGTCTCTAGCCACTTCGGGGTGATCATCATCGGGAGATGTTCGATCAATCCGCGCAACATCTGAAACGACGCGCTGTCGGTCCCGACGATCATGGCCGCACGGACGTGGACGAGCTCCGAGACGGTGTCGGCCAGCACCTCGGCGACTTCGAGGCGGCTGCGCAGATGCTCGGAGCCACCGTCGCCCGCGCCCTCCAGGCCGCCGAGGTAGACGGTGCGGGCGACGCCGGCGCGGGCCATCGCCTCGCCGAAGGCGCGCGCTGCACGCCGGTCGCGGGCGGCGAAGTCCTCGTCTGCGTCGGAACCGCCCATTGAGTGCACGAGGTAGTAGGCGACGTCGGCGCCGGCCGCCGCCTCGTCGAGCCCCTCGCCGGTGAGCATGTCGCCCTGAATCACGCGTGCGCCGTCGGGCAGGTCGGCGCGATCAGGGGTGCGAACCACGCAGCGCACCTCGTGGCCGTCCTGGAGCAGTCGGGGGAGCAGCTGGCCGCCGACGTAGCCCGTGGCCCCCGTGAGGACGATCGTCTTGGGTGCAAGAGCGGTCACGCGACGGGTACGGGCGCCGGCCACTAAGTCGATGACCTCGCCGGCCCCGATGTTCGTACCCATCCGGGGTGCAGGGAACACTCAACAGCCCGTTGAACCTTTATTGCGGATGTCGATCAACGACCGCGCAGGACCATGAGCACCGATCTCGCCATCAAGGACGTTGCGGAGCGCACCGGCATCGCTGCCGGGACGATCCGCATGTGGGAGCAGCGGTATGGCTTCCCGGCCCCCGAGCGCACGTCCTCGGGCTATCGGCGCTACACCGAGGATGACGTCGACGCCCTGCGCAAGGTGCTTGCGCTGCGCCATCGCGGGCTATCGGTCCCGGCCGCGATCTCCCGTGCTCAGGACACCGGCGGCGGTTCGGACCACCCGTCGATCTATGCGGCGGTCGCCGGGCAGGATGCAACGGCGCGGCCCTTGATCCTCAAGAAGGCGACGCTCGCCGCGCTGTCGAAGGCGATCGAGCACGAGGCGCTGGCGCTGGCCGCGGCGCCGATCGTCTTCGGCGCGTTTCAGCAAGAGCGCTTCTACCGGCGCGTCGAGCGCCGCTACCGGCGACTCGCGCTCCATGCCGACGCGGCCGCGGTGTTCGCCGACTTCCCCGCTGGCGTGCGCCATCCCGATGGCGCGCCGGCCGAGATCCCGATCGGCTGTGACGACGCGCTGGGCAACGAGTGGGCCGTCATCATCGATGCGCCCGGCTACGCGGCTTGCCTGCTGGCTTGGGAGCAGCCCGGCGTCACCGAGCCGGGTGGTCCCGACGACGCCGACCGCCGCTTCGAGGCGATCTGGACGATCGACCCGCAGGCAACCCGTCGCGCCGCGCAGGTCGCCGCCCGGCTTGTGGGACGCGTCGACGCGCCATTCGGGGAGCGGCTGACGGAGCTGCTCACTGACCGGCCGCTGGCGCTGGAGGAGCCGTCGCCCGCGCTGACCGCGTTGACGAACCGGATGATCGCCTACCTCGAGGCCGTCGACGGCGCCGCTTAGACGGGCTCGAGCACGACCTCGGTGCCGGCGGGCAAAGCGCCCTCGCCACGCGGCACGATCGCCAGCGCATCGGCGCCCAGCAGTGACGACAGCACATGCGATCCCTGCGGTCCGGTCGGCTCGACCGAGCCGTCGGCGCGGCGGCGCACGCGCACGCACTCGTCACGATTGGGGTGGCGCGCGACGTCGACGGCCAGCGGTGCCTGGGTCCGCGGCACGGTCGCGTCGGCGCCCTGCAGCGCGTTGAGCGCCGGCCGGGCGAACAGCAGGAACGTGACGTAGGCCGAGACCGGATTACCCGGGAGGCCGAAGACGAGCTTGCCGTCGCGCTCGCCCAGCCACGTCGGCTTGCCCGGCCGCAGGGCTACGCGCCACAGCAGCTCGCGGACGCCGAGGTCGGCGAGTGCGGGCTTGACGTGGTCGTGTGGGCCGACCGACACACCGCCGGAGAGGATCAAGACGTCGGCTTCTTGGAGCGCTTCGTCAAGCACGGCGCGGGTCGCCTCGGGGTCGTCGATCGCGTGGCCGCGGCCGATGACCTCGGCGCCGGCGCGCGCGGCCAGCGCGGCGAGCGTCGGGCCGTTGGAGTCGTGGATCTGGCCGGGCCGCAGCTGCGCGCCGGGCTCGACCAGCTCGTCGCCGGTCGTCACCACCGCCAGCCGCGGGCGGGGTGCGGCAAGCACGGCCATGCGGCCGGCGCCGATGGCGGTGCCGAGCTCGGCCGGGCCAATGCGCGTGCCGGCGTGAAGCACGACCGTCCCGGCGCGCAGGTCGTCGCCGGCGTCGCGCACATTGCGCCCGGGCGCGACGGCTTCGTGCAGGACGACCGCGTCGCCGTCGACCTCGACGAGCTCGATCGGGATGACGCCGTCGGCGCCGGCCGGCAGCGCAGCGCCGGTCGAGATCCGGATCGCCTCGCCCTCGACGATGGTGCCGGCGTAAGGCTCGCCGGCGCGGGACTCGCCGGCGATTCGCAGCCGCTGGTTGGCCTGCCCGGCGCGCACCGCGAAGCCGTCCATCGCGCTGTTGGCAAACGCGGGCACGTCCTGGGCGGCCACGACGTCCTCGGCGAGCACGAGGCCGAGCGCATCGGGCACATTGACGTTGGTAGGGGTCAGTGGGCGGACGGCGGCGAGCAGCGTCGCGCGGGCCTCGTCGATCGACGGGAGAGGGGGCACGGCGCCATTGTCCCCCGCCGACCGTTCAGTCTTCTCTCAGATGCAACGGAAACGTCGGGTGCGGGTGCCAAGATGCCCACTCCATGGATGGAGCTGGACACCACGGTCGCCGTCCGCGGCCGGTCGCAGACGCCCCTGGCGTTGATGCGGCTGCTGTCGCGAAAGCGTGGCTGCTCGCGCTCGTGGCCGACGCTCCGCTTGCGCAGGCCGGCGCCGTCCCTGCGGCCGAGCTGGCGCGCGGTGGCCCCGCGCTGTGCTCCGGGATCCTGATCGCGCTGGGCTCCGATGCGGAGCTCGAGCGTCTCGTCGGTGGTGCTGACGGCCGCGCCCCGCTGGGCGCCGCGGCCGCGCGGCTGACCGGTGCGCGCACCGCGGCCGGCCTGGCGGCGGGCGTCGAGGCGCTGCGGGCGGCCACGTGGCGCGCGCTGCGTGCCGAGCTGCGCGATCCCGTGCCCGAGTTGGTCGCCGATCTCGCCGACCGTTTGGCCTACGTCTGCGCGCGGGTCACGGAGGCCTCGCTCAGCACACCGCTGGCCGACGCGCCGGGGCGCAGCGGTCCGCTGGCAGAAGCGCTGTCGTCGGTGCCGCCGGTTGGCGATTCGTCGCGCCCCGAGCCCGAGGCACCGCGGCCTGAGGGCATCCGTGCGTTCGTCCCGATCCCGGCGGCCCAGGAACCAGAGCCGGAAGCGCCCCGGACCGCTGGCGACGAGCCCATCGCGCCGCCGCCTGCCGGTGTGCAGGTCGTCGACCTCCCGGCGCGGCCCGCTGACCTTGATCCGCTGACGTCGCTGGCCGAGGAGTTGGCTGCGGCGCCGCCCACAGGCGTCGCCGGTGTTCCGTCGCACGACGCGATGTACGCGCCGGCCGCCGACGCCCCGACCGTCACCCGTCTGCGGCGTGTCGACACGACCTGGGAGGACGTTGCCGACGCCGGCCCACCGTGGCTGGCCGCGATTTCCAAGCGCCTCGAGCGCCGCGTGGTCGACGGGCGGCCGTTCGCCGTCTTCGTCGTCGAGGTCGACGATCTCGATCGCCTGCTCGCTTCCCAGACTGGCCGCGAGGTCGCCATCGCGTTGGAGACCGCCGAGCGCGGCCTGACCGCCGAGCTGGCGCCGGCCGACCTCGTCGTGCGCGAGCGCCTCGGCCGCTGGTGGCTGACGAGCCCGGATCGCGATCCGGTCGCCGCGCACGATCTGGGAACCCGCGTCGCCGCGGCGATCGGTCGCGCGCAGTTGGGGAGCGCGCCGCTGTCGGTCTCGATCGGTGTTGCGGTCTGTCCGGGAGACGGGGAGTCGCTGGAAGCGCTGGCGGGACGCGCCGACGAGGGCATGTTCGCCGCACGCGCGGCGGGCGTTGCGCTGGCGTAAAGGGTCGGCTTCGGCCGCGGGCGTCTGTGGCGCTCAGCGCGGGCGCTGGTAGTGGCGCGCGACGCGGTCTGTCGGCACCGAGGAGAGCGAGCGCAGTCAGGGCTCAGGCGCTGGCTCGTCGTCCGCCTGCGCCCGCGCGGGGTGGGCCTGTCGGCGGACGGTATATGTCCGCAGACAGGCCCAGGTCAGTCCGTCCCGGCACCTCGTGAGCGGGTGGGCCTGTCGCCGGCCGGTATACGTCCGCAAACAGGCCCACCCCGTGAGGCGCATGCGGCAACGGCACGGACCGAGGGGTCGACCCGAGTTGTCGATCCAGGTCGCTTTCGCCCCACATACTGGGGCTCAATCGACCCGGAACTCGCGAGCCAGCGATTCGGTCCAACGAGCCGGAGCGCGGCGCCGCGCCTTAATGCGCCGCCGCGGACGCCACGACAACCGGCGCCGGTACCGACCGCACCGCCCCAATTGTCGTCGTCGCCTGCACGCCAATAGCCCGCGCCGTCGCCGCTGTCAGGTCGTAACTCGTTCCCGGCCGAAACGGCCCGCGATCGACAACCGGCACCGTCACAGTACGCCCGTTGTTGTACAGGTCGACCAGCGTCCCGCAGGGCAAAGTCTTGTGGGCGACGCCCAGCAGCGCACGGCTCATTCGCTTGCCGCAGGCCGTGCGGCGGCCGTAGAAGCCCGGGCCGTACCAGGTGACCTTGGCGCGGCGGTAGAGCGTGATCGCGCGCCCCTGCTCCTGGACCGGCTCCGTCGCACTCGCCGTGCGCGTCGCCGTCGTCGCCTGCGTGGCGAGGATCGCGCGGACCGTCGTCTTGCCGGCCTTGTCGACCTGCCAGATCGCGTCGTAGCTGCCATCAGCGCCAACCGTCGCCGTGGTGGCGAGGACCCAACCGGCAAGCGGGTCGAGCCGCTGGACGGTCACCGCGTCGCCCGGGTGTGAGCCCGCCACGACCCCGTGCAGCGTGACCGTCGCGCCGACCAGCTGGCCGAGCGGGGCAGTGAGCGTGGAGCCGTCCGCGAAGACCGTCGGCGCCGACGGATCGGTGTAGGTCGTACCGCCGGAGGACGCCGCAAGCGGCGCGACCGGGTCGGCGGTCGGGGCGTCGGCCGCGACCGCCGTGGCGGGAGCAGCGAACGCGAGGCCGCACAGGGCGGCGCCCAGCTTCAGAAGGTTCGTCTTCGACAACGTTTGTAGGTCCTCATCCAACGGCCTACGGGGTGAGCTGACGGGCTCGCGCCGGATGACGGCGCTACGGGCCAGGAGGCCTGATTCGCCCCGGTGGACCGCAAACGCTGCGCTCCACAGGTGGTTCCCCCGCTCCACACGCCCGAGGTGGCGTGCGAACTCGGCTGACGGCGCGGGAGCATAACAACGTCAGGGGCGACGAACGAACCCGTGTTCGCAGGAGTCCTCGCTCCGAGCGCGAATCACAAGCGCTGCAGAGCGCCGGCGATGCGGCGTTTCCGGTGCGATACGACCCCCTTTTCCGGAGGACCATGATCAAGCAGGCAGGGACGGCAGTCGCGTTGGCGACCGCTCTCGCACTCAGCGCGACGAGCGCCACAAGCGCCGACACCTACACCGTGCGCGGCTGTGCGGCGGGTTGGGAGGCCCACGCCGACCAGGGCGCCGCGGCGACCGACGCATGCGCGACGGGCGGCGGCCTGACCGCGCTGCTCGCCGGCCCCGGGCCGTGGGCCGGCGGCACGTTTGCCTTCCACCGCTTCACCGCGCCGGCCGGCACGCGGATCGCGCGCGTCAAGGTCGGCCGTGTCACCCAGGGGATGCCGGTCGGCTCGGTCCGCTCGTTCTCCTACACCTTGAGCGCTGACGGCAAGACGATCGAGGCCTGCGCCCCCGGCCCGACCGACACCTGCACCGGCGAGCTGACCGGCGAGCTGGACGCCGTCGGCCTTGACGCAGCCGCCGTCCTGTTCTCCTTCGGCTGCGGGGCCGATGACCCCAACGTCTGCGTCGCCGTCAACGGCACTGTGCCGCAGGCAACGATCACCAATCCGCAAGTCGTCCTGCGTGACCCGGCGCCCGCGACCGTGACCGCCAAGACGATCGCCGACAACGGCGAGAAGACCGGGCGGCTGAAGCTCTCCTACACGGCCAGCGACGTCGGCGGTGGCGTCTACCGCACGGTCGTGCGCGTCGACGGCAAGGTCGCGTTATCCGATCCCCTCGGCGGCCCGTGCGCTGACATCGACCCCTCAGACGATGACGCCTACGAGTTCGGCACCCCGGCACCGTGCCCGCCCAGCGCGACGCGCGCGGTCGACTTCAACGTCCTCAAGCTTCCGCTTGCCGAGCACGCGGTCGAAGTTGCCGTTGAGGATGCGGCCGGCAACAGCACCACGGTCTACGGGCCCGTCGTGCTGCCGCATCGCAACGGCGACGTGGTCGGCGACGACGGCAAGTCGAGCGGCCCCGGCAAGGGCAAGGGCGTCGGTGGCAAGAGCACGACGCCGGCGAGCGGGAAGCACGCCAAGCTCGACGCCTGGTTCGTGCCCAACCGCAAGCGCGCCTTCACCAACCGCTACGGCCGTCGCGTCGTCGTGCGCGGGATCTTGCGCACGAAGACCAAGAAGCCCGTCGGCGGCGCGCGACTCGACGTCTACCACGAGGTTGGCGGCAAGCTGCGCAAGCTCGGGAAGACGGGCCTGAAGACGCGCCCCGATGGTCGGCTGACGCTGATCCTGCCGCTCAACCTCGACACTCGCCGCATCGTCCTGGCCTACCGCGCCTTCCGGCCCGGGCCGATCACGAGCCAGATAGGCCTGAAGCTGACGGTCTTCGACCGCAACGGCAAGCTGGTGCGGCGGGTGTCGTAGCGCGCCTGCTCAGGGCTTGGGCAGGCGCTGCAGCGCCTGCTTGAGCGCCTGGCTGCCGACGGTCAGGCCGATCTGGGCGAGCTCGCCGACGGCCTGCACCGTGGTAGCGATGAGATCGCCACCACCCTCGCTGGAGGACGACCCGGGCGACGCCCAGCCTGCCGGCGGCGGCGGCGGGGAGGAGGGGGCAGCAGACGGCGGTGTGGTGCGCCCAGCGGCGGCCGCCACCTTGGGCCTGCCCGCGGCGACTTTAGGCCGGGCCGCAGCCCGCGGTTTGGCAGCGGTCTTCGCCTTCGGCTTGGCGCTCGCCGCCGCGCTCTTTGCGGGCTTTTGCGTCGCCGCCTTGGGCTTCGCCGCCGACTTCGGCTGCGCCGTGCCCTTCGCGCTCACGCTCTTGGCGGCCGGCGCCTTGCTCGCCGTCGTCTTGGTCGTGGCGCCCTTCGTCGCCCTCTTCTTCGCCGTCCGCGCGCCGTTGGCCGCCGGTTCGGCCGCCGCCGTGCCGGCGCGCTTGGAACTGCGTCGCGTCGGCCGGGCGCGGGGCAGGCTCGTCAGGACGTCGCGATCCGCGGGGCTCATGGCCTCATGCTCCCACGCGGGCAGACGGGGCGGCAGGCAGCAGGGCAAGTTCCGCCCTCGTTGCGCGTTTGAGATGTCGCTGGCGGGGGTTCAGGAGGCGGCCCGCGCAGCCGATGCCCCATCCACACCCAAACCGAGAAACAAACGAGGACCTGAGGCGTAGAAGCTCTCAGGACTCCGTCGGAGCGTCTTCACTGCCACACATATGTGTGACGGCGATCACACAGCGTTGCTGTGACCGAAAACAGCGACTACCCTGGAGCTATGTTCGGACAGTAGCGTCGCTATTGCTGACGCCCGGCTGATTCCTGAACCGTCCTCCGTACCCCGATAACCCCCCTGCCGGCGACGCCACGCCGGTGAACTTGAACGGACGTCGATGTCAGTAGTTGAACTGCAGGAACTCGAGGAGATCAAGGGCCTTCTGGCGCGCGGTCAGGTCACAGGCGTCTTGACGTTCGCCGAGATCGCCACGGCCGTCTCCGAGTTGGATCTGGACGAGTCAGACGTCGAGGACCTGCACGGCTTCTTCGAGAAGAGCGAGATCGAGCTCGTCGAGGAGATCGACCCCGCGTCGACGGCCGCCAACGAGGTCGAGCGCGCGCCCGACAAGCGCACGCGCCGCAAGTCGACCAAGGCGCTGGACCTCCGTCCGGACATGACGACCGACAGCCTTCAGCTGTTTTTGAAGGACATCGGCAAGGTCCGGCTGCTCACCGCCCAAGAGGAGGTCGACCTCGCCAAGCGCATCGAGCGCGGCGACCTCGACGCCAAGCAGAAGATGGTCGAGTCCAACCTGCGCCTGGTCGTCTCGATCGCCAAGAACTACCGCAACCAAGGCCTGCCGTTCCTGGACCTGATCCAGGAGGGGACGCTCGGCCTCGTCCGCGCCGCCGAGAAGTTCGATTACCGCAAGGGCTTCAAGTTCTCGACGTACGCGACCTGGTGGATTCGCCAGGCGATCGCGCGCGCCCTGGCCGACAAGGCCCGCACGATCCGCATCCCCGTCCACGTCGTCGAGAAGCTCAACAAGATTGGCCGCGCCGAGCGCAAGCTCGTCACGGAGCTCGGTCGCGAGCCCACCGCGGAGGAGATCGCCGACGTCACCGGCATCGACCCCGAGGAAGTCGACTCGATCAAGCGCTCCGCCCAAGCCCCGGTCTCGCTGGAGAAGCCGGTCGGCGATGAGGAGGAGTCGGAGTTCGGTCAGTTCATCGCCGACGAGCGTGCGGAGTCCCCGTACGAGCGCGCCGCGGAGATCCTGACCAAGGAGGCCTTGCGCGAGGCGCTGGAGAACCTCTCCTACCGCGAGCGCCGTGTGCTCGAGCTGCGCTACGGCCTCGGCGGTGAGCACCCCCGCACGCTGGACGAGGTCGGCCGCACGTTCAACGTCACGCGCGAGCGCATCCGCCAGATCGAGAACCAGTCGCTCAAGAAGCTGCAGTCCCTCGCAGAAGCGCAGAAGTTGCGAGACGTGGCCTAGGCCACCGCGCCCGAACACGCTGTCTGAGTGGCAAGGCCCCGCCCCGGCGGGGCCTTCCGCGTTCTGCGGCCCAAGTCGGAGACCCGTCCAGAGCCACTCAACACGCCTTCACCCAATCGAGGGATGACCGATCACCCGGATGTGTCCTTCGATCTTCACCGTGCCCTAGCTCGGCTTGTCGAGATGAACGGCTCCGACCTGCACCTCAAGGTGCCGTCGCAGCCGCTTTGTCGCATCGACGGCGACCTCGTGCCCATCCCCGGCGCCGAGCCGCTCTCGGCCGCCGACACCGATGGCGCCGTCCGGTTGATGCTCGGTGACGACGCCGTCAAGCTCAACGAGTTCGACAGCGACGGTGAGGTCGACTTCGCCTATGCCGTCGCCGGGCTGGCGCGCTTCCGCGTCAACGCCTTCCGCCAGCGCGGCTCGGTCTCCATCGTCATGCGTGCGATCCCCTACGGGATCAAGACGATCGAGGAGCTCGACCTCCCCCCGGTCATCCGCGACCTCGCCGAGGAAGAGCGCGGCATCGTCCTGCTGACCGGCACGACCGGCTCGGGCAAGTCGACGACGCTTGCGTCGATGATCGACCACATCAACTCGACCAAGGCCCGTCACGTCGTGACGGTCGAGGATCCGATCGAGTTCCTGCACGTCGACAAGCGCTCGGTGATCAACCAGCGCGAAGTCGGCATGGACACCCAGAACTTCAAGAGCGCTCTGCGCCGCGTCCTGCGCCAGGATCCCGACGTCATCCTGATCGGCGAGATGCGCGACGAGGAGACCGTCCAGACCGCGCTGAGCGCGGCGGAGACCGGCCACCTCGTCTTTTCCACCGTCCACACCGTGGACGCCTCGGAGACGATCAACCGCCTGATCGAGTTCTTCCCGCCGCACATGCACAACCAGGTGCGCGCGATGATCGCCGGCACGCTGAAGGGCGCGGTCTCCCAGCGCCTGGTCCCGACGTCTGACGGCAAGGGCCGCGTCGCCGTGTGCGAGGTGCTGCGCATGACCGGCCGCGTCAAGGACATGATCATGGACCCGCAGCAGACGGGCCGCCTGCCCGAGGTCATCGCCGACGGTGGCTACTACGGCATGCAGACCTTCGACCAAGCGCTCTTTCATCACCTCAAGGCCGGGCGGATCTCGATGGAGGAGGCGTTGCAGTTCGCGTCCTCGCCGCACGACTTCAAGCTGCTAGTCGCCGCCGATGGCCGCAAGGGCACCACGATGGACGACCTCACCCAGGCCGAGGACCAGCGCGGCGAGCCCCAGCAGGGCTCCGTCCTGCGCTAAGCCGTACGGCTAGCCGCCCTTGCCGGAGCGGCGGCGTTCCGGGACGCTGGTGGTCGATGCAGACCACACTGGCGCAGTACAACGAGACGCAGTCGACCGAGGGCTTCACCCTGCAGAACTCCAAGCTGCTGAAGGTGTCGCTGGCGGGCAACACGATCCAGGCCAAGCTCGGGTCGATGGTCGCCTACCAGGGCGACGCGAGCTTCGAGCATGCCGGCTCCGGCGGCATGAGCCGGATGCTCAAGAAGGCCGTGACCGGCGAGGGCCAGAGCCTGATGAAGATCTCGGGCAGCGGCGAGGTCTTCTTGGCCGACAGCGCCCAGGACGTGCACCTGATCTATCTCGAAGGCGAGAAGATCACGGTCAACGGGCCGAACCTGTTGGCGTTTGACGCCGACATCGATTGGGACATCGAGCGCGTCCAGGGCGCCAGCTCGATGATGGGCGGCGGGCTCTACAACACGTCGCTGAAGGGCACCGGCTGGGTAGCGATCCTCTCCGACGGTCCGCCCGTCCTGCTCAACGTCGCCAGCGCGCCGACCTATGCCGACGCCCAGGCCGCGATCACGTGGTCCGAGGGCGTGACGACCGCGATGAAGACCGACTTCAAGATGAAGAACCTCATGGGCCGCGGCTCGGGCGAGACGATCCAGATGGGCTTCCAGGGCCAGGGCTGGGTGCTCGTGCAGCCTTCCGAGGGTCGCGTCGAGGCCGGCCCGACGAGCGGTGGCGGCAGTGGGTTGGGCAACTTGCTGGGCGGTTAGCCACACCGGCGGGCCCACTTCACTCGGTATAGTTATGGGCGCATGCCCGTAGATCCCACGTGTCCTGTCTGCCAGACGGCGGACATCATCTGCGGGAAGTGGACCCTGTTGCTGATCCGTGATCTCGCGGAGGGGCACTCGCGCTTCTGCGAGCTAGAGCGGTCGTTGGCAGGCATTTCGCCGCGCACGTTGTCGCTGCGGCTGCGGGCGCTGGAGGACGAGGGCATCGTCGCCCGGCAGACCTTTGGCGAGGTACCGCCGCGGGTCGAGTACGCGCTGACGCCGAAGGGCGAGGCGCTGCTGCCGATCATCGAGGACATGCGCGCCTACGGGGCGCGCTGGCTCGGTGGCGAGTGCGGTGCGGTTGACGGCGCGCCCGTCGTCGTCGCGGCGGCGCTGGCCTAACTCCGCTGAGCGTGGGCGACGGGCTGTTCGCCCGCCGCCCACTTGTGCTCCTACCAGGCGTGTACCCCTACGTCCTGTGTCGGAAAGGTCACCGGCTGTAACGGCGCTGTGTCCGGAAACTTGCGGTCGCACTCGCAACAACCACGAGACCGTTGGGTTGGAGCTGCGATGGGTCCCTGCGCCGTGCAGCACGGAAGCCTGCAGGCCTTGCGAGCACGCAAGGCGTGGCTACTGTGAGGCGCTTGGACGCTCCGCCGCTCACGCGGCGGCGTGCCCTCACGCTGGGTGCCGCCGCCGGTCTGTCCTCCTTGCTTTCCCGTGCCGTTCCGTCGGCATGGGCACGTGGTGCTGGCGCCCCGCGCTCGTTCGGGCTGGCTGTGGCGCGGGGGGATTTCGATGCGCGTGGCCGCACGGCGGTGCTGCGCGCCCCGGAGCGCTTCGACCTGCTCGGGGTGCGTGGCGCGGACCGCGCGCGCCTGGGGCTGGAGGTCCGGGTCCGGCCGCGTGGAGGGTCGTGGAGCCCGTGGGTCCCGCTCGGCGCCGGGCACCATCATCGGCCCGATACGGGGACCGGCGCGCACGCGTCGGATCCGGTGTGGGCGGGCGGTGCCGACGAGCTGCAGCTGCGTGCGGCACAGCGTCCGCGTGCCGGGTTGCAATTGCACTTCGTGGCCGTGCCGGCGGCGACCAAGCGCGTTGGCGCGCGGGCCTCGGCGGCGGCCGTGGCGCATGCCGCCCAGGCGGGTGCGCAGCCGGCGATCATCGCGCGCGCCGCGTGGGGCGGCGACACCGTCGCGCCGCGCGGTGAGCCGAGCTACGGTGACGTGCAGGTCGCTTTTGTCCACCACACGGTGTCGGCCAACGACTACGCGCCGCAGGACTCCGCCGGCATCGTGCTGGCCATGGCCAAGTACCACCGCGACACCAACGGGTGGAACGACTTGGGCTACAACTTCGTCGTCGACAAGTACGGCCAGATCTTCGAGGGGCGCGCCGGCGGCATCGACCAGGCGGTCATCGGCGCCCAGGCCCAGGGCTACAACAGCCACTCGACCGGCATCGCGAACATCGGCACCTTCACCGACGTGGGGCAGACCGACGTCGCGCTCGACGCGCTCGCCCGGCTGATTGCCTGGAAGCTGCCGCTGCACGGCGCGCCGGTGACCGGGCAGATCGTCCTGACCTCGGGCGGCGGCGAGCTCAACCGCTACAAGTCGGGCACGCCGGTGACGCTGGAGCGCATCAGCGGCCACCGCGATGGCGACGCGACCGAGTGCCCGGGCACTGCGCTGTATGCCCAGCTGCCCGCGCTGCGGGCGCGCGCGGCGGCAATCGCGCCCGCGGTGCCGGTCGGCGTCGTCGGGCTGACGATGGATCCGCCGGGCGCGCGGTCGGTCGTCTACGGGGAGGCGCTGGCACTGACCGGCGCGCTGAAGCGCGGCGACGGCAGCCCGATCGCCGGTCAGCGCGTGCTCGTCCAGAAGCAGGGCAAGAGCGGGTGGGTGACGGTTGCCAGGACACAGTCCGGCGACGATGGCGCGTGGGCCGCATCGGTGCCCTGGCGCGCGGCGGGCCGCGTGCGCGCGCGAGCAGCGGTGACCGGCTCGACCGCGGCGGCGACCGACGGCGTCCAGATCGGCTGCACGCCGGCGCTCTCGGCCAAGGCACGGACGACGCGCGTGAAGGCCGGTCGATCGCTGGCGGTCTCGGGCACCGTCCGGCCGCTGGCGCCGGTCGTCGTGACCGTCGAGAAGCAGGGCAGCGACGGCAAGTGGCGCAAGGTCGCCACGACGACGATCCGCCCGCGCCGCGCGCAGTTCAAGGCGGCCGTCGCGCTCAAGCGTCCCGGGCTCTACCGCCTCACGCCACGCACGGGCAGCGGTAGCGCGAAGGCGTCGTCGTCGGCGCTGTACGTGCGGGCGGTACGCAAGGCGTCATCGGTCACCGGCGGCAGCGCCGCCGGCGTTTGAGCCGCCGCGCGGGGCTTACAGCCCGGCTGGGTGCCGGGCCTTGAACCCGCGACTGCTGCGCGGTGCGGCCTGCCAGCGCGTGCCGGCCTTCTTCTGGCCGCTGGTATCGAAGCGCAAGCCCGCGACGATCATGTAGGTGTGGGTCTTGTTGGCGTAGATCGTGATCCACGCCCCCGGACCCGCCTCACCCCAGCGGGCGAGCCCGGTGGAGTCCAGGGTCTCGTCGAGCAGGCCGGCGCCGTGGAGCGCGAAGGAGACAGATCCCGAGCAGTCGTAGGCGCTGTCTTCGAAGGACTTGTGGCCGCCGCCGTACTTGTAGGGCAACGGTGCGATGGCGTTGCCGGCCGCGATCAGGGCGATCACCTGCGCGGGTGCGCCCGCGGGGGCGACGGCGAGGCCATCGCTGCCGACCGTCGCCGCGGGTGTGACCGTCGTGGCGGGGGCGGTGGAGGTCGCCGTCGGCGCTTGGGCCGCGATGGCGCCGCGCGGGGAGCTCGTCGGGTACGACGTCCCGCCCGTCGTCGACGCCTGGGCACGCGACGGCAAGACCACCAGGAGGGTGGCCAGGACGAACGCGACAACGGTACGGCGGGACATCAGGTGCCCCGGTCTTCGGCGTCGCCCCTTGCCGTTCCTGACGTGAACGCGGCTATGCACGGCCTCGGCGCGCAAAGCTGCAGCAGCGGCACGGGCCCCGGACGGGCTGCAAGGCATCCTGCGTCATGGAGGACAGCCGCCGCCCGGCGCGAACCCGACCGGCATGCGCAACCGCCAGCTGCATGCCGCGCTTGCCGCCTTCGCCGAGGAGGCCGCCTTCCAGCTGTCCTCCGAGACGGCCGATGGCGCCGAGGTCCCGTTCGAGGTCGTCGAGCTCGGGGGTAGCCGCCGCGAGGCGCCGCTGTACTGCTATCGCCCGTTGACCGCGAGCTTCATCGACGAGCGCCTCTCGATCCTCGGACGCCTCGCCTCTTACGCCCCTGCGGTCCACGCGTTGGCGACGTGCGGGGGGCTGGACGCCTACCTCGTCGCGCGCGGCGAGTCGCAGTTCCCCGCCCAGCCTCGCGCTCGTGCCGAGCACGCGCTGCGCCACTTCCTGACGCGGACCTTCGAGGAGGCGAGCGACTTCGCGCTGTCGGCCGAGCGTCTGGCGCGCGCCTACGAGGAGCTTGAAGGGCTCGTCATGGACGGCCGCGCGCTGACCGAGGTCGTCGCGCCGATCATGGGCCTGGCGCTGATGTCGGACGAGATCGTCCTCGGCGACGGTCTGACGCTCGTGCGTGCCGACGCCTGCGAGGGCGCACCCGCCGACGCCCGGCGCGAGCGTGAAGATGGCCATCAGGTTGTCCTCGCGCGTCTGACCTGGGAGGCCGCGCCCGGCGACGAGGCTCCGCTGCGCCACGCGCAGGTCCGGCTACGGCGGCTGCTGACCGCTCTGCGCCTGTACGACGCGGCCGGCATCGTGCTCGCACGCACGGCCTGGACCCGTACTGGCGGCGGCGACTGGCAGCCGTTTGCGATCGCCGCGGGGGCTGAGCCACGTGGCGTCTGCGTGATCCCCGCCCAGCAGGAGGACGAGCTGCGCGCGTTCCTGTCGCTGATCGGCCGCCGGACGCCTCGCAGCGGCGAGCTGGCGTGGGCGCTGGGCCGCTTCGAGCTGGCCAACGATCGTGCGCGGCCCTCCGAGGCGCTGACCGACATCTTGCTCGCGCTGCGCGCGCTGCTGGAGCCCGAGGGCCCGCAGACCGGTCGTCTCGCCGGTCGCGTCGCCGCGCTGTGCGCGGTGCCCGAGTCGCGCGCTCAGGTGACGGAGCGCATCGCCCACCTCGTCGCGCTCGAGCGCTCAGTGGTCGCCGGCGTCGCACCGGAGGATCATGCGCTCGTCAACCTCGTCGACGAGCTCACCGCCTGGCTGCGCGCGCTGCTGCGCGATGTCCTCTGCGGCCACCTCGATTCCGACCTGCGCGCGGTCGCCGACGAGATGCTGGCCGAAGAGGACCACCGCCAGCGGACGATCGCCTAAGCGCTCAGCGCTCAGCGCTGGGCGAGCGCGCGGTCGGCGATCCGGCGCGCGATCGTGCGCGCGGCGGTGAGGATCGAGCCGTCGCGGTCGGCGGTCGGCTCGTAGGCGGTGAGTGCCGCGGCGAGGACGGTTGCGTGGTCGAACGTGGCGTCGATGGCGGCCAGGACGGTCTCCAGCGACGGGCCGCCGGGCGACGCGAAGCGATTGGCGTGACCGACGGACGTGTCGAGGACGTCGAGGTCGACGTGGAGATAGAGATGCTGCGGGAGCGCGGTGATCACCGCCGTGGCGCTCCAGGCGTCGAAGGCACCGGACGCGGTGCGGAGCGCGCTGGCCGCCAGGCGGTCGCGCTGGTAGTCCGCCAGGTCGCGGACGCCGAGCAGGGCGACACGGTCTTCGGGTAGCGCAACGGCGTTGGGGATCGTCGCGTGCTGGGCAGGCCAGGCCGAGCCACAGAGGATCGAGAGCGCCATGACGTCCATCGACCCACTGACGTTGTCGGTCGGCGTGTCGAAGTCGGCATGGGCGTCGAGCCAGACCGCACCGTCGGCATCGCAGCCCGCCACGGTGCCCGTCGCGCTGATGCAGCCACCGGCCAACACCAACGGAAACGCGCCGCGCTTGCGTGCCGCGCGGACCGCCGCCTCTTGGGCGCGCAACAGATCGAAGATCCGCGTGACCTCGCCAACCGACGGGTCGGCCGCCAGGATCTGTTGGACGGTCGGCGCCCAACCGGCGGTGCTCAGCGCCTCGTGCAGCGCTGCATCACCAGCCAGCAGCGCCGCGCCCGCGCCCATGCCGATACCGGGCGAGCCGTGCTCGAACGGCCACGCGATGACCGCAAGCGGCGGCCCATCGTTCAAAATGCCGCCTCGTTCAGCAGCACACTTCGTTGAACGCCCTCTGCAAACAAATGGCGATGGACCAGGACGAGCCCATCGACATCATGCACATCGCCGTCGAGGTGCGGGACGACGATCGGGTCGTCATCGCCGACCTCGCGCCGCAGCCGTGTCATGGCGCGCGCGTCGCGGTGGGCGAGCACACGGAACTCCCGCAGCGTCCGGGCGACCTTGCGCGCTAGCGCCGCGTCGCCGCCCAGCTCGGCGGCGATCGCGGCCTCGTCGACGTCGCCCTCGTCCTCGGCCAGCGGGTGCACGCGGTTGACGATCAGGCCGCCGAACGGCATTCCTGCTTCGCGCAGCTTGCTGGCGAAGTAGATCGCCTCCTCGACCGGCTCGCGCTCGGGCGAGGACACGATCATGAACGCCGTCGCGCCGTCGGCCAGCAGCGCCTTGACGCCCGCCGCCCGTTCACGGAAGCCGTCGAGCACCGTGCTTAGCGCGGTGAAGAAGACGCTCAGGTCGTTCATCAGGTCGACGCCGGTCACACGGCGCAAGACCGAGAAGACCACGCTCGTCCCGCGGCCCACGACCTTGGCCGCCAGCCCGGACGGCGCCAAGAAGAGCCGCAACGCCCGGCCCTCGAGAAAGCCCGTCAGGCGGTCTGGCGCATCGAGGAAGTCCAGCGCGTTGCGCGACGGTGGGGTGTCGAGCACGATCACGTCGAACTGGCCCGAGCGATCCAAGTCGTACAACTTGGCAACGGCGGTGAACTCCTGCGAACCGGCCACGGCGCCCGACAGCTCGCGGTAGATCCGGTTGGCAAGGATCTCGTCGCGCGTCTTCTCGTCCGGGGCGAGCCGGGTGATCAGCTCGTCGAAGGTCCGCTTGGGGTCGAGCATCATCGCCCACAGCTCGCCCTCGATCGTGATGCCGTGCCCGGCGAAGCGCTCGTCGTCGACGCGCCGCGGCTCGGAGCCGAGCTGCTCGATCCCCAGCGCATCGGCCAGTCGCCGCGCCGGGTCGATCGTCACGACGCAGACCCGCTCGCCGTGCGCCGCCAGTCCCATGGCGATCGCTGCCGAGGTCGTCGTCTTGCCGACGCCGCCCGAGCCTGCGCAGACCACCACCCGCATGCCCTCCAACCGCGCGACGAGGTCGCTCATCGGACCAGCTCCTCGCCCAACCGCGCCAGCGCGTCGCCACCCAGGCCGTCGTGCTCGAAGACGAACGGCAACGTGCGGACCTCGACGCCGGCGACGCCGCGCCGCAGCCGCGCGACCTGCGCGCGGTGGGCCCGCGCCCGTGCCGCCTCGGTCCGCGCGGCGCGCACCGCGCGCGAGCCGCCCGCGCCCACCGTCTCCAGCGTCGCCACGTCGGCGCGTCGGAAGCGCGTGGGCAGCACGCCGTTGACGACGACCGCCGCGAAGCGCTGGCCCAATTGGTCGTCTAACGCGTTGCGCAACGCCAAGGTCTCGTTGACGGGCATCTCCTCGGCGGTGGCCACCGCGACAATCGCCGTCTGCTCCGGATCGGCGAGCATCTCGTGGATGATGGCGCCCTGACGCGCGATCGGCCCCATCCGAGCCGCCTCAGAGAAGGTTCCGGGCGCGGTCAGCACCGCGACGCCGTGGCCGGTCGCGGGGGCGTCGAGGATCACGAGGTCGTACGGATGTGCCCCCGGCGTCCGCCGGTCCGGCTGGGCGAGCTCCCAGACCTTGCCGACGGTCAGCAGCTCCCGCAGCCCCGGCGTCGCCGCGACGAGGTAGGAGAACATCCGCGAGGAGGCGAGGAGATCGGCGACCCCTCTCGGGAGCTGATCCTTGACGTACTCCTCCAGCGCGGACTCGGGGTCGATCGAGATGTGGTGCAGCCCGGCGCCGAGGTCGCGCTCGACGAACGTCTCGCCCTCCGGCGCACCGGAAGCGAAGGCCCGCGAGATGTCGTCACGGGCGGCCACCTCGGCCACGATCGTGCGCTGCCCGCGGGCGGCTGCCGCCATGCCCAGCGCCGCCGCGACGGTCGACTTGCCGACCCCGCCCTTCCCGGTGACGACGAGCAGCGGTTTTCTCAGAAGTTCCCGCATCTCGCGGCAAGGGACCCTACTGGCGTCCAGAAGACGTCGATGGCGCTCAAGCTGGCTGACGGCTGGTCGATGGCGCTCTGACCATGTCCATTTCGCCCAGCCTCCCGCACGGAGCACCGACGCTGGCCGAAGTTCTGATCACCCGGACCTTCGCCAAGCCCACGAACCCGTTCGTCGACGGTGAGTTCCTCCAAGCCCTCGAGCACGCCGACGAGGGCGCGTCAAAGCCGGCGATTGCGCCTCCCAAGCCGGGCTCTGGTCCGGGCTCGGCGCCTCAGGACGACACGGCCGGCGAGGCCGGGCGGGCGGGTCCAGGCCAGCGAGCAAGCACAGGCAGCCGGATCGACGTGCGCGTATAGCCCGCACCATCCGGGAGGAATAGCCCGGCCCGCTGCGAATACCGCCCCGATGGGTCCCGAACCGACCACGACGGAGCCTTCCGTGAACTGGGAGATCGCAGCATGAAGGTCATCGCCTTCGCCAATCAGAAGGGCGGCGTCGCCAAGACGACGACGACCCTGAACCTTGCCGTCGCGTTCGCCGAGAAGGGCAACCGCGTCCTGTGCATCGACATGGACCCTCAGGGCAACCTGACGATGTCCCAAGGCATCGACCCCGACACGGTCGAGCGGTCGATGTACGACGTGCTCGTGCATCAGACGTCGATCCGCGAGGTCGTCCGCAAGCGCGAGATCGACATCGCCTGCGCCTCGATCGACCTGGCCGGCGCCGAGATCGCCATGTCGACCCAGATCGGCCGCGAGCGCTCGCTCCAGAAGGCGCTCAAGCTCGTCGAGGACGACTACGACTTCGTCTGCATCGACACGCCGCCGAGCCTCGGGCTGCTCACGATCAACGCCTTGACGGCCGCTGACAAGGTGATCGTCCCCGTGCAGTGCGAGTATCTCTCCATGCGCGGGCTCATCCAGCTCCAGAACACGATGCAGATGATCCGGGAGAACCTCAACCCGGAGATCCAGATCGAGGGCATCCTGCCCACCTTGATGGACACGCGCACCGTCCATGCCAAAGAGGCCATCCAGATCCTGGAGGAGAACTTCGGCGACCGAGTCTTCGCGTCGCGGATCAAGAAGACGATCCGCTTCGCCGAGGCGCCCGTCCGGGGCATGTCGGTCCTGAAGTACGAACCCGACGGGGTGGCCGCCCAGTCCTATCGCGATCTCGCGACGGAGGTTCTCGCCAATGGCCAGCGGTAAGCGCGCGAGCATGAGAGAGGGCCCGTTGGCGGCCCTCTTCCGCCGTACCGACGAAGACGCGCCCGAGGGCGCCGAAAGCACGCCGCAGGCGAGCGCTCCGGAGAAGACGACGACGCCGGAGCCGCAGGCCGCCGCGCCTGCGCCGCCGGCAGAGGCCATCGTCCCCCCGGCTACGCCGGCCGCCGCCGCCGCGCGCCGTCGCGAGCCCGACCCGCTGCGTGACGAGGGCCCGGCCACGACCGCGCCGCCGCATCCGCGCGAGACGGGCTACCCGCATCCGTCGCTGGGCGCCGATCCGGAGCCCGAGGCTGTCGAGGCGCCGCGGGCGCCGTCGGCCCAGGAGCGCCTGCGCAACGCGTTCAACTCCGAGCTGCCCGACGACATCCTCGCGCCGGGTGGGCGGGCCGATTCCGAGCCTGCGCCGCGCGCGCCGGCTCCGGCGGCGCCTGCCGCCGACCCCTACGCCCGCAGCTCGGCCAGCTACGACGAGTCCCCCTGGGGCGCCAAGGTCGCCGGCTCGCCGGTGATCCGCGTCGTCGGCGTCGGCGGTGCCGGCGTCAATGCGGTCAACCGCATGGTCGAGGCCGAGGTTCAGGGCGTCGAGTTCCTGGCCATCAACACCGACCTGCAGTCGCTGCAGCAGTCGACCGCCGACATCACGCTGCACATCGGCCCGCAGGTCACGCGCGGGCTGGGCGCCGGCTCCGATCCCGATCTCGGCCGCCAGGCCGCGATGGAGGAGTACGACCGCATCAAGTCCCTGATGAAGGGCAGCGACATGGTGTTCATCGCCGCCGGCTCCGGCGGCGGCACGGGCACCGGTGCCGCTCCGATCGTCGCGCGCATCGCGCGGGAGGTCGGTGCGCTGACCGTCGGCATCGTCACCAAGCCGTTCGGCTTTGAGGGCTCACGCCGTGCGCAGCAGGCCACCGTCGGCATCGAGGCGCTGCATGCCGAGGTCGACACCCTCATCGTCGTCCCCAACAACCGCTTGCTCAGCGTGCTGGACAAGCACACGTCGATGGTCGACGCGTTCCGCGTCGCCGACGACGTGCTGCGCCAGGGCGTCCAGGGTGTGTCGGATCTGGTGACGCTGCCGGGCATCATCAACCTCGACTTCGCCGACGTGCGGACGATCATGTCCGAGGCCGGCGCGGCGCTGCTGGGCATCGGCATGGGCGTGGGCGACAAGCGCGCGCTGGAGGCGGCCGAGCAGGCCGTGTCCTCCCCGCTGCTGGAGACGAGCATGGACGGCGCCCGCTCGATCCTGCTGTCGATCACCGGCGGCAAGGACCTGTCGCTGTGGGAGGTCAACGAGGCGGCTAAGGCCGTCGCCGCCGCCGCCCACCCGGACGCCAACATCATCTTCGGCGCGATGGTGGACGAGAAGCTCGAAGACCAGGTCTGGGTCACGGTTGTGGCCACGCGCTACGGCAACGCGCCCAAGCGTCGGGTGGGCGGGGATGGCTCTCGGATTGAGGAGCCCAAGGGCACCGGTGAGCCGCGCATCGAGCGTCGGACGCCGGCTGCTCCGGCGCGCGAGCGCATCATGGCTAGCCGCAGTGGCGGTGTCGTCTCCGACCTCGACGTTCCGGAGTTCCTGCCGCGTCGCTAGACGCCGACAGCAAGTTGCAGTCCTTCGAGGGCCCGCGCCGATCGCGGGCCCTCGGTCGTCCGGGGCCGCGCACGGTAGTCGCGGCGATCGTTCTGGCCCCGTGGTTGCTCTGGGCCGTCGTCCGGAGCTTCGGCTTGGAGGCCGGGCCGGCGATCCCGGCGATGACCTTCACGCCCTACATCGGGCTCATCTCCCCGCTGCCGCTGCTGTTGGCGCTCGTGCTGCGCCGCTGGGTGGTCGCTGCGGTCGCGCTGCTCGTCGTTCTCGCCTTCGTCCACGCGCTGCTGCCGCGCGCGCTGGCCGGTCCGCAGCCGGTGGTCCGCGACGGTGTGACGGTGCGGGTGATGGCCGCCAACCTCTACGTCGGTCAGGCCGACCCACGGGCCGTCGTCGAGCTCGTGCGCCGTCACCGGGTCGACGTCCTCGCGCTCGAAGAGCTGCCGCCCGAGGAGGTCGTCCGCCTCGACCGCGCAGGGTTGCGGCGCATCATGCCCTACCGCCGCTACGCGCTCGGCGCCGGCGGCGCGAGCGCTTCTGGTCTCTTCTCGCGCCGGCAGATCACGTCGCTGCGCGAGGAGAACTCGCTGGGTCGCCAGGGCCAGCCGCGCGGGCTGATCGCCGTGCCGCCCGCCCTGCCGATCGACCTGCAGGTCATCCATCCGCCGCCACCGATCAACCCCGACTGGCGCGGGATCTGGAACCACATGCTCGGCGAGCTGACGCGGCCGTCGGGCGGCGATCGCCTGCGCATCCTCGCCGGCGACTTCAACGCGACGCTCGATCACCACGCGCTGCGGCGGTTGCTGGGCGACGGTGGCTACGTGGACGCCGCCGACGCCGTCGGCGCCGGCTACGACACGACCTGGCCGGCGGGTCGCGACTTCCCGCCGGAGATCACGATCGACCACGTGCTCGTCGACCCGCGCGTGCACGTGCAAGACGTCAGTGTCCACACCGTTGCGCGCTCCGATCATCGTGCGGTGATCGCGACGCTCGTCCTGCCCCGCGCCGCGCGCGGCGGCGGCTAGGCGCGGGAGGGGCCCGCGGCCGGCGCCGTGGTGTCAGGATCTGGGCCGATGGAGGGGATCGTCGCTGCCGGGCACCCGGTGTCCGCCGAGGCGGGCGCCGCCGTGCTGCGCGCGGGCGGCAACGCAATCGACGCGGCGGTCGCGGCGTGCCTGGCGTCGTGGGCCGCCGAGCCGCTGTTGACCGGGCCGGGCGCGGGCGGTTACCTGCTGGTGGCCGGGGCGGGACAAGAACCGACGCTGCTGGACTTCTTCGTCGCCGCGCCGTCAGACGGGGCGCGCGCGCCGCTGCTGCCGATCGACGTCTCGTTCGGCGACGCGGTGCAGACCTTCCACGTCGGCGGGGCCTCCTGCGGCGTGCCGGGGACGCCGGCGGGCCTGCAGGAGGCCGCGCGCCGCTGGGGCACGCTGCCGCTGGCCGATCTCGCCGCGTCCGCCGCGGCGCTCGCCCGCGAGGGCGTGGCGCTCAATGAAGCCCAGGCCTACATCTTCGAGATCCTCGAGGGCATCCTGCTCTCCACGCCCGAGGCCGCCGCGCTCTTTGCGCCGCGGGGCCGCGCGCTGCGCGCCGGCGAGCGCTTCCGCTCGCCGGAGCTGGCCGACACGATCCTGCGCTTCGGCGCCGAGGGCGCCGCGCCGTTTCTCAGCGGCGACCTCGCGGCCGCCGCCGTGGCGTGCGTCGCGCGTCAGGGCGGAACGCTGACGGCGGCCGACATCGCCGGCTACGAGCCGATCGCACGGCCGCCGGCGCGCGTGGCCTACCGCGATCGCACCGTCGTCACCAACCCGCCGCCGTCGGCCGGCGGGACGCTCCTGGCGCTCGCGCTGGCGCGTCTGGACAGCGAGGTCGCGCCCGGCACGCCGCCGTCGCCGGCGGCGCTCTTGGACGCGATGGCGTGCGCGCAGCAGGCCCGGACGCCGGCCTTCGACGCCGGGCTTGCCGAGCCCGGCTTCCTGGATCGCTTCCTGGCCGCCCAGCTGGGCTCGACCACGCACGTCTCGGTGCTCGACGGCGACGGCCGCGCGTGCGCCGTGACGTGCACCAACGGCGAGGGCTCCGGCCTCGTCGTGCCCGGCACGGGCATCCACCTCAACAACGTCATGGGGGAGGAGGACCTCAACCCGCTGGGCTTCTTCACGGCGCCGCCGGGCCGGCGGATGCCGTCGATGATGGCGCCGACCGTGGTGCTCGGCCCCGATGGCGAGGTCGAGCTCGTGCTCGGCAGCGCGGGCTCCAACCGCATCCGCTCGGCGATCCTGCAGACGATCGTCGGCGTCGTCGACCACGGCCTCGATGCCGGCGCGGCCGTTGAGGCGCCCCGGATGCACCTGGAGGGCGACACGATCTACGCCGAGCCGGGCATCGACCTGACAGGGCTGGACGCCGGCGGCCGGACGCTCGCGCCGTTTCGCGCGCGCAACCTCTTCTTCGGCGGCGCCCAAGCGGTCGAGCGCGACCGCGCCAGCGGCCGTCTCAGCGGCGCCGGCGACCCCCGTCGCGGCGGGGCGTCGGCGCGGGCGTGACGCCGCTGCGACAGGATGGCCGCTGCATGTCGCCTCGCCGCCTCGTCGTTCTCCTCTTCGCGGTCGCTGCTGCCGCCACCATGGTCGGCTGCAACGGCTCGGTGCCCGCCGACCTCTTCCTCGTGCAACGCACCGGCTCGATCCCGGGCGCGCGCCTGACGCTGCGCATCAGCGATGACGGTGGTGCCTTCTGCAACGGCGGCGGTCGCAAGGACATCACCTCCTCCCAACTGATCACCGCGCGCGAGATCCGGCGCGAGCTCGACGGCGACCCGAAGGACGACGACCATCCCGAGCACAAGATCGGCCTCGCATCCAAGCACCTCAACTTGGCGCCGGGTGCGATCACGACGCTGAGCTACCGCGTCCGCAGCGAGAAGGGCGTGGTCGCCTTCAGCGACACGTCGGCCCGCCAGCCGCAGACGTTCTACCGCCTGGCGAAGCTGACGCGCGACGTCGCGCGCGGCGCCTGCGGCCTGCAGCGGTAAGCCATCCCCGCCCGCCGACGTCAACCATCAGCTTGGCTGATGGCAACGGCAAGACATCATCATCAACGGTGCTGCGATCACGTGGCACACTCGATCGGTGACCCCGCGCGCCTGGCTCTCGCTCTCGTTCACGGCCGCGCTCTGGGGCGCGTCCTACATGTTCATCAAGGTCGCGCTCGACGGCGGGCTGTCGGAGGGCTTCATCATCTGCGCGCGGACGATCCTCGGCGCGGCTGTGCTGGCCCCGCTGGCGATCCGCTCGGGCGCGGTGCCGATGATCCTCGCCCGCCGCGGCTGGGCGCTGGCGCTGGCCTCGATGCAGGTCATCGTCCCGTTCGGCCTGATCACCTTCGGCGAGAACCACGTGCCCTCGGCCTTGGCCGGGATCCTGGTCGCGACCGCGCCGCTGTTCGTCGCGCTGCTGGCGGTCAAGTTCGACCCGGCCGAGCGCTCGCACGGCTGGGGTCTGTTCGGCGTCGTGCTCGGCATGGTCGGCGTCGTGCTGCTGTTCGGCGTCGACCTCAGCGGGGATGCCGAGACGCTGCTCGGCGGCCTGATGGTCGTCGGCGCGGGCGCGTGTTACGCGGTGGCGGTGCTGATCGTCAAGCGCGGCTTCACGGGCGTGCCGCCGGTCGGCGTCGCCGCCTCCAACCTCGTCATCAGCGCGGTCGCCTGGCTGCCGGTCGCCGTCTTCTCGCTGCCGACCCACGACCCGGGCGCCAACGCGATCCTGTCGATGATCGCCCTCGGCGCGGGCGGCACCGGCCTGGCGTTCCTGTTCTTCTATACCTCGATCGCGGAGGTCGGCCCGGCGCGCGCGTCGGTCGTCGCCTACGTGGCGCCCGCGTTCGCCGTGGTCTACGGCGTCGTCCTGCTCGGCGAGGACCTGACGCTCGGCACGATCGGCGGCCTCGTGCTGATCCTCGCGGGCTCGTGGCTGGCGGCATCGGGCCGCCTGCCGGGGAGACCCGACGTGTCCATGCCGGTCGAGGACCTCAGCCGAAGCGAACCTTCCCGTTCGACCTCGCCCGAGCCTGCGCGCGTTCGATGAAATCCAGCCGTTTGACCGCGGCGCGGAACAACCGGGTCAGCAGCGCAAGGCGCGCGTTCTCGGAGCGCAGGTCGAGCAGCCCCTGCTTGGCATCGGGCCCGAAGTCGACGGTCGCGGCCATCTCGTAGGCGGTCAGCGGCTCCAGCAGCTCGGGCTCGAGGATCTTGTCGGTCGCTTCCTCGACGAGGCTGCCGTAGGCCTCGTGGGCCGCGTCGACGATCGGGGCGTCAGCCGGCTCGTCCTGGTCATCGAGGAACTCGACCGCGCCCGCCGGGTAGGCGTGGTCGAAGTGCTCTT
Source organism: uncultured Conexibacteraceae bacterium (assembly GCA_963794585.1). Classification (GTDB taxonomy): domain Bacteria; phylum Actinomycetota; class Thermoleophilia; order Solirubrobacterales; family Solirubrobacteraceae; genus Baekduia. Next base: position 63,225 of record CAWCEO010000012.1, read on the forward strand.
CGAGGATCCGGAAGGGGCGCGTGCCGCGCGTGAGGATGTCCAGGCCACCGTCCTCATGGCGCTCCAGGACCTCGGTGACCTCCATCGCGCAGCCGTTGGCCTTCAGTCCATCCTCGGACTCCCAGACGATCCCGAACTCCCGCCCGTCGTCGAGGCATTCGTCGATCATCGCCTTGTAGCGCTCCTCGAAGATGTGCAGCGGCACGATCTCGTGAGGCACGGCCACGATGCCCAGCGGGAAGAGCGGGAAGTCCGACCGTTGCTCGCCCATGTGCCGATTGTAGGTTGAGCCGAGGGCTCAGGTGCGCCGTATCAGCGGGCAGTGAGCACGACCGCCATCGTCTGGTTTCGCCGCGATCTGCGGCTGCACGACCATCCTGCGTTGATCGCCGCGTGCGCTGAGCACGACCGGGTGATTCCGCTCTACGTCCTCGACGACAAGCTCTTGCACGGGCGCTACGCGAGTCCCGCGCGGGCGCGCTTCATGCTCGGCTGCCTGCGCGCGCTCGGTGAGGAGCTGCGCGAGCTCGGCTCGGGGCTGGTGGTGCGCCACGGCGCGCCAGAGCACGAGGTCGTCGCGGTCGCGGGGGAGACCGGCGCGCGGGCGGTTCTGTGGACCAGCGACGTTGCGCCCTACGCGCGGCGGCGCGATCGCGCGGTTACCGAGGCGCTGCGCGACGCGGGCGTCGGGGCTCAGCCCCACGGCGGCGGCTACCTCGTCGACCCATCGCGACCACGGACCCAGGGCGGCAAGCCCTACACGGTCTTCACGCCGTTCTGGCGGTCGATCGCCGAAGTCGAGCGCCGGCCCGTGCACCGCGCGCCGGCCGTGCTCCCGCCGCTTCCCTCGTCGTTGCGCAAAGGCCGGATCCCGTCCGCCTCGGCGTTGACCATCGACAACTCGGACGTCCCCGAGCCGGTCGTCGAGCCCGGTGAGGCGGCGGCCCGGGCGGCGCTGGAGCGCTGGTTGCGCGCCGACCTCGACCGCTACGCCGACCGCCACGACGCGCTCTCAGATCCCGGCACCTCGGTGCTCTCGCCCTACTTGCGCTGGGGTTGCCTGTCGGCACGCGAGTGCGAGGAGCGCGCGCAGCGCCACGGCGGCGCCGGCGCCGCGGCCTTCATCCGCCAGCTCGCCTGGCGTGACTTCTACGCCCACCAGCTACTCATGTACCCCAAGAACGTCGCCCAGGAGTTCCAGGAGCGCTACCGCGGCCGCCTACGTTGGGCCGACGACGACGAAGCGCTGGCTGAGTGGAAGGCGGGCCAGACCGGGTTCCCACTCGTCGACGCCGGCATGCGCCAGCTCGCGCAGACGGGCTGGATGCACAACCGCGCACGGCTGGTCGTCGGCTCGTTCTTGACCAAGGACCTGCACCTCGACTGGCGCGAAGGCGAGCGCCACTTCGCGCGCCTGCTGCTGGACGGTGAGCCCGCCCAGAACAACGGCAACTGGCAGTGGATCGCCTCGGTCGGCGCCGATCCCGCACCGTACTTCCGGCGCCTGTTCAACCCGATCCTCCAGCAACGCAAGTTCGACCCCGACGGCCGTTACGTTCGTACCTGGGTGCCCGAGCTGGCCGGCGTCCCTGACAAGAAGCTCGCCGAGCCGTGGACGATGAGCGCCGACGAGCAGGCCGACGCGGGCTGCGTGATCGGCACCGACTACCCGGCACCAATTGTCGATCACGCGCACGAGCGCGAAGTCGCCAAGCAGCGCTACGCCGCGGCTGCCGGCTGACTGTCCGCGCCCTGGCGCGCGCTACTTCTGTGCCGTGATCATCAAGTTGTAGAAGATCGCCGATGGCAGGCGCGGCTCGAGCAGCACGCGGTCGACGTGCTGGAGGCCGACGTACCCGCGGAAGGCATACATCTTCCACGCCCATGGCACCGTCTCAGGGTCGGCGGTTGCCTCCAGCGCGCGGTTGGCCCAACCGAACCAGTTGGCCAGCAGCTCCTCGCCACGCACGCGGACGTCGGCAAACGCCGCGGCGCGCGGGCCGGCGGCGAGCTGCTCGGGCGTGAAGGCGTGGACGTCGACCATCGACTCCAGCTGATGGTTCTCGGCGCCGCCGTCGAGGTTGCCGTCCGACGCCGGGCGGGCACGCAGGGCGCGTCGCCAGGCCGGCGCGACACGCGACGCCGCGCGCTTGGGCACGTTGGCGATGCGGTCGCCGTAGTGCGACGGCTCGCCGGCGAAGACCGCGACGCCGCCGGGCGCCAGCACGCGATGGATCTCCCGCCATGCCTGGTCCAGATCCGGAAGGTGGTGCAGGACGGCGTGGCCGAGCACGAGGTCGAAGCTCTCGTCGGCGAACGGCAGCGCCTCTGCATCAGCGATGCGCGCGTCGACGTCCAGGCCCAGCGCGGTCGCGTTGCGCTCCAGCGCGTCGACCATGCCCTGGGAGATGTCGGTGCAGGTGGCGTCGGTGATCACGCCCGCCTGCAGCAGGTTGAGCGAGAAGTAGCCCGTGCCCGCACCGAGCTCCAGGCTGCGCGCGAACGAGCGCAGGTCGCCGCCCAGCGCCTTGCGCAGCTTCCCCAGCACCTGCGACCGGCCGATCTCGCCGAAGTCGATGCCCCACTTGGCGTCGTAGTCGGCCGCTGCGCCGTCGTGGTAGCGGGTGTTGACGTCGCGGATCTCCTCCGCGGTGGCAGGGGCGGGGCTCATAGGCCGCGGGATGCTAGCGACGGCCCGCCGGCGGCGGGGTGTCCAGGAGTGTCCAGGCCGGCCGGCTTGAGCACCTTGAGATCCACCGGACGAATGGACGATGGAGAGATCCGGGTCTGTGCTGCACCGTGTTGGCCGGGAGAAGGAACCGCCGCCGCGGCACGGACGTCCACGGCGCTCAGCTCGACAGCAGGGGATTCGATGTCACGGAAGATCTGCGCGGCGTTCGCCGTCACGCTGGCCGCTGCCGGCCTCATGGGCTGCGCCGGCCTCAACGGCTACTCGGTGCGCGATGAGGCTGCGAGCCAGCAGGACGTCATCGGCAACGTCGTGCAGGTCGCCGCCACGCTGTGCCTCGACGATGCCGGGTTGTTCTCGGGCCACGGAGGCGACGCTCTGCGCCGCGGCCTCGCCCCGCCGGTCGATGGCGACGGCGCCTGCGACGCCGAGCCCCGCCAGGCCGGCTTCGCCGAGGGCTTCGCCGACAACGGCGGCGTCCAGTTCTTCGCGGCCTTCCTCGTGCCCGACAGCGCCAAGGCGCCGGCCACCGCGACGGCAACGTTGCCCGCCGGCTTCGACGCCGCCACCGTCACGCTGACGCGCAAGCCCAGCCTCGACGAGACGTTGCAGCACACGCGCCCGGCGCCTGCCGGTCAGCAGTGGGTGGGCTACATCTCGCCGGTCGTCGGTCAGGCCGCCGAGCCGGGAGAGAGCCTGCCCGAGCTGGCTGCCGGCCTCCGGCGCATCGCCGAGAGCGACGCGCCGCCAGTTGCGGCGAGCGATGGCGACTGGTCGGTAGAGGCCGACTTCACGCCCGCTCGTGGCGACGGCGGCCTGCCTGCTCCGGCGAGCTTCGCGCACGCGGTGCTCGGCGGCATGCGCATGGCCTTTCCGGAGTCGCTCTATGACGGTGTCAACCCCATCGGGCTGGACGCGACCGGCAGCGAGACGTTCGGCCTCCAACTGCTCGACACGCGCCCGCTGGACTGCCAGGAGTACCGCGGCTTTCCGTATGACGAGCTTTACGGGGTGAGCCTCGAAGGCCAGGAGACCGACAGGCACGGCTTGCCGCTGATCCCGACGACGCTCTGCGGGCGCACGTCGAGCACCCGAGCACTGGCGCTGAAGGACCTGCGCGGCTCCGGCGGCGAGACGACGGTCGCCCCCGGCGCCACCGCCACGGTGCCGTTCACCCTGCGCTACGTCGGCGACGCCGGCCCGTCCTTCGCGCTGAGCGCGAGCACCGCGGTGCCTGGTGCTGCGATCTCGCCCTCGCCGGCGGTGCTGAGGCCCGCGGCGCCCGGCTTCCAGGACGCGACCGTCACGGTCGTCGTTCCCGCCGGCACCGCGCCCGGCGCCTACGCGGTGACGCTGACCGCCACCGTCGGGGGCCAAGTGCGTACCGCGCGCGGTGCCGTCAACGTGATCGCCGCGGCGAGCACGACGGCCACGTCGGGCACCAACGAGGAGGACGAAGCAGATGGCGACGTCGCAGCCGTCGGCGCTGTGGTCGCCCCGGCGCACGAGCGGATGCTGGAGTTCCGTGGCTTCGATCGCAGCGGCGTCGGCCCGGACGGCAAGTCCATCAACCTGGGTGATGTCCTCTGCCACAAGGCCGTGGGCTCCTGCGGTTGGGCGACCGTCCAGCTGACCGTCCGCTGGGAGCAGTTGCACGCGGGTGCCGAGACGGCCAGCGCGGCCGCGCGCAAGCGCGTGCGGATGGTCACCATCGGCACGGCGCGGTTGCGCGTTGCGGCCCAGGGCCGGCGGCGCGTGCAGGTCACGCTGCCGCGCAGCGTGCTGAGGGTGCTCGCCGACGGCGAGATCCTGCACGCGGTCGCGGCGGTTCGCCCGGCGCGCAATCGCCTCCCGATGGTGCACCGCATCGCACTGCGGCGCGGCTGAGGCCTGTGGCGAGGCGGGCACCTGTAGCGTGCCCGCCTCGTCTATGCCTGAGCAGACCGAGCCCCAGATCTACCTCCAGCGTGACCAGCCCGACGGCGTCCCGCCGCTGGCGCTGACCGGCGAGCGCACGCTGCCCGACGTGCCGGAGGAGAACTACTGGTACCAGCGCCACCTGATCGTCTATGAGTGGATCCGCGACCGGGTCGCGGGCCTGAAGGTCATCGACATGGCTTGCGGCGAGGGCTACGGCAGCAGCGTGCTGTCCGGGCGCGCGGCAGAGGTCGTTGGTGTCGACGCCAACCCCGAGGCCCACGAGCACGCGCGGCTGCGCTACTCGTCGCCTAGCGTGCGCTTCGCGCGCGATCTGGTCGAGACCTTCGCCGAGCCGGCTGATGCCGTCGTGTTCCTGCAGACGATCGAGCACGTCCAGAACCCGGATGAGATCCTGGAGCGCTTCAAGGCGCTGACGGCCGACAGCGGCGCGCCTGCCGTGTACGTCTCGACGCCCAACGTGTTGACGCTCGCGCCCGAAGGTGCCGAGAAGTCCGGCAACCCGTGGCACGTCAAGGAGTACCGCCCCGAGGAGTTCCACGCGCTTTGCGCCGCGCACTTCTCGTCGGTCGAGATGTACGGGTTGTTTCACGCACGCAAGCTGGCCGTGCACGAGTTCGCCATCAAGAAGCTGCGCTGGGATGACGTCCACAAGGGCTTGCGCATCACCAAGCCCTTCTACGACTGGTTCACGCCGGCGATCGCGGTCAAGGACTTCACGCTCACGGCCGATCGGCCGCTGGAGCGCGCGCTGGACTTCGTGGCCGTCTGTCGGCCATGAGCACGCGGAGGACCTCGCCTGGCGGCTCGGCCTCCGAGCACGAGCTCGCCAGAGGCTCCCTCGTGCGGCTTGCAGGGGGCCTGACGTGAGCAGCGGTCGCCTCGCGATCGTCCTGCACTCGCACATGCCCTACGTCGAGGGCTTCGGGACGTGGCCGTTCGGGGAGGAGTGGCTCTTCGAAGCGGCGGCGACGGTCTACGTGCCGTTGTTGGAGCTGTTGGATGTGCGCGATCCACCGATCACCCTCTCGGTGACGCCCGTCCTTGCCGACCAGCTCGCCGCGCCCGGCGTCCATGAGCGCCTGCTGAGCTTCCTCCGTGACCTGCGCGTCACCACCCACGCGCTCGACGCCGAGGGCTGCCGCGCGGGCGGCGAGCCCGCGCTGGCCGCCGAGGTGGAGCGTGCCGGCGCCGACTACGCGCGCGCCGCCGACCGCCTCGACGAGCTCGGCGACGGCGGCCTTGCCCGCGGTCTCGCGCACCACGCGGCGTGGACGTCCAGCGCGACCCACGCCGTGCTGCCGCTGCTGGCCACCGATGCTGGCGCGCGGCTGCAGCTGCGCGCCGGGATCGAGGCCCATCGAGTCCGCGGCGCGGCGGCGGGCGCGCTCCCGTGGCGCGGCGGCTTCTGGCTGCCGGAATGCGGCCACGCGCCGTGGCTGCATCCGCTGCTGGAGGAGGCCGGCGTGCACGCGACGTGTGTCGATCTCACCGACGTCTTGCCCGATGCGTTGACGCCGCTGGCCACCAGCGACGGGCCGCTGCTGGTCCCGATCGACCGCACGGTGATCGAGTTGGTGTGGAGCGACGGCGGCTATCCGGCCGGCGCCCCGTACCGCGACTCGCACCGCAAGACCGTGCACCACCACCATCCGTGGGCCAACGACGGCGCCGTCTATGACCGTGACCGGGCGCGGGAGCAGGCGGCGCTCGACGCGCACGACTTCGTCACGCGCGTCGCTGCGCGGGTCGCCGGCGGCGGCCTGTCGGTCTGCGCGCTGGACACCGAGCTGCTCGGCCACCACTGGTACGAGGGCCTGGACTGGCTGACCGCGGTGCTCGACGCGGCCCCGCGTGTGGGTCTGGAGATCGTCGGCCTCGATGACGCGCTGCGCGACACCGCCGTCGTGGCGGCACCCGAGGAGCTGCCGGCCACCAGCTGGGGCACGCCGCGGACGCTGTGGACGTGGGACGGGCCGCAGGTCGCCGAGTTGGCCTTCGCGACCCGTGCGGCGGAGCTGCGCACGGTTGCCGCGAGCTTGGCGAGCCATGTCGACGCCCGCGCTGTCCGCGAGCTGCTGGCGCTGCAATCCAGCGATTGGGCGTTCCTCGTGACCCGGGACATCTCCGGCCCATATCCGCGTGAGCGGGCCGCGGCCCACCTCGCGGCGCTGAGCGCAGCGCTCGACGCACCCAGCACCCAGAATCCGGCCTTACGGGATCTCGCACCCTTCGCGGATCCATCGATGCTGCTCGTTCCGTAGAAATCGTTCGGGCACGAGTGACATTTGCCGTCATTCTGTCCGCGCGATGACGATGATATGCCCCATGGCCGGCGTGCATGCGCAGTCCATCCCGCTCGCGGTCGACGAGCGGCAAACCCTTGCGTCGCTCGCCGAGCACGCGCTGCAGCCCGTGGGTGAGCGTCTAACGCTCGCCGCGCGCCACGGCGGGTCCGGGCATGGCACTGCCGAGTGCCTGCGCGACGTCATCGAAGAGGCCGAGGCGCTCGCTCGGATCTTCGAGGCCGCCCAAGACGGCACCATCGACGTCACCGACCCGCTCGTCCGGACCTGGCTCGGTCGCCGCCGCGACGCGCTGCTGGCCCTGCTGCGCGATGACCGCGCGGCCCTCTACGACACGCTCGCGGTGCGCCACACCGCCGCCGAGCGCGACCTCGACCCGGCCATCGCTCAGCGCTGGCGCCTGGTCGACGAGGATCTCGAAGAGCTCGCGCTGGTCGCCCGGCTGCTGAGCGACGCGCTGGACTAAGCGTCCCAGCGCAGCGAGGCCGGCGCCTCGCGCATGCGCAGCACGCGCGCTGGAGCGCCCGCGACGACGGCGTCGGCGGGGATGTCCTTGGTGACGACGGTGTTGGTCCCGATCACGCAGTTGTCGCCGACCGTCGCGCCGCGCAGAAAGCAAGCGCCGTAGCCGACCCAGACGTTGTGGCCGACGCGCACGTCGCGCTTGTAGATGCCTTGCAGCCGGACCGGTCGCTCGACCTCGACGACGCCGTGGTCGAAGTCGATCAACATCACGCGGTCGGCGATGATGCACTCGCGGCCGATCGAGACGTGCTGGAAGGCCGAGACCGTGCATTCCTGGCCGATCACGGTCTTGGCGCCGATGTGGCACTCGCCCTCGTGGACCCGGATCTTGCAGCCGTGGCCCAGCCACGACCAGCGACCCAGGTGCAACACCGCGTTCGGGCCGACCTCCAGCGAGACACCGGGGCAGATGAACGCGAGACCGTCGAGCTGTAGCCGCCCGCGCAAGCGCAGCTTCCAGTAGGCCAAGCGCGCGACCAGCCGAGCGTATTTGAGGTTGAACATGCCGTTGCGCCGGGCGAAGCGCAGCAGCGCGAGCGGTCCACCCGACAGCGGCGGCGGGTCCCCGCGGTAGTGCAGCGGCGGGGCAGGCGGAGACGCGATCAGGGGCGGGGACAGGACCGGTTCCACGCCCGCGGAGGCTAGCGCGGGGAACTTGATCCCGCGCTGCGGCGAAGAAGGAGAAGATGGCCTCCATGCTCAACGCCGAGGGCACCGCGCCTGCGGTGCGCAGCGACGCCGCGATCATCGCGGCGTCGGTCGGCGAGCCGCAGGCGTTCACTGAGCTGTTCGAGCGTCACTTCGCGGTGATCGACCGCTGGCTGCACCGCCGCGTCGGCTCGCCGCTGGCCGAGGATCTCGCGGCCGAGACGTTCACGCGCGCCTTCGATCATCGCGAGCGCTTCGACCGGTCGTACGCCGACGCGCGGCCGTGGCTCTTCGGCATCGCGGCCAACCTGGTGCACGACCATCGGCGCACGGAGCTGCGACGGCTGCGGGCGCTCGCTCGCGTCCAGCGTCGAGACGCTGCGACGGAGGACGTCGCCGCCGACGCCGACGCTCGTGCCGACGCGGCGGTGGCCGGTCCAGCCATCGCCGCCGCGCTCGCGGACCTGCGCAGCGAGGAGCGCGACGTGCTCCTGCTCGTCGCCTGGGCGGGGCTGGAGTACGAGGAGGTCGCGACCGCGACCGGCGTGCCGATCGGCACGGTGCGCTCGCGGCTGCATCGCGCGCGGCAGGCGCTGCGGGCCGCGCTTGATGGAGGAGGAGAGCGATGATCGACGAGCTGGAGACCTTGCGGGCTTGGGCGCCGCCGGAGGGGGAACGCGACGAAGGCGCGGCCCGTGCACGGGCGCGCGTGGCGCTCGACGCGCACATCGCGGCGGCACACACCAGTGCGCCCGCGCTCGCCCCGCCTACGCCCGTCAACACGCGTCCGCGGCGCCGCTGGTGGTTCGTCGTCGCGCCCGGCGCCCTGGCCGCCGCGGTCGGCACCGCGATCCTGCTCTCGCTCGGCTCGGGTGTGCAGGAGGGGCAGGTCGCGCCCGCGCCGGCGACCGCTGCCGCTGCGCTGGAGCGCGCCGCGACCGCCGCTACGCGCAAGCCCGCGCCCGAGCCGTTCCCACGCCCCGACCAGTTCTTCTATACGCGTACCCAGGCGACCTACCTCGACGTCGCCTTCGCCAAGGGCGGGATCACAGTCCCCTCGCTGAACACCCGGACCCGCGAGGCGTGGATCAGCCTGGGCCATCGCGGCGGCGAGCGGACGATCGCCACCAAGCAGCGCTTTCCCTCGGCCGCCGCGCGCGCCGCATGGATCAAGGCGGGCCGCGTCGCCTTCAGCCCGCCGGGTGGGAGGTCCATGATGGCGATCGGCAAGTCCGCCTATTACCTCGGCAACGAGCGTCTCTCCTACGTCCAGCTGCTCGCCTTCAACCAGAGCGGCCCTGTGCTCTACCAGCGCTTGCGCGCCCATTACATCGACGGCCAGAACGGTGACATCGACGACGCGATCTTCGCGCAGGTCAGCGACGCGCTGCGCGAGCAGGCCTCGCCGCCACGCCTGCGTGCCGCGCTGTATCGCGCGCTCAAGGAAGTCCCCGGCGTCCGCTACCTCGGTCGCGTCCACGACCGCCTTGGCCGGCCGGCGATCGGGATCGCACGCACCACCAACCGGGGCACGCGACGGGAACTGCTCTTCGATCCCGACACGTCCGCGATGCTGGCCGAGCGTGAGGTCATGGTGGACGTGCCGAAGGAGTACGCCGGCCTCGTCCCGCCGGGGACCATCGAGGCCGACGCGGTCTACGAGCGGCGTGCGGTCGTCGACCGGTTCGGTCAGCGGCCCTAGCCAGGCAGCGCGTCGGCGAAGCGCTCGAGGGCATCGGTGTCGCGCCACGGCCGGCCGTGGCCGAAGACCGTCAGCGCCGGGCGCAGCGCGGCGACGCGGCGGATCGAGGCGCGGTTGCGCTCGGGGTCGAGCGTGAACTCACGCGGCGGCTCGTGGAGGCCGGGGCGGCCGGTCGTCGGATGGCGGCCAAAGAGCACGTCGCCGGCGATCAGCATGCGATCGTCCTCGCGCCAAAACGAGAGGTGGCCGGGGGAGTGGCCGGGCGTTTCGAGCGCGACGAAGCCGGCATCCAGCGCGTCGCCCTCGCGCAGCTCACGGTCGACCGCGACGCCTGGTCCGGCCCAGTGCTTGAGCTGCCAGCGGGTGATGACGTTCGACGGCGCCAGCGGGCCGACGGCGCCGGTGCGCAGCGCGTCGGCCTCGCCGGCGGGTCCCCAGAACGGCACCCCCAAGGCGGCGACCAGCTTGGCGCTGGCGCCTTGGTGATCGCAGTGGCCGTGGGTGACCGCGTGCGCGGTCACCGGCAGGTTGGTGCTCTTGATCGCCCGCAGGATGCGCCGCGCCGCGTAGCGTGTGCCGGCGTCGACGATCACGCCGCCCGCCAGGTAGATGTTGATGGCAAACGGCGGGAAGCCGGGAACGTGGCGGAGGTTGGGAGCGAGCTCGTGCATGTAGGCCATACGCTGCCGTATGGCGATGCGCTTGTCAATACGGTGCCGTATGGTGCAGGCGGGATGACGCCCGACAACCTTGATCGCGAGCACTGGGAGCAGGCAGCGCTCGACGCGCTGGAGCGCGGCGGCCTAGCCGCCGTGGCGGTCGAGCCGCTGGCGCGCGAGCTCGGCGTGACCAAGGGCAGCTTCTACTGGCACTTCCGTACGCGCCAAGAGCTCATCGCGGCAACCGTTGCGCGTTGGGAGCGCCTCCACGTCGAGGAACCGCTGAAGACGGTGGCCACGATCGAGGATCCCCGGGAGCGGCTGCTGGCGCTGCTCGGCAAGGCGTCGGCCAAGCCGCCGTCGATCTTCATGCGGATGCTCGAGGCGTCCGCGGACGACCCGACCGTCCACGCCGCCGTCGTGCGTGCCGCCGAGCTGCGCGTCGCGTTCATGGCCAAGGCCTTCGGCGAGCTTGGGCTGAGTCGCGCACGGGCCCGCCGCCAAGCGCTGCTGGCCTACAGCACCTACGTCGGGCGCGCCCACCTCAGCCGCGATGCGCCAGAGCTGCTGGGCGACCCCGAGGCACTGGCCAAGCACGCCGCCGAGCAGTTGATCCCGTGAGCTCGCCGTCATGCATGGCGGCCAAGCACGCCGCCGAGCAGCTCGTCCCGTGAGTTCGCCATCATGCGCGGTCCATGTCGCAGGCCCAGCAGACCCTCGCCCAGCGTCTCCTCGACGGTGACAAGCGCGCCCTGGCGCGCGCGATCACGCTCGTCGAGAGCGACGACCCCGCGGGCTGGGAGCTCGTCCGCGAGGTCTATCCGCACACGGGCAACGCGTCGATCGTCGGCCTGACCGGCGCACCGGGCGCCGGCAAGTCGACGCTGATCGGCGCGCTGACCAAGCTGCGTCGCGAGCAGGACCGCGAGATCGCCGTGCTGTCGATCGACCCGTCCTCGCCATTCACCCACGGCGCGCTGCTCGGCGATCGCATCCGGCTGACCGAGCACTTCCTCGATCCCGGTGTCTTCATCCGCTCGATGGCCAACCGCGGTGCGCTCGGCGGCCTGAGCGAGGCCGCGTTGCAGGCCGCGCTGCTGATGGACGCTGCCGGCAAGGACGATGTGTTCCTGGAGACCGTCGGCGTCGGTCAGGCCGAGGTCGACATCATCGACCACGCCGACACCATCGTGTTGGTCTTGATGCCCGGCTCGGGCGACTCGATCCAGGCGCTAAAGGCCGGCGTGATGGAGATCCCCGACATCATCGTCGTCAACAAGGCCGACCACCCGCTGACCGACACGATGGTTCGCGAGATCCGCGGCGTGCTCTCGTTGGCGCCGCAACGCGGCTGGCGCGTGCCGATCATCAAGACCGAGGCCCACAAGGGCGCCGGCGTGGCCGAGCTGGTCGCCAAGCTCGACGAGCACCGCGCGTTCATCGAGGCCGAAGGCACGCTGTCGGAGCGCCGCAAGCGCAACCTGCGCAGCGAGGTCGTCGCGATCTGCACCTTCCGCCTGCGCCGCAGGCTGGAAGAGCAGCTCGACCAGGACACCACCTTCACCGAGCTCCTGGACGAGGTCGTCGCCCGCCGCCTCGATCCCGCCACCGCGGCCAGCCGCATCCTCGAGCGCCTCGACGCGGCCGCAGCCTCCCGCCCAGCCTGACCGGCGCGTTGGGACTCAGGCGTGCGTCGCTAGCAGCGCGACGCTGGCCGCGAGCGTGAGAGCCGCGAGCGCGGCGCCGGTGCGGGGCACGAAGCGCCAGCCCCAGGCGCTGAGCGCCGCGAGCGCGGGCAGCGCCGGCACCATATGTCGGGCATGAGCCCAGTCGCGGCCGCCGCCCTCCAGCGACGGCGCGGCGAAGACCGCCGTCAGCGCGACGGCGGCGACGATCAGCGCCAGGAAGGCCGCGGTGACTTCCACATCAACCTGGTCAAAGACCGCGACCGCCAGGCGCTCCCGGCGCGAGCGCCACAGTCGCCAGAGCGCGACGAAGGCCAGCAGGCAGAACGGCGACCACACCAACAACCCGGCGTGCGGGTCCAGCCATGTCGTGGCCAGCCGCGGCGCGCGCTCCAGATGGTCAACCACGCCTGAAGCACCCGTCGCCCCGCCACGCGCCACATCATGCGGCGTCAGCCCCCCGAAGATCCGGTCGCTCACCGTGAGGTAGATGACCGCCGAGGTCAGCGCGACCTCCAGGGCGATGAAGCCCGCCAGCCCGCGTTGGCGGCGTCGCAACCAGCGCGCCAGCGCCACCGCGACCACCGCGGCGGGCGCGATCAGCTCGGTGGCCAGCCACGGCAGCGCCGCCACCAGCCCCGCGCCCCAGAACGCCCAGGATCGTCGCGGCTCCTCGCGCACACGCAGCGCTAGCAGCGCGGCACCAGCCAGGCACGTCGCGCCGGCCATCGCGGGCGCGATCGCGGTCGCCGCGCCCATCGCCGGCGGCGAGAGCCCGACGATCAGCGCGGCGCGCGTCGCCCACGGCTCGGGCACGAGCGCTCGCCCCAGCGCCGCCGCCACGCAGAAGCCGAGCGCGGCGATCAACGCCAGCCAGATCCTCACACCCGTCGGCCCTGCCACGGCGTAGGCGGGCGCGATCAGCAGCGTGAAGCCGACGCCGACCGGCTCGACCAGCCGTCCATCGGTCGGCGCCGCCGCCGGTCCCAACGGCCCGGAGTACCAGTCACGCCACGCCTGCGTGTCGTACTCGTCGCGCAGGTCGACGTCGCCGTCGGAGACCACCGACTCCGCAGCCAGCAGCCGGTGCGCCTCGGAGGCGCTGAGCGTCTCGCCGCCGCGGCCACTCGGGACGGCCAATGTCAGCCCGTAGGCGACGACGAGCACGAGCCACAGCCCCAGCCCGCGCCGGAGAGCGCTCACGGCGCCGCGGCGTCCCCGTCCGCGCTCGCTTGGCGGCTCGCGGCGCCCGTGGCGCTTGCCCGCTGCGCCTCGGCGCTCGTGCGCTCCGCGAGCGCGACCAGCGTGCGGACCATCACCCCCGTCCCGCCTTGAGGCGCATACGTGCGCCCCGAGTCCCACGCGGTTCCGCAGATGTCGAGGTGCGCCCACGGCACGCCGCCGGTGAAGCGGTGCAGGAACTCGGCCGCCGTGCAGGCCGCGCCGGTGCGCAGCGGCGACTGGTTGGCGACGTCGGCCGTCTTGCCCTTGACCAGCTCGGCGTAGCGCTCGTGCAGCGGCATCCGCCAGATCAGCTCGCCGGCCTCCTCGGCGGCGCCCGCGACCTCCACTGCCCAGCCCTCGTCGTCGGCCCAGAAGCCCGAGTAGACCTTGCCCAAGGTGCTCATGATCGCGCCGGTGAGCGTCGCGACGTCCACCAGCCGCTCGGCCCCGAGCCCGATCGCATAGTGCAGGCAATCGGCCAGGACGAGGCGACCCTCGGCGTCGGTGTTGTCGATTTGCACGGTCAGCCCCGACGCTGCCGTGACGACATCGCTGGGCTTCATCGCGCTGCCGCTGAGCAGGTTCTCGGTCGCGCCGACCACACCAACAACCCGCACCGGCAGACCCAGCGCGGCGATCGCGCCGAGCGCCTCGATGACCGCGGCGCCGCCGGTCATGTCGTACTTCATGTCGGCCATCGACCCGGCCGGCTTGATCGAGATCCCACCCGAGTCGAAGGTCACGCCCTTGCCGACGAGCCCCAGGACGGGACCGGCCGCGTCGGCCGGCTCGTAGCGCAGCGTGATCAGCGCGGGCTCCTCGTCAGCGCCGGCGGCGACGGCGGCGAAGGCGCCCATCCCGCGCGCCACGATCTGCTCGCGCCCCACGACCTCGCATGAAAGGGCGTCATGCCCGGCCGCAAGCACCTCTGCCCGCGCCCCCAGCGCCGTCGGCGTCATGTGGTTGGCCGGCGTGTTCTGCAGGTCGCGCGCCGCGTTGACCGCTTCGGCGACCACGACCGCCCGCGCCACCTCGGCCGCCTGGTCGACGTGGTCGCTCACAATCAGCTCGGCGATGGCGGAGGACCCGTTGTCGTCGCCGGACTTGAACGCCGTGAAGCGATAGGCCGCCAGCAGCGTGCCCTCCACGACTGCCCGCGCCGGCTGGTGCTCGCGGGCCTTGTGCGGCAGCTCCCAGCAGATCGTCGCGGCGCCGACCTCCCGCGCGCGGCCATGCGCCGCAGCCGCCGCGAGCCGCAGCCCTTCGGCACTCAGCTTCTCCCGCGCACCCAGTCCGACCAGGATCCAGCGCTTGCCGTCGGCATGAGCCACTGCCAACGAGCAAGGCTTCGTTTTCGCCTCGCCTGCGTCGACGAGCGCCTGCAGCGCACCGCTCTCGACGTCGTGCGGAACGCCTTCGCCCTCGATCAGGCCGACGACGATCGTGTCGGCCGCGGTCGATGCCGCAGCCCCGGTGGTGGCGGTCACACGCATGGCGCGCGACCCTACTCGTTACCGTTCCGGGCCCAAACCGTCCTGACCCGACTCCAGAGACCGAGACATCTTCATGCCCAAGACCGTCATCCTCGGCACCGCCCGCACCCCGATCGGGAAGCTCGGCGGCGGCCTGTCCTCCATCGACGCGACCGATCTCGGCGCGGCCGCCATCACCGCCGCCCTGGACCGCGCCGACGTTGCGCCCGACCAGGTCGACCACGTCGTGATGGGCCAGGTCATTCAGGCCGGCCAGGGCCAGGTGCCCTCGCGTCAGGCCCAGATCAAGGCCGGCATCCCCAAGGGCGTCTCGTCGGAGACCATCAACAAGGTCTGTGCCTCCGGCCTGCGCGCGACCGTGATCCTCGACCAGGCGATCCGTGCCGGAGACGTCGAGGTCGGCGTCGGCGGCGGCATGGAGTCGATGTCGGGCGCGCCGTACCTGCTGCCCCAGGCCCGCTTCGGCTACCGCATGGGTGACGCCAAGGCGCTGGACTCGATGGTCCACGACGGTCTCACCAACCCGTTTAGCGGCAAGCAGATGTTCGTCGAGGCCACCGAGGTCGGCGACGAGCTGGAGCTGACGCGCCCCGACCTCGACCGCTGGGCGCTGCGCTCCCACGAGCTGGCGCTCAAGGCGATCGACGAGGGCCGTATGGCCGACGAGATCGTCCCCTTCACGGTCAAGGGTCGCAAGGGCGACACGGTCGTCGAGGTCGACGAGGGCCCGCGCCGCGGCTCCTCGCTGGAGGCGCTGAGCAAGCTGCCCGGCCTCGTCGGTAAGGAGGGCTCGCACACCGCCGGCAACTCGCCGGGCGTCAACGACGGTGGCGGCGCGCTGGTCGTCGCCTCTGACGAGTGGGCCGCGGCCAACGGCAAGACGATCCTGGCCGAGGTCGTCGGCCACGCGCAGTTCGCCAACGACTTCGCCTACCTCGCCACGACGCCGGCCGGCGCCGCGCGCAAGGCGCTGGACAAGGCGGGCCTGCAGCCGGGCGACATCGACCTGTGGGAGATCAACGAGGCCTTCGCGTCGGTGACGCTGCAGTCGATCCGTGAGCTCGGGATCGAGGAGGACCGCGTCAACGTCAACGGCGGCGCGGTCGCGCTCGGCCACCCGATCGGCGCCTCGGGCGCCCGCATCCTCGGCGTGCTCGTCCACGAGCTGCGCCGGCGCGGCGGTGGCCTCGGCGTCGCGGCGATCTGCTCCGGCGGTGGCCAGGGTGACGCCGTCATCCTGAGGGTGCATGGCAACGGCGCCTAAGAGCGCTGCTTTTTTCGACTTGGATCGGACCCTGATGTCGGGGTCCTCCGGGTTCTTCTGGGCCAGAGCCGCCGCGAGGGCGGGCATGATCTCGCGGCGGCGTCTGGCGCTCGACGCGTGGGAGAACGTCAAGTTCCGCCTGCGCGGCTCCACCGATGCCAGCACCGATCGCGTGATGGCGCGCGTCGGCGCGATGCTTGAAGGCCGCCGCGCGCGGGACTTCCAGCGTCTCGGCCCGCAGGTACTGGCCGGCGTCCTGCCGCGCTTGTACCCGCAGATGCTCGACATCGCCTGGGGACACCAAGATGCGGGCCGTCCTGTGTACATCGTCACCGCTGCAACCCAGGACACGGCCGAGATGATCGCCAAGGTCCTGGGCTTCGACGGCGGGCTGGGCACGCCACTGGAAGAGGACGCCGACGGCCGCTACACCGGCAAGCTGGCCGGACCGTTTGCCTACCGGGAGGGCAAGCCGATGGTGATGCGCACGCTGGCGCAGGAGGAGGGGATCGTGCTGAGCGAGTCCTATGCCTACTCGGACTCGGAGTCCGACTTGCCGATGCTGCGCGCGGTCGGCAATCCCGTCGCTGTCAACCCGGACGGAGCGTTGGCGCGCATTGCCCGCGAGGAGGGCTGGGACGTCCTGCGCTTCGATCGTCTCGGTGGCCGCCTGAAGATGCTCGGCGGTCTCGGCGCCGCGACACTGCTCGGCGCTGCCGGCAATGCCGCGCGGCGCAAGGTGGGGTCCAAGTGAGCCTCCACGAGCTGAGCGATGAGCAACGCGAGATCCGCGACCTCGCCCGCCGCTTCGCCGACGAGGAGATTGCACCGAACGCCGCGGGCTGGGATCGCGAGCACAGCTTCCCGCGCACCGTCTTCGGCGCCCTGGGCGAGTTGGGCTTGATGGGCACCTGCGTGCCGGTCGAGCACGGCGGCGCCGGCGCCGACTTCCTGTCCTACATCTTGGTCTTGGAAGAGCTGTCTCGTGCCGACGCCGGGGTGGGGGTGACCGTCGCCGTGCACACCAGCGCGGGCACGCTGCCGATCCTCGCCAACGGCGGTGCCGAGCAGATCGACCGCCTCGTGCCGCCGCTGGCCCAAGGCCACGAGCTGGCGGCCTTCGCGCTGACGGAGTCCGGCAGCGGCTCTGACGCCGGTGCCATGCGCACCCGCGCGGTCGACGACAAGCTGACCGGCACCAAGCAGTGGATCACCAACGGCTCCTACGCTCACACCTTCATCGCGTTCGCCAAGAACCCGGACAAGCCGAGCGCCTTCGTCGTTCGCCGCGGTGCGCCCGGCTTCACGGTCACCAGAGAAGAAGAGAAGATGGGGTTGAACTCCTCTTCCACGGCCGACCTGGCCTTCACCGACACCCCCGGCGAGCCGCTGGGTCCGCCCGGCGGCGGCATGCGCATCGCGCTCTCGACGCTGGACGGCGGCCGCATCGGCATCGCCGCCCAGGCCGTCGGCATCGCGCAGGCCGCGCTCGAGCTGGCCACCAACTACGCCAAGGAGCGCCACGCCTTCGGCCGCCCGATCGGCGGCTTCGGTGCCATCCAGCAGAAGCTCGCCGACATGCAGACCGAGATCGAGGCCGCCCGCGCGCTGGTCTGGCGCGCCGCACGCCTCAAGCAGGCAGGCAAGCCTCACACCGTCGAGGGCGCCCAGGCCAAGTTGTACGCCTCGCGCGTTGCTCGCCACTGGACCGGCGAGGCGATCCAGATCCTCGGTGGCTACGGCTACACCAAGGAGTTCCCGGCCGAGCGCTATTACCGCGACGCCAAGGTCACCGAGATCTACGAGGGCACGAGCGAGATCCAGCGCCTCGTCATCGCCCGCGCGCTGCTCGGCGAGGCTGCCCGCTGACCCATGGCGCCGCTGCGCATCGATCCTGTCGCTGAGGCGCGCCGCCACTGGGAAGAGCGGTGGGGGCCCGAGCCGTCGCGCCCGATGGCGGCCGTCACCTCGATCATGCGCGCCCAGCAGGTGCTGATGGCGCGGCTCAATGAGCTGGTCAAGCCCCACGGGCTGACGTTCCCGCGCTACGAGGCGCTCGTGCTGCTCTCTTACACACGCACCGGGGAGCTGCCGATCGGCAAGCTCGGCGAGCGCCTACAGGTCCACCGCACCTCGGCCTCCTCGATCGTCGCGGCGCTGGCCGATGACGGCCTCGTGACCCGCGTGCCGTCTGAGCGCGACGGCCGCGCGACGCTGGCGGTCATCACCGATGCGGGCCGTTCCGCCGCGCGCGCCGCCACCGAGGCGCTCAACGCGGCCGAGTTCGGCCTCGGCGCGCTCGCGCCCGACGAGCAGGAGGGACTGACCACCGTCCTGCGCACCCTGCGTCTCGACGCTGGCGACTTCGTCGCGTAACATGGCGTCTCCACGAGATATGAGGAAGTCCTCCTAAATGGCCACCCAGCAGCGCCCCGCCGTCCCCACCACCCACGAGGAGTGGCTGGCCGCCTACGGCGCCACCCCAGAGCGCAAGGCCGAATTCATCACGCTCTCGGGCGAGGAGATCAAGCCGCTCTACACCGCAGACGACGTGGTCGCCGGAAGGCGGGTGGGGGCCGGGTCCAATGACCGCATCGGCGTCCCCGGCGGCTTTCCGTTCACGCGCGGCGTCTACCCCTCGATGTACCGGGGCCGCCTTTGGACGATGCGCCAGTTCGCCGGGTTCGGCACCGCCGAGGAGACCAACGAGCGCTTCCACTACCTCCTTGACCACGGCCAGACCGGCCTGTCGACCGCCTTCGACATGCCGTCGCTGATGGGCCACGACTCCGACCACGCCAAGTCGCTGGGCGAGGTCGGGCGCGAGGGCGTCGCCGTCGACACCGCCGTCGACATGGCAGACCTCTTCAAGGGCATTGACCTCGGCGAGGTCAGCGTCTCGATGACGATCAACGCGCCCGCGGCGATCATGCTGGCGTTCTACGTCGTCGCGGCTGAAGAGCAGGGCGTGCCCACCGAGCGGCTCGGCGGCACGATCCAGGCCGACATCCTCAAGGAGTACATCGCCCAGAAGGAGTGGTGCTTCCCGGTCGACCCGGCGATGCGCCTGATGGGCGACATGGTCGAGTGGTGCACGCAGAACATGCCGCGCTGGCATCCGGTCTCGATCTCGGGCTACCACATCCGCGAGGCCGGCTCGACCGCCCAGCAGGAGCTCGCCTTCACGCTCAAGGACGGGCTGACCTACGTCCAGCAGGCCGTCGATCGCGGCCTCGACGTCGACGACTTCGCCCCGCGCCTCTCCTTCTTCTTCAACGCCCAGATCGACTTCTTCGAGGAGATCGCCAAGTACCGCGCCGCCCGCCGGATCTGGGCGCGCGAGCTGCGCGACACCTTCGGCGCCAAGAACCCCAAGTCGTGGCTGATGCGCTTCCACACGCAGACAGCGGGCGTCAGCCTCACCGCACAGCAGCCGCTCAACAACATCACCAGGACGGCGATCGAGGCGCTGGCCGGTGTGCTTGGCGGCACGCAGTCGCTGCACACCAACTCCTACGACGAGGCGCTTGCGCTGCCGACCGAGGAGGCGGTACGGATCGCGCTGCGCACCCAGCAGATCATCGCCCACGAGACCGGCGTGACCTCCACGATCGACCCGCTCGGCGGCAGCTACTTCGTCGAGGCGCTGACCGACCGGATGGAGGAGGCGGCCTATGACTACTTCCGCCGCATCGACGAGCTCGGCGGGATGGTCGAGGCGGTCAAGCAGAACTTCTGCCAGCGCGAGATCGCCGACGCCTCCTACGAGCTGCAGGGCCGCATCGACCACGGCGACCGCGTCGTGGTCGGCGTCAACCACTACCTCGAGGGCGACGACTCCTCGACGCCGCTGCTGCGCATTGACCCGGCGCTGGAGCGCAAGCAGATCGACCGCGTCACGGCCGTCAAGGGCCGCCGCGCCTCAGGATCTGTCGAGCAGGCGCTGGTCGCGCTGAAGGAGGCCGCGGCGCACGAGGACGTCAACCTCATGCCGCACCTCTTGGACGCCGCGCGGGTTCATGCGACCGAAGGTGAGATCATCGAGGCACTGCAGGAGGTGTTCGGCTCCTACACCGAGACCCCGGTGTTCTGACGCCGCCGCTACTCCCAGGAGGAGGACCGTCCCATGAAGAAGCTCATCGCCGCCGGTGCCGCTACGGCGCTCGCCGCGGGCGCACTCGCGATCCCGGCCTTTGCCGCCACCAAGACCGTTCAGGTCAAGGACAACAAGTTCGTCGCCAGCTCGATCACCGTGTCGAAGGGCACGACGGTCAAGTGGGTCTGGAAGGGCAAAGCCCCCCACAACGTCAAGGTCACCAAGGGCCCGGCGAAGTTCAGCTCCTCGACCAAGGTCAAAGGCAGCTTTTCCAAGAAGCTGACCAAGAAGGGCACCTACAGCCTGCTGTGCACCATCCATGCCCCCGGCATGAAAATGACCATCAAGGTCAAGTAAGGGCCTATTCGAGGTCGAGCTTGAGCTGGCCGCTGGGCCGCAGGCGCTTGACCCGCGGCTCGGAGTCCGGCGCACCGGCCCGCTTGTACACGGTCACGACGTCGCGCGGCGAGAGCGGCGCCGATGGTCGTCCGTCGCAGCGCTCGATGGCCAGACGTCCGAGGCGCACGCCGGCCACGACGGCATGGAAGCGCCCGGTCGCTCCCCGCGCCAAGACCACGTCGCCGATCTCGATCTCCGCCATCGCGCCGCGCAGCCTATCCGTCTGGAAGCGCGATCCTGCCCCCG
>CAWCEO010000013.1:0-225489 GCA_963794585.1 uncultured Conexibacteraceae bacterium
AGCGCTACGATTCCGCGGCCTCCGGACTTCGCCGGCCGGAAGGAAATGACCATGTCTGCCGCCGCCACACAGCGCAAGATCCGCGTCGTCGTCGCCAAGCCTGGGCTTGACGGACACGACCGCGGAGCCAAGATCATCGCCCGCGCCCTGCGCGATGCGGGGATGGAAGTCATCTACACGGGGTTGCACCAGACCCCGGAGCAGATCGTGGAGACCGTCATCCAGGAGGACGCCGACGCCGTCGGGCTGTCGATCCTCTCCGGCGCCCACATGACCCTTGTGCCGCGCATCGTCAGCCTGCTCGCCGAGCAGGGCATCGACGACGTGCTGGTCACCGTCGGGGGGACCATCCCCACCGACGACATCGCGCCGCTGAAGGAGCTCGGCGTCGCCGAGGTCTTCACGCCGGGCGCGCCCACGCAGGACATCATCGACTTCATCCGGTCTGCCGTCGAAGCCGCGCGGGTTGGCGGGTCCGACTCCGGCGTTTAGGACGGCATGGGGGCTGGATGCAATGCAGGAGCAGTGCGGTTACCGCGCCCGATTGACTCGTCAATCAACGAAGCGGGTACCATCCCGAATCGTTCGTTCGCCCAGAGGAGGCCCTGACACCGTGAAGATCGCCGTGTTGGTCAAGGAAGTCCCGGACGCCGCCGTCCAGAAGCGCATCGACCCGAGCACGGGTCGTTTGGATCGCAGCGGTGAGAAGAACCTCAACCCGTATGACACGCACGCCATCGAGGCTGCGATGCAGATCAAGGAAGGCGGCGCCGTCGCGGTCGACGAGATCATCGCCGTCACGATGGGCCCCGAGACCGCCGTGCGCGCGCTGCACAAGGCCGTCTCGCTCGGTGCCGATCGCTCCGTCCACCTGAGCGACCCGGCCCTGGCCGGCTCCGACGTGGCCGCCACCGGCTACGCGCTGGCCCAGGTCCTCAAGCGTGAGAGCCCCGACCTCGTCCTACTCGGTCAGCAGTCAGACGACGGCGAGTGCTACACGATCGGCGCCGTCGTGGCCGAGTACCTCGGCCAGCCGTCGCTGACCCAGGTCATCAAGCTCGACATCGCCGGTGACGAGCTCACCTGCGAGCGTCAGGCCGAGTACGGCTACGACACCGTCAAGGTCAAGCTCCCGGCCGTGATCTCGGTCGGCGACGCGATCAACGAGCCGCGCTACCCGTCGCTGAAGGCGATCATGGGCGCCAAGAAGAAGCCGCTGGAGGCCGTCTCCGCCGGCGACGCCGAGATCGACGCGTCGAAGGTCGGCGCCGAGGGCTCCAACGTCCAGTGCGGGGACTTCAAGGCCCCGCCGTCCAAGTCCGCGGGCACCATCATCGAGGACGAAGACACCGACGACACCGTCCAGAAGATCATCGCTTGGCTCGACGAGCGCAAGCTCCTGGCCTAGCCGACGGCTGAGAAGAGAGGAACCACAGCGATGAGCAACATCCTGGTCTACGCGCTCCACTACGAGGGCGCCTTCAACAAGAACTCGCTCGGCGCGGTCGCCGAGGCATCCCGCCTGGCGGGCGAGCTCGGTGGCGAGGCCCACGCGGTCGTCGTCGCCCCCGGCATCAGCGACGAGCTGGCCGCCACGCTCGGCAAGTACGGCGCCAAGAAGGTCTACAAGGCCGAGGGCCCCGAGGGCCTCGCCGGCCCCGTCATCGACACGCTGGGCAAGCTGTTTGACGGCGGCGACTACCAGTACGCCGTCTTCGGCGGCGGCCTGCTCGGCTTCGAGATCGGCGCCGGCCTGGCCGCGCGCATCGACGCCGGTGTGACCATGGAGGTCACGGGCGTCAACGTCGTCGACGGCAAGCTGCTGGCCGAGCGCCCGATCCTGGGCGACTCGTCGATCTCCACCTCGCGCTACAAGGACAAGGGCATCATCATCGCCCGCCTCAACGCGTTCGAAGTGAAGGAGACCGGCGGCGGCGACGCCCCGGTCGAGAACATCACGGCTGAGCTCTCGCCCGCAGACGCAGCAGGCGAGCATCGCCACCCGTGGCGAGCAGCGCGGCGCCGACGTCGACATCGAGGGTGCCAGCATCCTCGTCGCCGGCGGTCGCGGCCTGGGCAAGGCGGAGGGCTTCCAGCTCGCCGAGGACCTGGCCTCGGCGTTCGGCGGCAACTCCGCCGTCGCCGCCACACGCGCCGTGGTCGACGCCGGCTGGTACCCCTACGCGGCGCAGATCGGCCAGACGGGCAAGACGGTCGCCCCGAAGCTGTACCTCGCGGCGGGCATCTCCGGCGCGATCCAGCACAAGGTCGGCATGCAGGCCTCGGAGAACATCGTGGCCATCAACAAGGACGCCAACGCGCCGATCTTCGAGTTCTCCGACCTCGGCATCGTCGGCGACCTCAACAAGATCCTGCCGAAGCTCACCGAGGCGGTGAAGGCCCGCAAGGGCTAGCGCCATGAGCGGCTCGAACGGCAACGGCAAGGTCGTGCCGGCGGCGTATCCGCCGCCGGTCGACCCGCAGCAGGAGTTCATCAAGCGCACGCTCGATGACGAGGATGAGCGCATCGACGTCGGTGTCGCCATCGTCGGTGGCGGCACGGCGGGCCTGGCCACGGCCAACCGCCTGCTGCAGTTGCTCGCGGACGATCCTGAGACGCTGGAGCGTCTCGGGGAAGTCCCGGTCGCGGTCATCGAGAAGGCCAAGGTCTGCGGCGGGCACAACCTGTCCGGCGCGGTCGTGCGGCCCGGTCCGCTCGAGGAGCTCTACCCCGACCTGACGCGCGAGGACTGGCGCAAGGAGGGGTGGGCCTTCGGCGAGGTGCACAAGGAGGCCGTGTACCTCACGCCCAGCGAGAACGTCTCGCTGCGGATCCCGACGCCGCCGCCGTTCAAGAACCACGGCAACGAGGTCATCTCGGTCTCGGCGCTGGCTCGCTACCAGCAGCGGCTGGCCGAGGAGGCCGGCGCGTACGTGCTGACCGAGACGGCGGCCACGCAACTGCTGGTCGAGGACGGCCGCGTCAAGGGCGTTCGCTCCGGCGACAAGGGTCGTGGCAAGGATGGCCAGCCGCTGGGCAACTTCGAGCCCGGCACGGACATCACCGCGCAGTTCACGGTGCTGGCCGAGGGCTGCTGGGGCCACCTCACCGGTCCCGCGATCCGCGAGTTCGATCTGGCCGCGGGCGCTGAGCCCCAGGTCTGGGAGCTCGGGGTCAAGGAGATCTGGAAGGTCCCCAAGCCGTTGGATCGCCTGATCCACACGATGGGCCCGTGGCCGCTGAAGCTGTCGTCGAAGTACGGCCAGGTCGGCGGCTCGTGGATCTACCCGATGAAGGACGAGAAGACCGGGGAGGACCTGGTCTCGATCGGCTTCGTCGTAGAGCTCGACTACGCCGACGCCACCACGTCGGTCCACGACCTGCTGCAGCAGTTCAAGACCCATAAGTTGGTCCGCGGGATCCTCGAAGGCGGCGAGCGGGTCGGCTGGGGCGCCAAGGCGCTGCCGGGCGGCGGCTACTGGTCGATGCCCAAGCTGACGATGCCGGGCGCGCTGCTGGTCGGCGACTCGGCCGGCATGGTCGACACGCTGGCG
This sequence comes from uncultured Conexibacteraceae bacterium, assembly GCA_963794585.1. Taxonomy (GTDB): domain Bacteria; phylum Actinomycetota; class Thermoleophilia; order Solirubrobacterales; family Solirubrobacteraceae; genus Baekduia. The sequence continues at coordinate 3,556 of CAWCEO010000013.1, forward strand.
CTCAAGGGCGTCCATCACTGCATCAAGTCGGGCATTCTGGCCGGCGAGACGATCTACAACGCCCTCAAGAACGGCGAGACCTCGCTGGAGTCCTACGAGGACGCCGTCGAGCAGTCGTCGATCGGCAAGGAGCTCTACGAGGTCCGCAACGGCCGCCAGCCGCTGCAGAAGGGCCTGCTCCTGGGCGGCCCGCTCTCGGGCCTCGCGCAGATCACCAAGGGCAAGCTCCCGCCGGGCAAGCTGGCCTGGCACCGCAACGACAGCATCCCGATGTTCGTCGGCAAGTCCAAGGACAGCTATCCCAAGCCGGACGGCAAGTACACGTTCGACAAGCTGTCCTCGGTGTTCATCACCGGCAACGCGACGCGCGACGACGCGCCCAACCACATCCGCGTCAAGAAGAACGTCCCGCGCGAGGTTGCGGAGACGTGGAAGTGGATGTGTCCGGCCGGGGTCTATGAGATCCCCGAGGATGCGCCGGAGCACGGCAACGTCGACGTGATCGTCAACTACACCAACTGCGTGCAGTGCGGCGCGATCACCGCCAAGGGCGGGCGCCTCACGACGCCCGAGGGCGGCGACGGGCCGCTCTACCAGCAAACCTAGAACTTGGCGTTCGCTCGCGCGAACGCCGGAGCAGCAGAGCGAAGGGGCGCCTGAAAGGGCGCCCCTTCGTCGTTCACCGCAACCTCGCACCCGTACTCTTGTTCGTAAGAACGCATGCGTCGCCCCACGCTCATCGCCCTGCTCGCGCTCCTCGCTTTCGGCGTGGGTACCGCTGCTGCCAGCGCCGACAAGGTCACGCTGTCGGCCAAGACGACCACCTGCACGACGGGCGCCGACGATGCGTCACGCGCCGCGGCGTTCACCGGCGCGATGCCTGCCGCCGCCCAGACCAAGCGCATGCAGATGCGCTTCGTGCTGATCCAGCGCCTAGGCGTCGGGCCCAAGGGGACCTTCAAGAAGATCACGGTGCCGGGATGGGGCGGCTGGGAGAAGTCCGATCCCCGCCGCCAAGCCTTCGTCTTCACCAAGCGCGTCGAGGCGCTGACCGCGCCCGCCGGCTACCGCGCGGTCATCACCTTCCGCTGGTGGGATGCCAAGGGCCACGTCCAGCGCACGACGGTCGCGGACCACGCCGATCTGCGAGCAGCCCGACCCGCGCCCAGACCTCGTGCTGGACGGCGTCGCCGCGACCTCGGTCAGCAAGACCACCGCGGCCTACGACGTGTCGATCGGCAACGAGGGACACGCCGACGCCGCCCCGTTTGCCGTGACGATCACCGTCGACGGCACCGTGTCTGACCCCGTCACGCTTGGGCCGATCCCCGCCGGCGGCCGGGTGACCGGCCTGCTCGCGGCGCCGAAGTGCACCCCCGGCAGCACGATCACGGTCACCGTCGACGTCGCCGACACCGTGGCCGAGAGCGTCGAGAGCGACGACGCCGTGCAACGCCCCTGCCCACTGGCCTAGGAGCGGTTCCGGAGGGTCGCGTGACGCTACACTCGGGGAGATCATGAAGACAGGAATCCATCCGGAGTACGTCGTTTCGCACGTCACCTGTACGTGTGGCAACGACTTCTACACGCGTTCGACGCAGGCCGAAATCCACGTCGAAGTGTGCGCTGAGTGCCACCCGTTCTACACGGGCAAGCAGAAGATCATGGACACCGGCGGGCGCATCGACCGCTTCAAGCGCCGCCAGGCTCGCGCCGCCGGCACGAAGGACTAGCTCCAGCGCGATGCCGGACGCACCGCGCTCCACCGACGGCGCAGCAGTAGCCGTCGGGGACGGTGCGTTCGGCGACGCTCTGGTCGCACAGCGCGACGCTCCCGTCGGCGGCCAGGCCGTCCTCGAGGGTGTGATGATGCGCGGCGTCTCCACGTGGGCCGTCGCCGTCCGCAAGCCGCTGCCCGAGCAGCTAAAGGAGGGCGGCCTCGAGGTCGACGAGATTCCGCTCGGCGAGATCGAGGTCGTCAGCCATCCGCTGATCTCGGTGCTCAAGAAGCACCGCCTGCTGCGGCTGCCGCTGGTCCGCGGCGTCGTCGCGCTCGGCGAGTCGCTTGGCATCGGCTTCAAGGCGCTGGGCATCAGCGCCAACGCGCAGCTGCCCGAGGAGGAGAAGGAGATCTCCGGCGGCGTCTGGGCCGGGACCGTCATCGTCGCCCTCGTGCTCGCGATCGGCCTCTTCTTTGTCATCCCGGTCGGGCTCACAAGCCTGATCAAGGACCAGCTGAACTCCTCGTTTCTCTTCTGGCTGGTCGAGGGTCTGCTGCGCACCGCGATCTTCCTCGGCTACCTGCTGGCGCTCTCGCGGCTGCGCGACCTGCGCCGCGTCTTCGAGTACCACGGCGCCGAGCACAAGACGATCTCCTGCTACGAGGCCGAGCTCGAGCTGACGCCGGAGAACGCGCAGCGCTTCAGCCGCCTGCACCCGCGCTGCGGCACGAGCTTCCTGCTCGTCGTGATGATCGTCGCGATCTTCGTCTTCGCGCCGCTCGGCCTGCCCGCCTGGTACTGGCTGGTGCTGACGCGCATCGTCGGCGTGCCGCTCATCGCCGGCATCTCCTTCGAGCTGATCAAGTTCGCCGGCAAGAACCGCCGCCGTCGCTGGGTGCGCGCCGTGATGTACCCCGGCCTGATGCTGCAGAAGCTGACGACGCGCGAGCCCGACCTCGATCAGCTCGCCGTCGCCATCGCCGCCATGAACGCCGTCCTCGCCGTGGAGAACCCAATGGGCGCCTCCGATGAGGATCGTGTGGGCATGGAAGTCGTTGCTTGATCGCCGTCGCGGGCGGTTTACGGTCCGAACGGTCGTGGCTGACCTCGCCGGCGCAGCGGCAGCGTGCACCCGCACGTGAAGCGCGCTGGCGACCGTCAGGCGCGAGCGGGCGGCCCGTAAACTGCGCGCGAGGATGATCGAGTCGCTGGTTGAGCAGATCGAGACCCGTTTCGCCGAGGTTGGTCGCCTCATCACCGAGCCCGACGTCATCTCGGATCGCAACCGCTACGCCGAGGTCGGGCGCGAGTATCGGCGCCTGGAGCCTGCTGCCAAACTGGCCGAGGACTGGCGCCATGCCACCGACGATGCGGCCGGCGCGCGCGAGCTGCTGGCCGAGGGTGAGGATCCCGAGCTGCGTGAGCTGTTGCGCACGTCCGAGGCCCGCATCGAGGAGCTCGAGGAGGAGATCCGCCTCGCGATGGTCGAGCCCGATCCCAACGACGACAAGAACGTCATCGTCGAGATCCAGGGCGGCGCCGGCGGGGAGGAGGCGGGCCTGTGGGCCGGCGACCTCTACCGGATGTTCACCCGCTACGCCGAGCGTCGCGGCTTCAAGACCGAGGCGCTGGACGTTGGCGATGGCAAGTACACGTTCTCGATCACCGGCGACGGCGCCTACTCGATCTTCAAGTTCGAGGGCGGGACGCACCGCGTCCAGCGCGTGCCCGCCACCGAGTCCCAGGGCCGCATCCACACCTCGACCGCCACGGTCGCCGTGTTGCCCGAGGCCGAGGACGTCGACATCCACATTGACGCCAACGACCTGCAGATCGACGTCTACCGCTCCGGCGGCCCGGGCGGCCAGTCGGTCAACACCACCGACTCCGCGGTGCGGATCACCCACAAGCCGTCGGGGATCGCGGTGGCCATGCAGGACGAGAAGAGCCAGCTGCAGAACCGCGAGAAGGCGATGCGCGTCCTGCGCGCGCGCCTCTACGAGCGGGCGCTGGCCGAGCAGCAGGCGGCTGCCGCCGACGCGCGCCGCTCCCAGGTCGGCACCGGCGATCGCGCCGAGAAGATCAGGACCTATAACTACGGCGAGCGCCGCGTGACCGACCACCGCATCAAGCTCACCGCCCATAACCTCGACGCGGTCCTGGAGGGTGAGCTCGACGAGTTCACCGCTGCGCTGCAGGACGACGAGAAGCGGCGGGGCCTGGAGGAGCAAGCAGCCTGATGGCGCCCTCGCCGTTCGCGGGCACCGGCGTCCGTGAGGCGCTCGACTCGGCACTTGTCGCGCTCAACGGCGCCAAGGTCGAGAACCCGCGGCTGGACGCCGAGGTGCTGCTCGGCCACGCGCTCGGCGTCGACCGCACGGCGCTGTGGCTGGACCCCGACCGCGAGGTCTCCGGCGACGCTGCGCGCTGGTTTCGCGACGCGATCCGGCGCCGCACGGTCGAGCGCGTGCCCGTCGCCTACCTCGTCGGTCACAAGGGCTTTCGCCACCTCGAGCTGGAGGTCGACGCGCGCGTGCTCGTGCCGCGGCCGGAGACCGAGCACCTCGTCGAGGCGCTGCTGGAGCTGCCCTCGGGCGCGCGCGTGCACGACGTTGGGACAGGCTCGGGCGCGATCGCGCTGGCGCTCAAGGACGAGCGGCCCGACCTGCGCGTCAGCGCTTCAGACGTCAGCCCCGACGCGCTCGCCGTCGCGCGCGCCAACGGCGCCCGTCTGGGCCTCGACGTGTCCTTCAGCCAGGGCGACCTGCTCGATGGCATCGACCCGGCACTCGACGTCATCGTCTCCAACCCGCCCTACGTGCAGGACGGCGACCGGGCAACAATGGCGCCCGAGGTCGTCGCACACGAGCCGGGCCTCGCGCTCTTCGCCGGCGCCGACGGGCTGCGGACCATCCGCCCGCTGCTGACGCAGGCGGCCGCGACGCAAGCGACGATGGTCGCGCTGGAGGTCGGCGCGGGCCAGGCGCCGTCGGTCCGGGCGCTCGTCGTCGCGGCGGGCTTCCCGGAGGTCGACACCGTGACTGACCTCGCGGGCCACGAGCGCGTTGTTGTAGGAGAACGATGATCACCGCGGACCAGGCAGCCACCTTCGAGCGCTGCATGGCCGTCGGTGGCGTCGCGCTCTTCGGCGCCGACACGGTCTACGGCCTGGCCTGCGACCCCGACACCGACGAGGCGGTCCAACGCCTCTACGCCATCAAGGGCCGGCGGCCCGACAAGCCGGCCGCGGTCCTGCTCTTCTCACTGGAGCTCGCGCTCGCCGCGCTGCCCGAGCTCGGCCCGCGCACCGTCGCCGCGCTCGAGGGGCTGCTGCCCGGCGCGGTCACGCTGCTGCTGCCCAACCCGGCGCATCGCTTCCCGCTGGCCTGCGGGCCGGACGTCGAGACCCTCGGCCTGCGCGTGCCCGCGCTCGGGCCCGCCGCCGCCGCGCTGGCCGCCGTGCGCTGGCCGGTGCTGCAGTCCTCGGCCAACCTCGCCGGCGGCCCCGAGGCCCATCGGCTCGCCGACGTGCCCGCGGCGATCCGCGACGAGGTCGACATGGTTCTCGACGCCGGCGAGCTGGCCGGCACCGCCTCGACGGTGGTCGATCTGCGGCGCTTCGAGCGCGAGGGCGCGTGGGACGTCGTCCGCGAGGGCGCGGTCGCGCGCAGCTGCGTCGCCGCGACGCTCGACGGCCTGATTGCCTGACCACTGACCGCGGTCGGGGCATTGCCGTTCCCCTGTACGCCGCTTCGCTGTACATTGCGCGCCACATGGTCATCGCCATCGGGTCCGACCACGCGGGGTACCACCTCAAGGAGCACGTCAAGGACGTGCTGCTGGCCGCGGGACACGAGATCGTCGACGTCGGAACTGCGACTCCCGACTCGGTCGACTACCCGGCCTACGCCGAGCACGCCGCGCGCCTCGTTGGCGAGGGACAGGCCGAGCGCGCGGTGCTCGCTTGCGGCTCGGGCGTCGGCGTGGCGATCGTCGCCAACAAGGTCGCCGGCGTCCGCGCGGTCAACGCGCACGATCCGTCCGAGGTCGAGATGGCCCGCCGCCACAACGACGCCAACGCCGTGACGCTGTCGGGTGCGCGGCTGGCGCCCGATCAGGCCGACGCGATCGTCGAGCGCTTCCTGCGCACGGCGTTCGAGGGCGGGCGCCATGCGCGCCGCGTCGGTCAGATCGCGGAGCTGGACGGTTCGGCCGTTCACTCTCCGATCGTTGGCTGATACCGTCGGAGGGGTCGCGACTGGCGCCACGGGAGGAACCGACCTCCGGGAAGCGACACCTTCAGTTCTGCCGCGCGCCTGGGCATCCATCGGAACCGTAAAAGGAGCCTTGCCGCCGTGTCTTCCGATCTGAGCCCCGACTTCTTCAACCTCCCGCTTGCGGAGGTCGACCCCGAAGTCGCCCACGCGATCGCCCAGGAGCTCGACCGCCAGCAGCGGACGCTGGAGATGATCGCGTCCGAGAACTTCGTGCCCCAGGCGATCCTCGAGGCCCAGGGCAGCGTCCTCACCAACAAGTACGCCGAGGGCTACCCCGGCCGCCGCTACTACGGCGGCTGCGAGTACGTCGACATCATCGAGCAGCTGGCGATCGACCGCGCCAAGGCGCTCTTCGGCGCCGAGCACGCCAACGTCCAGCCGCACGCGGGCGCGCAGGCCAACGCGTCGGTCTACCACGCGCTGCTGGCGCCCGGCGACACGATCATGGGGCTGTCGCTGCCCCACGGCGGCCACCTGTCGCACGGCATGAAGCTCAACGTGAGCGGCCGCCTCTACGACATCGCGCCCTACGAGGTCGACCGCGAGACGTCGCTGATCGACATGGACGAGGTGGAGCGGATCGCCAAGGAGCGCCGGCCCAAGCTGCTGCTCGCCGGTTGGTCGGCCTACTCACGCCAGCTCGACTTCGCGCGCTTCCGCGCGATCGCCGACGAGGTCGGCGCGCTGCTGATGGTCGACATGGCCCACTTCGCGGGCCTCGTCGCCGCCGGCCTGCATCCCAACCCGGTGCCGCACGCCGACGTCGTGACCTCCACGGTCCACAAGACGATCGGCGGCGCCCGCGGCGGAGTGATCCTCTGCAAGGAGGAGCACGCCAAGGCCATCAACTCGGCGGTCTTCCCCGGCCAGCAGGGGGGCCCGCTGGAGCACGTCATCGCCGGCAAGGCGGTGGCGTTCAAGATCGCGGGCAGCGAGCTCTTCCGCGAGCGTCAGGCGCGCACGATCGCCGGCGCCCAGACCGTCGCGGCCGCGCTGATGACGGCCGGCCACGGCGTCAACGTCCTCACCGGCGGCACCGACGTGCACCTCGCGCTCGTCGATCTTCGCGAGTCCGAGATCGACGGCCAGCAGTCCGAGGACCGCCTGCACGACATCGGCATCACGGTCAACCGCAACGCGGTCCCGTTCGACCCACGCCCGCCGATGGTCACCTCCGGCCTGCGCGTCGGCACCGCCGCGCTGGCGACCCGCGGCCTGCAGGCCGACGACTTCGCCGAGATCGGCGAGATCATCGCCACCGCGCTGACGCCGGCCTTCGACGCCAAGCGCGACGAGCTGGCCGAGCGCGTCTCGGCGATCGCCGAGCGCTACCCGCTCTACGAGCACCTCAGCGCCGGCGCGACGGCTTAGGGGCGCGCGGGGCGGCGCGTTTCCGTGGCGCTCAGTGCGGGGCGTTGACCGCAGCGCGGAGCGTGGTCTGTCGGCATCGAGGGAGTGAGAGCGGAGCGGCACCACACACGTGGGCTCGTCGTCCGCTGGCGCGGCTGCCCGGGGATCCGTGTCGAGCAAAGGGTCTCTGACACCCATTGCTCGACACGGATCCACTCCGTTTCGACTTGAGGACCCATGAGGTCCGTTTCTCGAGACCGACGCACACGGACGCCCCGCAGCGTCGCGCACCGTCTTAGACGCTCACTCCTCGCTGCCAACGGACCACGCCGCGCGCCGCGACCAACGCCTCGCACTGCGCGCGACTGCGCCGAGCGCCTATCTCTTCTCCGCCACCGCGCGCTCGAGGATCGCGGCCATGCGCGCCGCCTGTCGCCCCGCATCGTGCTCGACCGCCGCGGCCCGCGCGGCCGGGTTGGGCACCGGCAGCGCGGCGGCGGCCGCCAGCGCCGCGATCAGCGCGGCCGGGTCGTGCGGATCGACGAGGACGCCGGCCGCCGGCGTAACGAACTCCGGCGGCCCGCCTTGGGTGGTGGCCACGACGCTGCGCTCCAGCGCCATCGCCTCCAGCGCGGCCAGGCCGAAGGGCTCGATCAGTGACGGCTGGCAGAGGACGTCGCAGGCCGCGACCCACGATGGGACCGCTTCATGGGGAACGCGGCCGACGAGCGTCACGCCCGCGCGACCCTCCAGCGCGCCGCGCAGCTGGCCATCGCCGACGAAGGTCAGCGAGCCGCGGCCCAGGCGCGCGAAGGCGTCGGCCAGCCCGACGACGTTCTTGCGCTCGACCAGCGAGCCGACGCAGAGAAAGCGGGGGTGCGCGCCGGCAGTCCACGCCGCCGGCTCCACGCCGGGCGCGAACTCCGCGAGGTCGACGCCGAGGTCGCAGACCTCGCAGGTCAGCCCGCGTAATGACCCTCCAGCCGCGCGGCAAGCCAGCGCGAGTTGGCGATGACCGCGGCCGCCCCGCGGACCACCGGCCGCGTCAGCCCGCGCAGCGGCGCGCGCTCGAGGTTCGCGACGTCGGTGCCGTGGGCCATGACGACCAGCGGGACCCGCGCCGCCCGTGCCGCCGCCAGGCCCGCCGCGCCGGCCGGGAAGAGGAAGTGCGCGAAGACCACGTCGGGCTGCACGCGCCGGGCCGCGCGCACCGCGTCGGCCGTCAGCCGCGCGTACTTGGTCGGCGCGCCGCCACGGCGGCCGATCGCCGCGACCTCGACCTCATGGCCCAGCGCGACCAGCTCGCGCCGCAGCGGCAGCAGGAAGGCGCCGAGGTCCGGGTCGCTCGCCGTGGGCCACATCTGGGTGACGAGCAGGATGCGCATCGCGCAGCAGCCTTGCACGCCGCGCCGGCGAATACCCTCTGCGGCGATGACGGAGCTGGATGCGGTCTACGCGTTCGTCGCCGCGTTCGCCGTGGCGGCGGTCCTGACGCCGCTGACGGCGCGCTTCGCGCGCCGCGTCGGCGCGGTCGACCAGCCCAAGGCCCGCGGCCTCGGCCGCGAGTCGCACGCCGCTGCTCGGCGGCCTGGCGATCTTCGCCGGCGCGCTCGTCGCCGGGCTGCTGTTCATCGAGACGACGGCCCGCACGCACGACCGCTTCGTCGGGATCCTGCTCGGCGCGACGCTGATCACGCTCGTCGGCGCGGTCGACGACCGCTTCGACCTGCATCCCGCCGTCAAGCTGCTCGGCCAGATCGCCGCGGCGGTCATCCCGGTGATCGGCGGGGTCGAGGTCGCCAACATCACGCTGCCGTTCCTCGGCGCGATCGACTTCGGCTCGGCCGGCGGGCCGGTGACGGTCATCGGCCTCGTGGCGATGATGAACGTCGTCAACTTCTCCGACGGCGTCGACGGGCTGGCGGCCGGCGTCTGCACGATCGCCGCGGTCGCGTTCGCGATCATCGCCTTCGACCTCGACAAGGGCTACGCCGCGGTCCTCGCCGCGTGCACCGCCGGCGCGGCGGCCGGGTTCCTGGTGCACAACTTCCCGCCGGCCTCGATCTACATGGGCGACTGCGGCGCGAACCTGCTCGGCTTCCTGCTCGGCTGCATCGCGGTCGAGGGCGCGGTCAAGACCCAGGCGGTCCTCGCGCTGGTCATCCCGCTGGTCGTCCTGGCCGTGCCGTTCCTGGACACGACCTTCGTCGTCCTCAAGCGCATGAAGTACCGGCGCAAGGTCTACGTCGCCGACGCCAACCACTTCCACCACCGCTTCAACCGCATCGGCTTCAGCGAGCGCAAGACGCTGATCTACCTCTACGCGTGGACGCTGCTGCTCGGCGGCTTCGCGGTCGCGCTGCGGTTCATCCCGTACTCCGACAACCACGGCAGCCTCAACGCGGGCTGGTCGATCGTGGTCGGCCTGCTCGCGCTGCTCGTCGCCGCGGCGAGCGTCTACCTCGTCTACGTGCTGGAGATCCTCAAGCTCCGCCGCCTCAGCGCGATCCGGATCCGCCGCCTGCGCCCCGACGCGGCGGCGACCGAGGTCGACGCGGACGTCGAGCGGCAGCTGGAGACCGGCGAGTTCGAGGCGATCAAAGCCCGACCGCCGCGAGCGCTAGGCGCGCAGCCCGTACACGGTGCCGCGGTAGATGCGGACGATCGCGTCGACCATCTCGGCCTGGGGGAGGGGCTCGTCCTGGACCAACTGCTGGTAGAAGGTGCGCTCGACCATCCAGGTCAGCGCGAAGGCCGTGGCGTACGCGGTGCCCTCGGGGAGCTGGTCCTCGATCTCGATGCGGCGCGCGGTCGCGTCGACGAAGCGCGCGAGCAGCCCGCGCCAGAAGGTCGCGATGTCCTCCTCGTAGGTCGAGACCTCGACGATCGCGCGCAGCAGCACGCCGTGCTCGGGGTAGAGCCGGCGATCCGCGTGAGCGCCTCGCGGATCTCCTGCTCGGGGCGTCGCCGTCGCCCGAGAACCAGATGTCGGCCTGGGCGTAGAGCAGCTCGGTGACGTCGGCGGCCAGGCGCATGAGCAGGTCGCGCTTGTCGCGGAAGTAGAAGTAGAAGGCCGTGCGCGAGATGCCGGCCGCCGTGGCGATCCGCTCGACGTTGAGGTCGGCGTAGGACGAGCCCTCGGCGAGCAGCTGCTCGGTGGCGCGCAGCACCTCGGCCTGGATCTGCGCGCGCTTGGCGGTCGCCGGGCCCTCGCGGTGGGCGACGGGCGAAGCGGTTCGGGATCGTCGGCGGCCATGGACGTTCCACGATACCCGCCTTCGCTGACACCCTGTCAACACGCACTTGACACCCTGTCAAACAGGCTGTCAGGATCACGACCATGGCCAGCCTCCTCGAGCTCACCTCCCAGGGCGACGTCGGCACCATCAGCGACGAGTCCAAGCTGTCGCAGGTCGGTCTGATGACGCCCCAGCAGCTCTACGAGCTGTGGGAGCGCCAGCCGTGGCAGACCCACACGATCGACTTCACCCAGGACCGCGAGGACTGGGCCAGGCTGTCCGACGTGGACAAGGACCACATCATCTGGTTCCTGTCGTCCTTCTTCATCGGGGAGGAGCGCGTCGCGACGCAGTTCGGCGGCCTCGTCGGCGCCTACGAGGGCCAGAGCGAGGAGGCGTTCCTGACGACCCAGCAGGTCGACGAGGCCCGCCACGCCCAGCACTTCAACAACTTCTACACGCCAGGTCGTCGGCTACGACGGCACCTTCGAGGACCGCCTCGATCGCGCCCGCGAGGACCTCAACGACGCCTTCAAGGTGCTCTTCGACGAGGTGCTCGTCGACGCCAACCGCCGGCTGCTCGCCGACCCCGCCGACATCGAGGCCAAGGTCGACTTCGTGACGACCTACCACATGGTCATCGAGGGGACGCTCGCGCTGACCGGCCAGGACACGCTGACGCGTGTCTTCGAGGACCGCGGGATCCTGCCCGGCTTCCTGGAGGGCTTTCGCAAGATCTCCCAGGACGAGCACCGCCACGTCGCCTACGGCACCTGGTTCCTGCAGCAGAAGGCGCGCCAGGACCCGGCGCTCGCGCAGCGGATCGTCAAGACGCTGCAGGAGCTGATCCCGATCGCGGCCGGCGTGCTGACGCCACGCGGTTTCGCCGTCGGCGAGGAGTACGAGATCCTCGGCGTGCGCAGCGACGAGGTCCACGGCTTCGCCTTCCAGGCGCTCACGCGCCGCCTCAAGGTGATCGGCGTATCGCTCGCGCCGGCGCCCGAGGATGCTGTTCCGGCGTAATCGACCCGTCCACCCCTAGTCACGTGCTGCCTACTGGTCCAGCCTGCGGACCGGCTACTTCAAAGATCGGGTTTAGAGGTCGATTCCGGCGGGTATGCGCCGCGCTCGCCTCCTCCTGCCCCTGACCCTCCTCGTCCTCGCCCTGCTGCCCGCTGCGGCTCACGCGACGATCGGCATCGGCATCGCCGACAACAAGCCCGACATGTTCGCCGACGCTCGCTTCCAGGCGCTGCATCTCAGCTACGCGCGCCTGGACTTGCGCTGGGACGTCCTCTCCGACGCCAACGCCACCGCCCAGCTCGACACCTGGATGGCCGGCGCCCAGGCCACCGGCGTGCGGCCGCTGATCACCTTTGACCGTTCGCCCGCGCGCATCTCCTACAACCCGACGCCCCAGCAGCTCGTCGGCGCGATAAGGGCCTGCGCGCCCGCTATCCGTTCGTGAAGGACTTCTCCTCGTGGAACGAAGCCAACATGAACAAGAAGCCTGCGATCGTGGCGAAGTGGTGGCTCGCGCTGAGCAAGGCGTGCCCGACGTGCACCGTGCTTGGCACCGACCTGCTCGACAAGCCCAACATGATCCCGTGGGCCCAGCGCTTCGTCGCCGCCGCCGGCCGCACGCCCAAGGTCTGGGGCCTGCACAACTACGTCGACGCCAACACGATGAGCACCAAGACGACGCGCAAGCTGCTCAAGTCGATCGGCGGCAACATCTGGTTCACCGAGACCGGCGGCATCGTCCGCCGCGCCAACAACAGCAAGCTGATCTTCCCGACCGGGACGGTCCGCGCCGCGAAGGTCACGAGCTTCATCTTCGGCCGCCTCGCCAAGCTCAGCCCGCGCATCCAGCGCGTCTACCTCTACCACTGGGACACGGGTATCGGCGGGGGTCCGACCTGGGACTCCGGCTTCGTGGGGCCTGACGGCGAGGCGCGTCCGGCGCTGTCGGTCCTGCAGGGTGTCGTCGCTCGCGCGGCAGCGCATCGCTAGCCTCCCGGCGCAATGCGCCGGCTCCCCATCCTCCTGTTTCTTCTCGCTCTGACCGTCGCCGTCGTCCCCGCGACGGCGGCTCAGGCGAAGGTCGCCATCGGCATCGCCGACAACAAGTCCGACATGTTCACCGACCCGCGCTTCACGGCGCTCAAGGTCAAGTACGTGCGGGTGATGGTGCCTTACGACGCGATGCACGACTTCGCACAGCGGACCTGGCTGGACGGGTGGATGGCGGGCGCGAAGGCCGACGGCCTCACCCCGCTGGTGACCTTCGACCGCTCGCGCAAGCGCACGTCGCACAACCCGTCGGCTGCGCAGATGGCCACCTCGCTGAAGGACGTGCGCAAGCGCTACCCCTTCGTCAAGGAGTTCGCCACCTGGAACGAGGCGAACATCAACAAGCGGCCCGAGACCGTGGCGCGCTGGTGGCTGGCGATGCGCAAGGCCTGCCCGACCTGCACGATCCTCGGCGCCGACCTGCTGGACCGCAACAACGTCGGCACCTGGTCCCAGCGCTTCGTCAAGGCGGCCAAGCGGACCCCGAAGGTCTGGGGGCTGCACAACTACACCGACGCCAATACGCTGAAGACGGTCGGCACGCGCAAGCTGCTGAAGGCCGTCAAGGGCGCGGTCTGGTTCACCGAGACCGGCGGCGTCGTCTCGCGCAACAACGGGTCGGGCATCGCCTTCCCGACGGGTGCGAGCCATGCGGCCAAGGCCACCAAGTTCGTGTTCTCGACGCTGGCCAAGCTGAGCCCGCGCGTGCAGCGCGTCTACCTCTACCACTGGGACACGGGGGTGGGCGACATCGGGACGACGGCCGACGACGACCGGACGTGGGACTCGGGCCTCATCGGCCCCGACGACCAGCCGCGTCCGTCGCTGGCGGTGCTGCAGGCGCTGTTGGGTGTCCGCACCTCGTGAAGGCCGGTTAGCCGCACTTGCCATCCGCCGGAGGCCGCGATACGGTCTCCGAACTTCTCCTACAGCTAGGTCATCAAGACCTACATGATGGAGGAGGGACCAGTATGCGTAACGCTCGACGAGACATCCTTCCCACGACGCACCAGGCGGCCTCCGGCCACCAAGGCGGCTCTTGCCGTCTTGGGCTCTCGTGGCCGCTCTCTGTCGTCGCTCGCGCGCTAGGTCTCGTTCACCAGTCCGCGGGCGCCCGCCGCCCGCAGGACTTCTCGCCTCCCCAGGCCCGCAGTCTCAGGGCGGTGGCCCCTTCTCGATTGATCGTAAGGAGCACCACCGTCATGCAGTTCCAGTTGCACAACGAGTACGTCAAGGCCACCGCTCCGCGCTTCGGCGCGGCGGCACGTGACGTAGCCGAGCCATACCGCGCCGAACCTCCCCCCAGATGGATGCGCGCGCAAGTCGCGCGGGTCCTGGTCGGCGCAGCCGAGCGTGTGGACCGCGAGTCGGCCCGCCGCGCGATGGCTTGACCACTGACCCCTCTCCACTCCGGCGCTCGCCCCGGCCGCCAAGGCCGGGGCGAGCCGTCTTCGGCGATCGTCTGGCCTCTCCGACGGGTACCGTGCTCAGACGATGGACGTGGGGAACATCGACGAGCGCGAGGCGTTCACGACGCTGGACGGCTCGACCATTCGCGAGATCGCCGGCCGCACGACGCTGCCCTCGCGCCATCAGAGCCTGGCCGAGGCGACCGTGCCGCCCGGCGGCGCGACGGTCGCGCACTACCACCCGCAGTCCGAGGAGCTCTACTTCTTCACTGCCGGCCACGGGCGCCTGCGCGTCGCTGGCGAGTGGCGCGACGTCGGCCCGGGCGACTGCGCGGTCCTGCCGCCCGGCGTCGAGCACAAACTCGAGAACCCCGGCGCCGAGCCGCTCGTCCTGCTTTGCTGCTGCTCGCCGCCGTACTCGCACGAGGACACCGTGTTGACCGAGGAGCCACGAAGCGCCTCGTGAGCCGTCTGGGTCCCGTCCGCCTGCTCGTCGCGCTGGTCGCGACGGCGCTGCTGTTCCCGCCTCGGCGAGCGCGCTGGTCGTCGGCATCGGCGACCAGAAGCCCGACATGTTCAGCGACCCGGTCTTCGAGAAGCTCGGCGTCTCCCACGCGCGCCTGGCGGTGTCTGGGATGCGATGGAGCATCCGTGGGAGCACGAGGAGGTCGACGCGTGGCTCGACGAGCGCGCGCCGCCGGCGTCTCGCCGCTGATCGGCTTCGGCCACTCGCGCGGAACCGGCGCAAGCTCCCGACGCCCGCGCGCTTCAAGTACGACTTCCGCCAGTTCCGCGCGCGCTACCCGTGGGTCACGACGTTCGCGACGTGGAACGAGGCCAACCATGCGGCGAGCCGACTGCCACCGCCCGCAGCTCGTCGCGGCCTACTACCGCGCGATGCAGCGCGAGTGCCCCAGTGCACGATCCTGGCCGCCGAGATGCTGGACATGCCCAACATGGCCAGCTGGGTCGACGCCTTCCAGCAGCACCTCGGCCCGGGCAACGCGCCCCGCTACTGGGGGCTGCACAACTACATCGATGCCAACCGCCTGCGCACGACCGGGACGCGGACGATGATCAAGCACGCCAAGGGCCAGATCTGGTTCACCGAGACCGGCGGCATCGTCAACCGCCACAACAAGTCCAAGGTCGGCTTCCCCGAATCGGCGGCGCACGCGGCGATCGCCACGCGCTGGGTCTTCGACGACCTCGTGCCGCTCAGCCGGCGCATCACCCGGGTCTACCTCTACCACTGGAACGCGATCAGCGGAGACAACTGGGACTCCGGGGTGACGATTCCCGCGGTCGCGCCCGTCCGGCGCTCAAGGTCGTGCGCAACGTCCTGCGCGCCGGGCAGGCGCGCGAGCGCCGGCGGGCGCTGGCGGCGCGACTGCGTTGCGTTAACGCCGCGCGATTGGTCGCGGTCCGCAGCTCGAGGCTGCCCCAGACGGTGCGCAGGCGCGCGTAGGGCGGTGCGATGGCGAAGCCGGCGTCGGCGATGAAGGACGGCAGGGCCCCGGCGGCGTGGTCGCGGGTTGTGGCGAAGCCGTCGACGAGCTGGAGCCCGAAGAACGCGGCGCGCATCAGCGGATCGTGCGGGCGGCCCCAGTCGGCGACGTGGAGGTGGGCGCCCGGCTTAAGGACGCGGCCGGCCTCGGCCAAGGCGGTGTGCTTGGCGGCGGGGGAGAGGTGGTGCAGCAGGAGCGACATGACGATGGCGTCGGCGCTGGCATCTGGCTCGGGCAGCGCGGTCGCCAGGCCCTCGACCAAGTGATGGTGGTCGAGCCGGGCTTGGCGCGAGCGAGCGCTAGCGCCTCGGGGTCGCCGTCGAGGGCGGCGACCTGGGCGTCCGGGCGCGCGGCGGCCAGCGCGATCGCCAACGTGCCGGTGCCGCAGCCGACGTCGAGCACGCGGCCGCCCTGTGGGAGCCCGTCGCGCACGGCGGCCAGCAGCCGCGACCGGAACGTCGACTCGCGCGTCGTCAGCGCCAGCACCGGGTCATAGAGCCGCGTGAAGGCCGCGTGGCCGGCGGCCGGGATGTACCGGGGCTCGCTCATGGGAAGCGCCGCAGCCGCAGCGCGTTGGCGACGACCGACACGCTGGAGAGCGCCATCGCGGCGCCCGCGATCAGCGGGCTGAGCAGGCCGGCGACGGCCAGCGGGATCGCGGCGACGTTGTAGCCGAACGCCCAGGCGAGGTTCTGGCGGATCGTGCGCAGCGTCGCGCGCGAGAGGCGGATCGCGTCGGCCGCGCCGCGCAGGTCGCCGGAGACGAGCGTGAGGTCGGAGGCCTCGATCGCGACGTCGGTGCCGGTCCCGATCGCCAGGCCGAGGTCGGCCTGGGCGAGCGCGGGCGCGTCGTTGACGCCGTCGCCGACCATGGCCACCACCTTGCCTTGCTCCTGCAGCCGGGCGACCGTCGCGCCTTGTCGGCGGGCAGCACCTCGGCGATGACCTCGTCGATGCCGACCTCGGCGGCGACGGCGCGCGCGGTCGCCGCGTTGTCGCCGGTCAGCAGCACGGGGGTGAGGCCGAGCGCGCGCAGCTCGCGCGATCGCCTCGGCGCTCGTCGGCTTGACCGTGTCGGCGACCGCGACCATGCCGCGCACGGCGCCGTCCCAGGCGACGAGGACGGCGGTGCGCCCGCGCGCCTCGGCGTCGCGCCGCGCAGCGTCGAGCGCGGCCGGAACGGTCGAGGCCCAGTCGGCCATCAGCGCCGGGCGGCCGACCTGGACGCCGTGGCCCTCGACGACGCCCTCGACGCCGAGGCCCTCGCGGTTGACGAAGGACTCCACGGCGGGCAGCGCGCCGCCGCTCGCGCGCCGCACGCGCGATCGCCCGCGCGATCGGGTGCTCGGAGGCGTCCTCGACCGCGCCGGCCAGGCGCAGCGCCGCGTCGCGGTCGCTCGCCGACCGCGGCCGCCACGTCGACGACCGTCATCCGCCCCGTCGTGACCGTGCCGGTCTTGTCCAAGATGATGGTGTCGACCGCGCGCGTGGACTCCAGGACCTCGGGGCCCTTGATCAACAACCCCAACTGCGCGCCGCGGCCGGTGCCGACCAGCAGCGCGGTCGGCGTCGCGAGGCCCAGCGCGCACGGGCACGCGATGACGAGCACGGCGACCGCGGCGCTGAACGCGCGCGCGTGCCTCGCCGGCGCCCGAGGCGAGTAGGGCCGAGCGTGGCGAGCGCGAGCGCGATCACGACGGGGACGAAGACGGCCGAGATCCGGTCGGCCAGCCGCTGCACCGGCGCCTTGCCGGTCTGCGCGTCGGTGACCAGGCGCGCGATCTGCGCCAGCGCCGTGTCGGCGCCGACCTTCGTCGCGCGGACGACCAGCCGGCCGCCGGCGTTGACGGTCGCGCCCGCGACCTCGTCGCCCGGCGCCTTCTCTACCGGCACCGACTCGCCGGTCAGCAGCGCCTGGTCGACGGCGCTGGTGCCCTCGACGACCACGCCGTCGGTGGCGACCTTCTCGCCCGGCCGCACGACGAAGCGGTCGCCGACGGCGAGCTGCTCGACGCCGCACGCGGCGCTCGGTGCCGTCCTCGTCCAGGACCGCGACGTCCTTGGCGCCGAGCGCCAGCAGCGCGGTGAGCGCCGCGCCGGCGCGGCGCTTGGCGCGCGCCTCGAAGTAGCGGCCGGCGAGCAGGAAGACGGTCACCGCCGAGGCGGTCTCCAGGTACAGCTCGTCGCCGCCCGAGCCCGTGAACGACGAGCTTCATCGTCATGCCGACCATGCCGGCGTCGCCGAAGAACAGCGCGTAGACCGACCAGCCCCAGGCGGCCAGGACGCCGACGCTGACCAGCGTGTCCATCGTCGCGGCGCCGTGGCGCAGGTTGGTCCACGCGGCGCGATGAAACGGCCACGCGCCCCAGAGCGCGACCGGCGTGGCGAGCTGCAGCGCCAGCCACTGCCAGTTGTCGAACTGCAGCGGCTCGATCATCGAGAGCAGCAAGACGGGGAGGCCGAGCACGGCGGAGAGGATCAGCCGCGTGCGCAGCGGCGCGAGCTCGGCGTCTGCGGCTGCCTCGGGGTCAATCTCGTCGGACAGCACGTCGGCCGCCGACGGCAGCGCGGTCTCATAGCCCGTCGCCCGCACAGCCGTGACCAGCTGCGCGGGCTCCACGGTGCCGGGATCGAAGGCGACCGTCGCCTTCTCGGTGGCGTAGTTGACCGTCGCGGTCACGCCGTCGAGCTTGTTGAGCCCGCGCTCGACGCGGTTCGCACACGACGCGCAGGTCATGCCGGTGATCGGCAGCTCGACGTGATCGATCACGTCGCTCCTGCTGCGAGAGGCATCGACGGCGGTCATGAGCTCACCGTAGCAGATACCCCCCGGGGGTTATTAGAGGTGTCAGAATGCAGTCACCAGAAGGGTTCCCTAAGGTTGGGCGGCTGCTTCTTTACCCGTGCGCGCGTCAGACTAGTTCGCGCCGACTGTCACGAAGTTGTTACAAAGTCCGAGACTTCGCTAGGCTCCCGCTTGCCGCCAAGGAGGCACATGTCCCCGCCTCCGGAAGGGTCGCTCTCGCAGCAGCGTTCGCGAGGCGTTCCACGTCTTCGAGCAGGTCCCGCCTTGGCGCGGCCTGACGCCATGAACAAGCCCTACGAGCAGCTCGCCCACGACCCCTTCGCCGACGACGCCCAGCGTCGTGGCTCCCGAGTGCGCTGATGATCGTCATCAAGTACCTCGACCTCGTGATCCTGGCGATCGCGCTGCCGATCTTCCTGATCGCCGGCTGGCCGCTGTTGGGCTACGCCGCCGCCGCGTTCGCGTGGCTCGTGCAACGGGCGATCAACGACATCTTGGCCCGTCGCGCGGCCGCCTCCGACGACCCCAGGACGGTCGTTGGGCTGATCGCGGGATCGATGATCGGACGCGGATGGCTCGTAGCCCTTACGATCTTCGGCGCCTACCTGATCGCCGGGAGCGATGACGCAGTCGGCCTGGCTGCCGCCGTCCTCGTCGTCATCCTCTTCACGGCGTACTTCACCGTCTCCCTGATCCTCCGCCCGTTCGAGAACCATCGAGAGCTGCCTTCGTGACCAAGCGCGTTGCCATTGTCCTCACTCCGCTGATCGCGCTCCTCGCGAGCCCTGCCGGCGCGCTCGCGTTGAACATCAACGAGGAGTACAGGCCCCAGGACGAGTTCAAGCTCAAGACGTGGATCGACCTCGGCGTCTTCAGCATCAACAAGGCCGTCCTCTACGTCTTCATCGCCACGGCGCTGACCTGCTTCACGATGATCTACGTCGCCAAGCGGATGCAGGACCGCCCAACAAGGTGCAGACGGCGGTCGAGGCGGCGTTCACGCTCATGCGCGACAACATCACGCGCGGCAACATGGACGACAAGATGGCCACGAAGTGGTTCCCCTTCATCGGGGCGCTCTTCCTCTTCATCTGGTTCTCGAACATGCTCGGCTACCTGCCGCTGCCGACGAACACAGAGCAGAAGATCGACATCTTCGGCGTGCACAGTCCCGACCTTCGCGCTGTACGCCGCGACGGCGAACATCTCGGTGCCGCTCGTGCTCACGCTCGTCGTGTGGCTCAGCTACCACGTCGAGGGCGTCCGGGCCAAGGGCGTCATCGGCTACCTGAAGTCCTGGGTCCCGTCCGGCGTCGAGGGCGCCGCGGCCGTCCCGATCTTCTTCATCGAGGTCATCTCGCACTTCGTCCGCCTCGTCAGCCTCTCCGTTCGTCTCTTCGCGAACATCCTGGCCGGCCACCTGCTGATCCTGTTCATGGGCGGCGGGCTCGTCGTGCTGCTGAACCTCTCGATCTTGGGCTCGGTCGTGCTGGGCCTGGTGACCGGCACGATGGCCGTCGCCTTCTTCATCTTCGAGGTCGCGCTGGTCGCGACGCTGCAGGCCTTCATCTTCGCCACCCTTACCGCGATCTACCTCGGCGGCGCCGTTGCCGCCGAGCACTAACCAAGGAGACACACCGTGGACCTGTCCGTCATCAACCAGGTGACCACCCTGGCCCAGGCCGCTGACGTCCGCAGGAGTACGGCCGCAAGGCCGGCAAGGCGATCGCGCTGGGCATCGGCGCCGGCCTCGGCACCATCGGCCCGGGCGTGGGCGTCGGCTTCATCTTCGGCAAGGTCATCGAGTCCGTGACCCGCCAGCCCGAGATGCGCGACGAGATCACGTCGATCCAGTGGCTGGGCTTCGCACTGACCGAGGCGATCGTCTTCTACGCGTTCATCTTCGGCCTCATCGCCTTCTTCCTCGGCTAGGCACGGATGCTGACCGGCCTCATCACCGCTCTCCGCTGGCCGCGGCGGACGCCGCGAAGGACAAGAGCAGCAACTTCCTCGTCAGCCCGGACGTCGGGCTGATGATCTGGACGCTGATCGTCTTCTTCGTGACGTTCCTGCTGCTGCGCAAGCTGGCCTTCCCGCGCATCTCCGAGGCGCTGGAGAAGCGCCAGCACATGATCGAGGAGTCGATCGACACGGCACAGCGCACCAAGGCCGAGGCCGACGAGATCCTGGCCGAGTACCGCGAGCGCCTCAAGGAGGCGCGCGCCCAGGCCGAGGAGATCGTCGCCCGCGCCCGCAAGGCGGGGGAGGCCACCGAGCGCCAGTCGCTGGAGGCCGCCAAGGAGACGCGTGAGGAGCTGCTGGAGCAGACCCGCCGCGACATCGAGGCCGAGACCAGCCGCGCCATCCAGGAGATCCGCACGCGAGGTGGCCGACCTCACCGTCGCCGCGACCGAGGCCGTCACCCGGAAGACCCTCAACGAGGACGACCAGCGTCGGCTCGTCGAAGAGGCGCTGTCGGAGCTCGACTTCTCGGCCCTGGGGGAGCGCCGCTAGATGGAGGAGATCGCCCAGGTCTACGCGCGGTCGCTCTTCGAGGTCGCCAAGGAGCAGGACAAGCTCGACGTCGTCCGCGAGCAGCTCGGCCAGTTCGCCGAGGCGCTCGACGGCAGCCACGATCTGACCACGTTCTTCTTCGCCCCCTACTTCTCCACCGAGGAGAAGGAGCAGGGCCTGGGCAAGCTGCTGGACGGTGTCGACCCCGCCGTCGAGAACTTCCTGCAGCTGCTGATCGAGAACCACCGGATGCCGGCGATCTTCCGCGTGCGCCGCGCCTACGAGGTGCTGTGGGAGCACGAGAACAAGCTCCTGCCGGTCACGATCACCTCGGCGGTCGCGCTGGACGAGACGACGGTCAAGTCCATCGGCGACGCCATCGGCAAGCAGACCGGTCAGCAGATCGAGCTGACCTCGACGGTCGACCCCGATGTTCTCGGTGGCCTGATCGTCCGCGTTGGGAACTCCATCCTCGACGCCTCCATCCGCAACCGCCTCGAGAACCTCCGCCGCAGCGTCGCGCACACCTAGCGCGACGCCCCCGAGTTCACACCTTCCAAGGAACCCGAATCGCATGCAGATCAAGCCCGACGAGATCACCTCCATCCTGAAGTCCCGCATCGAGGGGCTCGACCAGGGACAGGCCGAGCTGACCGAGGTCGGCACCGTCCTCTCGGTCGCCGACGGCATCGCCCGCATCCACGGGCTCGAGAACTGCATGTCGTTCGAGATGCTCGAGCTGCCCCACGACGTGACGGCGCTGGCGCTCAACCTCGAGTCCGACAACGTCGGCGCCGTGCTCTTCGGCCCGTGGGAGAAGATCGTCGAGGGCGACACGGTCAAGCGGACCGGCCACCTCCTCGACATCCCCGTCGGCGACCAGATGCTCGGCCGCATCGTCTCCCCGCTGGGCATCGCCCTGGACGGCAAGGGCGACATCGAGGTCACCGAGCGCCGTCCGGCCGAGTTCAAGGCCCCGGGCGTCGTCCAGCGCCAGCCGGTCACCGAGCCGATGCAGACGGGCCTGAAGGCCGTCGACTCGATGATCCCGATCGGCCGTGGCCAGCGCGAGCTGATCATCGGCGACCGCCAGTCGGGCAAGACGGCGATCGCGATCGACACGATCATCAACAACAAGGACTCCGACCTCGTCTTCGTCTACGTCGCGATCGGCCAGCGCATGGCCACGGTCGTCGGCATCGCCGAGACGCTGGCCGAGGCCGGCGCCCTGGAGAAGACGATCATCGTCGCCGCCGCGGCCGACGAGGCCGCGCCGATCAAGTTCCTGGCGCCCGTACGCCGGTGCCGCGATGGCCGAGTACTTCCTCTACAAGGGCGGCCACGCCGTCGTCACCTACGACGACCTCACCAAGCACGCGTTCGCCTACCGGCAGATGTCGCTGCTGCTGCGCCGCCCGCCGGGCCGCGAGGCGTACCCGGGCGACGTCTTCTACCTCCACAGCCGCCTGCTGGAGCGTGCCGTCAAGCTGTCAGCGACGCCCTCGGCGGCGGCTCGATGACGGCGCTGCCGATCATCGAGACCCAGGCCGGCGACGTGTCGGCCTACATCCCGACCAACGTGATCTCGATCACCGACGGTCAGATCTTCCTGGAGCCCAAGCTCTTCAACGCGGGCGTGCGCCCGGCCATCAACGTGGGCATCTCGGTGTCGCGCGTCGGCGGCAACGCGCAGATCAGCCCGATGAAGAAGGTCGCCGGCCGCCTGAAGATCGAGCTGTCGCAGTACCGCGACCTCGAGGCCTTCGCGCAGTTCGGCTCCGACCTCGATCCGGACACGCAGCGCACGCTGGCCCGCGGCGCGCGCCTGGTGCGCACGCTCAACCAGAACGAGCGCGAGCCGCTGCCGGTCGGCGTGCAGGTCGCCCAGGTCTACGCGGCGACCAACGGCTTCGTCGATCGCATCGACGTCGATCGCATCGGCGAGTTCCTCGAGGGCCTCTCGCAACGCGCGCGCTCCGAGAACCAGGAGCTGCTGGACAAGATCGCCGGCGGCGACTGGTCCGACGAGACGCAGAAGGCGCTCAAGGACCTCATCTCGACGTTCGCCGACGACTTCGGCTACGACCTCGACGAAGAGGGCCAGCCGCTGTCTGAGGGCGAGAGCGACCGCATCAAGGAGCGCTCCTCCACGCCGCCGCCGGCAGCCTCCGGTGACGAGTCCGCCAGCGACGAGGCCGAGGCGCAGCCGGCCGGGGCCACCGCGTAACGCATGTCGCAGCGCGACGTCAAGAACCGGATCGCCTCGGTCCAGAACATCCGCAAGATCACGCGGGCGATGGAGATGGTCGCCGCCGCCCGGCTGCGTCGCGCGGAGCAGCGCATCGAGCACCTGCGTCCCTACGCCGGGGCCATCCGCCGCATGACGCGCCAGGCGGCCGAGGCCGCGGGCGGGGAGATCGGCTCGCTGCCGATCCTCGCCGAGCATGAGTCCGAGCAGCGCATCGCGCTGCTGCTGGTCACCGCTGACCGTGGCCTGGCGGGCGCGTTCAACTCGCAGATCATCCGCGCCGGCATCCGTGCTGCCCAGGAGTACGAGGAGCAGGGCAAGGAAGTCATCTTCTGGGCGACCGGCCGCCGTGGCGTCTCATCGCTGACCTTCCGTGGCCGCGACCCGAAGGGCGCGTTCACGGGCTTCACCGATCGTCCGGCCTACGCCAACGCCCGCGAGGTGGCCGAGGACCTCATGGCCAACTACATCGACGACCACGTCGACAAGGTCGAGATCTTCTACAACGGCTACGTGTCGCCGCTGGTCCAAGAGGTGCGGCGCGAGACGCTGCTGCCGCTGCAGCAGGCGACGATCCTCGAAGGCACCGAGCGGGAGACCGAAGGCGCCGAAGGCGAGAGCGGTCACCACGCGCTGGTCGAGTACGAGCCCGATCCCGCGGCGATCCTCGAGCGCCTCGTCCCCGACTACGTGGAGATCTCGATCTTCCGCGCGCTCTTGGAGTCCACGGCCTCCGAGCACGGCGCCCGGATGACCGCGATGCGCAGCGCGTCGGAGAACGCCGGCGAGGTCATCGACGACCTGACGCTCGAGATGAACCGCGTCCGCCAGGCGGAGATCACGCAGGAGATCATGGAAGTCGTCGGCGGCGCTGAGGCGCTTACGTAGGCCTACAACAAGACTTTGAACGTCCCAGGAGAACCAGAGATCATGGAAGCCAGCACCACCGCGCGCCCCACCGGCGCTGACACGGGCGAGAAGAACGTCGGCCGCATCGAGGAGATCCAGGGCGTCGTCATCGAGGCCGTCTTCCCCGACAAGCTGCCCAACATCTACAACGCGATCCGCGTGAAGCTGCCCGAGGCCGCCAAGGCTGAAGAGGGCGTTTCAGGCGAGGCGGGCGCGGAGTGGCTGGTCTGCGAGGTCCAGCAGCACCTCGGCGACGACCGCGTCCGCGCGGTCGCCATGGACACGACCGACGGCCTGGCCCGCGGCCTGGAGATCGAGGACACCGGCGGCCCGATCTCGGTGCCCGTCGGCGAGATGACGCTCGGCCGGATCTTCAACGTCCTCGGCGACGTCATCGACGAGGGTGAGCCGCTGGAGGTCAAGGAGCGCTGGGGCATCCACCGCGACGCCCCGACGGTCGAGAACCTGACGCCGACGACCGAGATGTTCGAGACCGGCATCAAGGTCATCGACCTGCTCGCGCCCTACGCCAAGGGCGGCAAGGTCGGCCTGTTCGGCGGCGCCGGCGTGGGCAAGACGGTGCTCATCCAGGAGCTCATCCACAACCTCGCCTCCGAGCACGGCGGCCTCTCGGCGTTCTGCGGCGTGGGCGAGCGCTCCCGCGAGGGCAACGACCTCTGGCTGGAGATGACCGAGTCCGGCGTCATCGACAAGACGATGATGGTCTTCGGCCAGATGAACGAGCCCCCCGGAGCGCGCATGCGCGTGGCGCTGACCGGCCTGACGATGGCGGAGTACTTCCGCGATCAGGGCCAGGACGTGCTCTTGTTCATCGACAACATCTTCCGCTTCGTGCAGGCGGGCTCCGAGGTCTCGGCGCTGCTGGGCCGCATGCCGTCGCAGGTGGGCTACCAGCCGACGCTGGAGTCCGAGATGGGCCAGTTGCAGGAGCGGATCACGTCGACCCGCACCGGCTCGGTCACCTCGGTGCAGGCCATCTACGTGCCGGCCGACGACCTCACCGACCCGGCCCCGGCGTCGGTGTTCGCCCACCTCAACGCCACGACGACGCTGTCGCGGTCGATCTCTGAGAAGGGCATCTACCCGGCCGTCGACCCGCTGGACTCGACCTCGACGATCCTCAAGCCCGACATCCTGGGCGAGGAGCACTACAACGTCGCCAACCAGGTCAAGAGCATCCTGCAGCGCTACAAGGAGCTCCAGGACATCATCGCGATCCTCGGCATCGACGAGCTCTCCGATGACGACAAGGTGACGGTGCAGCGCGCCCGCAAGATCGAGCGCTTCCTCGCGCAGCCGTTCAACGTCGCCGAGCAGTTCACCGGCACCCCGGGCGCCTACGTGCCGATCGCCGAGACGATCCGCTCGTTCCAGGAGATCCTCAACGGCGATCACGACGATCTGCCGGAGTCGGCCTTCCTGCTGAAGGGCACGATCGACGACGTGGTGGCAGCGGCCAAGGGCGACAAGTAGCCACATGGCCCGTACCACCTTCACCGCCGAGGTCCTCACCCCCGAGGGCGAGGTCTTCAACGACGAGGTCGAGATGGTCTCGACCCGCACGTCGGTCGGCTCGATCGGCATCCTGGCCAACCACCAGCCGCTGCTGGGCATGTTGGAGCCGACCGAGCTGCGCCTCTACAAGAGCGAGACCGAGATCGTCCGGCTCGCTCAGGGCGAGGGCTACGTGCAGGTCGCCGACGGCCGCGTGCTGATCCTGGTGGAGGAGGCGACCGACCCGTCGTCGCTGGACGTCTCAGCGCTGCGCGAGAAGCTGCAGACCGCCGAGCGCGAGCTCGAGCAGGCCGAGGCCGGCTCTGAAGCCGCCCGTGTCGCCGAGCGCGACAAGCGCCGCACCGAGACGTTCCTCGCCCTCGTCGAGGGCGGCTCCGAGCACTAGCGGTTCGACGTTGGCTTATGGACCCAGGAGGTCCATGAGCCGCGTCAGCGGCTGGGCGTGTACGGCCGAGACGGTCTCCAGCGCAGCTTCCATCTGCGCCGTCGAGCGGTCGTTGGCGTGCTCGAGCGCCTCGAGCTCTGCGTCTTCGTAGACGCCAGTGAACAGGCCGTCGCAGTTCTTGCAGTGCAGCGCGAGCAGGTAGAGGCCTTCGTCGATGAGCTCCAGCAGCGCGACAGGCACGATGAACGGTTGCCCGCAGGCGGTGCATATGTCGAGTTCGGTGTGCTGGTCCATGCTCACGTGAACGGAGCAGGTCCCGAGAACTTGCGGCGAATATGGACGCTTGGTCGGCGAGTGACGAACTACCCGCCGGTGCATCGGGCGCTCAGGGGACGCGCTCGATCCCGGCCGAGCGGACGCCCTCTGCACAGCGCTTGCAGACCGAAGGCGGCGACCGGGCCCAGCGCGCCGGTGCCCTGCAGCCGGCCGGTGGCGGCGGCGCGTGCGCCCCAGGCGAGCATTCCCGGCGGTGAAGTCATAGCCGTTGACGCCGGCCAGGTGCGCCCGGCCGACGACGTGCCCGCGCTCGTTGCAGGCCTCGGCCACGATCACCGAGCCCGAGGCGGCGCGGGCCTCGGCGTCCGGGCCCGCCGGTGCTGCCCTTGACGGTCCGGCCGACCACCTCGCCGAGCGCGCCGCGGACCAGCGGGACGCTGCGTGGCGAGCGAGAGGCCGAGCGCGACCGCGCGCAGCGCGTCCGACGCGCCGCCGAACCAGCCGAGGTAGACGTCGACCTCCTGCAGCGCCGGGAAACGACGGTGGCAGCCCGAAGTGCTCCGAGGAGCCCGCCGAGAGCGCCTTGCGCGTCCGGCCGTCGACCAGGAACGAGCGCCCGCGGGCGCCGCCGCGCTCGGTGACGATGCGCCCGCCGCGCCAGGCAAACGACGGCTCCAGGAAGACGCCGGCAGCCGAGGCACGGGTGCCGCCGCTCATGCCGGCTGCGCCTGTGAGGAAGTAGCCGACCGCGACGCGCGTCGCTTCGTCGCCGGCGTCGGTGAGCGCCAGCGCTGCGGCGAGGTTGCCCGGAACCCAGTCGTAGCCCATCGCCGTCAGCAGCGCGCAGCCGGCCGCGTCGGCACGCGGGCCCCAGTGCTCGAAGATCCGCCGGATGAACGGCGTCTCGCCGGTCGAGTCCAGGTAGTGGGCGCCGGCGTCGATCGCGGCCTCCACCGCCGGCGCGCCCCAGCGCGCAAACGGCCCGACGCAGGAGATCAGGACATCGCCGCGCTCCACCAGCGCCCGCACGGATGCCGTCCCGCCCGCCCGTGAGACATCGGCGACCGCCCACTCCAGCCCGCCGAGCTCATCGGCCAACGCGCGCACGCGCGCGCCGTCGCGGGCCGCGAGCACCGGGCGTTCGCCGATCCCCGCCAGCTCGCGCGCGGTGAGCTCGCCGGTGTAGCCGGTGGCTCCGAAGAGCACGATGCGACCCGCCATGGCGCCACCCTACTTCGCGGGCTGACAGCCGCGCTCGATAGCCTGGGCCGGATGGACGAACGCGTCCTCGCCGAGCGCCTCATCACCTATGACACGTCGACGCTGGATGGCCTGCGGGCTGCCGCGGGCTTCGTCAAGGGGTGGCTGGAGTCGCGCGACCTCGAGGTCAAGAGCCTCGACCACGACGGGCTACCCGTCGTGATGGTCGACGTCGGCGCGCGCAACTTCGAGGATCCGCCGACGGTCATCTTGCATGGCCATCTCGACGTCGTGCCGGCATACGCCTCGCAGTTCGAGCCGCGGATCGAGGGCGACCGGCTCATCGGCCGCGGCGCTTACGACATGAAGGGCGCGCTCGCGGCGATGATGTGCGCGGTCAAGGACGTCGCCGACAACGAGCACGTCCGCGTCCGCTTCGTCTGCGTCCCCGACGAGGAGTCAGAAGACGTCTCCAGCCGCTCGACCGACGTGCTCGTGGCCGGCGGCTACACGCGGCGACTTCGCGCTGACCGGCGAGCCGACCGACCTGCACATCGGCATCCAGGCCAAAGGCGTGCTCGCGGTCCGCGCCGTCGTCAGCGGCGTCGCGGCGCACGGCTCCACGCCGTGGCTGGGCGACAACGCGATCCTCAAGGCCCACGACGCCTTCCGGCGCATCGAGACGCTGCCGTTCTCGCCGCGAGTCGTCTGACCTCTTCGATCGCCCGTCGATCAACCTCGCGCGCATCGAGGGCGGCGACGCCTTCAACAAGGTTCCGGACCGCTGCACGATGGACGTCGACATCCGCTACCTGCCGACCCAGGACCCGGGGGAGATCCTCTCCCAGATCCGCGCGATCCCGGACCTCGAGGTGCTCAAGTGCTTCACGCGCGCGCCCGCCGTGGTGTCGCGCAGTAACCCGTACGTGCGCGCGCTGCGCGAGGGCATCGGCCGCTCGATCGAGGGCGAGGCGCTGTCGATCGGACGCGACGGCGCGTCGGACGCGATCTCGTTCCTGGAGGCCGGGATCCCCGCGGTCGAGTTCGGGCCCGTCGGCGCCGGGCACCACGGCCCCGAGGAGTGGGTGTCGATCGCCTCGCTGCGGCGCTTCCGCCAGGCGCTGACGGACTTCGTCGCGCTGCTGCCCGCCTGGCTGGAACGTGAGCGGCTCGACGGGCCCGATCTGCACGCGGTCGAGGGCGGCTTGGCGTGAACGCGCCGCAGGACACTCGGCCCCCGCGCGAGGGGCTGCGCTTCCTCGCGCGCGCGCTCGGGGGCGTGCTGGTGATCGTGCTGCTGACCGCCGGCGCGACGGCGACCGCGACGCTGCTGCAGATCAAGGAGCAGATCGCGCCGCCCAAGGGCGCGCCGCCGCCGGTGGCCACCAGGGAGGTCACCGAGGCCAAGCCCGGCAAGCCGCAGACGATCATGATCCTCGGCTCCGATCGCCGCTTCGCCGACATCAAGAAGAACAACCCGCTGCTTAAGCGCAGCAACCCGGCGCGCTCCGACACGATCTTGCTGGTCCGCATGGATCCCGATCAGGAGGCCACAGCGGTCCTCTCGATCCCGCGCGACCTGAAGGTCTTGATCCCGGGCTACGGCATCAACAAGATCAACGCCGCCTACTCGCTGGGCGGCGCCGATCTGACGGCCAAGACCATCAAGTCGCTGTTCGGCGAGGACTTCAAGATCAACCACATCATCAACGTCAACTTCGGCGGCTTCCGCGAGGTGGTCAACGAGCTGGGCTGCATCTACGCCGACGTCGACCGCCGCTACTACCACTCCAACGTGGGCCTGCCGGTCTCCGCGCACTACGCCGAGATCGACATCGACCCCGGCTACCAGCGGCTCTGCGGCCAGCGCGCGCTGGACTACGTCCGCTTCCGCCATGCGGACTCCGACATCGTGCGCGCGGCCCGCCAGCAGGACTTCCTGCGCGCGGCCAAGGACCAGCTCAACAGCTCCTCGCTGATCAACGACCGCGGTCAGCTGATCAAGATCATGCAGCGCGCCACCCAGACCGACGCGAGCCTGCGCTCGGTCAAGGGCGTCCTCAAGCTCGCCAAGCTCGCGATCTTCTCCGCCGGTCATCCCGTCGCGCAGATCAAGTTCCCGCCGGTCTACTCCGGCGACGCCGCGACCGGCGAGTACGTCGAGGCCTCCCAGGCCACGCTGGAGCGGTTGCGCAACGAGTTCTTCCACGCCTCGCCGGAGGTCAAGAAGAAGTCGACCTCGGCCAAGAAGAAGACCAAAAAGCAGCGCAAGGCCGCCAGCGGCAACGCGCGCGTCGCCAAAGCGCGGCTGTCTCGGGCCACGAGAGCAGGGGAGGATCTCGTGGCGCGGACCGTGGCGAGCCATCGCCTGGGCTTTCGCCTGTACTTCCCCGCGCGCCTGACGCCCAGCGGCCGCTACGCGAGCACGGTCAAGGACGGCACCACCACCGACGCGACGCCGCGCGTCTACACGCTGCGCGACCGCGCCGGCCGCCCGCACAAGGCCTACCGCCTCGTCGTCTTGGAGAACATCCAGGAAGGCAGCTATTACGGCGTGCAGGGCACCAACTGGAAGACGCCGCCGCTGCTGGACAACCCGACGTCGACGCTGACCGTGCACGGCCGCCGCCTGCAGCTGTTCAAGTCTGGCAATCGCCTGCGGTATGTCGCCTGGAAGCGCAAGAATGCCGTCTACTGGGTCTCCAACTCACTGACCCTCAGCCTGTCCAACGCGCAGATGCTCGGCATCGCCGGCTCCCTCACCCACCTCGGCTCTTGAGCGCCACCCCGAACGACGAGCGCCCGCCGCGCCTGGCGTGGGGCATGTACAAGCGCTTCCTGCTGGCGGCGGTCGTCGTCGTGGCGGCCAGCGCCGCCGCGGTCTCCACGGCCGCACTGCTGGAGATCAAGGACGACACGACGATCTTCCTGGGCGCCGGCGCCGGCAAGCTGCCGCTCAAGGCCGGCGCGCTGGACGGCGTCGACGCGGGCGGTCCGCAGACGATCCTGCTGCTGGGGTCCGATCAGCGCTACGTCGACATCAAGGCCAAGAACCCGGTCCGCTCCGACACGATCATCCTGCTGAGGCTCGACCCCTCCAAGGGCGCGACCGCGGTGATGTCGCTGCCGCGCGACCTGAAGGTCCGCATCCCCGGCCACGGGACCGACAAGATCAACGCGGCCTACGCGATCGGCGGCCCGACGCTGGCGGTCAAGACGATCCGGTCGCTGCTGCACATCCCGATCAACCACGTGGTCAACGTGAACTTCGGCGGCTTCCGCCGCGCGGTCGACCGCCTCGGCTGCGTCTATACAGACGTCGACCGGCGCTACTTCAACGACAACCGTCCGCCGTTCGGCGGCGGCGGGAACTACGCTGAGATCGACGTCAAGGCCGGCTACCAGAAGCTCTGCGGCCAGGATGCGCTGGCCTTCGTCCGCTACCGCCACTTCGACAACGACTTCACGCGCGCCGCGCGCCAGCAGCAGTTCCTAGCCGACGCCAAGAACCAGATCGGCGTCGGCAAGCTGTTCAGCGACCGCAAGGCGCTGCTGCGGATCTTCGGGCGCTACACGCAGACCGACATCACCTCGCGGGAAGCGATCCTGCGGCTGCTCAAGCTGGCCTTCGAGTCGGCGCAGAAGCCGGTACAGGAGGTGCGCTTCCCGGGTGACATCACCGGTGACTACGTGACCGTCACCCCGTCGCACCTGGCCGTGGTGACCGAGCGGTTCATGAACGCGACGCCGGCGAGCAAGCCCAAGTCCAACGAGAACGGCACCGTCAAACAGGCGAGCTCCAAGAAGAAGGGGTCGTCCAAGCGCAAGGCCAAGGCGGCGCTCCCGCCGGGCGTGCAGGTCGCCGGCCAGGGCGCCGAGGACGAGGCAGTGATGCTGGCGGCCAAGCTGCCGTTCTCGGTGTACTACCCCAAGGCCGCGATCGCCGGCGCGTCGTTGCTGGCCGATCACAGCCGCGCCTACGACATCTTCGATCGCGGCGGGCACAAATACCGGGCTTACCGCATGGTCTTCAAGACGATGCTGTTGGGCCAGTACTACGGCGTCACGGGGACCAGCTGGGAGGGGCCGCCGATCCTCGACAACCCCAGCGAGCGGCGGCGCTTGGGCGGGCGAACCTACGAGCTCTTCTACGACGGCAGCCGCCTGCGGCTGATCTCCTGGCGCTCGGGCAAAGCCGTCTACTGGATCTCCAACACGCTGCTGTCGAGCCTGGGCAATCAGCAAATGCTCGCCCTGGCCAGAAGCGTGGGTCGAATCCGCTGAAAGGCCTGCTCATCGGCACTCCGAAGCGCGGGGCGCTCCGCTAGCCTCTCGCGCTTCATGTCAGCCCCGGAACCCATTGGCGTCATTGGAACCGGCTACGTCGGGCTCGTCACAGCGGCGGGCTTTGCGGAGCTGGGCAGCGACGTCTACTGCATCGACATCGACGCCGACAAGATCGAGCGCCTCAAGCAGGGCGAGATCCCGATCTACGAGCCCGGCCTCGAGGATCTGATCGCCAAGAACCGCGAGCGGATGCACTTCAGCACCGACATCGCGGATGCGTTGGAGCACGCACGGCTGCTGTTCGTGGCGGTCGGCACGCCGCCCACCTATTCGGGCGATGCCGACCTCAGCGCGGTCCACGCGGTCGTCGCCGCGATGCCGGTCTCCGACCATCACGCGCTCGTGATGAAGTCGACCGTCCCGGCCGGCACCGGAGACTCGATCAAGCGTTTGTTCCGCGAGACCGGCAAGACGGACTTCCGCTATGTGTCGTGCCCCGAGTTCCTCAAGGAGGGCTCGGCGGTCAAAGACTTCTTGGCACCCGACCGTGTCGTCATCGGTGACGACGGCGATTGGGCCGGCGACGCCGTTGCCGCCCTCTACGCGCCGCTGGACGCGCCGGTGGTGCGCACCGACATCAACAGCGCCGAGATGATCAAGCACGCGTCCAACGCGTTCCTGGCCACCAAGATCTCGTTTATCAACGAGATCGCCAACGTCTGTGAGGCCACGGGCGCCGACGTCGTCGAGGTCGCCAAGGGGATGGGTCTGGACGACCGCATCGGGCCGAAGTTCCTGCAGGCCGGCCTCGGCTTCGGTGGCTCCTGCTTTCCCAAGGACGTCACGGCGCTCAAGCAGTTGGCCGGCAACTCGGGCTACCACTTCCAGCTGCTCAACGCGGTCATCGAGGTCAACGAGCTGCAGAAGCGCCGCGTCATGGGCAAGCTCGAGAAGCATCTCGGCTCGCTCGTCGGCCGGCGCGTCGGCCTGCTCGGCCTCGCGTTCAAGCCCAATACCGATGACATGCGCGAAGCGACCTCGCTGGTGCTCAGCGCGCGGCTTCAGGCCGCGGGCGCGACGGTCGTGGCCTACGACCCGATCGCTGAGGAAGAGGCGCGCAAGTTGATCACCGGGATCGAGTTTGCTCCAGACGCGCTGGAGGTCGTCGATGGCGCCGACGCGGTCGTGCTCGTCACCGAGTGGGACGAGTTCAAGGAATTGGACTTCACTGCGGTCGCCGAGAAGATGACCGGCAACCTGCTGATCGACGGCCGCAACGCGCTCGATCCCGACGCCGTTCGCGCTGCCGGGCTGACCTACGAGGGCGTCGGCCGGGGCTCCTGACCATGCAGGCCGTGATCCTCGTCGGCGGGGAGGGCACGCGCCTGCGGCCGCTGACCTCGCGGCAGCCAAAGCCCGTCATCACGCTCGTCGACCGGCCGTTCTTGGTGTACATGCTGCAGTGGCTGCTCGGCCACGGCGTGCAGGACGTGATCCTCAGCTGCGGCTTTGAGCCCACGAAGGTCCGCGAGGCGCTGGGCGACGGCGAGGCGTTGGGGCTCACGCTCCGCTACGTCGTCGAGCCCGAGCCGCGTGGAACAGCGGGCGCGCTGAAGTACGCCGACGAGCAAGTCGGCCTCGACGAGCGCTTCTTGATGCTCAACGGTGACGTGCTGACCGACGTCGACGTCACCGCGCAGCTGGCCCAGCACGAGGCGACCGGCGCCGTCGGCACGCTTGGCCTCGTGCCGGTCGACGACCCGTCGGCCTACGGGCTAGTGCTGTGCGATGCGGCGCATGCCGTGACAGGCTTTCTGGAGAAGCCGGCGCCATCGCAGCTGGACGGGATCGACCGTTATTACATCTCCGCGGGCATCTATGTCCTGCAGCGCTCCGTGCTGGAGATGATCGACTCGGGGCGCAACGTCTCGATCGAGCGCGAGATCTGGCCGGCGCTGGTCGGCAAGGGCCTCTACGGCTCACACGCCGACGGCGCCTACTGGATGGACATCGGGACGCCCGAGCGCTACCTGCAGGGGACCTTCGACATCTTGGAGGGCAACGTCGCGACCGCGGCCGTCGAGCGCATGGCGGCCGACGTGACGATCGCTCCGGGCGCCCAAGTCGGCAGCCTCGTCGTGCTGGGTCCCGGGGTGACGATCGGCGAGGGGGCGTGCGTGGAGCGTTCGGTGGTCCTGGACGGCGTGAGCGTCGGGGCCGGTGCACAGCTCACCGATTGCATCGTGGCAGCGGGGGCGACGATCGCCGGAGGGGCCGTCGTGCGTGGCGGCGCGGTGATCGGCGAGGGCGTCCGGGTCGGGCCTGGCAACGTGCTTGCGGCGGGTATCAAGGTGTTCCCTGACACGGATCTGGCGGCGGGATCGATCAAGTTCTGATGGAGTGCGTGGATCGCACGCACCGGGGGATGAGAGGCCAGGCATGACGATCACCAACTTGGAGCTCGACCGCGACAGCATCGGGCGGATCGATTCGACAGACCAGCTGACCGACGTGCTGGCCATTCCCGAGCACCTGCGCGACGCGCTCTGGAAGGCCGAGTCGGCGCAGCTGTCGGAGTGGGACAGCCCCGCCGGCCTGGTCGTCGCGGGCATGGGCGGCTCAGCGATGGGCGGCGCGCTGGCGCGTGCCGCGCTCGGCGACACGGCTTCACGGCCGATCCTGTCGGCGCGGGCCTACGGCCTGCCGCCGTGGACGACGCCGGACACGACGGTCCTGTGCGCCTCCTACTCAGGCAACACCGAGGAGACGCTGGCCGCCTACGAGGCCGCGGGGGCGCTCGGCGCGACGCGCGTCGTCGCCACCAGCGGCGGCAAGCTGGCCGAGCTGGCGCGGGCTGACGGCGTGCCGGTCATCCCGGTCGCCGGCGGGCTGCAGCCGCGCGCGGCCGTCGCCTACATCACCGTCGCCGCCCTGGAGGTCGCTGCGCGCTGCGGTGCCGGACCGCGCTGCGCATCGGACATCGACGTCGCCGCCGAGCATCTCGAGGAGCTCGTCGTGGAGTGGGGCCCCGAAGCCGCCGAGGACTCCGAGGCCAAGGCGCTCGCGCGGGCACTGGTCGGGACCGTCCCGGTGATCTACGGCGCCGGCTCGACGGCCACGATCGCCTACCGCTGGAAGACGCAGTTCAACGAGAACGCCAAGATCCCGGCGTTCTGGCACGAGCTGCCCGAGGCCGACCACAACGAGCTCGTCGGCTGGGCCGGCGCGGCTGAGCTGGGCCGCTTCGGCGCCGTCTTCCTGGAAGACAGCGACACGCATCCGCGGATCGCCGACCGCGTCGAGCTGACCGAGGGCCTGATCCGCGAGTCCGCCGCCGGAACCTTCCGGGTGCCGACGCGCGGGACCACCTCGGTCGAGCGCGTCTTCTCGCTCGTCCTGCTCGGCGATCTCGTGTCGGTCTACCACGCGGCCTTGCGCGGCGTGGATCCCGGGCCGGTCGAGCTGATCGAGCAGCTCAAGCGCCAGCTGGCCGAGCGCTAGCCGCCGGACCGCGCATGGCGGTTGGCGCCGCCGGGCACCGAGAAGGGCATGCTGCTCTTCCGCCTGCCGTTCCTGCTGCTCGAGCTGCTGCTGCGCCGGCTCTTGCGGCGCGAGGATCAGGAGCGCTTCGCGCCCACGAGCGCGCCAGCGCGGGCGACGGGCCCGTCGTTCTCTGCCACCGCGCCGCAGCCCAGCGCCGATGGCGCGCCGCCGCCGACCGCCGACGAGGCGATCGAGCGCCGCGTCGCGCGTGAGGCGCTCGCCGCGGAGGCAGATGTCCCGCCGCCGACGCCGCTGCGCCCGATCGGCGACACCGGCCACCTCGACGACGACGCCGATGTGCTGGTCGAGTCCTTCGGGCCGGCCGACGACGTGGGTGCCACGATCACCGTCGACGAGCCCTGGGACGGCTACGCGCGGCAGCCGGCGACAGCGATCGTCGCCCGTCTGCGCGGGGCCGATCCCGCGACCAAGGCGGTTGTCGCGCTGTATGAGCGCGTTCACAAGGGGCGTGCGACCATCCTGCGCGCGACGGCCTGACCGCAAGTCACAAAACCTTGACACAACCGTGGTAAGGTTTGGACCGTTGACGGACGCCCTCACCATCCACGAGGCAGCTGAGACGACGGGGTGGTCACCCCGGATGCTCCGCTACATCGAGCGCAACGGGCTGATCGAGCCCCAGCGCTCCGCTGCCGGCTACCGCCTCTACGGCGCGGCCGAGCTGCAGCGCCTGCGCACGCTCAAAGAGCTGCTCGGCGATTACGACCTCGGACTCGGTGACATCGGCTTCGCGCTACGTCTGCGCCGCGAGCAGCCCCTTCGCGACGCGGTGGAGGCGTGGTTCGAGGCCAAGCCGCAGCGTCCTGTCGACGTCCCCGCCGACGACTGGCTGAGCTTCGAGCAGCAGAAGCACTCCAAGCTGCTGGCCGCCGTCCGCTCCCGACAGCCCCAACCCACACCGGAGACCGCATGAGCGCCACCGAGGCCCGTACCCACACCGACTTCAAGGTCGCCGATCTCTCCCTGGCCGAGTTCGGCCGCAAGGAGATCCGCCTCGCCGAGCACGAGATGCCCGGCCTGATGAAGACCCGCGAGGAGTTCGCCGCGGCCCAGCCGCTGGAGGGCGCCCGCATCATGGGCTCCCTGCACATGACGATCCAGACCGCCGTGCTGATCGAGACGCTGACCGCGCTCGGCGCCGAGGTCCGCTGGGTCTCCTGCAACATCTTCTCGACCCAGGACCACGCGGCCGCTGCCGTCGCCGTTGGTCCCAATGGCACGCCCGAGGATCCGCAGGGCGTTCCGGTCTTCGCCTGGAAGGGCGAGACGCTGGAGGAGTACTGGTGGTGCACCGAGAAGGCCCTGACCGGCTTCAGCGGTGACCCCGATCTCGGTCCCAACATGATCCTCGACGATGGCGGCGACGCCACCATGTTGGTGCACAAGGGCACCGAGTACGAGAAGGCCGGCGCCGTGCCCAACCCGGCCGATGCCGAGTCCGAGGAGTTCAAGATCTTCCTCACGCTGCTGCAGCGCAGCGTCGCGGAGTCGCCCGGCAAGTGGACCAAGGTCGGAGAGGACATCCTTGGCGTCACCGAGGAGACGACCACGGGCGTCCATCGCCTCTATGAGCTGGCCCAGCAGGGTGAGCTGCTCTTCCCGGCGATCAACGTCAACGACTCGGTGACCAAGTCGAAGTTCGACAACCTCTACGGCTGCCGTCACTCGCTGGTCGACGGCATCAACCGCGCGACCGACGTCATGCTCGCCGGCAAGACCGCCGTGGTCTGCGGCTTCGGCGACGTCGGCAAGGGCTCGGCCGAGTCGCTGCGCGCCCAGGGCGCCCGCGTCATCGTCACCGAGATCGACCCGATCTGCGCACTGCAGGCCTCGATGCAGGGCTACCAGGTCGCCCGCCTGGAGGACGTCATCTCGACCGCCGACGTGTTCATCACGACGACCGGCAACAAGGACATCATCCTGGTCGACGACATGGCCAAGATGAAGCACCAGGCCATCGTCGGCAACATCGGCCACTTCGACAACGAGATCGACGTCGCCGGGCTGGAGAAGGCCGCCACGCGGATCAACATCAAGCCGCAGGTCGACGAGTGGAAGTTCCCCGACGGCCACACGATCATCCTGCTGTCGGAAGGTCGCCTGCTGAACCTCGGCAACGCCACCGGCCACCCGTCGTTCGTAATGTCCAACTCGTTTACGAATCAGACGATCGCCCAGATCGAGCTGTTCACCAAGAACGGTGACTACGACAAGCAGGTCTACGTCCTGCCCAAGCATCTGGACGAGAAGGTCGCGCGCCTGCATCTCGACGCGGTCGGCGTCAAGCTCACCGAGCTGCGTCCCGACCAAGCGGCCTATATCGGCGTGCCGGTCGAGGGCCCCTACAAGCCCGACCACTACCGGTACTAGAAGGTTCGCGATCAGCGACATCGCTGATCCGGCGCTCGCGGATGCGGGCAGGACGCGGATCGCCTGGGCGGATGCCCAGATGCCCGTCCTGCGCTCGATCCGCGAGCGCTTTGGTGCCCAGCGGCCCTTGGAGGGCCTCACCGTCGCGGCGTGCCTGCACGTCACGGCGGAGACGGCCAACCTGGTGACGACGCTGACTGCCGGCGGTGCGCAGGTCGCCCTGTGCGCCGCCAACCCGCTGGCCACCCAGGACGAGGTGGCCGCAACGCTGGCGACCGAAGAAGGGGTCGCGGTCTTCGCCCGCCATGGGGAGGACCTCGACACCTTCGCCGGCCACGTCGCCGATGTGCTGGACCGCACGCCGCAGATCACGATCGACGACGGCGCCGACCTGCTCGTTACGCTGCACGCCGCGCGGCCGGACTTGTTGGAGGGGTTGCTCGGCGGGACCGAGGAGACCACCTCCGGGCTGGTACGCCTGCGCGCGATGCAGGCCGACGGGCGGCTGGCGTGCCCGGTCCTGGCCGTCAACGAGGCGCGCGCCGAGCGCGTGTTCAACGACCACTACGGCACCGCGCAGTCGACGCTTGACGGCATCCTGCGCGCCACCAACCTGCTGCTTGCCGGTCGCACGGTCGTCGTCCTGGGCTACGGCCCGACCGGTCGCGGCATCGCGCTGCGCGCCCGCGGCGCCGGCGCCCAGGTCGTCGTCTGCGAGATCGATCCGATCGCCGGCCTCGACGCGCGGATGGAGGGCTTTGAGGTCATGCCGTCGCTGCAGGCGGCGAGCCGCGGCGACATCTTCATCACCGTGACCGGCGCGCCGGCCGTGCTGGGGCGCGCGCACTTCGAGGCGATGAAGGACGGCGCGGTGCTGGCCAACGCCGGGCACTTCGACGTCGAGATCGACCTCGCCGCGCTGCGCGACCTCGGCGGCGAGGGCCGGCCTGTGCGCCCGCTGGTCTCCCAGCACGTCCTCGCCGACGGACGCCACCTGAACCTCCTGGCCTCCGGCCGCGTTGTCAACCTCGCCGCGGGCGAGGGCCATCCGGCGTCGGTCATGGATCTGTCCTTCGCGCTGCAAGCGCTGTCGGTCGAGCACCTCGCGGCGGCCGACGGCACGCTGCCCGACGGCGTGCAGCCCGTGCCCGACGACATCGATCGCGAGGTCGCGCGGCTCAAGCTCACCTCGCTCGGCGTGCAGCTCGACGAGCTGACGGCCGAGCAGCGCCGCTACCGGCGCTCGTGGGAGTAGGTTTCCGCAGCGTGGACGGGTTGCAGGCAGCGATCGACAAGATGCGCGCCGAGGGTCTCGGCGACGCCGCGGTGGAGAGCTTCGCGCGCCAGTACGAGCGGCTGCGGGCGGGCGAGACGGGAACGCTGGCCGAGGCCGATATCGAGCCGGTCGTCGAGCTGCCCGATGCCGAGGAGCTGACCGCCCCGGCGAGCACTGCGTTGCTCGACCAGGCGGTGGTCATCAAGCTCAACGGCGGGCTGGGCACGTCGATGGGGATGACCAAGGCCAAGTCGTTGTTGGAGGTCAAGGACGGACGCAGCTTCCTGGACCTGATCGCTGAGCAGATCCTCGACCTGCGCGAGCGCAGCGGCGCCCGGCTGCCGTTGGTGCTGATGAACTCGTTTGCGACCCAAGCCGACTCGCTGGCCGCGCTGGAGCGCTACGACGACTTGTCGGCGGGGCTGCCGGTCGACTTCGTCCAGAACAAGGTCCCCAAGCTGCGTGCCGACGACCTCACGCCCGCGCAGTGGCCGGACGATCCGGCGCTGGAGTGGGCACCGCCCGGCCACGGCGACTTGTACACCGCCTTGGTGACCTCGGGCATGTTGGAGGTGTTGCTCGGCGAGGGCTACCGCTATGCCTTCGTCTCGAACTCCGACAACCTGGGCGCGGTCCTGGACCCGCGGATCCTCGCGTGGCTGGCCGAGAGCGAGGCGCCCTTCTTGATGGAGGTCGCCGACCGCACCTCCTCAGACCGCAAGG
Organism: uncultured Conexibacteraceae bacterium; assembly: GCA_963794585.1. Lineage (GTDB taxonomy): Bacteria > Actinomycetota > Thermoleophilia > Solirubrobacterales > Solirubrobacteraceae > Baekduia. The sequence goes on from CAWCEO010000013.1 coordinate 43,228, forward strand.
GCGGGCATCTGGCGCGGCGCCGGTCTGACGGTGCGCTCGTCCTGCGCGAGGTCGCCCAGACGCCCGACGAGGACGTCGACGCCTTCCAGGACACCGCGCGGCACAGGTACTTCAACACCAACACGCTCTGGGTCGACCTGCACGCACTGCGCGACGTGCTGTCGGGCGCGGGCACCCTCGACCTGCCGATGATCGTCAACCGCAAGACGATCGACCCGGGGGACAAGACCTCGACGCCGGTCATCCAGCTGGAGACCGCGATGGGCGCGGCGATCGGCGTCTTTGAGGGCGCGGCTGCGTTGCGCGTGCCACGCTCGCGCTTCGTGCCGGTCAAGACCACCAACGACCTGCTCTCGCTGCGCTCCGACGCCTATGTGATCGGTGAGGGGCGGGCGATCAACCTCGCGTCCGAGCGTGGCGGCATCCCGCCGTTCGTCGACCTTGACAGCGACCACTACAAGTTGGTCGGCGACTTCGACGCGCGGTTCCCCGCCGGTCCGCCGTCGCTGGTGGCGTGCGATGCGCTACGCGTCGTGGGCGACGTGCGCTTCGGCGCCGGCGTCGTCGTGCGCGGCGAGGTGACGGTCTCGGGCGTCGACGCCGTCCCCGACGGCACGCTTCTGCAGAGTTAGACGGACCGCTCGGCGGTCTTGGCCGCTGCTTCGGCCGCGTCGGCGATGCGCTCCTCACGCTGCTGCTGGCGCTCGGACTCGTTGAGCGCGCGCACGAAAAGGTAGGCGAGCGCGATGCCCATCACGACCGACTGCTCGATCGCCATGATCGCTCCGGCGAGCGCTTGGTCGTCGGACGGGTGCAGACCCCAGATCTGGGGACGGTCCTCATAGAAGCTGTAGATGGAGCTCGGCGCGAACGTCAAGAAGATGCCGAGCAGGCCGACGAAGACCTTGGTCGAGGCCATGTAAGCCACTGGTGCCAGGCCGGTGAGGTGGCGGCCGCGGACGGGGGAGAGCAGATGCCACCAGTACAGGACGCCGGCGCTGATGAAGCAGGTGTGCTCGAGCACGTGGACGGCCGAGTGCGAAAGGGCGGCGTCGTACATGAACGGGATGTGCCAGAGCCACATGAACCCGACGTAGAGCGCGATCGCGAAGACCGGATGGGCGATCGGCCCCAGCGCGTGCTCGAGGTCGAGGACCTGCCGTGCGACCGGCCGCAGCAGCACCTTGCTCAGCCCGGCGATCAGCAGGATCGGCGCGAAGTCCAGCAGCAGCACGTGCTGGATCATGTGCATGAAGAACGCCTGGTCGGCGAGCGTGTCGATCGGCGAGATCAGCGCGATCGCCAGGCACAGCACGCCGCCCAGCCACGCCAATAGCCGTCCGACCTCTGCGCCCCGCGTGCTGCCGCCCGCCCGGACCCGGCGCCAGCGGCGCACGTAGCCGATCGTCAGCAGGGCCACGATGACGATCGGCCCGGGGGCCAGGGAGAACGAGGTGTCGGCCGCGGCGGCGAGCACAGGGAGTCGCGATTGTGTCACTGCCAGATCGGCACGGAGCGGTGGTGATCCGTCACACGACTCCCGGCAGGCTGAACAGGGTGTTCCAAGCGCTTCTCGCCCTTATCGTTCCCACCGTCTGTGTCGCCTGCCGGCGCGCCGGCGATGTGGCACGGGGCGATCCGCTCTGTCGCTCCTGCCGGCTGTCGCTGCCGTGGCTCGGCGTACCGCGATGCGCGCGCTGCGGGCTGCCTGGCTCGTGCGGCGCACGCTGCCCGGCCCGCGCGCAGGCGTTCTCGGGCGCCTGGGCGCCGGTTGCCTACGCGGGCGCCGTGCCGGCGCTGGTCAACGCGCTCAAGGAGCGCGGCGCGGTCGGCCTGGCGCGGCTGATGGCCGCGCAGATCGCCGCCACAGCGCCGCCGGGGCAGTGGGCGGCGCCGGCCGCCGCGCTGGTCCCGGTCCCCGCCGACCCGTTGCGCCGGCGCCGTCGCGGTGTTGATCACGCGGCGCGGTTGGCGGCTGAGCTCGCGCCGCGTTGTGGGCTGCCGGTCGCGCCGGTGCTCACCCGGCCGATGGCCGTCGGCGGTCGCCAGGCCGGTCGCTCGCGTGCGCAGCGTCTGGCGCCCGACAGGTTGACGGTCGTCGTGCGGACCGGGCAGCGCGCACGGGCCGCCGTCCCATCGGCCGCGATCCTCGTCGATGACGTCCACACGACAGGCGCCACGTTGCACGCCTGTGCCTTGGCGTTGCGGGAAGCCGGCGTCGACGACGTGCGCGCCGTCACCTATGCACGGGCGCTGCGCGACTGATGCGCAGGAGGCTGCGCATTGGCGCAAATTCGTCGAGTGCCGTTGCTGTCGTCGGCTTGCGGGAATACCTTTGTGCGTACCTAGAGATCCCAGCCCCAGGAGGGCCGCATGCAGATCGAGGTCAAGGGCCGCCACATGACCATCTCGGACGACACCCGGGAGCACGTGGAAAAGCGCTTTGCCAAGGTGGGCAAGCAGGTGTCCGAGCTCGCGACGTTGGAAGTCGAGCTCATCCAGGAGCAGAACCCCTCCAACCCGGAGGCGTTCCGGGCCGAGGTGACGCTCCGGGTCAAGGGCACGACATTGCGCGCCTGCGACGCCTCGCGCGACATGGCCCACTCGATCAACCTCTGCGCCGACGAGCTCGCGGTCCAGGTCAAGCGCCACCGCGACAAGCGGCGCAAGCGAAGGGAGTCGCGCGCCGCGGCCCTGCACCCGCCGGGCATGGCACCGGACACAGGCGGCGGGATCTCCGCCGCGATGTAGCCAGCGTGCCGCGGCCTTGCCGCCGTGGCACTGCGAAGGCGCGTGGGGCGGGCCGATCTTGGCCGGTCCGCTCCTACCGCGCGGCCGTCGCCGACTACACTCAGGCGCATGGGTCTGCTTGACCGCGCGCTGAACATGGGAGAGTCGAAGCAGTTCCGCCAGCACGAGAAACGTGTGGCGCGAATTGGCGACTTCGAGCCCGAACTGGAGCTTGAGTCCGACGAGGAGCTCAAGGAGAGGATGGACGGGCTGCGCCAGCATGTGCGCGGCCAGTCCAGCGACGAAAAGGTCTCCGCGGCCCTCGACGAGGTCCTTCCGGAGTGCTTTGCGATCACCCGCGAGGTGGGGCGTCGCACCATGAGCATGCGCCATTTCGACGTCCAGCTGATCGGCGGCATGGTGCTGCACGGCGGCAACATCGCCGAGATGCGCACCGGCGAGGGCAAGACGTTGACGGGCACGCTCGCCGTCGTCCTGAACTCGCTGGCCGGCAAGGGCGTCCACGTCGTCACGGTCAACGACTACCTCGCCAAGCGCGACGCCGAGTGGATGATGCCCATCTACGAGGGCTGCGGTGTCACCGTCGGGATCCTGCAGAACAACATGGATCCCAACGACAAGATCGATGCCTACGCGTGCGACGTCACCTACGGCACGAACTCCGAGTTCGGCTTCGACTATCTGCGCGACAACATGGCGCAGTCGATCGAGGACAAGGTCCAGCACGGCGGCCGGCTCTCCGAGGACGGCAAGCCGCTGGCGATGCACTACTACGCCATCGTCGACGAGGTCGACAACATCCTCATCGACGAGGCGCGGACCCCGCTGATCATCTCCGGTGCCCCCGAGGCGGCGGCCGATCACTACATCAAGTTCGCCAAGCTCGCGAAGGTGATGACGTCGGGCAAGTCGCCCGAGGGCATGGACCCGAAGGCGCGCAAGGACTTCGTCGCCGACTTCGACTTCGAGTTCGACGAGAAGCACAAGACCGTCGCGGTCACCGAGCAGGGCGTCCAGAAGGCCGAGAAGTTCCTCGGCATCGACCACCTCTACCGCGCCGAGAACGGTCCGCTGGTCAACCACCTCCTCCAGTCCCTCAAGGCCGAGTCGCTGTACAAGCGCGACGTCGACTACGCGGTCATCGATGACGAGGTCAAGATCATCGACGAGTTCACCGGTCGCATCCTCGACGGCCGCCGCTGGTCAGAGGGCTTGCACCAGGCGGTGGAGGCCAAGGAGGGCGTCGCCGTCCAGGAGGAGAACCAGACCCTGGCGACGATCACCTACCAGAACTTCTTCCGGATGTACTCCAAGCTCGCCGGCATGACGGGCACCGCGCTGACCGAGGCGACGGAGTTCATGAAGATCTACAAGCTGCCGGTCGTGCAGATCCCGACCAACCGGCCGATGGTCCGCAAGGACCGCAACGATCAGGTCTACAAGACCCGTGACGGCAAGTGGGCCGCGCTGCTCGGCGAGATCAAGGCGCGCCACGCGGTCGGCCAGCCGGTCCTCGTCGGCACGATCTCCGTCGAGATCTCCGAGATGCTCTCGAGCCGCCTAGACAAGCTCGGGATCCCGCACGCGGTCCTCAACGCCAAGCCTGAGCACGCCGCGCGCGAGGGCGAGGTCGTCGCCGAGGCCGGCCGTCCCGGCGCGGTGACCATCGCCACCAACATGGCGGGCCGTGGCGTGGACATCAAGCTCGGCGGCAACGCCGAACATCAGGCCCAGGGCGAGCTGCGCAACCTCGGCCTCAATCCCGGCGACCCCGACTACGAGGAGCGCTTCGCCGAGATCCTGCCCAAGCTCGAGGAGCGCATCGTCGTCGACCACGACAAGGTCCTCGAGGCCGGCGGGCTCTTCATCTGCGGCACCGAGCGCCACGAGTCGCGCCGGATCGACAACCAGCTGCGCGGCCGCGCCGGCCGCCAGGGCGACCCGGGCGAGTCGCGGTTCTTCCTCTCGGCCGAAGACGACCTCGTCCGCCTCTTCGCCGGCGACCGGATCTACAAGATCCTCGACAAGCTCGGCACGGTCGACGAGGACGGCAACGAGGAGCCGATCGAGGCCGGCATGCTGTCCAAGCAGATCGAGAAGGCGCAGAAGAAGGTCGAGGAGCAGAACTTCCTCATCCGCAAGCGCGTCCTCGAGTACGACGACGTCATGAACGAGCAGCGCCGCGTGATCTACAGGTACCGCGACGAGGTGCTCGAGGGGCGCGACATGGGCCCGGTCGCGCGCGAGAACGTCTCTGACGTCATTCGCCGCGTGGTCGACGAGTACACGATCTCGGACTTCATCGAGGACTGGGATCTCAACGGCCTGCTCACCGCGCTGACCGACATCTTCCCGATCGACTTCGGCCTGGAGCACTTCGATCGCGCCAATGAGCGCGAGGAGCTCGTCGAGTTGCTCGTCGACGACGCGCAGCGGCTCTACAGCGCCCGTGAGGAGGAGCTCGGCGAGGAGCTCATGCGTGCGCTGGAGCGCTACCTGCTGCTGCAGATCATCGACAACAAGTGGCGCGAGCACCTCTACGACATGGACTACCTGAGGGAGGGCATCCACCTCCGCGGGTTCGCGCAGATCGATCCGCTCGTCGCCTACAAGAACGAGGCCTACGAGCTCTTCACCGACCTGATGAACTCGATCTGGTCCGACTTCACCCGGATGATCTACCACGTTGAGGTTGAGGTCGAGGGCACGGAAGCGCCGGCGATTCCGCAGGCCGGTGGGGGCGGGCCGCGCGCGGTGCAGTACACCGGCGGCGTCGGCACCCAGCAGCCCAGCGCGTTGCAGGCCGCGGCCGCGGCTGGTGGCTTTGTCGATGCGGGCGCGGTGATCGAGAACACCGGCGGCAACGGCGAGGTCGACCCGGACGACGCCACCCCGATGGTCCAGCAGCGCCGCGTCGACGAGCACGACACCATCGGGCGCAACGACCCGTGCTGGTGCGGAAGCGGTAAGAAGTACAAGAAGTGCCACGGCGCCTAGCGCTTCATGGCGACATCGACAGATACACCCATCCCGCAGCGCATCGCCGCCATCCAGGCGAGCTTTGCCATGCTCCGCCAGGGCACCGACCCCGACGCGCTGGCCGCGTCGATCGCGTCGCTGGAGCAGCAGATGCAGGTCGAGGGCTTCTGGGATGACGCTTCGGCCGCCGCGAAGGTCAACACCGAGTACGCGCGCGCCACGCGCAAGTTGAAGGCCTTCCAGGAGCTGTCGTCCGACATCGAGGATCTCGAAGGGCTCGTCGAGCTCGCCGAGGAGGACGACGAGCTGGCCGGTGAGCTCGACGAACAGCTCGTCTCGCTGGAGCGCCGCCTCGGCGCGCTGGAGGAGGAGCGGCTCTTCTCCGGTCCTTACGACGCAGGCGACGCGCTGGTCACCGTCAACGCGGGCGCCGGTGGCACCGATGCTCAGGACTGGGCCGAGATGGTCCTGCGCATGATGATGCGCTGGGCCGAGTCGCGCGGCTTCAAGGTCGAGCTGCTGGAGGCCAGCGCGGGGGAGGAGGCGGGCATCAAGTCCGCGACCTTCCGTGCGGCAGGCGAGAACGCCTACGGGCTGTTCAACGCCGAGCAGGGTGTCCATCGCCTCGTCCGGATCTCGCCCTTTGACGCCCAATCGCGCCGCCAGACGGCCTTCGCGGGCGTCGAGGTCGCGCCCGTCATCGAGGACACCGGCGATGTCGAGATCGACTCCGACGACCTACAGATCGACACGTATCGCGCCTCCGGCGCGGGTGGCCAGCACGTCAATAAGACCGACTCGGCCGTGCGCATCACCCACCGTCCCTCCGGCATCGTCGTGCAGTGCCAGAACGAGCGCTCGCAGACGGCCAACAAGGAGACGGCGATGAAGATGCTGCGCGCCAAGCTCCTGGAGCGGATGGAACGCGAGCGTCAGGAGGAGATCGCCAAGGAGCGTGGCGAGACGCTGGACGTCAACTTCGGCTCGCAGATCCGCTCCTACGTCCTGCACCCGTACACGATGGTCAAGGACCACCGCACCGACCGCGAGATGGGCGACGTCCAGCGCGTGCTTGACGGTGACCTCGACGGCTTCGTGCGCGAATACCTGCTCAAAGCCGCGAGCTAGGGCTAGGCTCGCTCGGATGAGCGAGGCGTCGACCCCCAAGTCCGGCCCGTCCGAGCAGCCGACCGCGCCCTACCTCGACGCGGTTGTCGCCTACGGCTTTCGCGGCTCCGGTCGCTTTCACGTTCCGGGCCATAAAGGTGGTCCCGGCGCCGATCCGGGGCTGCGCCACGCGCTCGGCGACCGCGCGCTGGGCGTCGATATCCCGCAGGACATCCACGGCGTCGACGTCGGGCCGTCGCCGACGCCGTTCGAGCGCGCCGAGGCGCTCGCCGCCGAGGCTCATGGCGCGGCGCGCACGTGGTTTCTGACCAACGGCGCGACCCAAGGCAACCATGCGCTCTGCCTCGCGCTCGCCCCGCTGGGCACCCACGTCGTCGCGCAGCGCAACTCGCACGCGTCGATCGTCGACGGGCTGGTGCTCAGCGGTGGGCTGCCGTCGTTCGTCGCGCCGGCTTATGACCCCGAGCTGGGGATGGCCCACGGCGTGACGCCGGCGGCACTGGATGCGGCGCTCGCTGCTGATCCACACGCGCGCGTGGCGTTCCTGGTGTCACCGACCTACTACGGGATGGTCGCCGATGTCGCGGCGCTGGCCAAGATCGCGCACGCGCGCGACGTGGCCCTAGTTGTCGACCAATCCTGGGGCCCGCACTTCGGCTTTCACCCCGTCTTGCCCGAGAGCGCGCTGAAGCTCGGTGCCGACGCGGTGCTGACCAGCACGCACAAGATCGTCGGCTCGCTGACGCAGAGCGCGATGCTGCACGTGGCCGGCACCGGCCGGATCGATCCCGGTGCGGTCGGGCGCGCGATCCGCCTCGTGCGCTCGACGAGCCCGTCGTCGTTGTTGATGGCCTCGCTGGATGGCGCGCGCCGTCAGTTGGCCGTGCACGGCGAAGCGCTGCTGCACGAAACGCTCGCGGCCGCGGCCACCACGCGCGCCAAGCTGGCGACCACGCCCGGGCTGGCGATCATCGCCGAGGACTTCGTCGGGCGCGAAGGCGTCGCTGCGTACGACCCGCTGCGGATCGTGCTCGACACGCGCGCGACCGGCCGCACCGGCTACGAGGTTGCCGACGCATTGCGCAATGCCTATGACGTGCAGGTCGAGCTGGCGACAGTCGCGACGCTCGTGTGCGTGCTCGGCATCGGCCAGCCGACCGAGGCGCTCGTGCGCTTCGCTGGCGATCTCGACGAGACCATCAAGCGCATCCAAAAGCCGGGCGCGCCGATCCAGGCGCTGGTCCGCGGCCCGGGCGCGCTGAGCAACGAGATGGTCGTCGCGCCGCGTGACGCCTTTCTGGGCGCCAGCAACGTCGTCGCCTTGGACGACGCCATCGGTCGCATCTCCTGCGAGTCGATTGCCGGCTATCCGCCGGGCATCCCGGCGTTGCTGCCCGGGGAGCGCATCACCGCCGATACGGCCAACTACTTGCGCGAGCTCGTCGCCTCGGGAGCCCGCCTGCACGGCGCGGCGGACCCCACGATGGCGACGATCCACGTGTTGGCAGGCAGCTAGAACCGCAACAGGGCGGCGATCGACCCCTTCATCTCGATCGCCTCGTCGTCGACGGCGAGGTAGCGCACGCGCGCGTCCTGACCGAAGGCGCGCCCGACGGCGGCCTCGACGATGTTGTCCACCACGTCGGTCATGGTGCCGTCGGCGGGGCACTGGCCGCCGGCGCTGACGCCCATCCAACCGCACTGCGGGCAGCGCGTGCCCTTGGCGGCGAAGCCCTCTTGGATGACGAGCGTGTCGATGCGCCGCTCGTGCGCCGCGGTCAGGACGTCGCCCAGCCCGCTCACCGCGCGGCCGCCCTTGCCGAGACCCTCGTCGATCTTGGCCAGCAGCTCGGTGTCGCGTCGCGCGGTCAGCTTGTCGAGCACGGGGCGCGCGGCGGCGAGCACCGTGTCGGCGCCGGAGTTCCAGACGTCGACGTCGACGTGGCCCTGCACGCACTTAGCGACGTCGGCATGCAGGAGCGACGCGAGCTGGCCGGTGGTCTCCTTGGGACCTCCGACCAGGATGCCCGCGACGCGGACGTCGCGCAGCCGCCGCGCCAACTCGGACGCGACGCCGCGCAGGTGGACGTCGACCTCCTTCTCGACGCCGCGCTCGTAGCGCTTCTCCGAGCGGCCGTCCTGGTCGTGGCGGTCGGAATCGACGCGACCCAGGACGTCGTCCTCGTGGCGCCACAGCTCAACGAGCCCGTCGACCGTGCCGGCCAGCAGGCGCGCGTGCTTGCGGTCGACGAGGACGAGCCACCACAGCTCGCCGGTGCCGATCCGCGCCAGCGGCTCGACGCACGGGGTCTCACTGATCGTGACCTTGTGCTCGACCGCTCGCGGCAGCTTGAGGATCTCGAACAGACCCGCGGGCTGGGAGGCGAAGACGGCGAGTGCACGCGCTTCCTTTGTATCGACGCCGTTGCGCATGGCGGTGCGCACGCGTTCGAGATCGCCATCGAGCGCACTGCGTTCGTCGGGCGTTAAGTCGTCGGCGTCGCGAATGGTCCGCGCCGCGGCGTCGAGGACCGAGCTGATCTCGGTCGCTCGCGCGGGCGGTGTGGCGAACTCGCGCGGATCGAGGTTGATGAAGACGCTGAGGACCTTGCCCTGCGCGCTGCGCGTTTCGGCCAGCTCGCGGAGACGGTCGGTCGTGATGTCGGTCGCCATATAGCTCGACGCCTACCCTCTCACACCCGCCCGGAAGCCCGGCAGGTGTGAGAGGGACATTCGTCAGGCGACGAGCTGCGGTGCGGCGGCGGCGATGACTTCCAATGCCACGCCGCCGTCCTCACCGCCCGTGGCGCGCACCCGCGCGCCGTCGGTCAGGGTCCCGGCCAGGATGGCCCGGGTCAGCTCCCGCTCCAGCGTGCGGCGCACGTGGCGCTGCAGCGGACGGGCGCCGAAGTCCTCGTCAAACCCTTCGGCGGCCAGGCGCGCGACGAGCGCGTCGTCGACCTCCAGCTCGATCCGGCGCTCGGCCGCCAAGCGCTCGCCGACGCGATCGACGAGCTGGCGCGCGATCGTGCGGACCTCGGTCTCGCCGAGCGCGTCGAAGGTCACGATGTCGTCGATCCGGTTGAGGAACTCGGGCAGGAACGCCGCCTTGGCGGCCTCCAGCATCCGGCCGTCGGCCTGTGCGGGCGCCGCGGCGGTGAAGCCCAGTGAGCGCTTGGCGCGGCCGGCGCCCAGGTTCGACGTCATCACGATCACCGCGTTGGTGAAGTCCACGGTGCGGCCTTCGCCGTCGGTCAAGCGACCGTCGTCGAGCAACTGCAGCAGGACGTTCCACACCTCGGGGTGCGCCTTCTCGATCTCGTCGAGCAAGATCACGCTGTAGGGACGGCGCCGGACCGGCTCGGTCAGCTGGCCACCGTCGCCGTAGCCGACGTAGCCGGGTGGCGAGCCGATCAACCGCGCAACGGTGTGCGGCTCACGGTATTCGGACATGTCGATGCGAACCAGCGCGTCCTCGGTGGCAAACAGCCGCTCGCTGAGCGCCTTGACCAGCTCGGTCTTGCCGACGCCGGTCGGCCCGAGGAACAGGAACGAGCCCAGTGGCCGGTCGGGCTCCGACAGGCCGACGCGGGCCCGGCGGATCGTGTCGGCGACCTTCTCGACCGCCTCGTCTTGGCCGATGACGCGCCGGTGCAGGTCGTCCTCCAGATCGATCAGTCGCTGCAGCTCGCCGGCGACCAGCTCGCCCACGGGGATCCCGGTGCGCGCGGCGACAACCGCGGCGACCGCGGTCTCGTCGACGGTCACGCGGCCGATCGATGGCCGCGCCTGGGCGCGCTGGGCTGCGTCGGCCTGGCGGCCGAGTTGCGCCTTGATCTCCGCGGCGCGCTCGTAGTCCTCGACCGCCACGGCGGCGTCGAGCTGCGCGCGCAGCGTCTCCTCATCGACCGGTTGGGGCGCGGCCAAGCGCAGCTTGGCGGCGGCCTGATCGATCAAGTCGATGGCCTTGTCGGGCAGGTGCTGCTCGGTCAGGTAGCGGTCGCTCAAACGGGCGGCGGCGATCAGCGCATCGTCCTCGATGATCGCCGCGTGGTGCGCCTCATAGGCGTCGCGCAGACCGCGGAGGATCTCCACGGTCTCGTCGACGCTCGGCGCCTCGATCGTCACCGGCGAGAAGCGGCGTGCCAGCGCGGCGTCGCGCTCGATGCGGCGGTATTCGCTCAGCGTCGTAGCACCGACCATGCGCAGCTCGCCGCGGGCGAGCAGCGGCTTGAGGATGTTCGCCGCGTCCATCGCACCCTCGGCGCCGCCGGCGCCCAGCACGGTGTGGAGCTCGTCCAGGAACAGGACGATCTTGCCGTCGGAGGCGGTGACCTCGGCCAGGACGGCCTTTAGCCGCTGTTCGAACTGGCCGCGGTACTGGCTGCCGGCGATCAGGCCGCTGAGGTCGAGCGCGACGACACGCGTCCCGCGCAGGGCCTCGGGGACGTCGCTTTCGGCGATGCGCAGCGCGAGGCCTTCGACGATGGCGGTCTTGCCGACGCCGGCCTCGCCGATCAGCACCGCGTTGTTCTTGCGGCGGCGGGCGAGGATCTCGATGGTCTGGGCGATCTCGTCGTCGCGGCCGATGACGGGATCGATGCGGCCCTCGCGAGCGTCACGGGTGAGGTCGCGGCCGAACTCGTCCAGCGCGGGCGTCTTGGAGGCGTGCTGCTGTTGGTCGTCGCGCGAGCGAGCCTGCGTCCGCGGGCCGTTGCCGAAGACCGGCTGGCCCATCGGCACGCCAGCGCTTCCGCCGGCCTTGCCGATGTCGGCCGCCGGGCCGATGCCGGCTTGCCCGAAGCCCTCCATGAGGTCACGGGCGCAGCTCTCGCACAGAGCGGCACCCTGGATGCCGGCGTCGGTCTGGATGACCATCTGGAGCGTGCCGGGACGCTCGGCGCAGATGGAGCAGGGCACGGCGGGGGAGAAGGGCTGATCTGACATGTTTCCTAGCCTAGGATCTAGACGAAAATCTCAGTTAAAAGAGGCTCAAGTCTAGCGGCCGTGAGAGACTGCTCTCTGTGCTCTTGGACACCTACCGCGCAACCGGCGCCGATCTGCCCTTCGGGGATCCCCGCCGGCCGCATGGCGTGGCGATGGAGGGCTGGTTCTGGCGGATTACCGCGCCGGAACAGGGGGTGGTCGTGGTCGTCTTGGCCGGCGTCAACCGCGACCGCGACGGCCGGGCGTGGGGGACGGTCGGGCTGGCGGCACATCCAGGCGGCTTCTCACGGGCGATTGCGGTTGATGACGCGGCGGTCGTCGACGGTGCGGGGGCGATTCGGATCGGCAGCGCGCTGCGGGCCGAAGCACGGGAGGGGTCGGTCGCCGTTGACCTCGGCGCCGACGCGTCGCTGGAGGTCGTGTTGGAGGCGCCCGGCCGCTGGCCGCGGCGACTGTTCGGTGGACTCGGCGCCGCGCAGGCGATCCCGGGGCTCAGCCAGTACTGGCATCCGTGGCTGCTGCGGGCGCGGGTGCGCGGGAGCGCGGTGATCGACGGCCGCGGGATCGACCTCGACGGCGCCGTGGCCTACGCCGAGAAGAACTGGTCCAACGGCGGCTTCCCCGAGACGTGGTGGTGGGGCCAAGCGCATGGCTTCGCCGACGATCCCGACGCCTGTGTGGCGTTTGCCGGCGGCCGCGCGGGTGTGGGCGGGATGCGGGTCGTCGCGACGTCGCTGGTGGTCTCGGCCGGCGGCGAGTTGGTGCGGTTGGTCCGTCCGCTGCAGCCGCTGCGCGTGGCCGTCGACGGCGTCGGCTGGCGCTTCTCGGGTCGCACGCCGGGCGGCGTGTCGGTCGAGGTCGAGGGCCACGCCAACGGCACGCCGCCACACCTGCTGCCGGTTCCCGACCCCGCGGCGCGCCGCCACCGCGAGGGCGCGGCGGCTCAGCACCTCGCCGGCGAGCTCCACGTCTCCTTGCGACGTCGCGGTCGCACGATCTTCGCCGGGACATCGGTCCTCGCCGGTCTCGAGCGCGGCAGCACCTAGGCGGTGTCAGGTCAGTGGGTGCTCTCGGCGGCGCGGGTTGCGCGGGCGAGGGCCTCGCCGCCGATGAGGCGCTCCCACGGGCCGACGATGGTCCAGAGCGCGCGCAGGCGCAGCGCGGCGCCGCGGTCGACGGGCGCCACGCGGGCTTCGGAGAGCAAGGCGCTGCAGCCGTCCGGGCCGTCAACGACCCAGTGGGCGAACAGCACCCGGACCGTCCCCGGCTGCGCCCAGGCCGCGAACGCGCTCGCGTCCTCCACGCGCGGGTAGTCGCGCCGCAGCGTCCAGATCCGCCCCACGAGTCCGGACACCGACCAGCGCTCACCCTCGTCGAGCACCGTGAACGGCGAGGTGGCAAAGAGGCCGCGGAAGGTCTCGCCGGGCGGCAGCCCCGGGATCCGCCAGCGCACCAGCCGGCCCAGCGGGCCGGTGGCGTCGACCGCCAGCGCGCCCGCGGCATCCCACAGCCGATCGGCTCGCGCGGCCGCCGTACGCCGATGGCGCGTGCGGATCGTTGGGTCCGGCAGCCACGCGTCGAGGTCGAAGGGCAGGTCGTCGGCAGGCAAGCGCCACCTATCCTTCCCGAACCCATGGCCCTGGACCCCACCTTCGTCGCCGATGTCGTCGCCCGCGCGCTCGCCGAGGACGTCGGCGCCGGCGATGTCACCACGCAGGCGACCGTTCCGGACGGCGTCCGCGCGGTCGCGACGATCACCCAGAAGGCGCCCGGCGTCGTCTTCGGCCTCGACGTCGCCGAGGCGGCGTTTCGGCAGACCGACGCCGAGCTGGAGATCGAGCGGCTGTCGCCCGAGGGCGTGTGGCAGGAGCCCAAGACGCCGGTCCTGCGCGTGACCGGCGCGGCGGCGGCGATCCTGATCGCCGAGCGGACCGCCCTGAACTTCCTGCAGCGCCTCAGCGGCGTCGCGACGCTGACCGCCCGCTATGTCCGCGCAATCGACGGCACCGGCGCCAAGGTCCTCGACACGCGCAAGACGACGCCGACGCTGCGCCCGCTGGAGAAGGCGGCGGTGTTGGCCGGCGGCGGCACGAGCCACCGGTTCGGCCTCTTCGACATGGTGTTGATCAAGGAGAACCACGTCGCCGCCGCGGGCGGGGTGGGCAACGCCGTCCGCGCCGCACGCACCGCGTTCCCGGATCTCCGGCTGGAGATCGAGGCCCAGACCGCCGCGGAGGTGCGCGAGGCGCTGGAGGCCGGCGCGCCCCGGATCCTGCTCGACCATATGACCCCCGACGAGATGCGCGCGATCGCGACCGAGGTCGCCGGCCGCGCCGAGTTGGAGGCCAGCGGCAACATCACCATCGACACGATCCGGGCTGCGGCTGAGACCGGGGTAGACTTCGTGTCGGTTGGAGCGCTCACGCACTCCGCACCTGCCTTAGACCTCTCCCTGATCCTGGAGCGTCTGCCATGAACCTTCCCATGGCCCCGAGCCCCACTGTCCCGCAGGCCCTGACGGCCGACGAGATCAGCGTGCTGACCTCCGAAGTTCGCGCGCTCGCCGCCGAGCGCAACGCCGTCATCCTGGCCCACAACTACCAGGTGCCCGAGGTCCAGGACGCCGCCGACTACGTCGGTGACAGCCTCGGCCTCAGCCGTCGGGCGGCCGATGTCGACGCCGACGTCATCGCCTTCTGCGGCGTGCACTTCATGGCCGAGACCGCGTCGATCCTCTCGCCGCGCAAGACGGTCCTGATCCCCGATCTGGACGCCGGCTGTTCGCTGGCGGACTCGATCACGCCCGAGCAGCTGACTGCCTGGCAGGCCAAACACCCCGGCGCCGTCACCGTCATGTACGTCAACACGACGGCCGAGATCAAGGCGCTGACCGACTATTGCGTGACGTCGTCAAACGCCGTCAAGGTCGTCGAGCACATCTTCGCCGAGCACGGGCCGGACACGCCCATTCTCTTCGGGCCCGACATGTGGCTCGGCGCCTACGTGGAGAAAGAGGTCGGCCGGTCACTGCACGTCTGGGACGGCGAGTGCCACGTCCACGCGGGCATCCGTCCCAAGGACATCACGACGATGCGCGCCGAGCACCCCGACGCCGACTTCCTCATCCACCCCGAGTGCGGCTGCTCGACGCAGGTCATGGAATATGTCGCCGCCGGCGACATCGCCACCGAGGGCGTGCACATGCTCTCCACCGGCGGGATGCTCGACTACGCCAAGGAACACGCCGGCCGCGGCGGCACGGCGATCATGGCGACCGAGACGGGCATGCTGCACCAGCTCCGGATGGCCGCCCCGGACGTCGATTTCGTCGCCGCCAATGAGCGCGCCTCCTGCAAGTACATGAAGATGATCACGTTGCCGAAGCTGCGCGACTGCCTGCGCGATCTCAGCGGCGAGGTCAAGGTCGACCCGGCGCTCGCCGAGCGCGCGCGGGTACCGATCGAGCGAATGGTCGCTATTGGTTAGGAGGCGGCGGGTGCAGCCTCGCGCTGCGCCCAGCCGTGCTGCAGGAACTCCAGCAGCGTCTCGGGCGGCTGGGCCCCGGAGGCCCCGTACTTGCGATCGATGACGAAACAGGGGACGGCGCTGATGCCGGCGCTCTGCGCGGTGCGCTCGTCGTCGCGGACCTCTTCGGCGTAGCGCTCGGTCAGCAGGAGCTCCCGGACCTCGTCGGCCGGCAGACCGATTTCAACCCCTAGGTCTTGGAGCGTCGCGTGGTCGCTGATCAGCGCGCCCTCGCTGAAGTAGGCGCGAAAGAGCCGCTCCTTCATCGCGTCCTGCTTGCCGTGGGCGGCGGCGAGGTGGACGAGCCGGTGGCCGTCGAAGGTGTTGCCTGACCGGACGCGGCTGAAGTCGATCGTCAAGCCGTCTGCCGCCGCGGCGGCCGTCAGCTGGGCGTCCATCGCGGCGACCTCCTCCAGCGTGCGGCCGTACTTGCGCGCGATGCGCTCGGCGTGGCTGCCCTCGCGCTCGGCCGGCGCGTCTGGGTCCAGCTCGAACGAGCGCCAGACGACCGTGACCTCATCGCGGTGCTCGAACCGCGCCAGCGCCGCGGCGAAGCGCGCACGGCCGACGTAGCACCACGGACAGGCGATGTCGGACCAGATCTCGACGAGCATGGCCGTCGAGGCTAGCGGTGATCCGGCCCGCCCACCGCCTACAGCGAGTCGTCGACGAGGGCGACCACGTCGAAGACCGAGGCGCCGGCGTCGTCGGTCGTCAGCTCGGCCTCGTGGACCCAGGCGCCGGGCGCCAGGACCTCGTCGATGCACGGGTTGCCCGTGCCTTCGCCGTCCGCGACCCGCAGCGAGGCGGTCGAGGCAGCGGCGTCGTCGTCGCCGCTGTCGTCCGACGATGCGCTCGCGTCGTCGTCCTCCTCGTCGACGGCCTCGTCGTCGTCGCCGAAGTCGTCCTCGTCGTCGAACGCGTCATCGTCGTCGGCCAGCTCCTGGCCGGTGCCGGCACCATAAGCGGCCGTGTAGCCGGCGGTCCCGTCGCAGGTGACGCCCGTCGCATCACCGAGGTTGCCGGTCACGACCTTGCCGGTCGCGGCCAGCCGCAACCCGAGGACGCCGCCCGCGAACGTGACGACCTGCCCCGCGTTCTCAAGGCCATCCTTGATGCCGTCATCGTCGGAGTCGGCGTTGTGCGGATCGTTGGCGGTGCGCTGCTCGGCGAGGTTGCGCAGGCCGTCGTGGTCGCCGTCCTCGCGGCCGTCGGGTCGGCCGTTGTGGTTGGTGTCGCGCTTGTTCGGGTTAGTGCCGGCGCGCTGCTCGGTCGCGTTGGTGAGCTTGTCGCCGTCGCGATCCTCCGAGCCGTCCTGGGTGCCGTCGCGGTCGCTGTCGGCCTTCTTGGGGCTGGTGTGCGCGCGGTACTCGGTGAGGTTGGTCAGGCCGTCGCGGTCGGGGTCGGCGACGGCGGACTTCACGTGGTAGCGCTTCTGGAACTTCGCGGGCAGCTTGGGCGAGGAGGACTTCTTGGCCGAGGCCGTCGCGGGAAGAGCCAGAGCAGCGACGGCGATGGCGCACAGCGCCGGCAGGCGCGAGGGGGCGAGCATGTCCAGGACTTCGGCGGGGCGGCCGGATCGGTTGACGATGACCCGGAAATCTGGCCATCCTTCTGCTGACAGACATCGTCAGTTCTGGGGAGCTTTGTGCGCGGCTGCTCAGCGCTCGGGCGGCGCTTCTATCAGCTCGACGCCGTGCTCGGCGACCTGACGCACGATCGCCAGCGTCTCGCGCCGGCGGACGAACTCCTCGGGGGTGTAGCAGTGCACATCGGCGGCAGCGCCCATCTCGGCGGCATCCCACAGGCTCCCGGCCTGGTAGACGCGCTCCAGCCACGGAACGCCGGCGAAGTACTCCGAGATCAGGACCGCGACGTACTCGGGGCCGCGCTCGCGCTGGGGCGGTGCACCGCGGAGATCGAGCACCCGGGCACCGCCGATGATGACGCGCTCCAGCGGCCAGCGTCCATCGACACGCTGGACGTATCGCGCCAGCTCGCGCTCGTTCAGCATCTCCGCCACCGCCGCCACGAGTGCTGACTGTCGCACACTGTGGCGTGCGGCGCCAGCGCCAGTTGGGTGTGCGAGTGGCAGAACGAGCGGCGCAGTGCCACTCGTTCTGCCACAAAGGCTAGAACTCGTCGGCGTCGTGCGGTCCGACGCATGCGACGGCCGCTGACTCGGGATCGACCTTGCGGGCCACGGCCGCGACATCGTCGAAGGTGACGGCGTCCAGCGCGTCGATCGCCCGGTCGGGGTCGATGTCCTCGCCGAAGACGATCGCCTGGGTGGCGGCAAAGCGCGCGACCGCGTTGGTGTTCTCGAAGCCCAGGACGCGGCGCCCGGCGGCGTAGGCCCGCGCGCGTGCGACCTCCTCCTCGGTCGGCCCGTCGCGGTGCAGTTCGGCGACGATCTCACGCATGCGCGCGTAGGCCTCGGCGGTTTTGGAGGATTCCAGCCCGGCGCCGAGCTGCAGGATCGCGGCGTCGGAGAGCGCGTGGTCGATCGCGTAGACCGAGTAGCAGAGGCCGCGCTGCTCGCGGATCTCATCAAAGAGGCGCGAGCCCATCGAGCCGCCCAGCAGCGTCGAGTAGATCGTCAGCGCGGCGCGCTGCGCGGGGTCGGTGGCGTCGACGTCCGGGGCGTACATCAACCGCAGGTGTGACTGGTTGGAGTCGCGGCGCTCGACGAGCTTCTCGAGCTGCAGTCCCGGCGTCGGCTCGTAGGCCGACGGGACGCTGAGCGTCGGGAAGCGCTCGAAGAGCTCGCCGGCCGCTCCATTTGCCGGCACGTGATCGACGTTGCCGACGATAAACGCGCCGCCGCGCTCGCCGGCCCAGCGGCGCTCGCGGAAGGCGACGATCGCGTCGCGCGAGAACGTGCGCAGGTGCTCCTCCGGGCCGAGCACCGTGCGTCCGAGCGGATGCTCGCCGAACGCGGCCTTGTCGATCAGCTCCTCGGCCACAGCCGACGGCTGGTCCTTGTAGCGCTGGATCTCCTGGATGACGACGCCGCGCTCACGGTCGAGCTCCTCGGCGTCCAGTAGCGGGCGGCCCACGAAGTCGGTCAGGAGGTCGATCGCCTCCAGCGCCGCCTCGGCCCGCACGGTGATGTGGAAGGCGACGAGGTCGTGCGAGGTGTAGGCGTTGAGCGTGCCGCCCATGCGCTCGGCCGTCTCGTTGACCTTCTTGTAGTGGTCGTACTTCTCGCCGCCCTTGAAGACGAGGTGCTCGAGGAAGTGCGCCATGCCGTTCTCCTCGGGCCGCTCGGTGCGGGCGCCGGCGTCGAAGGCGACGAGGATCGTGACCGCGCGCGTCCCGGGCAGGGCGACGCGGTGCAGCGGCAGGCCGTTGGCGAGGGTCTCGCTGGTGATGGTGGGCACGCCCCGCAATCTAGCTTGCACGCGGCCGTGCACCGGCAGGGATCGGCGCGCCTGGGGCTAACGTCAGTCAGACCATGGCGATCGTCGAACGCCACAAGGCGGAGCTGGAACGCAAGGCGGGGCCGCGGGATCGGGCGCCGTCGGTGATCGAGTTCCGCGGCGTGTCCAAGTCCTACGGGCCCACCAACGGGGGGCTCGAGACCGCGTCGTTCTCGATCCAGCGAGGCGAGTTCGTCTTCCTGGTCGGGTCCACCGGCTCGGGCAAGTCCACCCTCATGAAGCTGCTGATCAAGGAGATCGAGCCGACCTCCGGCACGATCCGCGTCGCCGGTCGCGACCTCGCTGAGATCACGCGCAAGAAGGTCCCGTTCTACCGCCGCAACATCGGCATCGTCTTCCAGGACTTCAAGCTGCTGCCCGACCGCACGGTCTACGACAACGTCGCCTATGCGCTGCAGGTCACCGGCCAGGGCCGCAAGGAGATCCGCGCCAAGGTCCCCGACATCTTGCGCCTCACCGGCCTGGCGACCAAGTTGCACTCCTACCCCGACCAGCTCAGCGGTGGTGAGCAGCAGCGCGTCGCCGTGGCGCGCGCGTTCGTCAACCACCCGCCGCTGCTGCTGGCCGACGAGCCGACCGGCAACCTCGACCCCGAGACGTCGGTGGGGATCATGCAGCTGCTCTACCGCATCAACCGCACCGGCACGACCGTGCTCGTCGCCACGCACGACGCGACGATGGTCGACCGCATGCGCCGTCGGGTGCTGGAGCTCCATCAGGGCCACCTCGTCCGCGACGAGCACAACGCGGGCTACGACGCCCCGACCGACATCAACACCGCCGAGTTCGGCGCGCTGCTGCGCGAGCCGGCGCCAGAGCCGCGACGCGCGCGCACCGAGCGCGAGCGCGACAGCGGCGACTTCGACGATATTTTCCCGAGCGAGTAGTCCACCATCATGAAGCCCGCCTTCTTCGTCAAGGAGGCGTTCCGCTCGATCTCGCGGAACGCGATCCCGTCTTTTGCCGCCATGGCCTCGGTGCTCGTCACCGTGCTCGTGCTCGGCGTCTTCATCCCGGTCGTCCAGGCGACGACCGGCGCGGCCAACGAGGTCCGTGGCCGCGTGCTCGTCGACGTCTACCTCAAGAAGGACGCGACCAAGCCGGACGTCGCCCGTGTGCAGGCGCTGCTCGGTCGCACCGACCACGTCGGCAAGGTTCAGTACGTCTCCAAGGCCCAGGCCTACGCGCAGGAGCGCAAGCGCAATCCCGAGGCCTATGAGTTGCTCGGGACCAACCCTCTGCCTGACACCTTCCGCGTCACGCCCGACAAGCCCGACAACGTGGTGGCCTTGCGCAACGTGCTGGCACCCACGGCGGTCTCCGGCGGGCGCGTACCCATCGACGGCGCCATCGAGCAGGTCAAGAACCGCAAGGACGAGACCACCAAGATCCTCACCGCCACGCGCGTGGTCAAGCTCGCCATGGGCGGCCTGGCGGTCCTGTTGATCATCGCCTCGATCCTGCTGATCTCCAACACGATCCGTCTGAGCCTCTTCTCACGGCGGCGCGAGGTGGAGGTCATGAAGCTCGTAGGCGCGACCGACTCCTTCATCCGCTGGCCGTTCGTGATCGAGGGCATCGTCCTCGGCGCGCTGGGCGGGATCGTCGCGGTGCTGTTGCTCGGTGTCGGCAAGGTCGCGCTGCTCGACCCGCTGGCGTCGGACTTCGCGCTGATCGCCGCCCCGCAGACGATCGGCTTCGCGTTGCTGGCGATCGTGCTGCTGGTGGCCAGCGTCGGCGTGAGCGCGGTGGGCTCGAGCCTGTCGCTGCGCAAGTTCCTGCGCGTGTAACCGGCGCCGACACATAGGCTGCCGCCATGGAGCTCCAGGACCGGTACGCCACCGTCAACGGCGTGCGCCTGCACTACGTCGAGGCGGGCGAAGGGCCGCTCGTCGTTCTCCTGCACGGCTTCCCCGAGTTCTGGTGGACGTGGCGCCAGCAAATTCCAGCACTGGTCGCGGCTGGCTTTCGCACCGTCGCTGTGGACATGCGCGGCTACGCCGAATCCGACAAGCCGCCGCGCTGGCAGGACTACCGCATGGAGATCCTGGCGGCCGACATCGCCGAGCTGATTGCGGCGCTCGGCGAGGAGCGCGCGCACGTCGTCGGCCATGACTGGGGCGCGGCGGTCGCCTGGGGCCTCGCGACGTTCCACCCCGAGCGCGTGGACCGTCTCATCGTGCTCAACGTTCCCCATCCGGAGCGGATGCTGCACACGCTGCAGACGTCGCTCGCCCAGCTGCGGCGCAGCTGGTACATGTTCTTGTTCCAGATCCCGTGGCTGCCCGAGCGGCTCATGCGCTGGGGCGGGCGGCGGACGCTGGAGAACCTCTACAAGGAGGCCAAGCCGGGCGCCTACACCGCCGAGGACATCGCCCGCTCCGAGGCGGCGCTGATGGGGCCCGATGGGCTGCGTGGGCCGATCAACTACTACCGCGCTGTGCTGCGTCAGTCGCCGCGCCGCGCCCGAGCGCAGTTCAAACCGATCCCGGCGCCGACGCTCATCATCTGGGGCGAGCAGGATCGCTATTTGATGGCCAAGATGGCCGACCCCGACCCGCGCCTGGTGCCCGACGTGCGCGTCGTGCGGCTCCCGGACGCCAGCCACTGGGTCCAGCACGACGAGCCTGAGCGCGTCAACGCGCTGCTGGTCGAGCATCTACGGCGACAGCCCTAGCCTGTTTGCAACATGATCCGTCGCGCCCTCGCCTCGCTGGTCCTCTGCCTGATCCTGCTCTTCGCCGGGATCTACCTCGGCGGCCACCCATCCGGCCTGCCCGGCTTTCTGCGCGACCCGCTGGTCGGCGACCAAGACACGCGGGTCGTCAACGAGGCGATCGACACCGTCAACGACACGTACTACCGCAAGATCCCCAAGAAGGATCTCGCTAACAAGGCGATCTCCGGGATCGTCGCGTCGCTCGACGACCGGTTCTCCAATTACTTCGATCCCAAGTCCTACGCCAAGTTCCAGCTCCAGCAGAGCGGCGAGTTCGCGGGCATCGGTGTGCAGGTCGTGCGCACCGGCAGCGGGCTGAGGATCGTGGAGGTCTACGAAGGCTCGCCGGCCAAGCAGGCCAAGCTCGCGGTTGACGATGTCGTCGTTGGGGTCAATGGCAAGCCGTTGAAGGGCAAGAGCAGCGACGCGTCGATCGCGCTGATCCAAGGGCGTATCGGGACCGACGTCAAGCTGACCCTCGATCGTGACGGCAAGCGCCGCCAGGTCACCCTGCGGCGCGAGACGATCTCGGTTCCCGCCGTCACATCGTCGCTGCGCACGATCAAGGGCAAGAAGTATGCGGTGGTTCGCCTCGATCAGTTCTCCTCCGGCGCGCACGGCGAGCTCAACGCCGCGCTGCGCAAGGCCCTCAAGGGCGGCGCAAAGGGCGTGGTCTTCGATCTGCGCAGCAACCCGGGCGGCCTGGTCACCGAGGCACAGCTGGTCGCCAGCGCCTTCTTGTCCGACGGCAAGATCGTCACGACCAAGGGGCGTGCGGTGCCGTCTAAGACGCTCAGCGCGGTCGGCGATCCGGTCGCGCCCAAGACCCCGCTCGTCGTCCTGGTCGACCGCAACAGCGCCAGCGCGGCCGAGATCGTCGCGGGCGCGTTGCAGGACCGCAAGCGCGCGACGCTCGTCGGCACGCGCACGTTCGGCAAGGGCGTCTTCCAGGAGGTCTTGGAGCTCTCCAACGGTGGCGCGCTGGACATCACCGCCGGGCAGTACTTCCTGCCGTCGGGGCGCAACCTGGGCGGGGCGGGCGTGTCGACCGGCAGTGGGCTGACGCCGGATGTGCGGGCCGCTGACAACCCGAAGACGGCCAAGGTCGACGAGGGGCTCGACAAGGCGCTGAGCGTCCTGGCCGCGAAGCGATGAGCCCGCGGGGAGGCCCGCGGCACGGGCGGCGAGCGCCACGCGAGTCCGGCAGCGCGGGCGCCGACGGCAGCGGCGAGCGCTTCACCGTCGGCGTCCTGGCCAAGCGCGGGCGATTGGTGGTCGCCGAGCCATTCTTCGACACGCGCGGGCGTCAGAGCATTCCGGTCGATCCGGGGCGCAACGGGCGGCTGGGGCAGCTCGTACTCGTCCGCAGCGGCGGTCGGGCCAAGGGCCACGCGAAGATCGCGCGGGTCATCGGCAAGCCCGACGTGGCGCGCGACGTGATCGAGGCGTTGATGCACGATCGCGGGCTGCGCCGGGCGTTCCCGCCGGGGGTCGAGCGGGCGGCCAAGGAGGCGGTCGAGCGGGTCGAGGAGCAGGACCCCGCCGCGGCGGCCCGGCGTGATCTGCGCGGACTGGCGACGTTCACGATCGACCCGTCCTCGGCGCGTGACTTCGACGACGCGATCAGCGCGGAGGTTCGCGGCGACAACGCGTGGCGCATCTGGGTACACATCGCCGACGTCAGCGCTTACGTCCGGCCGGGCTCGCCGATCGACCGCGAGGCCTACCGGCGCGGGACGTCGGTCTACGTGCCGGGCGCGGTCGAGCCGATGCTGCCCGAAACGCTCTCCAACGGCGCGTGCTCGCTGGTTCCGGGCCAAGAGCGGCTGGCCGTTACGGTCGAGCTGGATCTCGATGGGGCCGATGTCGTGCGCAGCGCCTTCTATCGCTCACGGATCCGTAGCGACGAGCGGCTCGACTACGACCGTGTTGACCGGATCTTCGCGGGCGACGAGGGCGCGGCGGAGCCGTGGGCTGCGCCGCTGGCCGCCGCGCGCGCCGCGTCGGCCGCGCTGCGCGAGCGCCGCGACGCCGCGGGCGCGCTGGCGGTGGAGTCGGTCGAGCCGGAGTTCGCGTTTGACCGGGCTGGCCACGTGGCCTCGTCGGTGGGGTCGGTGCAGACCGAGTCCCATCAGCTGATCGAGCACCTGATGATCGCCGCCAACGAGGCGGTCGCGCGGCTGTTGAGCGAGCGTGACGTTCCGGCGCTCTACCGGATCCACGAGCGGCCGGAGCCGACGGCGGCGCAGCGGCTCCTGGAGCAGTTGGAGACGCTGGGGGTGCCGACGCCGCCCGCGCCGGAGGAGATCCCGCCAGGCGCGGCGGCGGGCATCATCGCGGCCGCGTCGCAGCTCGTGGCGCAAGAGGTTCGTCGCCGTGGCGGCAAGGGCCGGTTAGGCCTGACGTCGCTCGTACTGCGGTCGCTCAAGCAGGCCAAGTACTCGCCCGAGAACAAGGGCCACGCCGGCCTGCACTCGACCGCCTACGCGCACTTCACCTCACCGATTCGTCGCTATCCCGACCTCGTCTGCCATCGTGCGCTGCTGAGTGCTGTTGGCGGCGGGGAGGAGGCGCCGCGCGCCGGGAATCCGCTCGAGGAGGCGGCGGAGTGGACCTCGGGCCGCGAGCGCGACGCGATGCAGATCGAGCGCGCGGCCGACGATGTCGCCCGCGCCTTCCTGCTCGAGCGTGAGCTGTTCGAGGGCCGGCTGCCGGCGGCCTTTGACGGCGAGATCGTGGGGTTGGTCGGCGCGGGCGCGTTCGTCGTCTTCGGGGACGGCTACGAGGGCTTCCTGCCGGCGCGCCGCCTGCGCGACGACTGGTGGGAGCTCAACGAGGTCGGCACGGTCCTGATCGGCGATGAGTCAGGCGCGACGATGCGGATCGGCGATCCGGTGGGGGTGGTCGTGCGCAAGATCGAGGCACCGCGCGGCCGCGTCGAGCTCGACACTGCCCCGCCGGCGCCCGCCTAGCTCCTATCCAGATAGTGGCGCAGCGCTCGTCGCGCGGCCGGTAGGCGACGGCCCGCGTCGAGCTCGCGCACGGCGATCTCGGCGGTCATCGCGGCGAGCAGCTGCGCGGCGGCGGTGGTGTCCGGCCAGCCCATGGCCTTGAAGCTCGGCACGGCGACAGCCGCAAAGCGCTCGTGGCGGGTGGCCATGAGTGCCGATAGCGCCGGATCGGTGCGGGCCTCCAGCGCCAGCGCCTTGACGGCGCGGTCGCGCAAGCAGACATCGAGGTAGGCCTCGGCCCCCCGGACGAGCCGCTCGGGCCCGGCGGGGACGTCGGCCACCGCGGTGCCGACCGCCGCGTCGACCTCGGCATGGAAGCGCGCGTGCAGTGCGTCCACGAAGGCATCGCGGTCGGCGAAGTGCACGTAGAACGTGCCCTTGGCCAGCCCCGCTTCGGCCACGACACGATTGACGCTCAACCCGGCCAGGCCATGCTGCTCGGCCACGGCGATGCCGGCGTCCAGCAACGCGTCGGCGGTCGGATGGTTGAGCGACAGCACGCTCGGAGGCTACATGACCGATCGGTCATTGACAGTGACTGACCGGTCGGTCATGCTGCGGCGCCATGGAGCTCCTCGACACCACCTCCGGTCCGATCGCCTACGACGAGCGGGGCACCGGCGCCGCGGTCGTCCTGCTGTCCAGCGGTGCCCACGATCACCATGACTTCGACGAGCTGCGCGCGCTCCTGCCCGACGGCGTGCGTACGATCGCGCTGGAGTGGCCCGGCCACGGCGCATCGCCGCTCGGTGACGGTCGGGCGACCGCGATGCGGTTCGCCGACATCGCCGAAGAGGTCGTGGAGCGGCTCGCGCCCGAGGGCGCGATCGTGGTCGGCAACTCTGTCGGCGGCTTCGCGGCGGCGCGCATGGCCGCGCGCCGGCCCGAGCTGGTCAAGGGCCTCGTGGTCATCGACGGTGGCGGCTTCGGCGGCCGCCCGCCGCACGTGCGCGCCTTCTGCGCGCTGATGGCCCAGCCCTGGTTCCTGCGCCGGATCTACCCGGCCTTCTCGGCCCGCTACATGCGGGCGCGCACCGATGCCGACCGGCGCGCCCGCGACACCGGCGTCGCCACGACCCGCCAAGACCCGGGCCTGCGCGCCGTCAGCGAGCTGTGGCGCAGCTTCGCGTCACCCGAGCACGATCTGCGCGAGGAGGCCAAGGCGATCACGGCCCCGACGCTCGTGTTCTGGGGGCGTCACGACCCAGTCATCCCGCTGAAGCTCGGCCGCCGCGTGGCCGAGCTGATCCCCGGCGCGCGCCTGGTGGTCTTCGACAGCGGCCACGTGCCGCAGACGACCGACCCAGCCGGCGTCGCGGCCGAACTGGTCCCGTTCTGCGAGCACCACCTAGACTCGAAGCAGCATGGCCAAGGGCAAGAAGCGCAAGGTGGCACCGGGTGACGTCGCGAGCAATCGCACGGCGTCGCACAAGTACGAGTTCCTCGACAAGTACGAGGCGGGCCTCGTGCTGCAGGGAACCGAGGTCAAGGCGCTGCGTGAGTCTGGCGCCCAGCTCAAGGATGGCTTCGCCTCGATCCGTGACGGCGAGATCTGGCTCTACAACGTGCACATCCCGCCCTACGCTCCGGCATCGCGCGACAACCACGAGCCCGAGCGGCCGCGCAAGCTGCTGCTCAACCGCCGCGAGATCGACGCCATCTCCGGCCGCACGACCGAGCGCGGCCTGACGCTCGTCCCGACGCGCCTGTACTTCAAGGAGTCGCGCGCCAAGGTCGAGATCGCGCTGGCCAAGGGCAAGGACCGCTTCGACAAGCGCGAGTCGCTGAAGCGCAAGGACCAGGAGCGCGACGTCCAGCGCGCCCTGCGCGACGTCGGCCGCTGAGCGAGTCCTACAACGTGCGTTCGAGATGCGTCGCCGACAGCGCGCCCGCGAGCGCCACGATGAGCAGCAGGTAGGTGGCGCCGATCATGATCCGCTGGCGGCGCTCGATCGCGTAGTACTCGCGCACCGCCGGATCCGCTGAGCGGAACTGCTTGAAGCGGTTGTAGGTCTGGTAGATCGAGACGACCGCGATCAGGATGATGATCGGGTTCGGGATCGTCAGGACCAGCACGACCATGCCGAAGACGCCGAGCAGCCAGACCCAGGGGCTCAGCGCCGCCGCCGCGCGGCCACCGTCCAGCGGGCTGATCGGCAGCAGGTTGAACAGGTTAAGGAAGAACCCCGTGTAGGCCAGCGCCCGCCAAAAGTCCTCGCCGGTGAAGGCATAGACGACCAGGCAGGCCAGCGCGCCGACCGAGCCGAGGATCGGTCCCGCCAGGCCGGTGCGGGCCTCGGCCGCGGCGTCACCGCCCAGTGATTTGGCCCAGATCAACGCGCCCATGAACGGGATGAACAGCGGCGCGCTGACGTCCTTGACCCCTTCGCGCCGCAGCTGGATCACGTGGCCGTACTCGTGCACGAGCAGCAACAGCACGAAGCCGACGCCGAACTTCCAGCCCCAGATCGACCCATAGGCGACGATCGACACCGCCATCGAGCCGGCCGTGACCAAGAACTTCACCTTGGTCAGCGCGATCAGAACAAGCTTGATCTTGCTGAAGAACGCGATGATCGCGACGGCGATGGGTCCCAGTCGGCCAAGCCATGCGCGCGGCGAGGCCTGGGCAGGCCCCAAGCCCTCCGGCGACGCCGGGCTGTTGCTCGTCAGCGGTGGGTCGGAAGCAGGGGCGCTGGGCGGGAGCCAGCGGTCGTCGGTCACGTCGTTGAGTGTAGGTCGAGCCTCACTCGCGTCCAGCCAGGACCTCTTCGGCGGCGGCCTCTGCCTGCTCGAGCTGCGCCTTGACGAGGTCGAGACCAGCGCGCCAGAAGCCGGGGTCGGCGAGGTCGAGACCGGCGATCGCCGCCAGCTCCTCGGGCGACTTCGATCCGCCGGCGCTGAGCAACTCGATGTACTTGGGCACGAAGCTCTCGCCCTCGGCGAGGTACTTGCCGTACACGCTCAGCGCCAGCAGCTGGCCATAGGCGTAGGCGTACACGTAGCCGGGGCTGCCGATGAAGTGGGGGACATAGGACCACCACGTCTTGTAGCCGTCGGTGACCTCCACAGCGTCGCCCAACAGCTCCTCCTGAGACTGCTTCCACAGCTCGCCGATGCGGTCGATGCTCAGTTCGCCCTCGGTGCGCCGCGCGGTGTGCACGAAGTCTTCGAACTGGTTCATCGCGACCTGCCGGAAGACGGTGGCGATCGAGCCTTCGATGTTCTCGGCCAGTAGCGCCAGCCGCGACTCCGGTGTCTCGGCGGCGTCGAGCAAGCGCGCGAAGACGAGCGTCTCGCCGAAGACCGAAGCGGTCTCGGCCAGCGTCAGCGGCGTGTGCTGCTCGAAGACCCCGCGCTCCTGGGCCAGATAGGCGTGCAGGCCGTGGCCGAGCTCGTGGGCGAGCGTGAGCACGTCGCGCCGCCGCGACGTGTAGTTGAGCATCACATAGGGGTGGACGCTCGGGACGGTGTAAGCGCAGAACGCGCCGCCGCGCTTGGCGGGGCGGACGGGCGCGTCGATCCACTCCTCGTCAAAGAAGCGGCGCGCGCCGTCGGCTAGCACATCGGAGAAGTCGCCGAAGGAGTCCAACACGATGGACTTGGCCTCGTCCCAGTCATAGGACTTCTCCTCCTCGACGCCGACCGAGGCCATGCGGTCGTAATCGGCGAGGCGGTCTACTCCGAGCAGGCGCGCCTTGAGGCGATACCAGCGGCGCGGGATCTCATAGGCCTCGCGAACCGCTTCGACCAGCGCCGCGACCGACTCGTCGCTGGCCTCATTGGCGAGGTTGCGCGAGGAGATCCACGATGGATAGGCGCGCAGGCGGTCGTCGGTGGCCTTGTCGGCCATCAGCGTGTTGAAGATGTAGCCGCGGATGCGCAGCGTCGGCTCCAGCGCCGCGCTCACGCGCTCGGCGACGTGGGCGCGCAGCGCGCGGTCGGGCGACATCAGGCGCGAGAGCGCGACGTCCAGCGCGACGGGCTCATCCTCGCCGTCGAGCTCGACCTTGATCGCGCTCGTGACCTCGGAGAACAGGCGCGACCAGGCGTCGCTGCCGCTGACCGACTTCTCGGCCATGATCTTCTCCTCGGCCTCGGTGAGCAGATGCGGGCGGTAGCGGCGCGCGGTGCGCAGGTGGTGGCGCGCGCGGTCCAGGCCGTCGGCGGCCAGCAGCTCCTCGGCGCGCTCGTCGCTGAGCTCGGCCCATTCGAGGTCGAAGAACAGCAGCTGGGTCTCGATGGCCGTGCCACGCTCCTGGACGCGTTGCAGCAGCGCGCCGTTGGCGGGGTCGACGGTGTCGACGGAGAAGCGCAGCATCGCGTAGGAGCCGGCACGGCCGACCAGCTCGGAGAGGTCGCCCAACTCGTGGACTGCGGCGGCGAGGCCGGCCCCATCGAGCTCGGCGACCTTGCCGGCGTGCTGGGCGGCGAAGGCGGTGGCGCGGCGGTCGGCCTCGGCGAGCAGGCGGTCGGCGCCGGCCTCGCCCTCGCCGTCGACGAGCGGCTCGAGGTCCCAGGCGACGCTCTCGGGTGCGGTCGTGGTCATACCCCCACGATATTGCGCCGACGTTGCGGGGCCTCACCGCGCTTGCGGTATTGACTTCCGGGAGCGGGGAGGCGTACCGTCAGTGGCAAGACGCGGGACCGGATCCGCGCAAGAGCGAGGCCGCGAGGTGCAAGGCCGCGCCACCCGCCGTTCACCGCCGCCTCTCGGGGCGCGAGAGCGAGCAGGTCCTCGGACACGGACCGGTCCTGCGTCTCCTTTTCCTGCCGTGACGACGCGCTTCACCGACCGCTTGGTTCTGCGCCGCTGGCGTGCCGAGGACCGTGAGCCCTTCGCCGCGATCAACGCCGATCCCGAGGTGATGCGGTTCATCGGGACGGGCGTCATGCTGGAACGCGGCCCGAGCGACGAGTTGCTCACGCGCTTCGAGCGCGATTGGGAGGAGCGCGGCTTCGGGCTCTGGGCGCTGAGCGCGCGCGATGACCCGGACGAGCGGCTGCTCGGCTATTGC
This sequence comes from uncultured Conexibacteraceae bacterium, assembly GCA_963794585.1. Classification (GTDB taxonomy): domain Bacteria; phylum Actinomycetota; class Thermoleophilia; order Solirubrobacterales; family Solirubrobacteraceae; genus Baekduia. Next base: position 72,749 of record CAWCEO010000013.1, read on the forward strand.
GGGCTGACGGTGCCGATGTTCCTGCCGGCGGTATTGCCCGCGGTCGAGGTCGGCTGGCGGCTGGCACGCGACGCGTGGGGGCGGGGCTATGCCACCGAGGCGGCGCGCGCCGCGCTGGCCTTCGGCTTCGAGGAACACGCGATCGAGGAGATCCTGTCGATCGTCGATCCCGACAACGAGCGCTCGCTGCGGGTCTGCGCGCGCCTGGGGATGACGCCGCGTCCTGATCGCACGCACCCCGCGACGCGCGAGCGGGTCCGCGTCTTGGGCGTCCGGCTACACTCGTGAGCGACACATCCACACGGGGACGACAGGCTTCGACGTGGTCGGTTCCGTCCGGATGGTCGCGAGCCGAGGTCCCGGAGGCCTCGTAAAACACCGGGAAAACCATATGTGCGGACTCTCACGAGTACGCCCTCGCCGCTTAGTCTTCGACTAGGTAGGTGAGGTTTCGGCCCCGGCCTGCCGGCCGCTGGGTGTTCGGAATCAACATGTCGGCTTACCCGGGGCGATACGCCCCTGTCAATCCGGGGACATCTTCAGGGGGCTGGTCTCCCGCCACCCCGTCGGCAAGGCGATCGGGAGACGAGAACAGAGTGCCGACTACGCTCGTAGAAGCCGTTCGTACGCGATTGCGGACGCGGGTTCAATTCCCGCCGTCTCCACCTAATGGCATGAAGGTCGAACCCCGGTCCTCGAAGAACATGAGGCCGGGGTCCGCCCTTCAGCGCTCCTCGTCGGTCCACCAGTCCCGCCGGCCCTCGACGTCTCCTCGCGGATCGTCGCCGAGGTTGGGCGCACCGAACACGAGGATCTTGAGGCCCTCTGGCCCGCTCTCGTAGCCGCGCCACGTGCCGGGTGGGACGCGCACCACATCCCACTCCTTGACCTCGATGATCTCGTCGTCGAGCTTCATCCGCCCGCTCCCGCCCACGACGACGAACACCTCCTCCTGCTCCTTGTGCGTGTGGCCGTACGGGAACCGATAGCCCGGCGGGATGTCCTGATAGCTGAGGCCGGACTGCTGGAGCTCGAGGGCCTTGGTTGCCAAGCGGAACTCGAGGCCCGGTGCGCCATCGAAGTTGGACCCGACGTCCTCCAGGTCATTCCTGAGGTTCTTGCACGTGAAGGGCACGGCCGGAGCCTATCGACGGTCACTGCCCCGATTCCGGCGTTGGGGCCGGGCGGCTGGGCTTGTCTGTCGACGTCGCTAGGTTGCGAAGATGGATCTGCATGGAGCCGGTGAGCTCGCTCTGGACTGCGACAGCGTCCTGCTCGCCGACAACCTCGAGGTGCTGACCCGGCTGCCGAGTGACAGCTTCCAGATGATCTACCTCGACCCGCCGTTCAACACGGGGCAGAAGCAGACACGGCGGACGATCGAGGCCAAGGCTGAGGCGGATGGCGACCGGGTGGGGTTCGGCGGTCGCCGGTACGCCTCGCGGCTCTTGAGCCAGTCGTCCTACAGCGATGCCTTTGAGGACTATCTCGGCTTCCTGGAACCACGCCTGCGAGAGATGCATCGCGTCCTGACGGCCAGCGGGACGATGTACTTCCACATCGACTATCGTGAGGCCCACTACTGCAAGCTTCTGCTCGATGAGATCTTCGGCCGGGAGTGCTTTCTCAACGAGATCATTTGGGCCTACGACTACGGGGCGCGGGCGAAGCGCAAGTGGCCGGCCAAGCACGACACGATTCTCGTGTACGTCAAGGATCCGGCCGGCTATTGGTTTGACAGTGCTGAGGTCGATCGCGAGCCCTACATGGCTCCTGGCCTCGTCACGCCCGAGAAGGCGGCGCGCGGCAAGCTGCCCACCGACGTGTGGTGGCACACCATCGTGGCGACCAACGGCGCCGAGAAGACCGGCTACCCGACTCAGAAGCCGGAGGGGATCCTCCGACGGATGGTGCTTGCTTCCACCCGGCCGGGCGAGTGGTGTCTTGATCCCTTCTGCGGGAGCGGCACCCTCGGCGCTGTGGCCGCCAAGACCGGGCGTCGGTACGTCCTGATCGACGAAAACCCTGAGGCCGTGGCCGTCGTCCGGCAACGGCTGAGTGATGTCGTGGCGCCTGTCGCGCGGTGATCGGGCAAGATACTGGGCATGTCGCGTCTTCGATCAAGTGTCCTGAGCGTGTCGATCGCGCTGTTCATGGTGTCGGCCATGGCCGCGCCCACCGTCGCCGGTGGTGGCGAGGCGAGCAAGACGCCGCAGGCGATCTTGTCCGACTTGCAGCGCGATCTCGCCAAGGTCAAGAGCTTGCACTTCGCCGGCAGCGTGACGGAGCCGGGGAGCGTGACCCGGCTGTCAGGGGACGTCTTCGCGTCGGGCTCAGCGAGCATCGGCATCGTTCAGGGCAAGGCGTCGGTCCGCATGATCCTCCTGCCCAGGAGCACGTATCTGAAGGCCAACGCGGTCTACTGGAAGGCGTCGGACAAGAAGTACGGCGCGATCTTGGCTTCGAAGTTCGCGGGCCGGTGGGTCAAGGTGCCGGAATCGACGAGAGCGAGCGTTCAGTCGCTGCTGAGCACGCTGTCGCCCAAGAACCTCGCGCGATGCTTCGGGGGCCAGACGGGCACGTTGGTCAACAACGGCGTGAAGACGCTCGGCGGTCGGCAGGTCATCGTCTTGGAGGACAAGGGCGACAAGCCCGGCACCATCCCGGGTCTGCTCTACGTCACCGCCGAGGGCCGTGTCCTGCCAGTGCGCAACACCCAGACCGGCCCACGCAGGGCAGGCGGAAAGCTTGACCGGCATTGTGACGAGCCAGACGACAAGTCCACGGCCGGCGACGTCGCGATGAGCCGCTTCGACCGCGTGGCGCCGCTCAAGGCGCCGCGCAACGTGGTGTCGTTGGAGGACCTCGGCGCAACGGCATAGGAACGCCGGCCCGGCGGTGGTAGCTCGCTGGAGCTTAGGCTTGCGGCATGTCGCTGTTGGAGCCGCTGTGGATCTCGGAGGGCGCGTGGAGTGCGCTGCGCGATCAGGTCATCGGGCCGGAGGTCGCGGCGACGACCGATCCGGACGTGCTGGCGCTTGCCCGGACGTGGAACGAGCCGGTGCGCGACGGCGATCGCGTCGGCGTCTTCGTCGACGCCGAGCTCGCTCGCACGCTCTCGCGTCTGCTCGACGCGCACCCGTCGCTCGCGGCCGAGCTGCTGGGCTAGGCTCCGCCCAGGACAGCCATCGCCGCGTTACGGCCCGGAATCCCGGACACGCCACCGCCGCGGCGGGCGCCCGCGCCGCAGATCAGCACTCGCGCCACGTCGGTCTCGACACCCCACGTGCCGAGCTCGTGCTCGCGCTCGGCAAACGGCCAAGCCAGGTCGCGGTGAAAGATGTTGCCGCCCGGCATTCGCAGCTCGTCCTCGAGGTCGCGCGGGGTGCGGACCTCCAGGCACGGTGCGCCGTCGGCATCGCGCAGCAGGACGTCGTCTAGCGGCTCGGCCAGGACGCTGTCCAGCGAGCGCAGCGTCGCGGCCAGCGCGGCGTCGCGCGCGGCGGTGCCGTCGCCGGCCGCAAACAGCCGCGCCGGCATGTGCAGCCCGAACACCGTCAACGTCTGCACCCCGGCCGCGCCCAGCTCGTCGCCCAAGATGGTGGGGTCGGTCAGCGAGTGGCAGTAGCTCTCACAGGGCGGCAGGCTCGGGATCTGCCCCGCGGCCGCCTCTTCGCAGGCGCGTTGCAGCTGCGTCGCGGTCTCGTTGACGTGGAACGTGCCCGCGAAGGCCTGCTCGGGGGTGACCGCTGCGTCGCGCAGCCGTGGCAACCGCGACAACAACAGGTTGACCTTCAACTGGGCGCCCTCGGGAGCGGTGCCGACCGGCGCGGGCGGTCGGCCCAGCAGTCGATCCAGCTCGGCCGGCGCCGCATTGACCAGCACATGCCCCGCGGCGATCGTGCGCTCGGCGCCGCTTGCGTCGCGCACGACCACGGCCGTGGCGTCGCCGTCGATGGCGACGACCTCGGCGCCCGTGACCAGCTTCGCGCCGGCGGCACGCGCGGCATCCGCCAGCGCACCCGTCACGGCGCCCATGCCACCAACTGGCACGTCCCAGTCGCCGGTTCCGCCGCCGATCACGTGGTACAGGAAGCAGCGGTTCTGGCGCAGATCGGCGTCGTCGGCAGCGGCAAAGGTGCCGATCAGCCCGTCGGTGAGCACCACGCCGGCGACCAAGTCATCGTCGAACTCACGCGCGAGCGTCGCGCCCAGCGGCTCCTCGAAGAGCATCCGCCACGCGTCCTCGTCGTCGACCAGCCGGCGCAGCTCGTCGCTTGAGCACAGCGGCTCGGTCAGGGTGGGGAAGATCCGCTGCGCCACGTGCGCCGTGCGCGCATACAGCGCGTTCCACGCCGCGAGATCCCGCGAGCCACCCGTCACCCGCGCAAATGACGCCCGCGTCGCGGCACGGTCGCTCGCGTCGACCAGGAGCCCCCTCCGCCCACCGTCGCGCGGGTCCGGCGTGTAGGACGACACGCGCCGGCGCACCAGCCGCACGTCGAGCCCGAGCTCGTCGACGATCACTCGCGGCAGCAGGCTGACGAGGTAGGCGTACCGCGACAGGCGCGCGTCGACGCCCGGGAACGCGGCCTCTGAGACCGCCGCGCCACCGAGCTCGTCGCGGCGCTCGAGCAGCAGCACGCGACGACCGGCGCGTGCGAGGTAGGCGGCGGCGACGAGGCCGTTGTGCCCGCCGCCGACGATGACGGCATCGTAGGAGGTCGCGATGATGGCCAGTAAACCACCGGTCACGCACGCACCAGGCTCTGAAACCACAACGACGCCCCATAAATGGGACGCCGTTGTGGTTTCAGGAGCAGATCCGATGTCCCCATCGCGTTTTGGCGCGGCGGGGTCGGGTCAGCTTCGCCATCGTACCGCAGCGGCGGACGAGGTTGTCGCGGCTGCGCGCCCGCTTCGCCATGAGGACCATGGCTCCGCGGATTACGGCAGCGTCTGTGCCAGCCAGGCGACAGCCGCCGGCACATGGCGGGGGTCGATCTGATGCGCGGCGTCTGACTCGTGGTACTCGACCGCTACGCCGCCGCTGACGAGTAGGTCGCGCGCTGCCCGCGCGAACCCCACATCCATCACCTGGTCGTTGCGGCCGTGGGCGATGAAGGCGCGCAGGCCCGCCGTGGCGCGGCCGGCGATGTCGGGCGTCCAGCCGTCGACGGTCGGGACGAAGCCGGAGAAGGCGAGGATGCCGGCAGGGGAGGGGCGCGACGGATCGAGGCCCAAGGCATAGGACATGACCGACCCCATCGAGAAGCCGCCGAAGACGGTCTGGTCTGGCGTTAGGCCCGTGCGCTCCCACAGCTCGTCGTGGAATCGCGCGAGTTGCGCGTGGGCCGCGTTGAACGTGTCGGGATCCGGGTAACCGACGCGCGGGACCATGTACCAGTGCTTGCCCGGCCAGCCCGGAATCGTGAGAGGGCCGCCGGGCGTGACGACGTGCAGGCGGCGCTTGGGGTCCAGGACGTCGGCGAGACCGAGCAGGTCGTGCTCGTCGGTCCCGCGACCGTGGTGCAAGACGAGGAGCCCGGTGGCGTCTGCGGCCGCGGGGCGCTCCTGGAAGACGAGGGAGGTCATGCGGTGATCATCGCGCGCGCGACAGCCACCCGCGGTCATCTCGCCATAGCGGCGGTCTTCGCCGTCCACGGGGCCGTCAACGGCAGCTTTGCCACGCGCATCCCATGGATCCGCGAGCGGCTCGGGCTCAGCGCGGGCGCGCTCGGGTTGGCGCTGCTGGTGCCGGCGCTGGGTGCGCTGCTGGCGATGCCTGCGACCGGCGCGCTCGTGCACCGGCTGAGCGGACGCGCCGTGACGCGGGTGCTGATCGCCGCGTTTGCCGTGTCGCTCGCGCTGCCGGCGCTTGCGCCGTCCTTCGGTTGGCTCTGCGTCGCGCTGCTGGTCTACGGCGCGCTCGCCGGGATGGCCGACATCGCGATGAACACGCAAGGGCTGGCGCTGGAAGCGCCGCTGGGGCGCCCGCTGATGTCCGGGTTGCATGGCGCGTGGAGCGTCGGCGGCATCGTGGGATCGGCGATCGGCGTGCTCGCGGCCCACGCCGACGTCGATGCGCGCGTGCACCTCGGGATCATGGCCATCATCTTGGCCGTGGTCGGCCAGGCCGCTGCGCGCCGGCTTCCGCAAGCGCTCCCGGCGCACGACCCGCCGCGCCTCGCGTGGCCGTCGCGCCCCGTCCTGCTCATCGGCACCGTCGGCTTCTGCGCGGTCTTCGCCGAGGGCGCGAGCGCCGACTGGTGTGCCGTCTATCTGCGCGACGTGATGGGGACGAGCGCGGCGACCGCGGCCGCCGCCTACACGGGCTTTGCGCTGGCGATGGCGACGGGACGGCTGACCGGCGATCGCGTCGTCGCGCGCTTCGGGGCGGTGACGACCGTCCGCGCGGGCGCCGTGGCCGCCACGGCCGGCGCGCTCGTCATCGTCGTCGCGCGCACGCCGTGGCTCGGCATCCCGGGCTTCGCGCTGATCGGCCTGGGCATCGCGACCGTGGTCCCGCTCGCCTTCGCTGCCGGCGGCCGCGCGGTGCCGCATGCCGGTCAGGGGATCGCCGCGGTGGCGACGGTCGCTTACGGCGCGGGACTCGCGGCCCCAGGTGCGATCGGGGCGATCGCCGACGTCTCGTCGTTGCCCGTGGCGTTCGTCGTGGTCGCGACGCTCACCGCGCTCTTCGGCCTCGGTGCCGGAGCGTTGCGCTCCGGCACCGACCGCCAGGAGAGCTCGGTCTAGGGCAGGTAGTAGAACGGGTTGGGGAGCTTGAACGCGCGCTCTTCGTGTCCGCCCGCCAGGTCGCTGTATTGGTCACCGACCGAGGCGACGATGCGGTAGCCCTGCTGTTCGATCGCGCCGCGTGCGCCCGACTTGTAGGCCACGGTCGTGCCGGTGAAGCCCGCCGGCTTGAGGATCACCTGCTGGTAGTCGGTGAAGCCCTCACGCTGGAGGTTGTGCTCGGTCGGCGCGCGCTGGGCCTCGGGACGGCCGGTGATGAAGAACACCGTGATGCCCTTGGCGCGGGCCAGCTTGTACAGGTCGAGCGACGGCTTGATCGCCACGCCGATCTCGTCGACCGCCTCGGCTTGGGACTTGGGGCCGTAGACGAAGCCGTCGGCGACGATCGCCGAGTAGTTGGACAACACGGTCTCGTCGACGTCGAAGACGATCGCCTGCTTCTTGTGCCACCACTTCTGGCCGCCACGGCGATCGCCGCCGCCGTGGTGAGCGGCGCGAGCGCGGCTACGCGCCTTGGAGGCGTGCTTGCGCCCGGCGATCGCGCGCTGGTGGCTCTGGCCGGCGAGCCACTGCGCGGCGACGCCGTCGATCAGCGTTAGCTCGGCGTCATAGACGCCGGAGTCGTGGTACTGGGTCAGGACCTGGACGAGCGCGCCCGCGTTGTAGGACGTGCTGGAGCCGAGGTAGGGCAGGCCGCCGCCACCGTCGGAGAGCTGGACCAGCGGCGTGTCGCCGAGCTTGGTGACGATCGGCTGCGGCGCTGGGACCGTGTCGGTCGCGTCGGCGGCGCCGGCGACCGGCGCCGCGGCGGCAAGGCCGGCGACCGCGATCAGGAGAGCAAGAAGGCGTTTCATGACGCCTCGTATCCCCAGCGTCCGCGGAGCTCAACCCACGGCTGTCGGCTGGGCGAGCTCTTCAGCCAGCCGGCGCAGCAGGGGATCGAGCTCGGGATGGCGGTCGGGCTCCCAGTCTTCGATCAGCTCGCGCAGGCAGTCGGTGCGCGCCGCGACCAGCTGGTCGCGCAGCGCGTGGCCGGCGGGGGAGACGCGACCGTCCTCGCCAATTGCGCCGCGCGTTCGTAGAGCCGCCAGCGCCGTGTCGAAGCGCGGGCCATCGACGTGCGGGCGCTCGCGGATCTCGCGCAGATCGGCGGGCGCGTCAGGTGCCCCCGCGTGCAGGAGCAGCCACGCCGGCCCGGGGTCAAGGTCGACACCCGCGCGCCGCGTAGCGCCGGCGATGAACGCCAGCGTCCGCTCGCGGCCGACCAGCCGCGTCAGCCCGCGCGTGACCTCGCGCAGCGAATCGGTGTCGACCGGCGCGCCGAGCGACTCGCCCAAGCCCGCCGCGGTTTCGACCGTTGCCCGTAGCGGCTGCTCGCGGATGAACCACGCCAGCAGGAAGGCCAGGATCATCACGCCGGTGGCGACCAGGAACACCACGTTGATCGCGTCGGTGAACGATGCGATGTAGGCGTCGTGCAACGGCGCGGGCAGCCGCTCGATCTGCGCCGGGTTGACGCCGCCCTCGGTCCCACCGCCCGCGCCGCCGCGCGGCAGCTTCTCGGCCAGCTCGGCGGTCAGGCGGCCCGAGAAGATCGCGCCGAGGATCGCGGTGCCCAGCGCGCCGCCGATCGATCGGAACAGGGTTGCGCCGGAGGTGGCCACACCGAGCTGGTCGTAGGAGACCGCGTTTTGGGTGGCCAGAACGAGGACTTGCATGACCATGCCGAGGCCTAGCCCGAGCACGAACATGTGCAGCGCGGCGACGCCGCTGCCGGTGCCCTCGTCCAAGGACGACAACATCCACATGCCCAGCGCGGCGACGGCCGTGCCGGCGATCGGAAACGCCTTGTAGCGGCCGGTGCGGGTGATGACCTGGCCCGAGACGATCGAGGAGATCAGCAGGCCGCCCATGACCGGCAGCAGCTGCAGGCCGCTGGCCGTCGGGCTCAGCCCACGGACGACCTGCTGGAAGAGCGGCAGGTAGGTCAGCGCGCCAAAGAGGCCGAAGCCGACGATCAGGCCGACCGCGCTGCAGACCACGAACACGCGGTTGCGAAACAGCGACGGCGGCAGAATCGGCTCGGCCGCACGGCGCTCGACCTGGGTAAACGCGAGGATCGCCAACACGCCGGTGATCCCCATCCCGATGATCTCCGGCGAGGCCCAGTCATAGGTGTTGCCGCCCAGCGTCGTCATCAGGATCAGCGCGCTCAGCCCGATCGCCAGCAGCAGCGTGCCGAGGTAGTCGATCTCGTGGCTGCGGCGTTCCTTGACCGAGGGCAGCGTCGCGGCGAGCACGGCGAACGCGGCGATGCCAACCGGCACGTTGACGTAGAAGATGAAGCGCCACGAGATGTTGGTGGTCAAGAAGCCGCCGATCAGCGGGCCGGCCACGCTGGAGACCCCGAACACGGCACCGAACAACCCGGAGTACTTGCCACGTTCGCTCGGTGCGACGACGTCGCCGATCGCCGCCTGGGCGCTGACCATCAGCCCGCCGCCGCCCAGGCCCTGGATCGCGCGGAACGCGATCAGCTCGGTCATGCCTTGGGCCAGCCCGCAGAGCGCGCTGCCAATGAGGAACAGGACGAGCGCGGCCTGCAGGACGACCTTGCGCCCGAAGAGGTCGCCGAGCTTGCCGTAGAGCGGCGTGACGACCGTGACCGCCAGCAGGTAGGCGGTCACGACCCATGACAGGTGCTCCAGGCCGCCGAGGTCGCCGACGATCGTCGGCAGCGCGGTGGAGACGATGGTCTGGTCCAGCGACGCCAGGAGCATCACCAGCATCAGGCCGCCCATGACGACGGCGATGCGCGGGCGGTGCTCCGTCGTGGTGGTCGCGGTCGCGGACATGGGGCGAGTCTCTCCTACCCACCTCGTGGTGGCGAATCCCCCGGCCGCGCCCTACCGTGCGCGCATGGACTTGACCTTCTCCGAATCTGAGGCCGCGTTTCGCGACGAGCTGCGCGCCTGGTTTGCGGCCAACGACCCCGGTGCCGAGCCGGCCGGCGACGACGCGAGCTACGCCTGGCGCCGCGACTGGCAGCGGCTTCTGGCCGAGGATCGCTACGCGGCCGTGCACTGGCCCGTCGAATACGGCGGCCGCGGCGCGACGATGACCGAGTCGGCGATCTTCTTCGAGGAGCTCGGCCGCGCGCGCCGGCCGCTGCCGGCCAACGTCTTGGGCATCCTGCTGGCGGGCCCGACGATCATGACCTTCGGGACCGATGAGCAGAAGGAGCGCTACCTCTCGCCGATCCTCACCGGCGACGAGATCTGGTGCCAGGGCTTCAGCGAGCCCGACGCCGGCTCGGACCTCGCGTCGCTGAAGACCAAGGCGGTCAAGGACGGCAACGAGTGGGTCGTCACCGGCCAGAAGGTCTGGACCTCGGGTGCGCAGTACTCCAAGTGGTGCATGTTGGTCGCCCGCACGGACTTCGACGCGCCGAAGCACAAGGGGTTGACCTACTTCCTGATGGACATGGAGCAGGAGGGCGTGCAGATCCGCCCGCTGGTCCAGATCACGGGGGAGCCGGAGTTCAACGAGCTCTTCATCGAGAACGCGCGGATCCCGGACGAGAACGTCCTCGGCGGCGTCGGCAACGGCTGGCGCGTCGCGCTGACGACGCTGATGAACGAGCGCTCCGGCCTCGCGTTCTTCCTCCAGGTGCGGCTGCGCCAGCTGCTCGACGAGCTGATCGAGGAGGCAGCCGAGCGCGGGCTGCTTGACGGGGTGGGTGGGGACGTGATCTCCGACAAGGTGGGGTACTTGCACATGAAGGCCGAGATCCTGCGCCTGACCGCCTACCGCGGGCTGACCACGATCGAGAAGTACGGCACGCCGGGCCCTGAGGGCTCGCTGACCAAGTGGATGTGGTCAGAGACCAACCAGGAGCTCGCGCAGTTCGCGGCCGACCTGCTCGGCGCCGACGCGCTGACGACGGGCAACCGCTGGGCCTACGAGCTGCTGCGCTCGCGCGGCAACACGATCGAGGGCGGCACGACCGAGATCCTCAAGAACATTGTCGCCGAGAGAGTGCTCGGACTTCCGCGGCTGAAGGCGGTGGCGGCATGAATTTTGACTTCACCGAGGATCAGTACGAGATCAAGCGCACGGCGCGCGACCTGCTCGGCTCGCGCTCGACGTTCGCCAAGGTCCGTGAGGCCGCGGAAGGCAAGGCCTATGACGACACGCTGTGGGCCGAGCTGGTCGAGCTCGGCTGGCCGGGCATCGCGATCGCCGAGGAGCACGGCGGGCAGGGCCTGGGCGCCGTGGAGTTGGCGATCCTGAGCGAGGAGCTGGGGTACGCACTGGCCGCCTCGCCGTTCCTGTCGACGGTGACGGCTGCCGAGGCGATCGGCGCGGCGGGCTCGCCGGCGCAGCAGGCCGCCTGGTTGCCCGGGCTGGCGTCCGGTGAGATCACGGGCGCGCTCGGTGCTGTCGGTGGGCTGGTGGGGGACGCCGACGCCGCGGCGGTCATCGTCCTGATCGGCGACGACGGGGTCGCGCGGATCCTGCCGCGCGCCGACGCCGACGTCACGCCGGTCGACTCGATCGACCCGACCCGCCGCGCGGCGCGGGTATACGCCCCACCCACCCAGGGCGAGCCGCTGGGCAGCGACAGCGCCGCCGGCATCGACCGCGCGACCGTCGTCGTCGCGGCCGAGCTGGTCGGTGTGGCGCAGCGCGCGCTGGAGATGACGCTGGCCTATGTCAAGGACCGCAAGCAGTTCGACACGCCGGTCGGCGCCTACCAGGCCGTCTCGCACAAATGTGCGCAAATGCTCAAGGACACCGAGGGCGCGCGCTCGGCGACCTACTTCGCCGCCTGGGCGGCCGGCGCCGAGCCGGAGCGTCTCCCGGAGGCGTCGTCGCTGGCCAAGGCCGCGGCCTCCGACGGCGGCCGCGACGTCACCGCGGCGGCGATCCAGTGCCACGGCGGCATCGGCTTCACCTGGGAGGCCGACGTGCACTGGCTCTACAAGCGCGCGCAGGTCGACGCGGCGCTGCTGGGCGGCCCCAGCGTGCACCGCGCGCGGCTGGCGAAGCTGCTCGCGGCACGGCTGGCGCCTACGGCTGTGTGAGGAACCCGCTCTGAGAGAGGTGGGTCAGACCGTCGGCTTCCCTGAGCGGGTTTCTCGTCCGCCTAGTCAGAGGTTGGTGGGATCTCGCGCGCATGCGGGTACAATGTGCCGAGGTACCCGTGCGCAGGCGCGGGTTCCGCCCCTCTTCGCGCGATGGTCCGGGTGCGTGCTCGCACGCTTCGTCGCTCTCTCGCGCACACCGAACCCGAACGCTTGAAGGAGGCCGCATGGCCGTAGAAGACAAGGTTGCTCTCGAGGGCGAAGTCGTTGAGTCGCTGCCCAACCTGTTGTTCCGCATCCAGTTGGATATGGATGACCATGAGGTGCTGGCCCACCTGGCCGGCAAGATGCGCCGTAACCGCATTCGCGTGCTGCCGGGTGACCGCGTGCGCGTCGAGGTCTCGCCGTACGACCTCACCCGCGGGCGGATCGTCTACCGCATGAAGTAGTGCGAAATCGCCCAGAGGGCGATTCGCATTGCGAAGCATCGCCTGGCGGCGATTTTCGCCCCTATGGGGTGTGCAGGGACGTCACCAGTTCCGGCGTGACGTCCTTGATCCCGTCGACCACGACCGCGGCCAGCGCCAGCGCGTCGGGGGCCGGCGGGAACGCGTGGTTGGGCGTCGCGATGACGACCATGCCCGCCGCGTGGGCTGACCGCAGCCCGTTCGAGGAGTCCTCGACCGCTGCGCAGTCCGCAGGATCGACGCCGAGCCGTCGCGCTGCTTCGAGGTAGACGTCGGGCGCCGGCTTGCCCCGCGGCACCTCCTCCGAGGACACGGTCGCGCCGAAGCGTGCCGTGATCCCAGCGCCGTCGAGCACCGCGTCGATCACCTCGCGATTGGCCGATGAGGCAAGCGCCAGCGGATACGCGTTGGCCAGGGCGTTCACCGCGCGGATCGCTCCCGGCAGCAGCGGCAGCTCCCGCTCGATCTCAGCGACGACGCCGGCCGCGACCGCGGCGGAGATCTCATCGATCGCGCCACCCGCACCGAGCTTGTCGCGCAAGTACGTGGCCCACTCAGCAGAGCTCATCCCCTGCATCTTGCGCGTGGCCTTCGCGGTCCACGTGCCGCCGTGGGCGTCGACGTACGCGCGGCGCTCGCGGTCCCAGACCTCTTCGGTGTCCACGACGACGCCGTCCAGATCCAGCACGATCGCCGAGACGGGCATGGGCGCGGACGCTAACGGCCGCGCCGGTCTGCTGCTGGAACGAGCGCTAGGCCGGGTCGGCAGCGAGCAGCGTGGCCGGTGCGGTGACCAGCGTGAACTCGGCGGGGTCCAGCACCGCCGTCGCGCGCACGTACTCGCGCATGTAGCCCGGCCAGTTGGCGACGATGCGCCCGCCACCGTCGCGGTACCACGAGTCACAGGCCGTCCACGCGGTGCCGGCAAAGCGTCCCTGCACCTCGCCGTCAGAACGGGCCGCGACGTCGGGGCGGACGTCGAGCGCCGCGCCGCCACGCGACCGCACGAGCGCCAGGGCCTGGGCGAGATAGGCCGCTTGGGCCTCGAGGTAGACGAGGATCGATCCGCCCGAGGTATTGGTGTTGGGTCCGTACATCAGGAACATGGACGGAAAGCCCGGAACCGTGATCCCCAGATGCGCGCTGGCGCCGTCGCTCCACGCCTCGCGCAGTGTGCGCCCGCCGGCGCCCGTAACCTCCATCGGCGCCACGAAGTCGTTGGTCCGGAAGCCGGTCGCGTAGATGATGGTGTCGACCGCGATGGTGCGGCCGCCGGCCGTCACCGGACCGTCGGGGCCGATGCTCGCGATCGCGTCGGTGATCAACTCCACGTTGTCGCGGGCCAGCGCCGGCAAGAAGGCCGAGCTGAACAGCACGCGCTTGCAGCCGAAGGCGTAGTCGGGCCAGGCCTTGCGCCGCAGCTCGGGGTCGCGCAGCTGCGCGCGCATGAACAGGGCCGACCGCGCGGCGCCGATCCGGCCCAGTGTTCGCGGGTGGCGGATCATCGCGGTCAGCGCCTCGCCGTAATGGGTGACGAAGGCCCGGCGCCAGCGCTGGAGTCCGGGCACATGCGCCACGGCCGCGCGCCACGCGCGCGGGTAGGGCCGGTTGCGGCGCGGCAGAAACCAATTGCCCGTGCGCTGAAAGACGGTCAGCGATCGCGCCACTCGTGCGATCTCGGGCACGAACTGCACCGCGCTCGCGCCCGTGCCGATCACGGCGACGCGCTGGTCGCGCAAGTCAAGCTCAGGGTCCCACTCGGCCGAGTGCATGAGGCGCCCGGTGAACGTCTCTGCTTCGGGGATCTCCGGCCGGGCCGGGCGGTGCAACTGGCCGGTGGCCAGGACGATCGCGTCGGCCTCATAGCTCTTGCCGCCGGCGGTCTGCACCGACCACGTCGCCGTCGCCTCGTCCCAGCGACAGGCCGTGACTTCGGTGTCGCCGACGACGAGGCGGTCGATCCCGTGGCGCCGCGCGACCTCCTCGGCGTAGGCCAGGATCTCGGGCTGCGGCGAGCAGAGCCGCGTCCAGTCGGTGCGTTGGGCGAAGGAGTAGGAGTACAGGTGGCTCGGTACGTCGCACGCCGCGCCGGGGTAGGTGTTGTGGCGCCACGTGCCGCCGAGGCCGCCGGCACGCTCCAGGATCGTGACGTCGGCAATGCCCTGGCGCTGCAGCTCGATCGCAGCGGCAATGCCGCCGAAACCGGCTCCGACGACCATGACCCGCAGGCGGCTTGACATCGCGTCAAGCTACCAGCGCGGCGGCGCCCTCAGCTCAGCGCGCGCCGCTCGATGCCGGCGGTCGTGGCGATGATGATCTCGGCGGTCAGCGCGGGCGCGAAGAGGCCGTGGTCGACGACGCCGGGCATCGCTGACAGCAACGCTGCCAGCGCGGCAGGGTCGCCGACCGGGCCGGCGTAGTCGGCGATCAGGTTGCCGTCCGGTGACGGCGGCGTGCCGGGGCGCAGGTCGCACGGCGTGAGCCGGGCCAGCGTCGCGGGCAACCCGTACTCCAACAGCTCCAGCGGGATCGGCGCCGAGAGCTTGTCCACCACCTTGGTCGTGTCGGCGATGACGACGAAGCGGTCGGCCGCCGCGGCGACGATCTTCTCGCGCACGTGCGCGCCGCCGCCACCCTTGACGATCCAGCCGTCGGGGGCGATCTGATCGGCGCCGTCGATCGCGAGGTCGAGCCGCTCGACGGCGTCAAACGGCTCGACGGCGATGCCCAGCGTCGCCGCCTGCTCGGCGGTCGCCACCGAGGTCGCCACGCAGCGCAGGTCGCGCAGCCCGCGCACGGCGATCGCCGGCAGCAGGTGCGCGACCGTCGAGCCCGTTCCAAGCCCGAGCACCATCCCGTCGCGGACCTCCTCGGCGGCGGCGACCGCGGCCGCGCGCTTCAACGCCTCAAGGTCGTTCATCGCGCGTCTCCGTCTACCAGGAGCGCCGCGCCCAGCGCGCCGCCGAGATCGCCGAGCTCGGCGACCCGCACGGCTGGCGGGTCGTCGTCGTGGAAGAGGTGGGGCATCATCGCGTCGGCGATCCGCTGCGCGTAGGGCTCGCCGAAGCGCACACCGAGGCCGCCGCCGATGATGATGGCCTCGGGATCGAGGATGTTGCAGGCCGCGGCGACCGCGGTGCCGATCGCATCGATCGCATCGTCGAGCAACTGCTCGGCCAGCTCGTCGCCGCGCTCGATCGCGCGCGCCCAGATGCCGCTCGTCAGCCGGTCGCGGCCCTTCTCCTCCATGATCTTGAAGAGGCTGGTCTTCTCGCCGTCCTCGTGCGCCTTGCGCGCCCGCGCCTCCATCGCGCGACGGCCGGCGTAGGCCTCCATGCAGCCCATTCGTCCACAGGGGCATTGCAGGCCACGATGGCGGACGGGGATGTGGCCGATCTCGCCGGCGGCACCGCGGCCCAGCCATGGCTTGCCGTCCAGGACGATCCCGCCGCCGACGCCGGTCCCCCAGAAGACCCCGAGCAGCGAGGAGAACTCGCGGCCCGCCCCGAGCGTGAACTCCGCGTCGGTGGCGACCTGCACATCGTTGCCGAGTCCGACGGTGGCGCCGCCGAAGCGCGCGCCGAGCTCCTTGGCCAGCGGGTAGGGGTCACGCCAGCCGGGCAGGTTGCCCGCCCGGGCCAGCGTGCCGGCGTCATCGTCGATCGCCCCGGGCGCGCCGACGCCGATCCCGCGCAACGTGTCGGGCGCTACTTCCGCTGCCTCGGCGGCCTCCTGCAGCGCCTCGGCTATGGCGGCGATCACGTCCGGCGGCCCACCTTCAGTGGGCGTGGGACGGCGCGCCTGCCCTAGGACCTGGTGCTCGGCGTTGGCGACGATCGCCTGGATCTTGGTCCCGCCGAGGTCGATGCCGCCGCGTAGTGCGTCCGTTGCCATATGCCCGCAGCCTTGCCCAATGTCGGCGCTTGCGCAACGTCGTCTCTTGTCAGGCGGCTGCGAGCCGGTCAGCGACGCGCTGACGCCATGACCCACTTCGCAAAGAGCAGCTGGAGCGGCAGTCGCGCGTAGAGCGTCGCCTTGCCGCCCGGAACCTGCGGGTAGCGCTCGGGGTGCACGGCCATGTGCACGTTGGCGGGGAAGACGGCGATCAGCGTCGCGATCAGCCACCAGCCCGCGTACTTGCGCACGGTCGGCGAGCTGCTGAGCAGACCGGCGCCGCCGACGGCCTCGGCCACGCCGCTGACGTAGACCAGCTCGCGGTGCGCCGGCAGGTAGTCGGGCATGATCGACTCGTAGATCCGCGGCTTGACGAAGTGCAGGACGCCGGCGCCGACGAAGACGTGGCCGGCCGCGCGCTTAAGACGGTGAGACACGGCGGGGAACCTACCCGTCGCGGGTAGGCTCCGCGTTGATGCCGCTGGTCTACCGCGAGTCTCTGCCGGTCCAAGCGCCAAAGGGCACCGTCCTGTGCCTGCACGGCTATCCCGAGTCCTCCTACATGTGGAGGCATCTGCTGGAGACGGTCGCCGATGCGGGCTGGCAGGCGGTCGCGCCCGACCTGCCCGGCTACGGCGACTCGCCCTACGCCGGCTCGGGCACGTGGCAGGCGCACGTCGACGCCGTGGACGCGTTTCACCGCGAGCAGGAGCTCGGCGAGGTCGTGCTGGTCGTCCACGACTGGGGCGGGCTGATCGGCCTGCGCTGGGCGTGCGAGCACCCGGAGTTGATCCGGGCGATGGTCATCAGCAACACGGGGTTCTTCTCCGACGGCAAGTGGCACGGGATGGCCCAAGCGCTGCGGACGCCCGGGCAGGGGGAGGAGATCGTCGACGGGATCGACCGCGACGGCTTCGGCGGCATGCTGCGCGCGGTGAGCCCGAACCTCGACGACCGCAGCATCGACGAGTACTTCAAGGCCTATGGGTCGCCCGAACGGCGGCGTGGCCAGCTGGAGCTCTACCGCTCCGGCGAGTTCTCCGAGTTGGAGGACTACGACCTCGCGGCGGTCGGCGCGCCCGCGCTGATCCTGTGGGGCGAGGATGATCCGTTCGCCCCGGTCGCCGGCGCGCATCGCTTCGTCAAGGAGCTACCCGACACCGAGTTGGTGGTCATCGGTGGCGCCAAGCACTTCGTCTTCGACGACGAGCCGGAGGCCTGCTCGGCCGCCGTCCGCTCATTTCTCGAGCGGGTCTGATGACGCGGCGCACGATCGAGTCCTGGTTGATGGACATGGACGGCGTGCTCGTCCACGAGGAGGACGCGATCCCGGGCGCGGACCGCTTCCTGGCTGGGCTGCGCGAGCGCGCGATCCCGTTCCTCGTGCTGACCAACAACTCCATCTACACCCCGCGCGACCTGAGCGCGCGGCTGCGCGCCAGCGGGCTGGACGTGCCGGAGGAGTCGATCTGGACCAGCGCGCTGGCGACCGCGAAGTTCCTGGAGGACCAGCGTCCCGGCGGCTCGGCCTTCGTCATCGGTGAGGCCGGCCTGACGACCGCCATGCACCAGTCGGGCTACACGCTGACCGAGCGCGACCCCGACTACGTCGTGCTCGGCGAGACCCGGACGTACTCCTTCGAGCGCATCACCCAAGCGATCCGTCTGATCGCCGCCGGCGCGCGCTTCATCGCGACCAACCCGGATCCGTCGGGTCCCAGCCCCGACGGGCCGCTGCCGGCAACAGGCTCGGTTGCCGCGCTCATCAGCAAGGCCACGGGTGTCGAGCCCTACTACGTCGGCAAGCCCAATCCGCTGATGATGCGCTCCGCCCTGAACGCCATCGACGCCCACTCCGAGACGACCGCCATGATCGGCGACCGCATGGACACCGACATCGTCTCGGGTCTGGAGGCAGGATTGGAAACGGTTCTGGTCCTCACCGGCGTTTCCACCCGTGAGTCCGCCGAGCGCTTTCCGTTCCGACCCTCGCGCATCCTCGAGTCCGTGGCGGAGCTGGCAGACGAGATCGAGACGCTGCCCGCTCTCGGATAGTCAGCGGTCTGGACGCCGACCAGCGTTCAACATCGCCCTCAAGGTACCGTCATCGGATCCGATGACGGTGGAGCTAGCGCTTCCGCCGGACCTGTCTTCACGCCCTGCTCGCCACCGAACAACAGATCTCCACCTTCTACACGGCGGTCGCGGGAGCGCTGCTCGTGCTCTTGGGCGTCCTCCTGGTCGAGGCGCAGGGCATAGCCAAGCAGCTCGCTCAGCAGCGCCGGGACCCGTCGGTCGAGCCCGAGGCGCGCCGGATGCCGCTCGGCGTGCTCCTGCCGGTGATGGGGGTTCTCATGGCGGGCCTCGTCGTCGCCTTCCGTGTCCTGTGGCGTGGCCGGGCCGATCACTGGGAGGCGATCGTGGTCTGGGCTGCCTTTGCGGTGGGGCTCTCCAGCGTCGTGATGCCCGCGGTCCTCGCCCTCCTCCCGCCCGGCCGGGGCGTCAGCTCGCGGCGCCGTCTGATCCGGGCGCGCGCCTGGGTGCCGCCGCTCGCCGGGCTGGCCGTAGGGCTCGCCGCGTCACCGCTCGCCTTCGGCGGTGACGACGTCACCGGAGCGCGATTCGCGGTCTACGGAACCTGTCTGTCGCAGGGTTGCGGGCTCAAGCAGCGCAGCGGGGCCGGCCCGGCGTTTCGCGAGGTCGGCACACGGCTGACCGACGGCGAGCTGGTCCTCGTGGTCTGTCAGACGAGCGGCCCGCCGCCTCCGCGCGTGCGCAGCCGCGTCTGGGATCGCCTGCGCAACGGGAGCTTTGTCTCTGACGCCTTCGTCAACACGCCCAACCGGGCTGGCGGCTTCAGCGAGGGGCTGCCCCGGTGCTGAGGGCTGCCCGCATCGTCGCGGGGATCGCGCTGGCGGTCGCCGTGCTCGGGGCTTCCCCCCGCACGCTTGCGGCGCCGGTCGTGGCCAAGCGCGTCAACGTCGCGATCGTGAGCAACGGCGGCGGCAACCGGCTCGATGTCGTCGTGCGCGTCTCGACCGGCCGCCCGAACCGCAGGTGCAGCGGCGTGGCGAAGCTGCAAGGCCGGCAGAGTCGCCTGCGCCCGTTCGTGACCGGACCCAAGAAGGGCGGGCGCCAGTGGCACTGGTACCTCGGCGACGGTGCCAAGCGCGGCCGGCTCACCGTCAGCGTCACGTGCCGGTTCCCGGACGGCAAGACCGCCACGCGGGTCGTGCGGGCCGCCGTCGGACCGGGGCCGTTTCCGCGCCGGCCGTACAAGCACGTCGTTCAGCCGCGGTCGCTGCGGATCGAGGCATGGGCACCGGTGGCCAAGTACGACGGCTCGGGCGGCAGCGCCGACCTCTACCCGACGGGCCAATGCACGTGGTATGTGGCTCGCCAGCGACCGGACCTGCCGTACTTCGCCGGGCGTGACGGCAACGCCATGAACTGGATCGCGTCGGCGGAGCACCGCAAGCTCCCGACGGGCCTCGTGCCGCGCGTCGGGGCGGTCGCGGTCTTCCAGCCCGGGCAATACGGCGCCGGGATCTACGGTCACGTCGCCTACGTCACCAACGTAGACGGCGATCGCATCACCGTGCGCGAGGCCAACTACGGCAAGCGTCCGGCGGGCAGCTCGCGGACCACCGGGTGGACAGGCGTTCGCTTCATCTATCGGGAGACGCTGCCCGCGCCGGCGCCGCCGGAGGGCCGTCCGACCACGCCGACGCCCACACCGCCGAAGCCGCCGCCGAACTGGCCGACCGTCGACCTGGCGACCTTCGGGAGCACGCGGCTCAGTGGCACGGGCGATGTGGTCTCGGGCGCCGGTGACGTGAATGGCGACGGCTATCAGGATGTCTTGGTCGGCTACGGCGACGCCACGAACAACGGTGTGGGGTCAGGCTCCGTCTGGGTCGTCTTCGGCTCGCCGGCCCTCGGTGACTCCGTCGACCTGCTGGGCTTGGGAAGCCGTGGCTTCCGCATCGACGGCGCGTCCGAAGACGATTGGGCGGGCAGCGCCGTGGACGGGATCGGGGACGTCAACGGCGACGGCAAGGACGACATCGTGATCGGTGCCTCCGGGGCGTCCAACGGCCAGGGCGCAGACTCCGGGGTCGTCTACGTCGTGTTCGGCAAGGCCGACGCGGGCACGATCGCGCTTGGCGCGTTGGGGAACCACGGGTATGCCATCAACAGCGCGACTGGCGACGGCGGCTTCGGAAGGGCCGTCGCCGGCGCCGGTGACGTCAACGGCGACGGTCGTCCCGACGTCGTCATCGGCGCGTCGGGCTCGAGTCACGGCAACCTCATGTCGGGCTCGGCATACGTCGTCTATGGCAAGGCCACGGCGACGCCCATCGATCTGGGCGCTCTCGGGTCGGCCGGCTTCCGCTTCGACGGCGTCGGGAGTGAGGCGGCGGGCGAGGCGGTGGCGGGCGTCGGTGACATCGACGGGGACGGCTTCGCGGATGTCGCCGTCGGCGCGCCGAACCTCTACAACGACGAGGCGGCAGGCCGGGTCTACGTGCTGATGGGAGACGACGTCGATCCCGGGCCTTACCGCCGTGTAGCCAAGATCACCGGATCGGCGGCGGGCGAGTGGTTCGGCCAAGACGTCGCCGGCGTGGGGGACGTCAACGGCGACGGTCGTCCCGACATCGCGGTCCTCGCCCCGGGGGCCGGCTACAACGGTCGCGGCGGTTCCGGCTCCATCTACGTCGTGTTCGGAAAGAAGGGGCTCGGCGGCAGCACAGCACAGCTCGGCTCCGGAGGGTTCCGGGTTGATGGCACCACGATGAGCGGCGGTATCATCGCTGTCGCCGGGGTGGGGGATGTCAACGACGACGGGTACGGCGACGTTGCGCTCGGCAAGCCGTTCGCTGACTTCTCCGGCCGCACGGCAGCCGGCAACGCCGTGGTCGTGTTCGGCAAGCCGGACAGCGACGTGATCGACCTCGCGTCGCTGCCCGCCAGCGCTGGCTTCGTCATCGGCGGGTCGGCTCCGCAGGCCCACGCCGGCGGCTCGATGGAGAGCGTCGGCGACGTCAACCGCGACGGGCACGACGACCTCGTCGTCTCCTCCTGGGGCACGGGCTATCTGCTGTACGGCCGACCGCCGCCTGGCTGACCGCGTTCGCGCTCACGTCTTCAGCGAACGCGAGCGTATAGTCCGGCCGCATGTCGCTGTCTCGCACGCTCTTCGATGACGATCACAAGCTGTTTCGCGAGTCCGTTGCCGCGTTCGTGGATCGCGAGATCCTGCCGCGCGCCGAGGAGATCCGGGAGGCACGCCGGATTCCGGCGGAGGTCTGGAGGACCGCGGGCGAGGCCGGCTTTCTCGGTGTCGCGATCCCGGAGCAGTATGGCGGCAGCGACGTCGACTTCCGCTACAACACGATCTTCAACGAGGAGCTCTCGCGTGCCGGGATGGCGTACTCCTCGTCGATGACGATCCACTCCGACGTTTGCGCGCCGTACCTCACGCGCCTGACGACCGAGGAGCAAAAGCAGCGCTGGCTGCCGCGGTTCTGCAGCGGCGAGATGATCACCGCGATCGGCATGACCGAGCCGGAGGCGGGCTCGGACCTCCAGGGCCTGAAGACGACCGCCAAGCGCGAAGGCGACGAGTGGGTCATCAACGGCTCCAAGACCTTCATCACCAACGGCGCGCACGCCGGCCTGGTCATCGTCGCCGCGCGGACGGCGACCGACCCGAAGGGCCGTGGCATCTCGCTGTTTGCCATCGAGGAGGGGATGGAGGGCTTCCAGCGCGGGCGCAAGCTGCACAAGGTCGGCCAGCACGAGGCTGACACGGCCGAGCTGTTCTTCGAGAACGTCCGTGTGACCGACGACCAGCTGATCGGCGAGGTCGATCGCGGCTTTCATCACATGATGGAGCACCTCGCCCAGGAACGACTGGGCTCGGCGATCTCCAACACCGCCCATGCGCAGCACATCTTCGCGGTGACGTTGGACTACATCAAGTCGCGCAAGGCGTTCGGCCGGCCGATCGGCACCTTCCAGAACTCGCGCTTCCTCGCCGCCGATTTGCGGACGCGCCTGGACGTCACCCAGGCCTTCGTCGACCAGTGCGTCGTCGCCCACGCCAAGCACGAGCTCTCAGCCGTCGATGCCGCCAAGGCCAAGTGGTGGAGCGCCGAAGTCCAGAACATCGTCATCGACGCTTGCGTCCAGCTCCACGGCGGCTACGGCTACATGGAGGAGTACGAGGTCGCCCACGCCTGGATGGACGCGCGCGTCACCAAGATCTGGGCGGGCTCCAACGAGATCATGAAGGAGATCATCGGGCGCGACCTGGGGCTGGGCGAGGTCCGGGCCTGAGGTTCACCGCCCCGGCAGCCCAGGCGTAAGGGAGGATGGGCGGTCATGGCCCCGTCTGTCGTCTGCCTGCAGCTGCTCGACGCGACGGTCCTGCAGCGGCTGATCGCCGCCGACCTCGCCGGTGCGTGCGATGCCGCCGGCGTCGAGCTGCCCGCGGAGTTCCTGGCTGAGACCTGGCTGTGGACGCTGCGCCTCGGTCAGTTGATCGGCGAGCCGGCGTGTGCGCCGTGGCTGGTGCGGGCCATCGTCGTGGCTGAGGGTGCGGCCGCGGGAACGGTCGTCGGCCACGCCGGGTTTCACGGCCCGCCCGACCCGAGCGGCATGGTTGAGGTCGGCTACCGCATCACGCCGGCGCACCGGCGCCGCGGTCACGCGCGCGCCGCGCTCGGCGAGCTGCTCGCCTATGCCCGTGCGCACGGCGCCGCGACCGCCCGCGCGTCGATCAGCCCCGACAACGCGGCGTCGCTTGCCCTGGTCACCGTCTACGGCTTCACCCAGGTCGGCGAGCAGATCGACGAGATCGACGGTCGAGAGCTGGTGTTCGAACGCCGGATTTGACAGAGTGTCAACCCATGTCCGCCGATCCGGTTTCCCCCCTCGAAGAGACGCTCGTCACCGAGCGCGAGCAGTGGCAGGACGGCCCGCCGCACGAGCTGTTCTCCCAGCTGCGCGGCCAGTGTCCCGTCCACTGGACGTCGAAGATCACCGAGTACCCCGAGGAGGCCGGCTTCTGGTCGGTCACCACCGCCGATGACGTTCACGCGGTCAGCCGCGACTGGGAGACCTACTCGTCGGCCACCGGCTTCACGGCGCTGACCGACGCGATCCTCCCGCTGGAGCTCAGCCAGGCGATGTTCATCGGGATGGACCCGCCCAAGCACGACCGCCTCAAGGCGCTCTTCCAGGGCGGCTTCACGCCCAAGCGCATCAGCGAGCATGAGCCGGCGATCCGTGAGATCACCAAGAACGTCCTCGACCGGCTCGAGGGCCGCGAGACCTGCGATCTCGTCACCGACGTCGCCCAGCCCGTCGTCGCGCGCGTCATCGGCAGCTTCATGGGCACGGCGCCAGAAGACGATGAGATCTGGGCGCGTCTCATGAACACGACGCTCGGCGCGGGTGATCCGGACCTCAACCCCGAGGGCGTCCAGACCGTGATGGAGCGCGATGTGCCGGAGATCTTCGCGCGCTGCGCCGCGCTGATCGCCGAGCGGCGCGAGCGCCCGACCGAGGACCTGATGAGCGTTCTCGTCCATGCCGACATTGACGGCGAGAAGCTCGAAGAGCACGAGATCGTCATGGGGTTCTTCCTGCTCGTAGCAGCCGGCAACGACTCCACGAAGGCGACCTACTGCAGCGGCATGCGCGCGATCCTCGAGGATCCGACGCAGCGCCAGCAGCTGCTCGGCGATCCGTCGTTGGTTCCTAGCGCGGTCGAGGAGGCGCTGCGCATGTTCCCCGCCTTTGCGCACTTCCGGCGCACGGCCACGCGCGACGTCGAGCTCAACGGCGCGCAGATCCGCGAGGGCGACAAGGTGGTCATGTGGTACGTCTCCTCCAATCGCGACGAGACGCGCTACGAGGACCCGGACCGCTTTGACGTGACGCGCAATCCGGAGCACCAGGCCTTCGGCGCGGGCGGTCGCCACTTCTGCCTCGGGACGGCGCTCGCGCGGCTGGAGCTGCGCATCCTGATCGAGGAGACGCTCGCGCGCTTCCCGCAGATCGAGCTTGCCGGCCAGCCGCTGTACGCCGAGTCGCCGTTCATCAACCAGCTCAAGACGCTGCCGGTGCGCCTCAAGCCGTAGCGCTCACCGCTCCGGCAGTTCCCATTCGTGGTCACCCAGCGTGACCAGGACGGACTCACCCTGGCGCGCGGTCACCGTGAGGTCGATCTTGGGCGTGACCGTCTGGTAGACGGCGATCGCGACGCTGCGCCCGCCGAGCAGGTCGGCCAGCGCGCGCATCGCGTCGGCGAGCATGTCGAGGCCGCCGAGCGTCCCGGTCACCTGGCCGGTCTCGGGCTCGACCTCGAAGGGCGGCAGCTGGCGCAGGTGGATCTCGCCGGCCAGCGACTCGGCCTCCAGCTCGATCGCATGGGGGAGGTGCATCGTGCGGTCGGCGATCCGGACCTCGACCGGCGCGAGCCGCCCGACATCGACCAGCGCGGCCGGCCCGTCGGGCATGTCAACGACCACCGCCACGCGCAAGGCGCCGGAGCGGTGCAGCACGTCGCGCAGCGTCTCGACGACCGCGTCGAGCGGTCCGACGGAAGCGACGAGGTCGACGGGATCCTCGGCATCGTCCATGACCTTCAGCATGCCACGTGCTCGGTCGCGATCGTTGCTCGTCACTTGGCACGCTATGAGAGGATGCGCCGCGGAGGAGCCCGACATGGACCGTCTGCACACGGCAACCGCGACGTCGACCGTCGACCCCGCCGAGATTCGGCATCTGACTCGCCTGTTCGCGATGTCGCCCGACCTCCTGGCCGCGGCCGGCTTCGACGGCCTGCTCAAGCACTTCAACGACGCGTGGGAGCAGCAGCTCGGCTGGTCGCGCGCGGTGATGGAGACAAAGCCGTATTTGGAGATCGTCCATCCCGACGACCGCTCCGAGACCGAGGTGCAGATCGGGCGCCTGGCCCGAGGCGAGACGGTCACCGAGTACGTCTGCCGGATGGTCTGCGCCGACGGGTCGATCCGCTGGATGGCGTGGAGCGGTGGCCCGGGCCAGGAGGCGTTCTACATCGTCGGTCGCGACGTCAGCGAGCGGTTGGCGATGGAGCACGAGCTGGCCCAGCGCGCCAACCGCCTGCAGGACACCAACGCCGAGCTGCAGGACTTCGCCTACACCGCCTCGCACGATCTCTCCGAACCGCTGCGGATGGTCGCGAGCTTCCTCGGGCTCCTGGAGCGCCGCAGCGTCGACGACCTCGACGAGAAGGGGCGCGAGTACCTGCGCCAGGCCAGCGACGGCGCGGTGCGCATGCGCAACCTGATCGACGACCTACTGGCCTACTCGCGCGTTGCCAACGAAGAGCCACGCCGCGAGCAGGTCGACCTGCAGGTGCTGGTCGAGGGCGTCCTGAAGGTCCTCGGCCCGGCGATTGCCGAGACTGAGGCGACGGTCGAGGTCGGCGAGCTCCCGACGCTGGAGGCCGAGTCGACGCAGCTCGGTCAGCTGTTGCAGAACCTGATCGGCAACGCGGTCAAGTTCCACGAGCCCGGCAGGCCGCCGAACGTCCGCGTCGGTGCGCGGCGGACGATGGGCGGCTGCGTCGTGTCGGTCACCGACGACGGCATCGGGATCGACGAGGCCGACCAAGAGCGGATCTTCGCGATGTTCACGCGCCTGCACGGCCGCGACGCCTACGCGGGAACGGGAATCGGGCTGGCCATCTGCCGGCGCATCGCCGAGCGCCATGGCGGGCGCATCTACGTCGAGTCAACGCCCGGTCAGGGCAGCACCTTCCACACCCTGCTGCCCGACGCGCCTTCGGCGCCCGGGACGCCCGCGGCGCCGGGCACGCCGCGGCAAGTGCCCGCCTCCTGACCGGCGATGGCGTTAGAAGCGGGCGGTGCGCAGGCGCTGCGCGGTGACCGTCGCCCAAAGCTCACCGACCCGCTCGACGGCGGTCGCCGCGGCCTCGACGTCGTAGGACACCCGGCGGAGCGTGAGCGTGTCGTCGTCGAGCAGCGCATAGGCCGCGCGCACGTCGCCATCCCATGGCTCCCCGACGCTGCCCGGGTTGGTCAGCTCATGCCCGCCCGGCGTCCGGCGGGAGAACTGCAGGTGGCTGTGGCCGAAGACGATGCGCCGCTGGGCCACGCCGGCCAGCAGTTGGTCGTCGCCCTCGGGGTCAGCGTCACGCCCGAATGGCTCGATGTCGGAGTGCGGCGAGGCGTGGACGAAGAGCGTCTCGCCGATCGTCGCCTGGGCGGGCAGTGCGCCCAGCTCGGCGACGAACTCGGCCCCCAGTTGGTCGCAGACCCAGCGCGCCGCACCCTCGATCACCTCGCTCTCGGGTCGCGCCCCGGGGTCGGCCTGCCACCGCCCCCAGTTACCGCGGATCCACGTCGCTCGGTCGCCGAGCGCGCGCAGCATCTCCACGCACGCGACCGGCCACGCACCGAATGCCGAGTAGTCGCCGCCGAGCAGGAAGCGGTCGGCGCCGGCGCCGTCCGCGTCCTCCAGCACGGCCTCCAGCGCCGGCCGGTTGCCGTGCACGTCATACAAGATCGCCAGCATCGCGCCATGATGCCGTGCCGATGGAGCTTCGTGGACCGCAATTGACCCTCCGCCTGCCCGCCCCCGACGATGCCCCGGCGCTGTTGGCGCTGGCCGGCGACCCGGAGGTCACGCAGTGGTTCTCGTGGGGGCCGTACACGAGTGTCGAGGAGCCGCTGGCGTGGATCGCCGCCCAGGAGGCCAAGCGCGAGGCCGCCATCCAGCTCGACTTCGTCATCCACCACCGCGAGCACGGGCCGATCGGCGTGACCGGACTCGCCGAGCTGAGCGTCCGCGACCGCCGCGCGATGGTCGGCACCTGGCTGGGTCGCCAGCACTGGGGCATCGGCGCCAACGCGGAGTCCAAGGCGCTGATCGCGCATCTCGCGTTCGCGATCTGTGGGCTGGCGCGCGTCGGCGCCTACTCCAACCCCGAGAACGCCCGCAGCGCCACGGCGCTCGAGCGCGTCGGCTTCACCCACGAGGGAACCCTGCGCGGCTGGCACCGCCATGGCGACCGTCAGCTCGACGTCCACGTCTACGGGCTGCTGGCGCCCGAGTGGGCCGACGGGCCGCTGCACGACGTCCCGGTGACGGTGATCGGCCTTCCGCCGGCGCCGTGGGTCGTCGGCGGGGCGTAGCGCGTCGCCGCGTCGGTCGTCCGCGGGTGCTGGCTTGCGTGGCGCACCCATGGCGCTCAGCGCGGTTTGTCTTGGGGGTGCGCGGCGTGGTTCGGGGGCACCGAGGGGAAGAAGCCGTTGTGGCTCGCGGCGTCATCGACCTCCGCGTGAGGGTTCGCGGGTCGGCCGGCGTCGTTCGGGGCCGAAGTCACACTCCCGGGTACGTTGACGTGGATATTCCCGGTCAAGGTGTCCGCCAGGGGCGGTCCGGGGCCGAACAAGTGTTCCTGGTCGAGTTGACCGGCACAGTCCACGCCAACTCGACCAGGACCCTCGCTTCGGGGCCGAAACGTCGATCCGGGTCGCCTGAGGCTCCAATATGGAGCCCGGATCGACCCGGACCACAGATGCGCCACGCAGTACCCGCGCCCCGGCGCCCACGGACGACAAACCCGCGCCCCGAGCCGCCAGCTACTGCTCACTCCCCTCGGTGCCCCCGAACCCCGCTGCGTAGCTCGCAGACGGTGCGCGCTGAGCGCCATGGGTGCGCCACGCAAGCCAGCACCCGCGGAAGACCGATCCGGCAACGCGCTAGGCCCCGCCCCTAGTCCTCCCGGTGCGACTCCCAGGAGAACCCGCGGACCGCGAAGAACAGCCCGACGAGCGTCCAGATGCAGATGACGCACAGCCCTGAGAGGTTGTCGCTCAGCGACCGGCCGCTGACCAGCGCCCCCGACAGCCCGTCGATGATGTGCACCAGCGGCAGCACCTGCGCGAGGTGCAGCAGGAACTGCGGCGCGTTGTTGACGTCGTAGAACACGCCGCTGATGAAGATCACCGGCAAGAAGATGATGTTGGAGTAGGCCGCGGCCGCGTCGTAGTTGGGGATCACGTGCGACCACGCGACGCCCAGCGCGGCGAGGCAGACGACGCCGGCGCCGACGTAGACCACCAACTCGATCCAGTCCTTGGGCCAGCCCGTGCCAAACAGCAGCTTGCCGGCGACGATGACCAAGGCCAATTGGATGATCGCGTTGGCCACCGCGTTGCCGAAGACGCCGAGCAGGTACGAGCCCTCAGGCAACGGCGTGCCGCGCATGCGCTTCAGCACGCCCTGCTCGCGCAGGAACGTCAGGTTCATGGTCAGCGAGGAGAACGTCGTCGCCATGATCGACATGCCGGCGATGCCGGGGATCAGGACGTTCAAGTCATCCTGGTTGCCGCTGAAGATCGCGCCGAAGAGCGCGAGGAAGAGCAGCGGCAGCAGGAAGTTGAAGAACGCGGCGCTCGGGTTGCGCCAGAACATCCGGCGCTCGAGGCGGTACTGGTGATACGCGAGCACCAGCGCGTCAGACATTCGCGGTGGCCTCCGTCGCGGTGTCGCTGTCGCTCTCGCTCTCGCTCGGCGGCTCGGCGGTCAGCTCGAGGTAGACGTCCTCCAGCGACGGGCGAGTGACCGAGATGTCCTGGAGCCGACCGCCACGCGCCAGCGCCGCGCTCGTCAGCTGATGCAGCAGCGCCGTCGGATCCTCGCACTCGCGCGACTCCATCGCACCGGTCTCCGCCGAGCGCCACGCGACCGTGTAGGTCGACGACGACGCGCCAAGCTCGGCCGGCGGCCCGGAGGCGACGATGCGGCCCTCCTTGATGATCGCCACGCGATCGCAGAGCGCCTGGGCCTCGTCGAGGTAGTGCGTCGTCAGCAGCACGGTCTTGCCGAGCTCCTGCAGCGAGCGCACGACATCCCACGCCGCGCGCCGGGCCGCCGGGTCAAAGCCCGTGGTCGGCTCGTCGAGGAAGATCAGCTCGGGGTCGCCGACGAGCGCGAGGCCGAAGTCCAGCCGGCGCATCTGGCCGCCGGAGAGCGTGCGCGCGAGCGCATCGGCCTTCTCGTGCAGACCGGCCAGCGCAAGAACCTCGTCGACATCGCGTGGATGCGGGTACAAGCGCGCCCAATGCGTCAGCGCCTCCCGGACCGTGATGTGGCGGTACATGCCCGTCGACTGCAGGACGATCCCGATGCGCTTGCGCAGGTCGCGCGGCCGCCGCTCAGGGTCCTGGCCGAGGACCGAGACGATGCCCGCGCCGCGCTGCCGATAGCCCTCGAGGATCTCGACCGTCGTCGTCTTGCCGGCGCCGTTGGGGCCCAGCAGGCCGAAGACCTCGCCAGGCGCGACCTCGAAGTCGATGCCCCGCACCGCCTCGAAATGCCCGTAGGACTTGCGCAAATCGCGCACGAGGATCGCGGGAGCGAGAGCGGCCACCCCTGCATTCAAGCAGCGAATCCATGACAAGCTCTTTCCCCTTGCCGCGTTGCGCCGTAATCGACATCGGCTCCAACACCACGCGGCTGCTCGTCGCCGAGGCGGATCCCAGGCGCCCCGGGGCGCTCGTCGAGGTCGCCGCCTACCGCACGTTCATCCGCCTGACGACCGCCGAGCGGCGCGATGGCATCCCGCCCGAGAAGGCGCAGGCGATCGCCGATGCGGTCGTCGAGCAGGCCGAAGCTGCCCGCGCCGCCGACAGCGTGGCCCTGCGTGTGGTCGCCACCGCGGCGTTGCGCGACGCGCCCGACTGCGACGCGCTCATCGCCCGCCTGGGCGCTGCCGCTGGCGTGCCGGTCGAGATCCTCAGCGGGGAGGAGGAGGCTCGCTTGGCGTTCTCGGGCGCGACCGCGTCACTGGCGACAGAAGGCGTTGGCAGCGTCCTGGTGGCCGATGTCGGCGGCGGGTCGACCGAGCTGGCATGGGGCGCGCCTGGCGGGACGCCGACGTGGTGGGTGTCGCTGCCGATCGGCTCCAGCGCGCTGGCCGAGGCGCATCTGCACAGCGATCCTCCGACCGTCGCCGAGCTGGAGGCCGCGCGCGCGGAGGCCGCGGCGGTGATCGCCGCCGCGGGCTGTCCGACGGCCGATGTCGCGTGGGCTGTCGGCGGCAGCGCGACCTCGTTGCGGCGCTTGTGCGGTGCGCAGCTCACCGCCGCGGCTTTTGACGACGCCCTCGCCCGCACGGTCGCGAGCCCGGCGCGCCGGGCCGCGTTCGATCTGGGGCTCCACATCGAGCGCGTCCGCCTCCTGCCCGCGGGCCTGCTCCTGCTAGCGGAGGTCGCCCGCGCCGCGCAATGCTCATTGCAGGTCGGCTGCGGCGGCCTCCGCGAGGGCGTGATCCTCGACCTGCTGGCTCAGGTGGGGTACACCTAAGGCCCGAGACGATCACATCGCGTTCACACGACGGTAACGGCCGGCCATCGCCGGCCCCCTACCGTCGCAGCCGCCCGCATGAACCCAGACCCTCAGCTCACGCAAGAGTCCATCCGCGCCGTCGCGTCCGTCGCGGGGCCGGAGCTCGAGCCGTCGGACCTCGACTCACCCGAGTTGTACATCAACCGCGAGCTGTCCTGGGTCGACTTCGACGACCGCGTCCTGCAGCTCGCCGAGGACGCCGACCAGCCGCTGCTGGAGCGCTGCAAGTTCGCCGCGATCTTCGGGTCCAACCTCGACGAGTTCTTTATGATCCGCGTCGCGGGCCTGCACGATCAGGTCGACGCGGGCATCACCGCGCCCAAGCTCGACGGCCGCACGCCGTCGGAGACGATCGACGCGATCCGCGAGAAGGTCCTGGAGCTCTCGGCGCGTCAGTGCCGGACGCTCTCGCACGACCTGCGCCCCTCGCTGGCCGAGCACGGCATCCGCCTCGTCGGCATCGACGACGTCTCGGGCGAGGCCCGCCGCGCGCTGGATCATCGCTTCCGCCGCCAGATCTTCCCGGTGCTCACGCCCCTAGCCGTCGGTCTCGGCCGCCCGTTCCCGTACATCTCCAATCTGTCGCTGAGCCTTGCGGTGCTCGTGCGCGACCCGGTCTCCGGCCAGGTCACCTTCGCGCGCGTCAAGGTGCCCAAGGAGATGCTCCCGCGCTTCGTCGCGCTGGAGGACGAGCCGACGACGTTCGTGCCGATGGAGGAGCTGATCGCCGCCAACCTCGAGGCGCTCTTCCCCGGCATGGAGGTCATCGAGCACGGCGTCTTCCGCGTGACGCGCGACGCCGACTTCGAGATCTCCGACGAGGCCGACGACCTGCTCACCGCCGTCGAGGACGAGCTGCGCCGCCGCCGCTTCGGCGAGGTCGTGCGCGTCGAGATCGGCGCGGGCATGGCGCCCGCGCTGACCGAGGCGCTGACCGACGCGCTGGAGGTCTCCGAGCGCCAGGTCTATGAGGTCGCCGATCCGCTCGACCTCACCGACCTGTGGCAGATCGTCGCCCTCAAGGGCTTCGACGATCTGCGCGACCCGCCCTGGCAGTCGGTGACCCAGCCGCGTCTACGGCCCGAGGAGCACCACGCCAAGGTCGACATCTTCGCCGCGATGCGCGCGGGCGACATCCTCGTCCACCATCCGTATGACTCGTTCTCGACCTCGGTCGGGCGCTTCGTCGAGCAGGCGGCCAACGATCCCGACGTCCTGGCGATCAAGCTCACGATCTACCGCACCTCCGACGATACGCCGCTGATCCCCGCGCTGATCCGCGCGACCGAGCGCGGCAAGCAGGCGGTCTGCCTGGTGGAGCTCAAGGCGCGCTTCGACGAGCGGGCCAACATCGAGTGGGCGCGCAAGCTGGAGGAGACGGGCGTGCACGTCGTCTACGGCCATCCCGCGCTCAAGACCCACGCCAAGTGCATCCTCGTCGTCCGCCGCGAGGGGGATGGCGTGCGCCACTACCTCCACATCGGGACCGGCAACTACCACCCCAAGACGGCACGGCTGTACACCGACTTCGGCCTGTTTACGACCGACGAGCGCCTCGGCTCTGACGTCGCCGACATGTTCAACTTCCTGACGGGCTACGCGCGGCCGCGGCGCTACCGCAAGGCGCTTGTCGCACCCGACCACTTGCGCGACGGCATCGTGCACGAGATCGAGCAGACCATCGAGGCGCACAAGGCCGGGCAGCCGGCGCGGATCCAGATGAAGATGAACTCCTTGGTCGACCGGACCTGCATCAAGGCGCTGTACCGCGCCTCGCAGGCGGGGGTGCCCGTGGAGCTCAACATCCGCGGGATCTGCTGTCTGGTGCCGGGCGTCGAGGGCGTCAGCGAGAACATCCGCGTGGTCTCGATCGTGGGTCGCTTCCTGGAGCACTCGCGGGTCTACACCTTCCAGCGCGGCGACGAGCACCTCGTCTTCATCGGCTCGGCCGACCTGATGCCGCGCAACCTCGACACGCGCGTCGAGCTCGTCTCGCCGGTGGAGGACCCGATCCTGCGCGACGACTTGCTCGACACGCTCGAGCGCGGGTTTGCCGACGACACGCACGCATGGGAGCTGCAGAGCGACGGCGAGTGGATTCGTCGGACGCGCGACGCCGAGAGTCGGGTGGGCGGGCCGGAACCCCGCGACGTGCAGCGCGAGCTGATGCTCGGCCACACCGCACGGGCCGCGGAGCGCGACCCGGCGAGCACGGGCTAACCGACCGTCGCCAGGCACCGCTACGTTCTGGGCGTGCCGCGCCACGCGCTCCTCCTGTTGTTGTTGATGGTGATGGTCGTTGCGGCCGGTGGCTGTGGCTCGTCCTCGTCACCGGCCGGGCCATCCTCCACGGGCGCGGCGCACGCCCCGGCGCGGCAGGCTGCCAACGGTCCGGCCCACAAGACCCAGCGCCTCGGCCACTCGCGCGCGCCGGTGCCGATCCTGATGTACCACGTGATCGCGCCCGCGCCGCCCGGCGCGAAGTACGCCGGCCTCTGGGTCTCGCCCGCAGCCCTGCGCGCCCAGGTCGCGGCGCTGGCCAAGGGCGGCTTTCACGCCGTCACGCTCGATGCGGTGCTCGACGGCTGGGCCGGCAAGGACACGTTGCCGCCGCATCCGGTCGTCCTGAGCTTCGACGATGGCTACCTCAGCCAGGGCCAGGAGGCGGGAGCAATCTTGCGTGCCGTTGGCTGGCCCGGCGTCCTGAACCTCGCGCTGCACAACCTCGACACGCCCGGCGGGCTGACGACCAGCCGCGTCAAGGCGATGATCGCCGACGGCTGGGAGATCGACGCGCACTCGCTGACGCACCCGGACCTCACCACGCTCGACGCGGCCGCCCTGCATCGCGAGATCGCCGGCTCGCGCGCGGCGATCCATGAGCGCTTCGGCGTCGACGTTAACGCCTTCTGCTACCCGGCCGGGCACTACGACGCGACCGTCGAGGCAGCGGTCCGGGCAGCCGGCTACCGCGCGGCGATGAGCGAGCTGCCGGGTGCGGCGGCCCCGTCGGACGACCGCTACGCGCTGCCGCGCATCCGCGTCGACCGCGGCGACGCGACCGCCACGGTCGTGGCCAAGGTCCGCGCCGCGCTAGGGTCGGGCACGTGAGCGGCGAGGAGACGCCTCAGATCGACGAGGAGACGCCCCAGAGCCTCGAGCAGCGGGTCGCCGCCGCGACCATCCGCGTGCCCGCGCGCGGCAACCGCAAGCTCGATCGCCTGATCGCCGCCGTCAACGCCGACGTTGAGCTCAAGGCGTGGTGGCACGCTGCCGCGATCAACGCCGAGCGCCTGGAGATGTCGGACCACTCGTGGGTCCACATCCAGATCGTCACCAACATCGGGCTCCGGCTCGCGCGCTTGCTCTTCCGCCGCGGCGTTGTTCCGTCGGTCGTCGCCGACCACGGCCTGACCGAGCGCGACGCCGAGGTCGTGATCGCCGCCGCCGCGCTCTTTCACTGCGTCGGCATGTCGATTCACCGCGCCGACCATGAGCAGTTCTCGCTCTTTCTGACCGCCGACAAGCTGCCCAAGCTGCTGGCCCCGATCTACGACGACCCGGCGCGGACGATCATCGTCGCCGAGGCGTCGCACGCGATCATCAGCCACCGCTCCAAGGGCGCGCCGTTCACGATCGAGGGCGCGATCCTGCGCGTCGCCGACGCGCTCGACATGGCCAAGGGCCGCTCGCGCGCCGACAAGCTGCTGCCCAACATCCACTCGGTGTCGTCCAAGGCAATCGAGTCGGTGAAGATCCTGCCCGGTCGCGAGAAGGCGGTGCGGGTCGAGATCGAGATGTCCAACAGCGCCGGGATCTACCAGGTCGACGAGGGCCTGGGCACCAAGCTGCGCGGCACGCCGCTGGCCGAGCATCTTGAAGTGGTCGCCCGGATCGACGCTGAGCACGAGCAGCGGCTCGTCCCCGTCTTCCGCATCTAGGAGACCCATGCCCACGCCCCGCGAGCTGTTCGATCGTCACGTCCGCCTGACCGAGGCCGGTGACCTGGAAGGGTTGCTTGGTCAATACCACGAAGACGCCGTCCTGCTGCGCTTCGATCGCGTCGTGCGCGGCAAGGACGCGCTGCGTGAGCACTACAGCACCTACCTCGCCGCGCGCCCGCGCTTCAAGGAGCTGCTGCAGGTCGCCGACACCGAGGACCTCGTCAGCTACCAGGCGGTCATCGAGCAGGGCGACGAGGAGCACCGCGCCTACGGGACCATCCTGACGCGCGGCGAGCGGATCCTGCGTCACGTCTCCGGGCTCTTCCCGGTGGCCGGCGGCGCCGCACGCAAGGGCATGGTCACCGTCGACCTGGAGCCCTACACGGCGTGGCCGGCGCACTCGGTGCCCGACCCGCGCACGGCGGGACGCGAGGCGATCGGGCCGGTCCTTCTGGAGATCGTGGATGCCGAGGGCCCGATCCTCGCCGAGCGCGCCTATCGCCTCTACGTCAAAGCCAGCGGCGGCAAGGCGCTGACCTCGATCGCCCGCGCACCGCTCTCGGGCGCGACCTTCCGACTGAAGGCGGCGGGCGCGATCGAAATGGAGGAGGGCTCGGAGGTGCTGCGTCCGGCCGGCACCGCCGAGGTCCGGGTACGCGAGCTAGGGCCGCGCGCGCTGGACGAAGTGCCGCTGCGCGAGGTCGCCGAGCTGATGCGCCGCCTGCGCGCCGCCGGCGCGACCGAGCTGCCACGGGCCGTGCTCGACGCCTATGGGTTGGTCCGGATGACGGCCAAGGCGGAGGACTTCCTGGCCCAAGCCGAACAGGTGTCGCAGATGGATGACGTCTGAACCGCTCCCGCCGCGCGCTACGCGCTGAAGAACTGCCCGTGGAACCCGAAGGGCACGCGCTGCGGCGCCTGGGCGCGGGCGATCTCCTCGAAGCTCTGGGCGTCCAGCATCAGCAGGAACGACGAGCCGGCATCGGCGTCCAGGACGACCGACAGCACCACGCCGTCGTCTTCGGCGCTGGCGCCGACGCGCGGCACGAAGACCGGCTCACCGGCCCAGGCGTTCGGCTCGTCCCAAACGAGGTGCGAGCCATCGTCAACGTCGATCTTCACCAACCGCTTCAAGAACGGCGCGTCGCCTGCGCTGGCGCCGTAGACGAAGCTGTAGGGGAAGCCGTTGTGCGACCGGTAGGCGATGCGGGGCAGCTCGAGATCGATGTCGGCGAGCTCGCGCGTGCTCGCCACGCCGCTGCTGGCCGCCAGCGTCAGCCGCAGCGGCCGGGCGCCGAGCACCGCGTGGCCTGATCCGGCGCGCAGGTTCTCGAGCTCCAGCAGCTCGATGACCGAAGCGTCCTCGTGGGCGCAGAGGTCGATGACGATGTCGTCGCCGTCCTCGAACGCGTTGATGGTGTGGAAGACGAAGAAGGGGTCGGCCGTCCAGGTGCGGTGGAGCGCGCCGGTGGTGCGGTCAAACGCGTGGATGCGGATGCCCAGCTCGGGCTTCCAGCGGTAGTTATGGATGAAGGCCTTGCCGCTCAGCGCCAGCCGCAGCGGGTTCACCACCAGCGGGTTCTCGATGAGCAGCGCGTAGCGCGGCGTGATCGCGAAGGAGTGCATGTAGGACGGCTCGCGCACTCCCATCATCGCCAGCGTGCGGGCCTCGGTCGTTGAGCGCCGGGCGTAGATGCGGTACTCGCTCTTGGCGCCGAGTTGAGCGGCGAAGTTGACGAGCTCACCGCGCTCAGCATCGTGGTGCGGGTGCGCCGTGGTGATTTGGCCGAACTGCTTCTGGCCCTCGTCATGGCCGAGCGTCGCCAGCGTCTCGGCGTCGAAGCGCACCGGGATCGGCGTCTCGGTCATCGCGAGGTACTCGTCGCCCAGGCGCGTGAGGTTGACGTTGGCGTTGTCGGTCAGCTCGGGGGAGAAGAGGGACTGCACGCGTTGAAATAGCGAGCGGCACGGGTCGGTGGCAAAACCCGCGATCGACGCGCCGCCGGAGGCCAGCGCGGCCTTGCGCGCGTCGGTGTCGAGGAAGCGGCTGGCGTAGGAGACCGAGCCGTCGCCGGCAAAGCCGAAGCGGTTGAGCATCGCCAGGCCGTCGAACCAATGGGAGACCGAGCGCCGGTCGAAGTCCATCTGCGCGGGCGTGACGCGTACGAGGCCGCCGCGCAGCCAGGTCGGAACCTCGCCCGAGATGGGCAGCGCATCGACGCGCACCTCCTCGGTCTGGTCGGCGAAGCCGAGCCGCTGGTCGGTCCTGGTGCCGGCTACGATGGCCATAGTTACAACCGTACCGTCCGAAAGAGACCATTGCAAGACCTGAAGCTGACGCCGACCTCCTACATCGTGCTCGGGCTGCTCGACGCGGCCGCGCCCGCGGAGGCGACGCCCTACGACCTCAAGCGGGTAATGGCCCTGAGCGTCGACAACTTCTGGTCAACCCCACACGCCCAGGTCTACCGTGAGCCCGAGCGTCTGGCCGCCGGTGGCTACGTCATCGAGCGCCGCGAGGAGACCGGCCGGCGCCGGCGCTTCTACGCCATCACCGACCGCGGCCGCGCGGCGCTGGAGGAGTGGCGCGGCAAAGAGCCCGAGGAGCTGCCCGAGATGCGCATCCCCGGTGTCCTCAAGCTCTTCTTCGGCGCCGATCCCGTCTTCCTCGCCGAGCACCAGATCAGGATGCTGGAAGCCAAGCTCGCCGAGTCCCGGACCCTGCGCGCCGAGTACCTCGCCGTGATCGCACCCGGCCAGCTGCGCGCGCTCGACCTCGGCATCGCCCAATACGAGGCGATGATCGACATCTGGCGCGGCGTGGCCGCCGACGTGTCTACCAATGAACGCCCCGCATGATGTTGGCCATCGCGATCTGCTCGACCGACGCCTTCTCGTCCGAGTTGCTCTCGCCCTTGGCCGCGGCCGAGTCCGGGAAGACCTTGTAGGCCATGTGCAGGATCTGGTCGACGGCCTTCGGCGCGACCGCGTAGAGCACCTCGCCAAAGGTGCCCAGGCGCGTGTTGATCTGCTTGGGCTTCGCGCGGATCGCCTCGCAGATGATGTCGCCGGCCTCGTCGGGCGAGATCGTCGGGAACGAGTCATAGATCTTGGTCGGCGCGATCATCGGCGTCCGGACCAAGGGCATGTGGATGGTCGTGAAGGTGATGTTGTCGCCGATGACCTCTGAGGACGCCACGCGCGTCCACGCGTCCAGCGCGGCCTTGCTGGCCACGTAGGCGCTGAAGCGCGGCGGGCTGGTCTGCACGCCGATCGACGACACGTTGACGACGTGGCCCGACCTCCGCTCGCGCATGTGCGGCAGCAGGCCCATCGTCAGCTTGATCGTGCCGAGGTAGTTGAGCTGGACGGTGCGCTCGAAGTCGTGGAAGCGATCGTGGCTGAGCGCGATCGAGCGGCGGATCGAGCGGCCCGCGTTGTTGACCAACATGTCCACCGACGCGTGGTCGGCCAGGATGCTCGCCACCAGCTCGTCGATCGAGTCCAGCGCGCTGAGGTCGGCGCTATAGGCATAGGCCGTGCCGCCGGCGGCCTCGATCTCGGCGCGCGCTGCCTCCAGCTTGTCCATCGAGCGCGCTACGAGGATCGGGATGCCGCCCGCGCGCGCGATCTTGTGCGCCGCCGATAGGCCGATGCCCGACGAGGCGCCGGTGATGACCACCGTCTTGCCGTTGACGGCGTGCTCGAAGGAGCGGTCCTTGTAGAGGTCCGGATCCAGGACCCGCTCCCAGTAGTCCCACAGCTTGGTCGCGTAGGTGTCGAGCTCAGGGACCGCGATGTCCGAGTCGGCCAGTGCGCGCTCGGTGTCGCGCGTGTCGAACTGGCAGTTGAAGCCGACGTGCTCGATGACCTCGGGCGGGATGCCGAAGTCCAGCAGGATCGAGTCGCGCACGCCCTTGAGCGCGGGCAGCTTCATCACCATCGACAGCGTGCCCTTGGGCAACATGTCGATCAGCTTCTTGTCAATACGCATCGCCATGTGCGGCGCGTGGCCGGCGCGGGCGAAGGTGTTGAGGATGTCGCCGGAGCGCTGACCCTTGGGGTGGGCGAGGTGGAAGGCCTGTCCGTCGAGGCCGTCGGCGTGGGCGATGTGGTCCATCGCGCGTGCCACGTAGTCGACCGGGACGACGTTGGTCCAGCCGAGCTCCGGGCCGATCAGCGGCGCCCACTCGGGCAGCCAGCCGCGGATCTTCTGGATCGCCTTGAAGAAGTAGTAGGGCCCGTCGACCTTGTCCATCACACCGGTCTGGGAATGGCCGACGACGACGGCGGGGCGGTAGACCCGGAAGGGGACCGTGGAGTCCTCGCGGGCGATCTTCTCGGACTCGAACTTCGTGCGGTGGTAGGCCGACGGGAGCTTCTGGCCCTCGTCGAACATGTCCTCGCGAAAGAGGCCGCGGTGCGCGCCGGCGGCGGCGACCGAGGAGGTGTGGTGCAGGATCCCGGCCTGCAGTGCGTTGGCGAGATCGACCGCGTGGCGCGTGCCCTCGACGTTGAGGCGCTCGTTGCGCTCCTCGTCGGCGGTCATGTCGTAGATCGCGGCGAGGTGGAAGAAGTGGTCGATCTTGCCGCGGTGCTCGGCGATCCAGTCGTCGCCGACGCCGAGGTTGGGCTCCGCTAGATCGCCGACCACGGGGTGGACGCGATCGGCGTCAGGCCACGACGTGATCAGCGAGTCCAAGCGGTCACGCGAGGTCGCACGGACCAACACGTATACGTCGCCGGTGCGATTGCGCAGCAGCTCCTCGACGAGATGTCGACCGATGAAGCCCGTCGCTCCGGTCACGAAATACGCCATGCAGATCTCTCCTCACTTCAGATTCGGACCCCACCCACCCGCGCGCCGATCCTATACGCCCGCGCCGGCTCCGCCGCGGCCCTCGCCGCCGGCGAACCTTGCCGCGCCGGCCACCGCGTCGGCGAAGACCGTCGGGCCGGCCTGGGCCTCCAGCGCGAGCCCATCGGCCAGCGGTAGGCCGATGCCCTCGATCGCCGCGCGCCGATCGGCGAGCATCGTCTCCTGCGGAAACGCGGCAAGCCCCTCGGCCCACGTCAGCGCACGCTCCAGCGCGCTGCCCGTCGGGACGACTTCCGTCAGCAGCCCGATCGCCGACGCCTCGTCGGCATCGATGATCCGGCCTGACAGGATCAGGTCCAGCGCACGGCCGAGGCCGACGATCCGTGGAAGCCGCTGGGTGCCGCCGTCGATCAGCGGGACGCCCCAGCGGCGCTCAGGGCAGCCGAACGACGACGCGTGCGTCGCGATCCGCAGGTCGCACCACAGCGCGAGCTCCAGCCCGCCGGCTAGGCAGTAGCCGTCGATCGCCGCGATCGTGGGCTTGCTCGGCGTCAGGCGGGTGAAGCCCATCGGGCCCTCGGCCAGCGAGAGGCGCGGCGCATAGGTCTCGACGGCTTTGAGGTCGGCGCCCGCGCAGAAGGCCACGCCGCCGGCGCCGGTGAGGACCATGACGCGCGCGTCATCGTCGGCTTCGAAGCGCTGATACGCGGCGTGGAGGGCCTCGGCGGTCGGGCCGTCAACGGCGTTGCGGCGCTCCGGGCGGTCGATGGTGACGACTGCCGCGGCGCCAAGCTGCTCGTAACGGACGGGTTCGGGCATGGTCCGAACCCTAAAGGCCCCCCGATAGTCGAGGGTCTCGTGCCTGCCCCTCGCAATAGCCTTCAAAGCTGACCATGGGTCGTCTTTCCGAACGCGACGTGCGCGCGGTGCTGGATCTCGTCGGCGAGGCCAACGACGCCGAGGATCTGACCGAATTCCGTGCCGGCGTCATGCCCGCGCTGCGCCGCTTGCTGCCCGCCGACTTCGTCGCCTACAACGAACTGGTCGACGGTGGCGTGCCGGTCGCGACCATCTGCGACCCGTACACACCCGAGGAGCAGCTGACGGGCTGGGCGCGCTACGCCGGGCAGAACCCGCTCTACCAGCGCTTCGTGCGCACGCGTGACGGGCGCGCCTACAGCTTCGCGGACGTGATCTCGCGCCGCGACCTCGAGGCGCTGGAGCTTTACCGCGAGGTCTTCGTGCCGATGGGGCTGCGCGACCAGGTCGCGTTCGCGTTGCCCGCTCCCAAGCACTTGGTGATCGCGATCGCGATCTCCCGCGGCGGGCCGGAGTTCACTCAGCGTGATCGCGATGTCCTGGATCTCGCCCGGCCGCATCTGGTGCAGGCCTACCGCAACGCGGAGCTGCGCCAGCGCAGCATGACGCTGATCGAGAGCTTGCGTGAGGGCCTGGACGACACCCGCTCGGCCGTCGTCGTGCTCGACGCCGACGGGCTCATCGCCTTCTCGACGGATGCGGGCCGTGCCGCGCTGGCGCGCGTCGACGGTATTGCGATCCGTCGTCGCGACGATCCGCGCCTGCCGCCGGCGATCGCCGAGTGGGTGGCCCACCCGGAGGCCGGCCACGCGCTGGCGCTCGGCCAGGGTCTCGTCGCGCGCGTGGTCCGCGGACGCGGGCGCGGCGCCGGCGACGTCCTGTTCTTCGACGAGGCCCGTCAGGTGCTCTCGCATCGTGGGCTGGTCGACCTTGGCCTCAGCGACCGCGAGGCCGATGTCCTCCAAGAGCTGGCGCGCGGCGGCACTTCTGCCGAGGTCGCCGAGGCGCTGGGCATCAGCGAGCGCACGGTGGCCAAACACTCGGAGCGCATCCACCGCAAGCTCGGCGTGCGCTCTCGCGCCCAAGCGATCGCGACGGCGGCGGCCGCGTCGACTGCTGGCGACACGCAGCGCCCGGCGCTGCACGCGGTCAGCTAAGGGATTACCAACCGCCGCGCCAGCGGGCGTCGCCGCCGGCGGACTTCACTGCGGCCTTGCGGGCGTCCTTGCGCTTCTCCAGCCGCCACTGCAGCAGCGAGACGACGAGCACAAAGAGCGGGAAGAAGGCGATGATGATGAACGCGGTGTTCGTGATCACCTTGTCGTCGGCCGCGCCGTAGGAGCCCTCGCCCGAGGCCTGGGCCAGCGCTGAGGGCGCGAAGAGGGCCAGCAGCGAGATGTTCAGCAGCAGGGTGGTCGTCAGGCGGCGCATCGCCAAGGCATCGTATTGAATGCGGCGCCATGGGTGCACTTACGCGCGAGCGGCTTGACGATGGCATTGAGGTCCTGCGGCTGGACCGCCCGGAGGTGCGCAACGCGATGGACAGCGCGACGCTCACAGAGCTGGCCGAAGCGCTGACCGAGCTGGCCGCCGACGCGTCGCTGCGCGTGCTCGTGATCTCGACCACCAACGAGCGCGCGCTCTGCGCGGGCGCCGATGTCGCCGAGGAGCTCGACCCTGCCGGCGGCGTCGCCCGGATGGAGCTGTTCGCCGCGCTCTACACCGCGATCGAGGCGTTCCCGGCCCCGACGATCGCGGTCTGCGTCGGCAACGTCGTCGGCGCGGGCGCCGAGCTCGCCTGCGGCTGCGATCTACGCGTCGGTGGCGACAACCTCAAGCTCGTCTTCCCTGGGGCGCGGCTCGGGGTGCCGGTCGGGCCCGCGCGGCTCGTGCCGCTCGTCGGTCTCTCGAAGGCGCGCGAGCTGATCTTCACCGGCCGTACCGTTGGTGACACCGAGGCCGACGCGCTCGGCCTCCTGGCCCGTCGCGCCCCGGCTGCCGAGGCCGAGGCGGCGGCGATCGCGCTGGCCGGCGAGCTCGCGGCCCATCCGGTCGACGGCCTGCGCCACCTCAAGCAGC
Organism: uncultured Conexibacteraceae bacterium; assembly: GCA_963794585.1. Lineage (GTDB taxonomy): Bacteria > Actinomycetota > Thermoleophilia > Solirubrobacterales > Solirubrobacteraceae > Baekduia. The sequence continues at coordinate 115,053 of CAWCEO010000013.1, forward strand.
TCTTTCGCGACTACGAGGACACCGCCGCGCGCGTGGCGCGCGAGAACGGCGAGATCGTGGAGTTTCAGCGCACCGGCGGCGGGCTGCCCTACGGCGGCGTGCGCCGCTGACGCGCGCAGACCTACCATGGGGGCGTGGCTGTCGCTATCGCATCCGACCTCTCCAAGGACATGGCCGGGAACCCGCTCATGTCGGGCGTCTCGTTCAAGCTGGAGCGCCGCGACCGGCTAACCATCGCCGGGCGCAACGGCGCCGGGAAGACGACGCTGCTGCGGATGCTGTCGGGCGAGACCGGGATCGATGGCGGCGAGCTCGTCTTCCAGAAGGGCGTTCGCGTCGCGCTGCACGACCAGCGTCCGCCACGTGACCGCGACATCACGCTGCATGACTATGTGCTCTCGGCGTGCAAAGTGCAGCTGGCGCTCGAAGAGGAGCTCGGTCGCCTCGAGATCGCGATGGCCGAGGGCGACGAGACGGTGATGAACCGCTACGCCGACGTCTACGCGCGCTTCGAGGCCGCCGGCGGCTACGGCTGGCGCGAGCGCGGCAACAACTACCTCCACGGCCTGGGCTTCACCGACGACGCGCTCACGCGCAAGTTGGACACCTTCTCCGGCGGCCAGCTCACACGTGCCTCGCTGGCGCGCGCGCTCGCCGTCGAGGCCGACCTGTTGTTGTTGGACGAGCCGACCAACCACCTCGACATCGAGTCGCTGGAGTGGCTGGAGCAGACGCTCGTCTCGCTGGACTGCGCGATCGTGCTGGTCGCCCACGACCGCTGGTTCCTGGAGGCCGTCGGCACCGCGGTGCTGGAATTGGAGGCCGGGCGCTCGCGGTTCTTCAAGGGCACCTGGCACAACTGGCGCAAGGAGCAGGCCGCGCGCGAGCTGGCGCTGGGCAAGGCGATCGAGAAGCAGCAGGCCGAGATCGCGCGCATGGAAGGCTTCATCGAGCGCTTCCGCGCGAAGGCGTCCAAGGCCAAGCAGGCCCAATCGCGCGTCAAGGCGCTGGACAAGATCGAGAAGATCAGCCGTGACCCACGCGACACGCGCGAGCTGGGCTTCCAGTTCTCCAAGCCCGAGCGCACCGGCCGCGTGATCTTCGAGCTCGAGGACGGCAAGCTCGAGGTCGGCGAGGAGCCCAAGCGCAAGCTTCTGCTCGAGGACGCCGAGTTGTGGCTGGAGCGCGGCGAGCACGTCTCGCTCGTCGGCCCCAACGGCACCGGCAAGACGACGCTGATCGAGGCGCTGGCCGGCAAGAGGCCGCTGGACGGCGGCAAGCTGCGCACCGGTCACAACCTCAAGGTGGGGTACTTGAGCCAGCACGACTCCGAACTGGAGGGGCTGGGGACGGCGCGGACCGTCGCCGAGGCGGCGGGCAAGCGCACGGGCCTGAATCCGGGCCAGACGCGCGCGCTGCTCGGCCGCTTCTTGTTCAGCGGCGACGAGGCGGAGAAGCCGCTGGACGGCCTGAGCGGCGGCGAGCGCAAGCGGCTCGCGCTCGCGATTCTGCTGAGCCAAGGCGCCAACGTCCTGATCCTCGACGAGCCGACCAACCATCTGGACTTGGAGTCGCGCGAGGCACTGGAAGACGCGCTGAAGAGCTTTGAAGGCGCGCTGCTGCTCGTCACCCACGATCGCGCGCTGCTGGAGGCCGTCGGCTCGCGGACCGTCGCCCTGGAGCACCAGCGGCTGCGAACCTACCTCGGCGGCTGGGTCGAGTACGCGCGCATCCGCGACGAGCGCCGTGCGCTGGGCGAGGACCCGATGGGGCCGCTACCGGCCAAGGCGAAGGCCAAGCCTGCGCCCGTCCCGATCGCGACCAAAGCGAAGGCGAAGGCCGAGAACAACAGCAACGGCGGGCCCGCGATCGCGGTCGTGCCGAAGGTGTCCAAGAACGCCACTCGTCAGACCGCCAAGCTCGAGTCGGCGATCGAGGCGGCCGAGGCGGCGCTCGTCGCGCTGGAAGAGGAGCTCGCCGCGCCCGAGGCCTGGGCGTCGCAGTACGAGTCGGCCAAGAGCACCGCGCGCCACACGGCCGCCAAGCGCGCGGTCGACGACGCCTACGCTGCGCTCGAGGAGCACCTCGAGAAGACGGGCACCTAGCCTCGCTCAGCGCTTGTGCGGGCGTCCGCGGCTGATCACCAGGTTCACCTTCGCGTTGGCCGGCAGCGATGTGCCGGCCTTGGTGCCCGAGCGCACGACCCGCCCGGACCTGACCTTGCGCGAGCTGACGCGCTTGGTCTTGCCCGCGCGGCAGCTGGCCTTCTTCAAGGCCTTGCGTGCGGCGGCGAGCTTCTTGCCCGCGAGCTTTGGCACGACGCAGCGGGTGGCCTTGTGGACCGGCTTGCCGCTGCTGCCGGTCACCGGCGCCTGGGGTCCGCGCCCACCGTCGTTGTGCGGTGCGGGCGGAGGATCACCATGGGGCGCCGTGAACGTCGCCGTCACCGCCCGGTCCTGGGTCAGCGTCACCGTGCAGGTCGGCTCCGTGCCGGCGCACGCTCCGCCCCAGCCCGTGAAGCTCGAGCCGGTCCCGGCCGCGGCCTGCAGCGTCACGGTCTCGCCTTCTGGACGCTCCAGCCGGCACGTGGCGCCGCAGTCGAGCCCTGCAGGGGCACTCGTCACCGTCCCGGTGCCCGTGCCCGTCCGGGTGACCGCCACCGCGTGGTAGGGACAGTCGAGGGTCACCGTCAGATCGGTGGCCGGCGGCGGGATCGTCAGTACCTCGCTCTCTCCCGGCGTGCACCCGGCCGCGGTCGCCTGCACGCGGTAGTACCCCGCGATGACGTCCCAGCCGAACGTGCCGTCGGCGCCCGTGGTGTCCGGGTTGTGCCGGTTGGCTGGCGACATCACGGCGCTGCCATCCTCGACGGCGACGAACGGCCCGTCCACGACGTCGGACCGCAGCAGCGTCACCGTGGCCCCGGGCAACAGGCGGCCGTGCGTGTCCACCACGCGGCCCGACGGGTCGATGTAGATGTCGAACTGCGTGACGTGGTCGTCGCCCGGATTCGGACAGGTGCTGGTGATCGTCGTCACCGCGTTGCCCGTGGTGGGGTAGAGCGGCGCGACCGATGCGGTGTAGTGCCCGGCGGGCCCCTCCACCATCGTTCCTGACCGCAGCGTCGTTGCACCGAGCGCGATGCTGTAGGAGACGCTGCCGCCCGCGCACGCCGTTGTCTCGAGCGCCAGTTGGTCATGCCAGTTGAGCACTGGAATCCCATCGCCGGTGGTCCCGCGATCGGTGATCGTCGTGCCCGACGGCGGGCCGGTGGGGCCGGTGAGCTGGAAGTTGGCGGTGGCGGTTCCCGCGTCGACGAGCTGCACCGTCTGGGCTGGTGGCGCGATCAGCGACGAGCCTGCCGGAGGGAAGGCCCGCACGTCGTAGGTGCCCGGCGAGAGCGCCGACAGCGAGTAGTGGCCGCTGGGGCCCGTTCGGGTCGTCACGCATTGACCGCTGCTCTGGCAGGCTTGCACCGGTGCGTCGGCCAGGGACGCGGCGCCGGGACCTGTGACGTCACCCTCCAAGAGCGCGTTGCCGGGGGCCAGGCCGTTGCGAATCGGGAACAGGTAGCGCCCAGGCTGCTGCGAGCCACGCGCGCTGCTCGTCAGGCCCTGGTCGTTGCTGTCAAGCAGGCCGCTCCCGGTCAGCGAGCCGGGGAACTCGTAGAAGTGCGCCGCGTCCCCGTCGCCGGCCGAGTATCCCGCACCCACCGGGACGCCGCCGAACCCCGCGATGCCGCCGGACGCATCGCCCGTCTCCCAATCGACGCGGTCGTAGTTCATGATGATGTCGAAGTCGCCCGCGCCGACGTTGGAGTGGTCGACGAGCAGGAGCTGGAAGCTGTTGGTCTTGTCAGCGTGCCCGGCGAAGTAGCCGACGTCGACCCAGTTGACGCAAAGGGCCGGACGGCCGCCGAAGGTGGTCGTCCCCCACGTGACCAGCGCCGAGCCCGAGGCCCGCGTATCGACGTCGGCGAAGAATGGCGCGATGATCGGCGGCACGGTCGCGGTGATCGAGAACGGGGTGTAGGTGCTCATCCGCTGGTCGAACGTGACGTTGCCGTTGTTGTTGACGTACGCCTCGCCGTACTGGGTCCCGAAGAAGTTGACGACGAACGGCAGCGGGATCGCCGCGGTCGAGCCGTCGTCGTTGGCCGCGAGCACGTTTGTGCCACAGGAGGGGTCACGGACAACGGCGTCCGGGCGCTGGACGGCGGCGACAGCGTCGGGGAGGTCAAGCCGGTGCCGGGTGATGCCGCTGCGGCCGTCGGCGATCGCCGGTCCGGAGGACTTCAAGGCACTGAGGATCTTCGCCGGCGAGGCACTCGGGTTGACCTCGCCGAGGACTGCCGCCGCGCCCGCGACGTGCGGCGTGGCCTGCGAGGTGCCGCTCTCCGTGATGCCCGCGGCGGTGATGCTCGAGCCCGGCGCTAGGAGCGCGAGCAGACGACCGGACTGTGAGAAGCACGTGATCTGGTCGGCGCGCGTCGACGGGTCGTCACACGTGTAGGGGTCGCTGCCCCAGCCTGCGAAGCCGATGTTGTCGTCGTAGACCGCGCCGATGGCCGCGGCACCGTCCGCGCATGCGGGGCTTGAGACGCCGTCGGCGTAGCCCCCGTTGACGTATGCGTGGTTGCCGGCCGCCACGACCGGCAGGATCCCGGCCAGGCGCGCCATCGCGAACGAGGCGGCGTAGGACGATGCCGAGCAGGCCTCCGTGTTGCGGTCGTCCTGGCCTAGGCTCAGGTTCATGGCCTTGACGTTGTAGGTCTCCTGATGCTCGATCGTCCAGTTGATGGCAGCGAAGATGTCCGCGTCGCTGGCGCCGCCGCCGTCAAAGACGTCGAGCGCAAGGAGCCGCGTGCTCGGCGCCACGCCATGGACGATGCCCGCGACGTTCGTGCCGTGGCCGTCGTCGTCGCGGGACCCGTCGTCGGGCGCGAAGTCCTGGGCGTAGGCGACGGCGCACCCGGCGCTGTCGGGGGCGGTGCACGAGCCGAAGGCGGCGCGTTGATAGTCGACGCCCGTGTCGATCACCGCCACCGCGGTGCCCGCGCCTTTGTGGTCAGCCGCCGCTACCTGTGGCTGACGGATCAGCGGCAAGCTCTGCTCCAAGTTGGTGGTGTTGCGTGCGTTGGGCTGCACGGCGACGACGTCCGGTGAGGTCGCGAGACGCTGCAGCTCGGCGGGCGAGCTGATCTTGACCGCGACGACCGGCAGCGCGCTGTAGCCACGAAGTCGGTCGACCCCTGTCGCGGCGAGGACCGCGTCCTTGCGCCGGTCGAAGATCGCGGCTCTGGTCGACAGCGCTCTGACTGAGGCGGTCCCTTGGCCCTTGGGGAGCGCGTCGGCGTAGCGCACCGTGACGATTGCCTCGGTGGGCTTGTCGGCAGCGACGCGGGTCGCGATCACGGCGTCGACCTTGCCCATGGTAATGGCACCGGCGATCGAGCTCGGGACGGCCACGGCGCCCTTGCCGGCGGGCGTCGGCGCATCTGCACCGGCGCTGGCGGCAGCGAAGGTACAGGCGATGGTGGCGGTCACCGTGGCGACCGTACGCGTGCGGACGTGCATCGTGAGGCTCCTCAGACTCTGACACGAGCCGTCCGAGCCGCCGCTCGGGGACGTACGCTTGCAGCGATAACACCCCGAGGACGACATGGGCGGCAGTGCGCGCCACTCTTCCACGTAAGGAGAACGCTGTGGGAAGCATTGCGGTAAGACTCTCCGATCGGCCAGGCTCGGCAGCGCTCATCGCTGTGCTCTTCTCTCTGGCCGCGGGACCGACGGCCATAGCCACGCCGCCGCCGGCGCGCGTTGCCGCAGGGGCGATCCCGTTTGAGGAGGTCGGTGCCGGACGGGTTGCCGCGACGCCTGGCGGTGAGCTGCCGGCTCGACCGCAGGCACGGATCCTCCGCTCCGCCTCAGGCGCCATCTCGCTGTTGCGCCGGTGGGGGATCGCCGGCGCCGTCGATCGCGTCCGGCGCCTGGACTTCACACGCCGCGCCGCGATCGTCGTCCTCGCCGATGAGCGGGCGAGTACCGGCTACCGTGCGCGGGTCTCGACGGTAGCGGTCTCGGGCGCCACGGTGGAGGTGACGGCGACGGTCCGCCGCCCATCCGGCATCAACGATGGGCAGGCCGTGAGCCGCCCGTGGGTCGTCGTCTCCGTCGCCCGCCCCGCCGTTGCCGGAGCGCGCTCGGTTGGGCGCGTCCGGCTGCGCTGACCGACGGGGCGTTTGTCGCGGGCTTCACCGGCTCTTCACTGCTCCATCACCGGGCCGTCACAAGGGGCGGCCGCGGCCAGGGCACCATAGTGGCCGTGACGATCGAGCTCGGCACCCGCCTCGGCCTCAACGTCCATCGTGATCAGTGGCCCACGGCCCCGCTCCTCGACTCGTATGAGTCGTCGGGGTTCTCGTGGGTGCAGATCCACACCCCGCCGCGCCCCATGCTCGCCGACCGGGAGCGCTGCCGCAGCCACGCACGTGGCCTGCGGGCGGCTCTCGCGCCACACGGCTTGCGGCTCCTTCTCCACGGCCCCGACGATCTCAGCGTTGGGACTATCGAGCACGACCGGGCCTTCGACGGGTTGATGGATTACGCGGTGGAGGCAGGTGCCCAGCTGGTCGTCTACCACGGCTTGGCGTTCCCGGTCGGCGACTCGGCCCCCGCCCGTCGACGCGCCGCTACCGAGGAGCAGTCGCTGCGGCGCTTCGCCGCGCGCGCCGAGGACCTCGGGCTGACCATCGCGATCGAGAACCTCGCGCCGGTCTACCCGACACCGGCGCCGCCGCGAATCTGCCACGACCCGATCGCGGTGCGTGACCTCGTCCGCCGGCTCGACTCGCCGGCGATGGGGATGCTGCTCGACGTCGGCCACGCACATCTGAGCGCCAGCCTGCGCGGTGACGGCGCCGAGCGCGCGGTCCGGGCGGTGCTGGACGATGTAGTGCTCTTCCACGTCCACGACAACCTTGGCGCTCGGCGCCACGACCTCGGGGCACCCGGGGTCGACCCGCTCAAGCTCGATCTCCACCTGCCGCCCGGTGTGGGCTGCCTGCCTTGGGATCGCCTCGGCCCGCTGTTGGCCGACCACCACGCACCCCTCATGCTCGAGGTGGAGCGCTCCCACGGCGTGGTGCCGGCGGTGCTGGCCACCGGCGCCGCCGCGCTCCTGCAACGCGCGGCGGCGCCGGCTGCGCCGGTCGCGGCTTAGTCCTGGATCGGCACTGGCTCGTCGAAGATCGCCGCGATCTGGTCGAGCGCTGCCTGCTCGGCCGGGCTGATCTCCTTGCCGCCGATGCCGAGGAAGCCGCCCTCTTTGTGGGCGCGGGCGACGGCCTCGGCCAGCCCGTAGACGAACCGCTTGTAGGCCACGATCTCGTCGTCGGTGGCTAGGCGCTCCAGGATCCGCAGGGCGCGGCGCAGCTCGGCCGGCACGAGCTGCTGAAGCGCCTCGGGCGTCTTCGGCGCGTTGGCAGGGCCCATCGACGGCGGTGTGGCGAGGATCGCCGCAAGCAACTCGCCCGGCTCCTGGGAGCGCGCTGCCGCGTAGGACTGCGACATCGCCAGCGACTCGCGCACAGAGCCGCCGCGGTCGGCGGCGATCACGAGCGTTCCGGCGAGCACGGGCGCGGTCGTGACCACGGCCCACTCGTCGGCATTGAACTGTGCCCTCGTCGTCATGGGCTTGATGGTAGGCAAGCGCCCTGCCAAAGCGGCGGGTTGGGTAGCCGCCGATGCCGCGGATGTGGCACGGTTGCGACCACATGCTCGTCATCTTCCATCCTGACGCCACCTCCGCCGAGATCGATGCCGTCACCGAGCGGATCCTTGCGACCGGTGCCGGGGCCCAGCGCGTGATCGGTGCCGAGCAGACGGTCATCGGCGTCATCGACGCCGATCGCGATCACATCACCAGTCTTGAGCTCGACGCCGATCCCGGTGTCGACCGCGTCGTCCCTGTCTCCTCGCCCTACAAGCTCGCCCACAAGCACCGCCACGGCGACCAAGCCCATGCGGTCGAGGTCGCGGGTGTCGCCTTCGGCGGTCCCGACCCCGACTTCCGGCTGATCCTCGGGCCTTGCGCGGTCGAGTCCGTCGACCAGACGCTGACCGCCGCACGCGCCTGCGCCGAAGCAGGTGCCGATCTCCTGCGCGGCGGTGCGTTCAAGCCGCGGACCAGCCCCTATGCCTTCCAGGGCCTCGGTGTCGACGGCCTGAAGATCCTGGCGGACGCCCGCGAGGAGACCGGCCTGCCGATCGTCACCGAGCTCACCGACCTGCGCGACGTCGAAACCGTCGTGCAGTACGCCGACTGCATCCAGATCGGCGCCCGCAACATGCAGCACTTCCCACTGCTGACCGAGATCGGCCGTGCCGGCCTGCCTGTGCTGCTCAAGCGTGGCATGGGCGCTTCGATCGACGACTTCCTGCTCGCCGCCGAGTACATCCTGACTGAGGGCAACCAGAGCGTGATCCTCTGCGAGCGCGGCGTCCACGCCAAGGCGACGCCCGCGCGCTCCTGCCTCGATCTCGCTGCGGTCACCGTGCTCAAGGAGCACACCCACCTGCCGGTGATCGTTGACCCGTCGCACGCGGCCGGCCGTCGCGCGCTCGTCGAGCCGCTTGCGCTGGCCGCCGCCGCCAGCGGCGCTGATGGCCTGATCGTCGAGTGCCACCCGGACCCGCGCAACGCCCGCTGTGACGGACCGCAGGCGATCACGCTCGACGCACTTCCCGGTTTTGCGGCCAGGGTCCGCGCCGTGGCCGACGTCGCCACCCGCGCGTTGGCATAGCGGCAGGACCGCGTCAAGCGGTCACCAGCGCGATTTGCCGGAATGGCATAGGCCTTGCTGTCTGACCGCTGACTGCCGTTCACGCCGCGGTCACATGATCTTGGCCGAGCGTTCACAGAAAGCGGCTGTGAGCAGGCGAATGTTGTGGTCATGCGAGCCGACCTGCATTGTCATTCGACCGCCTCGCAGCGTTCAAGGCTCGGCGTTCAGCGTGCATTGGGGTTGCCCGAGTGCGCAACGCCGCCGCAGGAGGTTCTGGAGCTCGCGCTGGCGCGTGGCATGGACTTCGTGACGATCACCGATCACGACACGATCGACGGCGTTCTGGAGATCGCCGACGATCCGCGCGTCTTCATTTCGGTGGAGTTGACCTGCTGGTTTCGTGAGGAGCCCCAGGCGGTCCATGTGCTGTGTCTTGGCATCACGCCGATGCAGTTCGCCGACCTGCAGGCGATCAGCAACTGCGTCGAGTCGGTCGCCGAGTACCTGCACGAGCACGACATCACCTGCGCGCTGGCGCATCCCTTCTACGCCGTCGAGGCGCCGCTGACGCCGCGTCATCGCCGGCGGCTCGCCCAGCTCTTCGGCGCCTGGGAGGTGCGCAACGGGGCGCGGGCCAAGGAACTGAACTTGCCGGCGTTCGTCTATGTCGAGACGCACGGCGGCACCGGCGTGGGTGGCTCGGACGATCACGCGGGGGTCGACATCGGCCGCACGTGGACCGAGACGCCGCGCGCCGAAACGCCTGCCGAGTTCCTGTCGCACATCCGCGCGGGCCGGGCTCACGCGGGCGGCGACCAAGGCAGCGCGGCGAAGTGGGCGCACGCCGCGATGGCGCTGGCGGTGCGCTCGCTGGACCGTGGCGGCGTCGAGGACCGGTTGGACCCGGCGACCGTCCTGCGGATGGTCGAGCGGGTCATGAGCGAGGGGGAGGCGCGCCGCGGACCCGGTCCCTCCCGCCCGGCCGACCTTGCGCCGCAGGATGCCCGGGCGCTCTTGCGCGCCTGGCTGGACGCGGTCGAGTTGGGGCACTTGGACTCGGCCGACCTGCTGGCGGCGATGCAGGACGACGAGTTCCGCCACCGCGACCTCTTCCGGCGGGCGCGGCGGGCACACGAGCGCAAGCTCGCGCGCGCGGTCGACGACATCGTGGCAGGCGTTGGTGCGCAGGGCGCGGCCGGTCTGGCGGTGGGCGTCACGCAGCTCTTTGACGCCTGCGTCGCGGCGATCCCTTACGCGCCGGCCGCGGCCTTCCTGGGCAAGGAGAAGTCCAAGTTGGCGGGTGGGCGGGATGGCATCGGCGAGCCGCGCCGCGTCGCGCTGGTTGCCGATGGCGTCGGCGGGATGCACGGCGTGACGCACACGCTGCAGGAGCTGCGCCATCGCGGCGTGCCCGGTTTTGAGGTCGAGGTCGTCTCCACCGATGCGATCGCCGACCGGCGCCTGGGTGCCGTCGCTGAGATCGAGATCCCGTTTTACGCGGGGCTCAAGGTCGGGGTGCCGTCGCTGCCGACGATCGTCGAGGCGCTGGCCGAGGGCCGCTACGACCTCGTCCACCTCTGCACGCCCGGGCCGGCCGGCGTCGCCGCGCTGCTGACCGCCCGCGTCATGGACCTGCCCGTGCTCGGCAGCTACCACACCGAGTTGGCCGCCTACGCCGGCCTGCGCTCGGCCGATCCGGGGCTGGAGGCCGTCGCCCAGGGCGCGATGGCGATGTTCTACTCACAGTGCTCGGTTGTCCTCTCGCCGAGCGAGGCGAGCGACGCGGTGCTCGGCGGGCTGGGGATTACCGCCGACCGCGTCGGTCGCTGGGACCGCGGGGTGGACCTCGCGCGCTTCTCGCCCGACCGGCGCGTGCCTAGCGCATTCGGCGACGGGATCAACGTGCTCTACGCCGGGCGGCTGACGCGGGAGAAAGGCGCCGACCTGCTGGCCGACGCGTTCCTGGCGGCCCGCGAGCGCGACCCGCGCCTGCATCTCGTCCTGGCCGGCGGCGGTCCCGAGGAAGAGCTGCTGCGCGCGCGGTTGGGCGACCACGCGACGTTCTTGGGGTGGTTGGAAGGCGATGCGCTGGCCGATGCGTATGCGAGCGCCGATCTCTTTCTCTTCGCTAGCCGGACGGACACGTTCGGTCAGGTGCTCCTCGAAGCGCAGGCCTCCGGGCTGCCGGTCGTCGCGGTCGCCGAAGGCGGACCGTGCTCGATCGTCGTCGACGGCGAGACCGGGCTGCTGGTGCCTGCCGACGCGACGGCACTGGCCGATGCGGTGGTGGCGCTGGCCAGCGATCCGGACGCGCGGGCGCGGCTGGCCGGCGCGGCGCGCCACGCCGTGGCCGAGCGAACCTGGGACCGCGCGCTCGAGCGGTTGGCCGACGGCTACCGGCGCGCGCTGGGCGACGACGTCGCCGCGGAGGCGCGTCGTGTCGCCTGAGTTGGCGGTCCTCGAGGGCGGCGCGGCCAAGCGCTCGCGCTTGCGCGCCGTGCCCGAGACGCCGCTGCGCGTCGCCGACATCGCGCTCTTCTATGGCGAGCGATCCGGTGGCATCCGGACCTACCTGGACGCCAAGTCCGACCACGCGGTGCGCACGGGCGAGATCGAGCACCATGTGCTCGTTCCCGGCGCGCGCGAGCGCCACGACCACGGCCGCCACGAATTGCCGTCGCTGCGCGTCGTGGCCGCCAACGGTTACCGCATCCCGCTCGGTGCCGGGGCAGTGAAGGAGACGTTGCGCGCCCTGCGTCCGGACGTCGTCTTGCTGCACGACCCGTTCTGGTGGCCGGTCGACGTCATCACCTGCGCGCGCGAGATCGGTGCCCGCACCGTCGCCGTCCACCACGGCACCAGCAACCTGGAGGCGGCATCATTGCCGGGTCCGTCGCGCGTCTACGCGCCGCTGCTGCGTCGCTGGCTGCGCCGGTCGGGCCGCCACGTGGATGCCGTGATGTCCAACGTCGACACGATGGCCGACTTCGGTCGGCTGGCCACGATGCCGCTGCGCCTCGGTGTTCATGAGACGTTCCGCCCGCGGCCGGAAGTGCGTCGCGGTGACCATGTGCTGTATGTCGGTCGGCTCTCGCGGGTAATCGGCTCCCGCCCGCCCCTCCTGGAGCTCTTGGAGGCGGCAGCGCGCAGCGAGGATCCGTGGCCGCTGCGGATCGTCGGCAGCGGGCCGCTGGAGGAGACGCTGCGCACCCGCGCCAGCAAGTTGGGGTTGTCGTCGCGCGTGAGCTTCCGGCCACACGCCCGTGACCGCGTCCGGCTCGCGCACCGCTACGCGAGCGCCCGCTGCGTCGTGATGCCGGGCGAGCACGAGACCTTCGGGCTCGTGGCCCTGGAGGCTGCCGCCTGCGGCACGCCGGTCGCCGCGTGCTCGACGGCGCCCGCGTTGCATGCGATCGGCACGCTGGGCCACGGCTTCGTCCCGGGCGACCCGGCGGAGATGGACCGCGCGATCGCGGCGGCACGCGCTGCGCCGTCGGACTCGCAAGCGGCCGCGATGATCGCCTGGCGTTACGGCTGGCAGCGCGCGTTTGCCGCCGAGACCGCTGCGCTGCGGGATCTGGTGGGCTAGCGATGGTCCGCGGCGGTGATGGCGGGACCATCGCTGTGTCGTTACACGATGTCGAGCCTGCGACCTTCGAGCGCTGTGCGCTGATCCGTGACTGGCTCGACGACCTCGGTGTCGACCGCGTCACGTTGCTGGTCATCCCGGCACCGGATCTGCATCCGTTCCACGACCGCCGGCCGGATCTCGCCGAATGGCTCGACGAGCGCTCACGGGCGGGCGATGCCGTTGCCCAGCACGGCTTCCAGCACCGGCGGCTGCAGGCCGGCCGCGGCCGGCGGCGGGGCGAGTTCATCGGCCTCGACAGTGACGAGACGCGCCGTGCCGTGCTCGCGGGCCGGCGGGTGTTGAAGCTTGCCGGCATCCAGCCACGGGGCTTCGTCGCGCCCGGCTACGCCTACACCAACGCGCTTCGCGCCACGCTCGCGACGACCTTCGACTGGTGGGCTGGCTTCGGGCGGCTGCATCGCGCCTCGGGCGCTGCCCCGATGACTGCACCAGCGCTCGCCTTGGGCACCTCCTCGGCGCTCAAGCGCTGGAGCTCACCGCGGGTGGTCCGCGCCGGCGCGATGCTGTCGGGCGAGCTTCTGCGGCTCGACCTGCATCCGGCCGACCTTGATCATCCACGTCACGTGGGCGCGGTTGAGAAGGTGCTGCGTCGCGCCCGTGACCGCTCGGCGGTCACCTATGACCAGCTCGCGGCGAGCTGACGCGCCACGGCCCACGAACGACGACGGCCCGGGGATCCATCCCCGGGCCGTCGTCTTGCGAGCTGTGGGACCTCAGCTGATCGGTGCGACCTGGTCGGTCGTGGACTCGGTCGTGTCTGCCGGGATGCGGGTCTTGCCGTTGCGTGCGGACTTCGGGCACCCGCGCGGGCGGCCGAGGTCGAATGGTCCGGCGATGTACTGGGTGGCCTTGCCGGCGCTGACCGATGCGTAGGTGACCAGCACCAATGCGTCGACGCGGGGCTCGGCGCAGACGTCGCCGTCGATGGTGAACGACGAGGTGATCGGGTGCCAGCTGCCGACGTTCGTGCCGGTGCAGTTGACGCCCCAGCCCGGCTGCTCGCCGTTGCACGAGAACGCGTCGGTCGCCAGGACGTCCTTGGTGGTCGGATCAGTGCCGAAGACCTCGGTCTCAAAGGCGGTCACCGCCTTGTCGGGCATCACGGAGAAGCCGGTGATCGGCTGCGAGCAGGCAAACGTGTAGGACACGGTGCCGGAGTCAGGATCGTCCGGGTCCGCCTTGCCCTTGTCGATGTGCCCCTTGCAGAGCGTGTTGTTGGGGTTCTGATCAGCGACTGAGGGCGCTGCCGAGTGGTTCAGCAGGACTGCGGCGGCGATGGCAGCGACGAGCGCCACCAGCGTGATGCCCAGTCGCGACCGCAGGCGCGAGACGGCGACGTTCAACTTCAAGACCTCCGTGTACAGGTTGGGCGGTCAGCCCGGGAAAACAGGGCGACCGAGTGGTGGCGGCATCCTCCGCGCCAACCGGTGTCCGCGGTGTGACCGCGAGGTTGCCCGGGCGTGAACGGTTGGTGAACGACGGTCATTCAACCAGCCTGGGAGGCCGGCGACCAGGCACCGTAGACCTTCGGCCCGAAGGGCTTCAACGTCGTCTCCTTGGCGTAGCCGAGGCGCTCCAGCCCGAAGAGCTCTTCGATCGAGGCGAGCAGCGAGAAGGGGTCATATGGCGCGTTGACCGTGCCGCCCGCTGTGACGAAGGGGGAGAGCAGCAGCGCGCCGACACGGCCGCCCCCGGCCTCGGTGTCGGTGGGCGCGCCGGCGTCGAAGGTCACGACGACGAGGCCGCCGTCGTTGTAGGCCTTGGAGTCGAGGATCGCCGGCAGCGTGGCCCGGAGCCATGCGTCGGCGTCGGCCAGCGAGGTCGAGCCGTCATGCGCCGGTCCAGGGAGGATGTAGGAGAACGCTGGGGCGGAGTCGGTGTCGGCGGCGTCGGGGGCGATGCGGTCGAGATCGGCGATGGAGCTGCCGCACTCGGCGGCGCCGGTGATCGAGGCGAAGCGCAGGAACGGGTTGCGCGGCTGCTGCTCCGGCGGCCGCAGACACGGGTTGTCGCCGGCGTTCAGGCCCGCGGTCGCGCCTTCGACATAGGCCTTCCAGGTGCGCCCGGCACCGGTGAGCTGATCAGCGAGTGTGGCCGACTTGTCGTCGAACGGGCCGAGCGCGTCCTTCTGACCGCCGAGCAGCGCCACGCCGCCGGCTGACGGATCGTGGCCGGCGGCGTGGTACCACGGCAGGAGCGTGCCCTTGGCGCGAAGCTCGGTGGAGAGGTAGGGGGCGGCCGAAGCGGCGCCGAAGGACTCGTCGTAGGCGTAGCCGGTCAGCGCGACGAGCCAGACGTGCTTGACGGGTGGAAGCTTGGGAGCGGGCGTCGCGGTGGAGTTGTCGGTCGCGCCGTCGTCGGCCGGGGCGTCGTCGTCAGTGGTGTCATCGCTGGGAGACGAGTCGTCCGTGGTGTCGTCGGCGGAGGTGGTGTCAATGTCCGTATCGGACGAGCTGTCGTCCAGCGCGGCGTCGTCACCTGCCAGCACGTCGTCCAGGGCCGTGCTGGCACCTTCGTCCTCCGGCGGCTGGGCCGCGGTGACCACCGGCGCAGGCGCCGCGACCGGTGCGGACATGGCGGGCGCTGCGACGAGGATCGTCAGATTCGGTCGTCCGCCCGCGCCGGCCGGCGTCGTGCCCGGCCCGATTGCGTTGCCGACGACCACGCCGAAGGCGAGCACGCCGAGCACCAGCGCGGCGGCGACCCGCGGTCCTGGCAGGCCGGGACCGATCTCATCATCAGCGCTGCGCGGCATCGAAGGCGGCAGTTTCGTGCTCGCGTACCAGCCCTATGTGAACGCCTTGTGACTCCTGCCAGCCCGGCAAGTCTGCGTTCACAGGTCATTCACGAGAAAGGCACCAGCGCTTCACAAGGCTCGCTGCCTCGCCGGTCAGGCTGCCGTCCGCCTCGCCCCATCTGCGAAAAGGAGTTCCCGAATATGACGACCCGCCTCCGCCGACTCGGCGTCTGCGCGGCATCGGTTGGCGTCCTCGCCGCCGTCGTCCCTGCCGCGGCTTCGGCCACCCCGGTGATCACGCTCAGCGGCTCGACCTCGGTCGCCCCGCTCACCACGCTGTTGGCCAAGGCCTACGTGAAGTCCCATCCCGGCAAGGTGAAGTTCAAGCTCGCTCAGGGTGGTTCAGACGTGGGTGTGGCCGATGTCGCGGCCGGTCGTGTGACCATCGGCGCCTCGTCTCGCGATCCCAAGTCCAGCGATCCAGGCGGCATCTTCTTCAACAAGATCGCTCGCGATGCGATCTGCCTCGCCACCCACCCGAACAACAAGCTGGCCAACCTGTCACAGGCCACGATCCAAGCGATCTTCTCTGGCGACATCCGCGACTGGAGCCAGGTCCCCGGGGCCACCGCGACCGGCACGATCGACCTGGTCGGCCGTACGGCTGCCTCCGGTACGCAGGACGCGTTCCAGAAGATCTTCATGGGCACCAAGACGGTGACCTCGTCGATCGCGGCCAAGGCCTCCAACGGCCTCGTCCAGCAGGCGGTGCAGTCCAACCCAAACGCCATCGGCTACGTGTCGCTGGACTTCGTCGCGGGCACGAACGTCGCCGGCTACAACGGCGTCGCCTGCAACCTGCGCAACGCCAAGTCCGGTGAGTACGGCGGCGTGCGCAACTTCTGGTACGTCACCCGTGGGCGCGCCACCGGCGTCGTCTCGGCCTTCATCTCCTGGGTGCAGAACAACGCCAAGGCTCAGGCGATCGTCGGCAAGCACTGGGTGCCGCTGAAGTAATGCTCCAACGGCTGCGACAGCCGTGGTCGGACCAGCGCGCCGAGCTCACGCTCGGCGCGCTGGCGTCTGCCGTGCTGCTGGTCATCGTCCTGATGGTCATCTTCGTCTTCAGCGAGGCATGGCCTACGTTTCAACACAATGGCCTTCGCTGGCTGCTTCCCGGCGGCAACGTCGACGAGCAGATCGGCACGATGGTCAACGCCGGCGCCAACGCGCCTGCTGCCGACTATCACCTGCGCGCCTGGCCGCTGATCTGGGGCACCGTCCTCACCACCGGCATGGCTGTCTTCTTCGGCCTGATCTTCGCGCTGCTGGCCTCCATCTTCATCGTCGAGTTCGCACCCGACCGCCTGCGCGCGATCGTCGTCCCGGTCGTGCGGCTGCTCGCCGCGGTGCCGTCGGTCATCTTCGGGCTGATCGGCGTCCTCGTACTGGTGCCCTTCGTGGGCAACCACATCATCTCGCCGCACGACAAGAAGTCAGTGGAGTTCGTCGTCCAGCTCAGCGGCGCCAGCCTGCTGGTCTCGGTCGTGATCCTGACCGTGATGATCGTCCCGATCATGATCGCCCTCGTCGTCGACGCGCTCTACGCCGTCCCGCGCGGGTGGAAGGAGGGCGCCGTCGCCCTCGGCGTCAATCGTTGGCGTGCGATGTGGACGGTCAGCGTCCGCGCGGCGCGGCCGGCGATCATCGCCGCCGCGGTACTGGCCTGTGCCCGCGCACTGGGCGAGGCCATCATGTTGTCGATGGTCTCGGGCTCGGTGGGCTTCTCGCCGAACCCGTTCGACGGCCCGCGCCTGTTCCTGCTCGAGCCGCTGCGCCCGCTCGCCTCGACGATCGTCGAAGATGCGGAGTCCCTGCAGGCACCCGCGGTCCGTTCGACGGTGTACGCCTTCGCGTTGTTGTTGCTCTTCTCCAGCCTGTTCCTCTCGCTGGCCGGCTTCTTGGCCAAGCAGCCCATGAAGAAGTACGGGGTCCGCGTCTGATGGCCGTCACGAACCCCCGCACGCTTGACGACCTGCCACACGGTGGCTTCGGTGTCGGGGCACCGGGCACGGGCGTCGGCTCTGGCCGCCCGCAGCGCAAGCGGCCCAAGGCCGAGTCGATGGCCGACTGGCGCTGGGGCGACCGCATCGCCTTCGTGATGTGCTGGGCCGCGGGGCTGGGCCTCTGCCTCATCGCTGCGCTGATCGTCGGGTACATGGCGGTTCGCGGCCTGCAGTACCTCAAGCCAAGCCTGCTCTGGTCACACCCGAGCGGCGAGGTCGACCAGTCGGCTTCTGGCGGCTTCTTCGACCCGATCCTCGGCACGATCCTGCTGACGATCATTGGCATCGTGATCGCCACGCCGATTGCAGTCGGGGCGGCGATCTGGGTCGTCGAGTACGGCCGGCCGAAGGGGCTGGCGCGGGCAGTCGAGTCCGGCATCGAGGTCGTCGCCGGCACCCCCGACATCGTGCTGGCGATCTTCGGGCTGGCGCTCTTTCAGCACGGCCTCTTCGGCTGGATGTCCTTCACCGCCGAGGGCGGCGCGGTCTTCGGCCGCTCGTTCTTGACGGCGGGCGCGATGATGTCGCTGATCGCGCTGCCGATGGTCTTCGGCGCCACGCGCGAGGGGCTGCAAGCGATCCCGCGGCACGTGCGCGAGGCCTCCTACGGTCTGGGCAAGACCAAGATCGCGACGATCCGGCGCGTGCTGCTCCCCGCCGTGCGGCCGAACATCTCGACCGGCGCGGCGCTCGGCATGGGTCGTATCGCCGGCGATACGGCGATCGTCGTCATCCTGCTTGGTGCGACGCTGCGGTTGGAGTCTGAGGGCTCGATCCCCGGTGCCGATGTGCTCAAGGGCACGGGCTCAACGCTCACGAGCTACGTGTACAACAACTCGCCTGCCGGCGAGGGCAACGCGCCCGAGAAGGCCTACGCCGCCGCGTTCGTGCTGCTGGCGTTGGTCGTGGCACTCAACTTCGCCGTCGACCTCATCGCGCGTCGCGGGGCGAAGACGGGGCTCGAAGGCACCCGGCTAGGAGCAGGACGATGATCACCGATCAGGAGACCAAGGACGTGTCGACGCCTACCGGCACCCCGCCCGCACAGGCCGGCGGGCCGCCGCCGCCCATCCGCAAGATCATGCTGGATGTACCGCCGACGGTGGCGCCCGCGGCAACTATCGTGGCCGGCAGTCATGGCGCCACCAGCGGTGCTGCGCGTCACGAGCGCGGCGAGCCCGGCGCCGAACGCATGGCCCTGCAGGAGTTGTCGGTGTTCTACGGCGACAACGAGGCGGTCAAGCAGGTCTCACTTTCGATCCGCCTCGGCGAGGTGCTTGCGCTCATCGGTCCGTCGGGCTGCGGCAAGACGACGCTGCTGCGCACGTTGAACCGCCTGACTGAGCTGACCCCGGGTGCGTCGCGTGCGGGCACGATCCTGCTGGACGGCACCGACGTCGACGACCTCGAGGTCACCGCGCTACGCCGCCGCGTGTCGATGGTCTTCCAGCAGCCCAATCCGTTCCCGATGTCGATCTTCGACAACGTGGCCTACGCCTTGCGCGAGCAGTCCCGTAAGCGCCCGGGGCGGTCGGTGGTCGAGCCGCTGGTCGAGGACGCACTGCGGCGCGCCGGTCTTTGGGACGAGGTCGCCGACAAGCTCGACGAGCCGGCCTTGCGCCTCTCCGGCGGCCAGCAGCAGCGGCTCTGCATCGCCCGTGCGATTGCCACACGGCCCGAGGTCTTGTTGATGGACGAGCCGTGCTCGGCGCTGGACCCGCGCTCGACGGCCGTCATCGAGCAGCTCATCGGCGAGCTGCGCACCGATCTGGCGATCGTGATCGTCACCCACAACATGCAGCAGGCACGCCGCGTGGGGGACAAGGTCGCCTTCATGTACCTGGGCGATCTCGTCGAGTACGGCCCGGCCGAGCAGATCTTCGATGCGCCGCAGGCACAGCGCACGCGCGACTACGTGCGCGGGGCGTTCGGGTGACACCCAAGCTCAGCGGCCTCCTCCTCGCAGTCGTTCCGCTCGTCCTCGGCGGCTGCCTTGGCGTTGAGACGACGCCCCAGAAGAGCGCCAAGAAGGCCAAGGCCGCGAGCACCCGCGTCGCCCATCAGCAGGGCTTGACCATCGACAAGGTCAACGCCACGATCAAGGTCGAGGACTCGGCGATCGTGCAAGATGCTAACGGCGTCGCCGCGGTTGTTCGGCTCAAGAACACCGGGCCGGCCCAGGTGGCACTACCCCTGGCGATCACGGTCTCTGACGCCAAGGGCAAGAAGTTGTATGCCAACGACACGCCCGGCCTCGATCCGTCGTTGACGTCGTTGCCGGTGCTCGGTGCCGGCGAAGAAGCTGACTGGGTCAACAACCAGATCTTGGTCGCCGGCAAGGCCAGCAAGGTCGCCGCGCAGGTCGGCGCTGCCAAGGGCGCGGCGGGCGCCGGCGGCGTGCCGAAGATCGTGGTGTCTGACGTCAAGGCCGGGCGCGACGAGGACGGCAGCTACGTCAAGGGCATCGTGGCCAACAGGTCCGCGATCGCGCAGAAGCGACTGGTCGTCTCGTGCGTCGCGCGCGAGGGCGACAAGGTCCTGGCCGCCGGCCGCGCGATCGTCGAGCGCCTCACCCCAGCCGCTCAGTCGCCAAAGCCCACCACCTTCACCGTGTTCTTCATCGGCAACCCGCACGAGGCCGAGCTGGCCTGCACCGCGCCACCGACCGTCCTCTTGGGAGGGACGAAATGACCGACATCAACCGCCCATTGCTCGGCGAGCCCAACGCGCCGTGCCGCAGCTGCGGCTCGCCCTTGGCCGCTGACCAGCGCTACTGCCTGCAATGCGGCGCCCGCCGCGCCGAGGCAAGGCTGCCGTTCTTGGACATCTTGGCTCAGCGAGTCCAAGCCAGTCCGGCTCCCGCCAATGGCCCAGTAGTACCGCCTCCGGGCAACTGGTTCGGACGCATGAGCACGAACGCCGCGGCCGTCGCCGGCGTCGCGTGCCTGCTGCTGGCGCTCGGCGTCGGCGTCCTGATCGGTGGTCTCGGCCAAGGCGACTCGGCGGCCAACGCGACGCCGCAGGTCATCAGCGTTGGCAGCGCCGCCCCCGCGTCGGCACCCGTGGCGGCCGCTGCCCCGAGCACCGCTGCGCCCGCCGCAACGCAGACAACCGACGGTGCTGCCGCGGCGACGCCCAAGGACACCACCAAGTCCAAGTCCTCGAAGAAGGCCTCGTCGGACACCAAGGCCACCAGCAACGCGGTCAAGAGCCTCGACAGCAGCGCCGGCGGCGACTACGCCAAGAAGTCCGAGAAGCTGCCCAAAACGCTGGGCACCGGCGGTGAGGCGCCGCCGGTCGACAAGAGCAAGCCGGTCGGCGGTGGCAGCGACGTCGAGAGCATCGGATAGGAACCAGATGAGCACGACACCCGACATCCACGCCGAGCTGCTGCGCCGGCGCGACGAGCTCGCCGAGAAGGTCGCGACCCTGCATTGGGATCTCGGCGGGTTGACCTATGAGATGGCCATCCGCGACCACTTCCGCCTCGACGTCCTCGTGCGCAAGGCGGCCGAGCTCCAGGACGCCGACGCCGAGCTCGGCGAGGTCGAGCGCCTCGTCGCCGATGCCCAAGACGGCGTCGGCGGCCAATGCCGCGCTTGCGGCGCCCCGCACAGCCGCGGCGCCGCCTACTGCTGGCGCTGCGGTCAGCCGCTGATGCTCCAGGCGCAGTCGACGCTCGTCGGCGCCGCCGTCGTCCCACCGCCGGTGCCGGAGGCGACCCCCACCACCAACGGCACCCCGCCACCGCCCGCCCGCGCCCTCAGCGACCAGACCACCGTCCCCCACGACCTCTCCTCCTAGCCCTCGACGCGCCGTTCGAGGTCAGCGAGGCGCGCCGTGGACCGCGAGGGTCTGGTTGGCGTAGGCCTTGTCGCCGGTGACGTCGCGGCCCGTCCAGGGTGGCGGGGTCCAGGCGCGTGCGTCCTCCTCGGAGGTGAACTCGACCTCCAGCGTGACGAGGCCCCCAAGCGCGCCCTCGTAGACGTCGAGCTCGAAGACCACGCCCGGCCTGTCTTCGCGCGTGTGACGGGTCTTGACCACACGCCGGCCCTCGGTCAGCGGCCAGAGTCGTTCGAAGGCGCCGGCGTCGAGCGGGAGCTCCTCTTCCACGCGTGACAGCCCGGGCGCGGACTTCACGGTCAACCATGCCTCGCGGCCGTCCGCGCGCCGGATCCGCACCTCGGCTGCATCGGTGATCGCCAGATAGCCTTGCTCCAAGCGTTGCGCGCTCCACGTGTCGAGATCGTCGGGCAGCTCATCTACCAGCAGCTTGCGCTCGATCTCACGCCCCATGGCGCCAGTCTCTCCTACCGGCGCTTGGCACGCCGCTTCAGCGAGATGCCCTCCAGCACGTGGGCGACCTTCTCGCACGCGTCGACGCTCTGCTCCAGCGTCTCGAAGATGTCCTTCCAGCGGATGACGACCATCGGGTCGATCCCGTTGGCAAAGAGCGAGGCGACCGCGTCGCGGCTCAGTCGGTCGCCCTCGTTCTCCAGGCGGTGGATCTCCACGAGATGCGGCGCGAGCTCGGCGCCCGACCGCAGGCAGCGCAGTGCCTGGGCGACCTGCTCGCCGGCGCCGACGAGCACGTCGGCGATCAGCGTCGCCTGCTCCATCGGCGCCTCGACGGCATAGAGCGCCAGCTCGTCGGCCGCCTGCTCGGCGTAGTCGACGATGTCATCCAGCGTGGTGGCCAGGATGTGGCCGTCAGCAGGATCCATCGGCGGCCGGCCGTTGCCGCCGCCGTTAAGGCGGTGGATGATGTCGTGGGTGATGCGGTCGCCCTCCTGCTCGCTGAGCAGCAGGTCGCGGGATAGATCGGCGCGCTCGGGATACTCGGTGATCAGGTCGCGCAGCAGCAGCGTTGCGCGTTGCACGTTGCGGCCGGACTCCTCGAACAGGTCGAGGACCCCAGTGTCAGTCGATCGAAACAGCGCCATCCCCACCTGACCTTAACTCCGTTGGGGACCGTCCACACAGACGTTCACAGGTCGTTCACACGGGGTTTACCGGACGGTCACGGCGGGCGTCGCCGCGCGCGGGAGTCTGCCCGTGATGGAGGCTGCGCAGACAAACGACGTGCTGTACGCGGGGGAGTTGGAGATCCGCCCGCGCGACGGCTTGGTGCTCGCTGCCGGACGTGCCCTGACCTTGTCGGTCCGGGAGTTCGGGTTGCTCGTCGCCCTCGTGCAACGCGCGGGAAGGATCGTCTCCCGCGACGTCTTGTACGCGTTGGTGTGGGAAAGCGAGCTTCGAGACGGCGATCGGTCGATCGACGTCTACGTGCACAAACTGCGGGTGAAGCTCGAGACGGCGCTGCCGGCATGGGCGTTCATCCACACCCATGTGGGCTTCGGATATCGCTTCTCGCCCGAGGCTTCACACGTCTTTCACAACTCGACCACATCGCGATAACAGGATGTGGTCGTTGCCGCGTCAGCCTGCGCGCGACAACAAGATCAAGGAGTGCACGTGAATCCCCGAATCCCCCTCGCCGCCTTCGCGGCCTGTGTCCTGGCCACCGGTGCCGCCGCCTGTGGCAGCAGCGACGACAACAAGGACTCCGGCTCGGCCACCGCGGCCGGTGCGCCGAAGTCGTCGGTCACCGCCACGCTCAACGGCGCGGGCTCGACCTTCGCGGCCCCGATCTACCAGCAGCTCGGCGCCGATCTCAAGGAGCAGGGCCTGACGATCAACTACCAGGGCGTGGGCTCGGGCGCGGGCGTCTCGCAGTTCGCCGCCGGCACGGTCGACTTCGCCGGCTCGGACCCGGCGCTGGCCGACGAGGACAAGACGGCGATCAAGAAGGGCGAGCCGGTCCAAATCCCGTTCGCGCTCGGCGCGATCACGGCCTCCTACAACTTGAGCGGCGTCAAGTCGGGCCTCAAGCTCGACGGCGAGACGCTGGCCAAGATCTACCTCGGCAAGATCACCTCTTGGGACGACGCCGCGATCAAGGCCCAGAACCCGGACATCGAGATCCCGGCTACGAAGATCACGGTTGTCCACCGTTCGGACTCCTCGGGCACGACCAAGGGCTTCACCCAGTTCCTGGCCAACTACTCGGCCGCCTGGAAGGACGGCCCGGGCGTTGACAAGGACATCAAGTGGCCGACCGGCACGGGCGCCAAGGGCAACGACGGCGTCGCCGCCGCGGTCAAGCAGTCCGACGGATCGATCGGCTACGTCGAGCAGGCTTACGCCTTGCAGAACGGCTTCACCTTCGCCGACGTCAAGAACAAGAGCGGCAAGTACATCGCGCCGACGCTGGAGTCGACCTCGGCCGCCGCCGAGGGCCTCGAGGTGCCCGAGGACCTGGGCGTCTCGACGATCGATGCGGCCAACGAGACCGCTTACCCGATCGTCTCCCAGACGTTTGCCATCACCTACGCCGACCCATGCGCCGCCGGCCTGGACGAGAACAAGGCCAAGGGCCTGAAGACGTTCTTCGCCTACCTGCTCGGCGCCGGCCAGGACACGATCAAGAAGCTGTCCTACGCCCCGATTCCCGACAGCCTCAAGGCCAAGGACCAGGCCGCGGTTGACGCCATGCAGTGCAATGGCGCAGCGATTGGGAGCTGATGGCGACCACGTCACCTG
This sequence comes from uncultured Conexibacteraceae bacterium, assembly GCA_963794585.1. Lineage (GTDB taxonomy): Bacteria > Actinomycetota > Thermoleophilia > Solirubrobacterales > Solirubrobacteraceae > Baekduia. The sequence goes on from CAWCEO010000013.1 coordinate 138,896, forward strand.
ACGTCCGTCACGGCGGCCGCTCCATCTTGGAGCGGTCGCCGTCGGCGCGTCGCGCGGACCCGCTGTTTCGCGCGATCCTGATGGGCCTCGCCGCGCTCATCCTCGCGCTGATCGCGTTCTTCTTCGTCTTCCTCATCAACAAGGCGGAGCCGGCGCTCAGCCACCAGGGCGTCTTCTCGTTCCTGTTCACCAATGACTGGAACCCGTCCAGGGCGATCTACGGCGCCTGGCCGCTGGTCGTCGGGACGCTCATCACCGCCGCCATCGCGCTGGTCATCGGGGTGCCGGTCGCCGTCGCCGCCGCGCTCTTTATCACCGAGCTCGCACCGCGCCGTGTGCGCAGCCCGCTGGTGATCCTCGTCGAGCTGCTGGCCGCGGTCCCGTCGGTCGTCTACGGCTTGTGGGGGATCTTCGTGCTGATCCCGAAGCTCCGGCCGGCCGAGCAGTGGTTCTCTGACACGTTCGCCTTCCTGCCGTTCGTCGGCGGCAACGTCGCGGGCCCCAACTACTTCATCGCCGGGCTGATCCTGGCGATCATGATCCTGCCGATCGTCTCGGCAATCTCCCGCGAGGTCATCTCGACGGTCCCGCCGGATCTCAAGGAGGCGTCGCTCGCGCTCGGCGCGACGCGCTGGGAGATGATCCGGATGGCCGTGCTGCCCTACTCGCGGGCGGGCATCACCGGCGCCGCGATGCTCGGCCTCGGCCGCGCGATCGGCGAGACCATCGCGGTGACGCTGGTCATCGGCAACTCGCCGACGATCGGCAAGCAGATCTTCGACCAGGGCTACACACTGGCGGCAGTGATCGCCAATGAGTTCGGCGAGGCGGCCAACGACAAGGTTCACGCGGGCGCGCTGATCGCCGCGGGTCTGGTCCTGTTCATCCTGACCTTGCTCATCAACGCGCTGGCACGCGGCCTGGTGCGCCGGGCCGAGAACAAAGGGACCAAGGTGAAGGCATTGCCAGGGGCGACCGTATGACCGCGCTTGCGCAGCTCACACCGCGCCGGCGGCTCACCGACCAGGTGATGCGCGCGGTGCTGGCGATCGGCACCGTCATCGCGCTGATCCCGCTGGTCGCCGTCATCTACTACCTGTTGAGCAAGGGGCTCGGCGCGTGGTCGATCGACTTCTTCACCAAGGACCCAACCGGCAACTTCCTCGGCGACCAGGGTGGCGTCAAGAGCGCCCTGCTGGGCACGATCGAGATGGTGGCCTTGGCCGCGATCATCGCGATCCCGTTCGGCTGGGGCGTCGGGCTCTACCTGGTGGAGTACGGGCGCACGGGGCGCTTCGCTGCCGCGGTCCGCTACTTCGTCGACGTGATGACCGGCGTGCCTTCGATCGTCTTCGGTCTCTTCATCTACGTGACGCTCGTGCTCGGCGGCTGGGGCGGAAGCTCGTTTGCCGGCTGGAAGGGCTCGATCGCCCTGGCGCTGCTGATGCTCCCGGTCGTCACCCGCTCGGCCGAGGTCGTGCTGCTGCTGGTGCCCGACGGCCTGCGCGAAGCGGCGCTGGCGCTCGGCACCCCGCGCTGGCGCGTGACGATGCGCGTCGTGCTGCCAACGGCGCTGCCGGGCCTGATCACCGGCTCGCTGCTGGCCGTGGCCCGCGCGGCCGGCGAGACCGCGCCGCTGCTCTTCACGGCGACGATCGTCAACGGCACCACCTTCAACCTGGGGGAGCGGATGAACTCGCTGCCCGTGCAGATCTACACGGACGTCGGCTCACCGAACGACGCCCTCGTCGAACGTGCGTGGGGCTCGGCCCTGGCGCTTGTGACGCTCATCCTCCTCACCACCCTCATCGCGCGGCTCGCGTCGCGCAGGAGCCGACTCTCGTGACCGATTCGGACACCAAGACCATGACGGACGACCCGCGCACCACCCCGAACACCGGCGATGGCGGTACCCCCGCATCGCGTGCTCCGCTGCCGACCCGCTCCGCCGTCTCGAGTGCGAGCGCCGCGGTGGAAAGGGAGGTGCTGCAGGCTGCGCCGGGCATCTCGGTGACGGCGCTGGATGCCTTCTATGGCAGCGGCCACGCGATCAAGGACGTGTCCATCGACTACGCCCCCAACAAGGTGACGGCGATGATCGGGCCGTCGGGCTCGGGCAAGTCCACCGTCTTGCGCTGCCTCAACCGCATGCACGAGGAGATCCCGGGCGCGCGGGCGACCGGCACGGTGCTGCTCGACAGCGACGATATCTACGGCTCGTCGGTGGACGTCGTCGCCGTGCGGCGCGCGATCGGCATGGTCTTCCAGAAGCCGAATCCGTTTCCCACCATGTCGATCTTCGACAACGTCGCGGCGGGGCTCAAGCTCAACGGCGTCAAGGGCGTCGACCTCAAGGAGCGTGTCGAGCAGTCACTGCGCGGCGCTTCGCTCTGGGAGGAGGTCAAGGACCGCCTGACCGAGCCCGGCATCGGCTTGAGCGGTGGTCAGCAGCAGCGGCTCTGCATCGCACGCACGATCGCGGTGCAGCCGCAGGTGATCCTCATGGACGAGCCCTGCTCGGCCCTGGACCCGATCGCCACGCTGAAGATCGAGGAGCTGATCTCTGACCTCAAACAGCGCTTCACGATCGTCATCGTCACCCACAACATGCAGCAGGCCGCGCGGGTGGCCGACACGACGGCGTTCTTCTTGGCCGGTGAGCTGATCGAGCACGCGCCGACGGCTGACGTCTTTACCAACCCGTCCGACAGCCGCACGGAGGAGTACGTCACCGGGAAGTTCGGCTGATGGCGGGGACCACGCGGCAGCACTTCGCCGACGAGCTGCGGCGCGTCGAGGAGCAGGGGCTCGGCGGGTTGGACCTCGTCGCCCAGCAGCTCGATCGCGTCCTGGAGGCGCTGGAGCACCAGGACGTCGAGCTTGCGGCGATGGTCATCGGCAACGACGACCTCATCGACGGGCGCTATCTCGAAGTCCATCAAGGGTTGTTGTCGTTGTTCGCGCTGCAGGCGCCGGTGGCCGGCGACCTGCGAATCGTCGCGGCGATGCTGCACGTGATGAAGAACATCGAGCGCATGGGCGACCAGTGCGTGAACATCGCCAAGACGATTCCGCTGACCGGCCACGAGCCGCCGGTGCGCGAGGAGGTCCTGGAGCGGATCCTGCGGATGGGGCGCGCGGCGCGGACCGAGGTCACCCAGGCCAAGACGGCTTTTGCGACCCGGGATGTCTTGCTGGCCGAGGATCTGGTGCGTCAGGACCAGTGCATCAACCTGCTCAACCGCGAGATCTTCCAGCTGGCGATCGACGTCGGGACCGATCCCGACACGCGCGAGTGGGCCATGCACATGGTCATGGTGGCGCGGGCGATCGAGCGTATTGGCGACAACGCGGTCGACGTCGGCGAGCAGACGGCGTTCGTGGTCACGGGGCTGTTTCGCGAGTTTTCGGACTCTTCGCACCCCGCGCCGCGCGTTTGACCCGCTCTGTGCGGATTTCCTGTTGTGAAAATGTCGTGACCATGGACCGGTTTTCGACCGCGTCTGTCGAGTTGTCTGCGTAGACTGCCGTTCCGAGATGACCATCGAACGCGGTACGTCGGCGCAAGCACTGAAGCTCGCCGTCATCGACACGGACTCGGGCTTCCTCCAAGTGCTGGACAAGCGTCTGGAGCGCCTCGGGTGGGAGCACCGGACCTTGGCCTCTGCGGTGCCGGTCGACACGATCGTCGCGATGAGGCTGAGCGCGCTGGTCATCGACCTCGCGATCCTCGGCCCAGCCGGCTGGGACTACCTGGAGCGCGTCTGTTCCGAGCTGCCCGGGCTTGGCGTCATCGTCTGCACTGGGCAGTCGACCGTCGCCCAGCGCGTGCGCGGGTTGCGGTTGGGCGCCGACGACTGGTTGACCAAGCCGTGCCATCCGGAGGAGCTCATCGCCCGCGTCGAGGCCGTCGTGCGCCGTCGCCGGCGCACCGATGCACGCGCCGAGCGCGTTCCGGTCGCGGCCGGCGACCTCGAGATCCGCTCCGACCGCTTCCAGGCGTTCGTCGATCGCCGATCGGTCGATCTGACGCGCCGCGAGTTCGAGCTGATCGAGCTGCTGGCCGGCTCGGAAGGTCGCGTGCTGGAGCGCGAGGAGATCTACCAGCGCGTGTGGGGCTACGCGATGGCGCGCGGCGACCGCTCGGTGGACGTCTTTGTGCGCAAGCTGCGCCAGAAGCTGGAGAAGGCGTCACCGGACTGGCGCTACATCCACACGCACTTCGGTGTCGGCTACCGCTTTGCGGCCGAGCCGGTGGATGGCAGCGAGCCCGCCGTGCGCGCGGCCGAGGCCGCGGTGGCCGAGCCCGCCGACGGGCCGGCGCTTGCGACGTTGCGCCTCGACGGCGAGGTCGGCGTCGAAGTCGACCGCGCTGCCGCCGAGCTCGCGCGCTGAGCCTGGGTGCGGCGTGCCCTAGGCGTGGCCCGCACGTTTGTCGTGCCGGTACCCTTGGCGCTGCCGTGAACAAGAACGCTCGTAACGTCCTGATCGTGGTGGCGGTTGCCGCCGCCGTCGCGTTCCTCCCAGGTGGGGGGGAGACGGCGGCGTTGATCTGGGCGCTGCTCGGCATCGCGCTGACGGTGACGATCGTCCTGCTCGGCGTGCGCTTCTATCGCGAGAATCGCGTCGCGATCTTCTCGCTGGGCGACCAGCACCGAGCGCTGGCCTACGGGGCAATCGCGGCGCTTGTCGTTGCCTTGGCGGGTCGTCGGGAGCTGACCCAGACCGGCCTCGGCTCGTTGGTGTTCGTGGTGCTCATCATGGGCGCTTTGGGTGCGGGCTACGCGGTGTTTCGCCACCACCGCGCGTACGGGTACTGAGCCTCCGCTGATTCGGCACATCTCCGCGTAGAGCTGTCACTCGCGCGGCGGCAGTCTGGCCGCCATGTGGAAGGCGCGTGCGGGGAGCGGGGAAGACGGGCAGGCGACCATCGAGCTGGTGGCGGTGCTGCCCATGCTCGGGCTGGTGGCCCTGCTGGCCTGGCAAGCGGTGGTGGCCGGGCAGACGTGGTGGCTCGCGAGTGCCGCGGCGCGCGAAGGGGCGAGGGCATCCGCGCTCGGCGGTGATCCGGTGGCCGCGGCGCGCCACGTATTGCCGGGCGCGCGGCTGTCACGTGATGGGGCTGCCGGCGTGAGGGTTCGTGCGGCGGTGCCACCGGTTGTGGCTGGCCTGCGTTTCGGGTCGGTCACCGTGCGCGCGCGGATGGAGCCGCAGTCGTGAGGGGCGATGTGTGGACGCTCGTTCGGCACTGCGTCGATGCGCCGTCCTGCTGCATCACCGCGGTCGCTCGGAGGTCGCGCCTTTTCCTGCGGCGCTGCGAGGGCCAATCGAGCATCGAGCTGCTCGGTGCGATCCCGCTCTTGCTGATCATCGTCCTCGCTTGCGCCCAGCTCCTTGCGGCAGGCGGGGCGGGCGTATCTGCCTCATCGGCTGCGGATGCGGCGGCGATGGCGCTGCTCCAAGGCGGCGACCCATTGGCCGCAGCTCGTTCAGCCGCCCCCGGCTGGGCCCATCCGCACATCTCGGTGCGCGTCTCGGGCCGCCATGCGCGCGTCCGCCTCACGCCGCCGAGCCTGCTGCCCGGCCTGTCGGGGCTGCTGTCGACGACCGCCGAGGCTGATGCCGGGCCGGCCCCGCAAGCGAGCGCGGCGCCGTGAGCACGATCGTGCTGGAGCGTCTTCGCGACCTCTTTGTGACCGTCGATGCGCCCGTCGCACAGCCCGTGCGTCGCGTCGCCGAGCGGACGCTGCCGGCAACGCTCGGCGTGCTCGTCGCTCCCGGCGACGCGGCGGTGGTCGGCGCGGCCTTGGGTCTTGCGGCGGCGGCCGCGCATCGCGCCCGTTGTGCCGTCGTCTGCCAGTGGACGGGCACCGAGCCCGCCGAGCCACCGCGCTCCGGTCTGGCCTGTCGTGCGGCGCGCAAGCTCGCCCAACGGCTCGCTGCGCGTGGCCTCTCCGCCGGCGCGTGCGGCCGCGTCGTGACCGTGGCGCTACCGGCCTCCGACATCGAGGCGCGCGCAGCGACGGAGCGCGCGCTGGCCGCCGCCGGTGACCTCCCGCTCGTCCTCGCAATCGCCGGCGCGCGATCGCCCGCGTTCGACCCGTTGCTGGCCGACCTCGATCGTCTGGTCGTCGTGCCGCCATCCGGTTCGCTCTTGGGCCTCGAGCGCTTAGCGATCGACGCTGCCGCTCGACTCGGTCGCGGGACCGCTGTCCTTCGCTGTCCAGTGGCCGGCACGGGCACGGGCCGCTTCCTCGCCGCCACTGGCCTCCCGCTTGCTCCCGCTTGGCGCAAGGCCGCGGCAGCAGCCCTGCGAGGCGACGATGACTGACGCGTCGGATCGCGGATGGCCATCGCCACGCGGTTGCGCAGCCGCTTTGCCACGTGCCGTCGCTTCGCAGCGTCGACGTCGCGAAGCGGCGCACGACCGTGTCGTCGTGCCGATGCGGGTGGCCGCGAGTGTCGCCGACGAGTGTGGCCAAGCGCTGATGCTCATGCTCGGCGTGATGCTGGCGGTTGTCGCGGGCGCCGCGCTGCTCGGGATGATCGCCGCTGGTCTCGGCACTCAGCAGGAGCATCGCGGTGCTGCCGATCTTGCTGCGCTGGCAGGTGCGGAGACGATGCGCGTTGCCCAGCCGCGGCTCTTCGAGCCCGTGGAGCTAGACCGCGGTGTTGCGAACCCGCGCCATCTCGAGCGCCGGGCCTATCTTGCGCTGGCGCGCCGCGGGGCGATCATGACCGCGCGGAGCAACGGCGCGCGTGACATCGCCGTCGCGTTTCCCGATGCAGCAGCGCTGGCGCCGACACGCATCGCCGTGACGATCAACGACCCCGTGTCTGTCGCAGGGCGGGAGGTCGTCCGCGCCGTCCGTGCGGTCGCCGAGGTGGCGCCGTTCACCGTGCCGTCCTCCGGCGGCGACCTGTCGGGGGAATACCACGGCCCGCTGGCGGAGCGTCAAGGCAAGCGCATGCGTCCCGACGTTGCCCTGGCCTTTGACCGGATGAGCGCCACGGCACGCGCGGCCGGGGTTGCGCTGATCATCACCAGCGCCTTTCGCACCAACGCCGAGCAGGCTGCGCTCTTCGCTGCACACCCCGATCCGAAGTGGGTGGCGCCGCCGGGACAGTCGTTGCACCGGCTCGGCACCGAGCTCGACCTCGGACCAGCCTCGGCGTACGGCTGGCTGGCGGCCAACGGCAAGCGCTTCGGCTTCGTGCAGCGATACTCCTGGGAGCCGTGGCACTTCGGGTTAACACGCGCTGCGGGCACTCGCAGCGTCGGCTTCGGTCCCGGTGACGGTCGCAGCGGCCTGCCGTCCTTCGTTCCGGAGCGCTGGGCTCCAGCTATCTCCCGCGCCGCGCAGCACTGGAACGTCGGCGCCGCGCTGCTGGCCGCACAGCTCTGGCAGGAGTCGCACTTCAACCCGTTCGCCCAATCCAGTGCCGGGGCACAGGGCATCGCGCAATTTATGCCCGATACCGCCAAGGCCTACAACCTGACCAACCCGTTCGACGGCGACGCGGCCATCCTCGCGCAGGCCCACCTGATGCACGACCTCCTCGCCCGCTTCGGCTCCGTCCCGCTCGCCCTGGCCGCCTACAACGCTGGCGCTGGCGCCGTCTCGGCTTGCGGCTGCATTCCGCAGATCCCCGAGACCATCACCTACGTCTCGACCATCCTCGGCCTCCTCGGCGGCAGCGGCGACCCCGCGGGGCTCGCCGCCGGGCTGAAGGTCCGGCTTGTAGCGTGACAGCAGGCGGCTCGATCGGACTCAAAGCAGCAGAACTGCAACTTTGATGCTGAAATGCGCCTCAACGTCAAAGGACTGCAACAAAGCAATCACGCGCTCAACCAGAAGCACAATGTCGCTAATCTGCAACAGCAAGGCTGTAAAATCCTTTTATGTTGCAGAACTGATGCATCTTGACGACCTTCAGACCGACGACGCCGTTCTCCGCGAGCTGGGCCATCGCCTGGAGCGCCTGCGCCTTGCGCGCAACATCAGCCAGGAAGAGCTCGGCGACATCGCGGGCGTGAGTCGCGCGACCGTCATCCGCGTCGAGCGGGGCGAGTCGGTCCAATCGTCGACGATGGTCAAGCTCTGGCGTGCACTCGATCTCCTGGGTGAGATCGACGCCGCCATGCCCGAGCATCTCGACTCGCCAATCGTCGAGGTCGAGCGGGAGCGCCGGCGGCGGGGTCGGCGTCGCGCAACGGCACAGCGCCTGAAGCAGCGGCCTACTGCCGAGGACGCCGGCAAGCCGTTTCGCTGGGGTGATGAGACGTGATGCTGGCCACCGTCACGCTCTGGGGGACACGGGTGGCGGCCGTCTCGATCGGCGATGACGACCGCTACGCGACGTTCCAGTACGACCCGGCATTTGCCGAGTCGGGCATCGAGCTGTCGCCCGTTCAGATGCCACTCCGCGCGGCGCCGTATCGGTTCACCCGCCTTCCGCTCGACGCCTTCGACGGCCTGCCGGGACTTCTCGCCGACGCCCTGCCCGACAGCTGGGGCCACGCCCTCGTCGACGCGTGGCTTGCCTCGCAGGGACGAACGCCCGACTCCTTCGACATCGTCGAACGCCTCTGTTATGTCGGGTCGCGCGGCATGGGTGGGCTGGAGTTCCAACCGTCAATCGCACCCACCAACGCCTCCGGCCGTGACCTGCACGTCGACCGGCTTGTTGCACTGGCCAGCGAGGTGCTGGCACGGCGCGAGGCCTTCGTCGTCGACCTGGCCGAGCATCCCGACGAGGAGATGCGCGCGATCCTCGCGATCGGCACCTCGGCCGGCGGCGCCCGACCGAAGGCGATCATCGCCTTCAATGAGAAGACTGGGCAGGTGCGCTCGGGCCAGCTCGACGCCGGGCCGGGCTTCGAGCACTGGCTGTTGAAGTTCGACGGCGTCGCCAAGGCCGGTGACCACGGCCTGGTCGATCCGGAGGGGTGGGGCGCCGTGGAGTACGCCTACTGGCGGATGGCCCGCGCGGCCGGCGTCGAGATGACCGAGAGCCGTCTGCTGGCGGAGAACGGTCGCCGCCACTTCCTCACCCGCCGGTTTGATCGGCCTGCCGGCGACAAGCTGCACATGCAGACGCTCGGCGCCCTCGATCACATCAGCTACAAGATGCCCGGCGTCTACGGCTACGACCAGGCGATGCTGTTGATGCGCCGCATCGGCATCGAGCTGTCCCAGATCGATCAGCTCTATCGCCGGATGGTGTTCAACGTCGTTGCCCGCAATCAGGATGATCACGTCAAGAACATCGCCTTCCTGATGGACCGCGCCGGCCGCTGGTCGCTGGCGCCCGCATACGACGTGACCTGGGCCTGCGACCCCACCAACCGCTGGCTTCAGGCCCATCAGATGACGATCAACGGCAAGCGGGAGCACGTCACCGTCGAGGACCTCGTCGCCGTCGAGAAACGCATCGGCCTCAAGCGTGGGACGGCCAAGCGCGTCCTCCGCGAGGTCACCGAAGCCGTCGCCACCTGGCCACAGATCGCCGAGGAGGTCGCGGTCGAGCCGACGATGGCGGCCGCGATCGAGCGGTCGCTGCTTCGCACGTTGCCGCTGCGCTAGCGACCCAGGGAAGTCCCTGATGTGGCACAAATGCGTTGCAGATACGGTGCGGCGGATGCTCGGCCGACTGCTGCCCGTAACGTTGACTGCGCTCCTCGCTCTGGGGGCGGGATCTGCCTTGGCGCAGGAGGTTGTCGCGCCGCCGTCGACCAGCTTCGGCGACGAGTCCGGTGCGCTGCGGCTGCCCGAGGCGCTGGCGATCGCACCAGGGGGAGACCTGCTGGTCGGCGACCACTTCAGCGGCCGTGTGCAGCGCTTTCGTGAAGGCCGGTACGTCTCGTCCTTCGGGTTGAGCGGCCAGGGCTGTGGACGGCTCGGGGCGATCGGTGGGATCGCGGTCGACGCCAAGGGCAACAGCTACGTCTTGGACACCGACCAGCAACTCATCCAGGTCTTCGACGCGGCCGGCGCATCAGTCCGTTGCTTCAGCGGCCGCGGTCCCGGACTCGGCAAGCTGCACACGAGCTCGGGCAGCTACGCAGCGTCGTCGGCCAGCGGCGGGATCGCGGTGGCCAACAACTACGTCTACGTCGCCGATGCCTCCAACAACCGCGTGCAGCGCTTCACGCTCACCGGCAAGAGCCCCAAGATCTTCGGCAAGGGCAAGCTGAAGATGCCGCAAGGGCTTGCGGTCAAGGGCTCGCGGATCCTGGTGGCCGACGACGGCAACCACCGTGTCGTCGAGCTGACGACCAGCGGGCGCTTCGTCAAGGCGACCTCGGCCAAGACCGGCGTCCGTCTGCGCTTCCCCTATGACGTGGCCTTCGACGCCAACGGCGGCGCTTATGTCGCCGACAACAATCTGCACCGCATCGTCCAGCTAGACCGCCGCCTGCGCCGCGTTCGCGCCTGGGGCACGCAGGGCCACGGCAACGGCAAGTTCGTCTTCCCGCGCGCGCTCGCGATCCAACCCAATGGCCATGTGTTGGTTGCCGACGCCGGCAACGACCGCGTCCAGGAGTTCACGAAGACCGGCGGCTTCGTGCGCAGCATCGGGATCAACGGCCGCGCCCGGCCGCGCATCACCGCGCCGGCTGACGTCGCTGCCAACGCCTTTGGCGAAGTCGCGGTCGCTGATGGCAACGGGCGGATTTCCTGGTTCGACCTGGCTGGTCGGGCCACCGGCGCCTGGGCCCAGAGCAAGTCCTTTCAGAACTCGACGGCCGTCGTGGCTCAGCCGCAGGGCATCGACTTCGCCACCGACCGCGCGGTGCGCGTCGTCGAGAACGGCACGGTCCGCGCGTTCGCCGATCAGTCGGTGAGCGATCTGCTGACCTTCGTCGATCGCGGGCCTGCGGTCTCCGCCCTCGACGTCGGCCCGTCAGGCACCACCTGGGCCGTCGCGGGCACCGGTGAGTTCACCCGCGTCCCGGACAGCGGGCAGACCAAACCGGCCTGGCTCGGCAGCCGTCAGAAGCCCGGCCGCAGCACGACCGCGATCGCCGAGCTGAGCGACGGCACGCTCGCGACTTCGGAGGGCACGTCGCCCAACCAGACCCGTCCGGCCGACGGCACCGTCGCGCACTACGACGCGACCGGCAAGCTGCTGGCGACCTGGCCGATCCCACGCCCCGTGGGCGGCGAGCCCTCGATCCCGGCCGGTCTGGCGGCGACGAGCGACGGCGGCGTCTGGGTCGCCGACGCCAACAACGGCCGTCTGTTGCGCTTGGGCGCCGACGGCGCCATCGCCCAACAGCTTGGGACACCCGGCACCGGCGGCGGCCAGCTCGCCGAACCGCGCGGCCTAGAGATCGACTGTGCCGGCGGCTTGCTCGTCGCCGACAGCGGCAACAACCGCATTCAGCGGTTTGCCGGCGTCGCGCCCGCGCGCGGCTGTGCGACGACCGCCACGGCGACCGCCGTCGGCCGTCCACCCGCACCGGTCGGCTTGCGCGCCAAGACCAAGGATCGTGCCCAGCGTCCTGCTACGCGGCTCGGCACGATCACGGCGACCTGCGCGCGCAGCTGCACCCTCGCCACCTTGCGTGCCGCCAGCGGCGTCATCGCCGGCGGCCAGATCAAGAGCTTTCCGCTGAAGGCGACGATCACCGGCAGCAGGATCACCCTCAAAGCCTCGGCGGCGGCGGTGAAGGCGATGCGCGCTGCGCTAAAGAAGGGCGGATACGTCACCGCCGGCGTGACGGTCACCGGGACCGCGAAGGACGGTGTGGTCGACACCGCCGGCATCACGTGGCAGTACCACTGACGGGATCGCCGCTGCGCGCGAGGACCGGGGTGCGCCGCCGGCCGCTGCGCCCGTCCGCGTTCACCGCGCCTGTATCCAGCCTTTAGGCCGGCGGCTAGGGTGTAGCCGAGGCGTCGTTGGGTAGGGGTACCACCAGCGGCGCAAGAGCCCGACGACGCTCGGCGTCTGCCCGCAGTGTTCTTCACCGCCTCTCAGCTTTGTGACCGACCGTCCGCACATGCCCACGGCCGAGCCGCCATCTGACCGCGCCCCGCGCGGCCGTTTCGATGCGCTTGACGGCCTGCGCGGGCTCGCCGCCACCGGCGTCCTGGTCCTGCACGTGTGGATGTTCAGCTACGGCGACAGCCACCGGCCGCCGAAGGACTTCCTCGACCTCACGATCGGCGAGCTACGCCTCGGTGTTCAGCTGTTCTTCGTGCTCTCGGGCTTCTTGATCTTCCGCCCGTTCGTCGCCGCCGCGCTCGACGGTGCGCACCGCGGGCCCGCCCTCACCCGCTACGCGATCCGCCGCGCTGCGCGCATCCTGCCCGGCTACTGGCTCGCGCTCGCCGCGTCGTTCCTGCTGCTGCGTCATCTCGACCACCGGTCGCAGATCGACGCCGACCAGCTGCCGATCTTCCTGCTCTTCGCGCAGAACCAGTTCGAGGAGACGATCAAGCATCTCGATCCACCGATGTGGACGCTCGGCATCGAGATGTCGTTCTACGCGACGTTGCCGATCGTCGGTCTGCTCGCGTTGCGGCTCGGTCCGCACCGGGGTCGCTTGGCGGCACTCACGCTCACCGTCGTCGCCGCCGGTCTGCTCTGCACGATCCTGGCCTACACCCACCACTGGCCGCAGACCCTCAGCACCTCGCTGCTGCCGCATCTCGCGGAGTTCGGCGCCGGGATGACCGCCGCGGTGCTCCTGCACCGCCGCACATTACGAGCGACCCCGGCTGCCGTCCTCGCGATCGCCGGCATCGTGCTGTTCGTCGCCAACTCGTGGTGGCATGCCACCGGCGCTGGATCGGTGGACACGCGCCACCTCGTCGGCGACGCGCCCGGCATCGCGGGCATCGCGCTCGTCCTCGCCACCCTCGTCGCCGGTCCGTGGCGCGCAGTACTGCTGTCGCGCGGCCCGGCGAAGTGGCTGGGGACGATCTCCTACGGCGTCTACCTCTTCCACTTCCCCGTGATCGTCGGCCTGCGCATGACCGGCCACTGGCCACAGGATTCGCTCACGCGTGAGCTGCTCGCCGTGCTGGCGATCACGCTGCCGGCCGCGACGCTCAGCTGGTTTTTGGTTGAGCGCCCCGCGATCCGCTGGGCGCAGCGCCGCACCAGCAGCGACCGGACCGCCGCCAAGAATGTGTCCCGCCCGCCCGTGGCCGAGCCGCGTCGCCAGCGCACCGGCGAGCGGCCCGTGCTGCGCCCGCAACCTGCGGGCGCGGGCGCCACCGGCGACCGCTAGTCAGCGCTCCACGATCGCCACGACGCCCTTCGGGGATTAGGCGGCTTCGGCGACCAGCTCGACGTCGGCGACGACGACCTCCGCTGGCGCCGGGTCGCGCAGCAGCGCCCAACACGCCGCAGCGCCGACGACGCACACCGCCGCGCAGACCCACAGCGCGTCGTGCAGCCCGCCGACGAACGCGCTCTGGTCACCACCGGCGAAGATCGCGCCGGACGGGATCAGCGCGCCGAGCGCCGCGACGCCGACCGCGATGCCGGCCTGGCGGAACGTGTCGTTGGCGCCCGCCGCCAACCCGCTCTGATGCTCGGGGACCGAGCTCAGCGCGAAGTTGCTGATCGCGGGGTTGAACAGGCCGGTGCCGACCATCGCCACGATCGAGCCGGGCAGCGCGATCATCCAGGACGAGTCGACTTGCGCGACCGTCAGCATCGCCATGCCGACGCCGACGAGCACGAGCCCGACTGACACCATCGCCCGGCCCGAGACGCGCTCGGCCAGCGCGCTGGTGCCGCCCGCCACGAAGAACATCACCATCGTCGACGGGAGGTAGACCAGGCCGGCCTCGATCGCCGACAGCCCCAGCACCTGCTGCAGGTAGAGCGTGAGGTAGAAGAAGATCGCAAACCACGACGCCGAGATCGCGAACGCGCCGACCTGCGCGCCGGTGAACGATCCGGAGCGAAACAGGCCCAGCGGCAGCATCGGCTCGGCGATCTTGGCCTCGATCGCGACGAACGCGGCGAGCAGGATGCCGGCGCCACCGAGCTCGGCGACGATCTGGGCGTTGCCCCAGCCGAGCTCGTTGCCACGCAGCAGCGCGAGGATCAGCAGGAACAAGCCGCCGGTCAGCGTCAGCAGGCCGCCGACGTCCACCCGGCGGGCGATCGCGTCCTTGGACTCCGCGACGTAGGCGCGCGTGATCGCCAGGCAGGCGAGGCCGAGCGGGATGTTGATGAGGAAGATCCAGCGCCAGCCCAGGCCGCTGGTCAGCGCGCCGCCGACGAGCGGGCCGACGGCGAACGCGGCGCCGATCGTCGCGCCATAGGCGGCCAGCGCACCACCGCGCTCCTTGGCAGTCGGGAAGGCATTGGCCAGCAGCGCGAGCGAGACGGCGAACATGATCGCGCCGCCGATGCCCTGGACGGCACGCGCGGCGTTGAGGAAGGCGATGTCGCCGGCCACGGCGCAGAGCAGCGACGCGACGGAGAAGAGCGCCAAGCCATAGGTGAAGAGGCGGCGACGGCCGAAGCGGTCGGCCAGCGCGCCGGCGGTGAGCACCGTCGAGGCGAGGGCAAGCGTGTAGGCGTCGACGATCCACTGCAGACCGTGCAGGTCGGTCTTGAGGTCACCGGCGATCTTGGAGAGCGCGGTGTTGACGACGGCGATGTCGAGCATGAGCATCGCGGTGGCGGCACAGACCACGGCGAGCGTCCAGCGTTGGGTCTTGGTCACGAGAGGGGTTCCTTGGGGAGCGAGGGGTCGTGCAGGGGGAGCGCCAACCCTGACGGCGCGCTCATCCAGAAGAAATGGGGGAAACCCCTATTAGGAGGTTTGGGTGGTTGGCCGCACCCGACCGTGTGCGGTTACCCGACCGCGGTGGCGGGCTCGGTTGCCGCCGCGACGGCGTGAGCCGGCTCGACCGTCACCGGGATGCCGTTGAGGACGGCCGTGCCGGTCAGCGGCTCGACCACGTCCTCGTCGGTCAACACGTTGGAGTTGACGCCGGCGTGCGCGCCTGCGACGCCCATCTCGGCGCCGGCCGCGTCGTGCCCCCAACCATGGGGCAGCGAGACGACGCCAGGCCGGATGTCGTCGGTGACTTGCACCGGCACGTTGAGCTCGCCGACGCGCGAGCGGATCGTCGCCCGGCTGCCGTCGATCAGCGCCAGCCGCTGCGCGTCGTCGGGGTGGACGTGCAGCGTGCAGCGCTCCGGCCCGCGCACGAGCAGCGGGAGGTTGTGCATCCAGGAGTTGTTGGAGCGCAGGTCGCGACGGCCGACGAGCACGAGGTCGGCCGGCGGCGTGGTGAGCACCTCGTGCAGGCGCGCGACGTCGTCGACCAGCACCGGCGGCGCCAGCTCGATCTTGCCGCTCGGCGTGCGCAGCACCTCGTGCAGCCGCGGTGCCAAGGCGCCGAGGTCGATCCCGTGCGGCTTGGCCTCCAGGTCAGCAAGTGTCAGGCCGTACGGGCCGGTGCGCAGCATCAGGTCGACCAGGCGCTCGCTGCCGGTTCGCGGCGCCAGTTCGGCCAGCGCTTCGTCGACGTCGCGGCCGTGCCACGGTGAGAACGGGTCGGCGACTTCGCGGCCGATCGCCGCCCGCGCCACGAACTCGTCGATCGCGCCGACGTCCGCGGCTGGTCCCTGGCCGGTGACGATCCCCACCAACCGCAGCACCGTCTCCCACTCGTCCGGCATCCCCGCGGGGCGCTCCAGGATCGCCGGCGACCAGTTGGCGTAGTTGCGCACGGAGAAGCCCTGGAAGATGAAGTCGAAGTGCGCCTTCTCCAACGGCGACGGCGACGGCAGGATCACGTCGGCGTGACGCGTCGTCTCGTTGAGATAGATGTCGACCGACACCATGAAGTCGAGCTCGTCCATCGCGGCGGCGAGGCGGTCGGAGTTCGGCGTCGACAGCAAGGGGTTGCCGGCGACGGTGATCAGCGCGCGGACCTGGCCCTCGCCCGGCGTCTGGATCTCCTCGGCCAGACAGGCGACCGGCAGCTCGCCGAAGACCTCACCGAGGCCGCGCACGCGCGAGCCCCAGCGGCCGAAGATCGCCCCGCGCCCACGGCCCGGCTCGCCTTTGGTGTTGGGCAGCCCACCCGCGGGCAGCGGGAACATCGCGCCGCCGGGGCGGTCGAGGTTGCCGGTGACGATGTTGAGGATGTCGATCAGCCAGCTGGCGACCGTGCCGAACGCTTGGGTCGTCGTGCCGATCCGGCCGTAGGCGACCGCGCTCGGGGCGGTCGCGAACTCGCGGGCGATCCGACGGATCGTCTCGGCTTGCAGGCCCGTCGCGTCCGCGACGGCCTCGGGCGGGAAGTCGGCGGCAAGCGCTCGCACCTCGTCGAGCCCTTCGATGCGGCCCTCCGTCGCGCCCAAGGACGACAACCCCTCGGCGAAGACCACGTGCAGCAAGGCCATCAACAACAGCGCGTCGGTGCCCGGCCGGATCGCGAGGTGTTCGTCGGCCTCTTGAGCCGTGCGACTGCGCCGCGGGTCGACGACGACAATCTGCCCGCCCCGCTTGCGAATCGCCCGCAGCCGCCCGCGTGCGTCCGGTGCCGTCATCAGCGAGCCGTTGGACGCGAGCGGGTTGGCGCCGAGACAGAGCAGGTAGTCGGTGCGGTCGAGATCAGGGATCGCGACCGTGGTCCCGGTGCCGAACATCAGCGCGGAGGCGACCTGCTTGGGGAACTGGTCGACCGTGCTCGCGCTGAAGATGTTCTTGGTGCCGATGGCCTTCAACAACACCTTGCCGTAGAGCAAGAACGCGAGCGAATGGGCTGACGGGTTGCCGATGTAGGCGGCGACCGCGTCGCGCCCACCACGCTCGATCACCGCCGGCAGCTTCTCGGCGATCAGCGCGAAGGCCTCGTGCCAGGAGGCGGGCGTAAACGAGCCGTCGGCCTGCTTGACCAGCGGCGTGCGCAGCCGGTCGGGGTCGTCGTGCAGCTCCTTGATCGACACGCCCTTGGGGCACAGGAAGCCGTGGCTGAACACGTCGTCGGCGTCGCCGCGGACCTTGGTGACGGTGTGGGCCGCGGTGTCGACCTCGAACGCGAGCCCGCAGGTCGCCTCACACAGCGGACAGGTTCGGAACGCGACGGACATCTTGCAGAAACTACTCCGACAATCGTCCAGCGACCACATCCCCACCTCAACGCGGGAGGGCCCCGGTCGATGCCAGAGAGAGCCATGGAGGCAAAGCACGCAACGGACTGCGCGCCCTGGAAGGAAGGCATCGACCCCGTCGCTGCCCAATCCGTAGCCGGCGCCATTGATCAACTGGCCGAGTTCCCGGTCCTGGACGCCACGGTGCTCCGTGTCATCGCGCTCTGCGATGACGACGAGTCCACGGCGGCCGACCTGGTCGACGCTCTGGAGCAGGACGCGACCTTCGCCGCGAACCTCCTGCGCTTCTCGAACTCGGCGGCGCGTGCGCATCCGATCCGGGCCAAGACGATCCGCCAAGCCGTCATGCTCGTCGGCCGCCGTGCGCTGCGCCGCCTCGCGCTGGAGGCCGCCACCTTCCGCTTCCTGGAGCGCTCCAAGGGCAACGGCCGCGCCTCGTGCGGCCAACTGCACCTGCACGCGATCTCCGTGGCCATTGGCGCTGCGGGTGCGGCCGAGGAGGCACGCGTCCCGGGCGACACCGTCCACCTCGCGGGCCTGCTGCACGACGTCGGCAAGCTCGTCCTGCCCGAGGTCTTCGGCGAGGAGGCCTGCGACGCCCTGGCGCGCGAGTTCCCTGCCGGCGCCGAGCGTGTCCTGGCCGAGCGTGAGCGCTTCGGCATCGACCACGCCCAGTGCGGCGCACTGCTGGCGGAGCGCTGGGGCTTGCCGGCCGAGATCGCGTCGATCATCGCCTGGCACCACGGTGGACCGACCGGCGTCGGTGCGCCGAACGCTGACGTCGCCTGTGTGCAGCTGGCCAACAACGTTGCCGGGATGCTCAGCGGCATCGAGGCCGACCACGCGCTGCTCGAGGTCGCGCTCGATCGGTTGAACTTGACCACCGACATCCTCGACGTCCTCGCCGACCAGATCACGCAGACCGACCAGCGCGGCGAGGCCGGTCGTTTGGCTGAGCGCGTCGCCGAGCTGGAGCGGCTATCGCAGACCGACGACCTCACCGGTCTGGCGAACCGCCGCCACTGGCTGCAGACCACGCGCATGGCGCTGATCGAGAACGGCGGCGGCGCGATTCTGATCTGCGACATCGATCACTTCAAGGCCGTCAACGAGCGCCACGGCATGGCCGCGGGCGACCTCGTCCTGGCCGAGATCGGCAGGATCCTCGCCGTGCACGGGCACGCCGGACGGCTGGGCGGCGACGAGTTCGCCGTGCTGGTCCCAGGGAATTTGGAGGAGGCCGTGCAGGCCGCGCAGCGGATCATGGCCCAGGTGGGCGAGGTCTTCGAGGCGGGCAGCGGCCCGCAGATCGACCTCTCGCTCGGCTGTGCCGCGGCGCCGACGCACGGGCACGAGCTGGCAGACCTCCTGGAGGCGGCCGACGTCGCGCTCCTGGACGCCAAGCGCACCGGTCGGTCGCGGGCGATGATCGCCGGCGCCGAGCTGCGCGCGGGCGACGTCGCGGCCTAGGAGAGTTAGCCTGGCCGCGTGAGCCGCGGTCTGGTGCAAGCCAACTGGTACGACCTGCGGCGGGCGCAGTCCACCAAGCCCGCCACGTACTCCTGCCCGTTCTGCCCGCGCAAGCTGCCGGCGTTCAGCGAGCACGTGCTGATCCGGCCGTTGGGGAGGGGCGAGGGGCGGCGACATGCGCACCTTGCGTGCGTGGCGCGGGCGCGGGAAGACGGGCGGCTGCCGTCGCAGGCTGACTGGCGCGCGGCGCAGCGTGGTGCGCGCGGCGGCGGTTGGCTGGCACGGCTCTTGCGTGGCGGGAGAAGATGATGGCCATGCCCGACGCTGCGCTCGTCACGACCCGACTCTCCCTGCATGCGCTCGCCGAGCGGGTGATCAGCCCGCTGCGGGTACAGATGACGGGGAACGAGATCGCGTTGCGGGTCCGGCCCGGTGGGTTCGGGACGCCGGACCTGCCCGATAGCTCGTGGGTCGGGGTCAGCGGGACCGAGGTGGTGCGGCTGGGCGCCGGCGGCGATGAACAGCGGACGGGCATCACCTCTCTGCGTGCTGCCGCGTTGTTCGTCGGGCTGGTCGGCGGCACGTCGCTCCCCGACGACCCGGTGGAGGTCCGCGCCGGCGCTGCCACGGTGCTCGCCGATGCGTGGGCAATCGGCGAGGAGGCGCTGGCCGCCTTCGCGGCCGACGGTGCTGAGGACCCATCGGCGGCGATCCTCTGGCCCGAGCACTTCGACATCGCGATCGAGGCCGGCTCCGAGGCTGCCGGCAGCCGCGCGACCTACGGCGTCTCGCCGGGCGACGCCGAGCACGACGAGCCCTACGCCTATGTTGCTCCTTGGACCCCGCCCGCCGCGGCCGGACCGTCGACGTTCTGGAACGCCACCGGCTTCACGGGCGCCGAACGCCCGGTCGGCGCCGACGACGTGGGCGAGCTCGCCGCGTTCTTCCGCGAGGCCGCGCGACTGCTCGCCGGGTAGGGCCGGTCGGGCCGCGGCCGCGCCTATCCTCGGTCGGGCATGGCCTCCGTTCCCCAATCCGACGGGCGCAAGACCCGCCTGGCCGAGCAGCGGCGCAAGCTGCCCGACGGCCCGGGCGTCTACCTGTTCCACGATGCCAATGGCAAGGTCATATACGTGGGCAAGGCCAAGTCGCTGAAGAAGCGGGTCGCCGGCCACTTCTCCAATCCGGTCACGCGCGGAGCGGTGCAGATGACCACGCTCATCGACAGCGTCGACTTCATCCTGGTCGGCTCGGAGACCGAGGCGCTGCTGGTCGAGCAGAACTTCATCAAGCAATACCAGCCGCGCTTCAACATCCGGTTGCGCGACGACAAGTCCTATCCCTACATCGCGATTTCGATGGACGAGCCGTTCCCGCGGGTGTACTTCACACGCGAGCGCCATCGCAAGACGCGACTCTATTTTGGGCCGTACTCGAGCGCCAAGCGCACGCGCTCGACGCTCGAGACGCTGGCCAAGGTCTTTCAGTACCGCTCGTGCACGGGCGCGGAGCCGGGGCGCCGGTCTGGATCTCCCTGTCTGGACTTCTACATCAAGCGCTGCGGTGCGCCATGTGTCGACTACGGCGTCGATCGGGCGCAGTACATGGAGTCGATCGACGGGGTGCGTGCGTTCTTGTCCGGTCGTTACCGCGACATCGAGCGCGATCTCGAGGCGCGGATGAAAGAGGCGTCGGCCAAGCAGGAGTTCGAGCAGGCGGCGAT
This sequence comes from uncultured Conexibacteraceae bacterium, assembly GCA_963794585.1. Lineage (GTDB taxonomy): Bacteria > Actinomycetota > Thermoleophilia > Solirubrobacterales > Solirubrobacteraceae > Baekduia. The sequence goes on from CAWCEO010000013.1 coordinate 159,195, forward strand.
GGAGCGCAACCGGCTGGCGGCGGTGCGCTCGCTGTTGCAGAAGCAGCGCGTGGCCAGCGATCAGCACGGCAGCGCCGATGTTGTCGCGGTTGCTGTTGACGGAACCGACGCCAACGCCCAGGTCTTCCAGCTGCGCGACGGGGTTTTGAGTGACCGCCAGTCCTTCTACCTGGACAACATCCAGGAGGGCGGCATCGGCGAGGTCGCCCAGGAGTTCTTGTTGCAGTACTACGGTGAGGCGACGGTGATCCCGCCGCAGATCATCGTCCAGGCTGAAGTTGATGATCTCGAACCGTTGGCTGAACTGTTGACCGAGCGGCGTGGGGCCAACGTCGAGGTGCGTGCTGCCGAGCGCGGCGACAAGGCGCGACTGCTGGATCTCGCCGAGCGCAACGCGCGCCTGGCCCTCGACCAGGAGCGGCTGAAGGCCGAGCGCTCGCGCCAGCAGCGGGTCGAGGCGCTGGATGACCTGCAGGAGGCCCTGCGGCTCGATGCCCTGCCGCTGCGGATCGAGTGCTTCGACATCTCCAACCTGATGGGGACGCACACCGTCGCGTCGATGGTCGTCTTCGAGGGCGGCGCGCCAAAGAAGGCCGACTACCGGCGCTTCACGATCCGCGGTGGGGAGGAGGGCGTGCCGGACGACTTCGCGTCGATGAGCGAGGTGCTGACGCGACGGCTGGCCAACTGGGAGCGCCAGCAGGACCTCTCACCCCACGACCCGGACCGCAACGAGTCGTTTGCGACGCTGCCCAATCTGATCGTGATTGACGGCGGCAAGGGACAGCTTTCTGCGGGTGTTGAAGCGCTGCGGGGGTTCCTGGATCGCGGTGTGGCCGTGGTGTCGTTGGCCAAGCGGATCGAGGAGGTCTTCGTGCCCGGCCGTCCGGAGCCGATCGTCCTGCCGCACGACACGCCGGCGCTGCAGCTGCTGCAGCGCGTGCGCGACGAGGCACACCGCTTCGCGATCACCCACCACCGCCAGCGCCGCGACAAGGCGATGACCGTGTCAGTTCTGGATGACCTGCCGGGCATCGGCGAGGGGCGCAAGCGGGCATTGTTGAACCACTTCGGGTCACCGGACGCGGTGCTGGAGGCGACCCGCGAGCAGCTCGAGGCGGTGCCGGGGCTGCCGGGCAAGACGGCGCGGGACTTGTACACGTTCTTGCATCGGCTGCGGACGGGACGCTAGGCGGCCTACGTCGTCCCGGTCGTCGGCGTCCCCTGCTGAGCGCTCGGTCGCTGCGGGATCTTCGACTGGCAGGTCTTCAGTGCGGCTTGGACCTTGGGGTCGTCGCGCTTGAGGTCGCGTAGCGCGTTGAAGCCGTCAGAGATCTTGATGTCCAGGCCCTGATCCTTGAGGCAGGTGAGATACGGGGTGAAGGCCTTGATGTTCTGCTGCGGGCCGCGAGCGCCCGGGCCGCCACGCAGACCCTGAGGTCGGAGCTTTGCGCAGGCCTTCATCGCGGCCTGGAACTTGGGGTTGTCGGCAAATCCGCCGGCGCCGGGCGCGCCGGCCGGTGGTCCGTAGCCGCCCCTTGACCGCTGGCCGCGGTCGGGCAGCGTCACGCCGTTGTCCTTCAGGCAGTCCTGGAACTTCTTGAAGGCCGCGCTCTGGTTGGCTGCGCCCTGGCTTTGTCCACGGGAAGCGCTGCTCGCACTTCCACCGTCAGACGAGCTCCCGCAGGCGGTGAGCGCGATCGAGGCGCCGGCGACGGCGAGGACGGACAGCGAGGTGGCGATACGAGGCATGGGCTGGCAGTGAGCCGCATGAACTGAAACGCCGGCCAAGCGCAGGCGAAGAAGTCTGTAAGTGCGCTTCTTCGTATTTCCTCACGTTGCGCTTAGTGCCTGCTCACGGCGAGACCACATGCTGGTCGTCGTATGTCCCGGAAGCTTCGCCGTCACCTGACCCCGCTGAACGTCGTCCTCGGCGCGCTCGCCGCCGGAGGCGTGATCGCGGCGATGATCGTCATCGGCCCCGAGTCGTCGGCCACCGCGGCCCGCGAGCGAACGGTGACCGTCACCAAAGGCGTGGTGCAGTCGACGGTCTCCGGCAGCGGGAACCTGTCGCCGGCCAACACGATGGACTTGAGCTTCGGCGCCACCGGCAAGGTGACCAAGGTGTACGTCAAGGCTGGACAGCATGTGACCAGCGGCCAGCTGCTGGCCCGGATCGACTCGTCGACGGCGGAGGTCGATCTCGCCGAGGCGCAGGCGACGCTGTCGTCGGCCCAGGACGCGCTCGACGCCATCGAGTCGGAGACCACGACGACGAACACGACCGCGCCGAGCACGTCGACACCGAGCACGTCGACGACGACACGGACCCCGACGACGCCGAGCGGCTCCGGCTCGACGATGAGCGAGGCGTCCGCTGTCGCCGCCGTCAAGAGCGCTCAGCTTGCGGTGGACAACGCGCAAGACGCGCTGACCGAGACGGCGTTGCGCGCACCCACGGCCGCGACGGTCGCGGCGGTCAACGGCGCGGTCGGCGATCAGGTCAGCGCCGGATCGGGCAGCGCGTCCAGCGCCTCGGGCTCGGGCAGCGGTAGCGCCTCAGGGTCGGGCGGCGCGGGCGCGGGCTCGGCCACAGCGACAGGCGCCTCTTCCAGCAGCACCTCCGGCTTCATCACCCTCACCCAGCTCAGCCGCATGCACCTCGAGGTCAGCCTCAGCGAGTCCGACATCAACTCCGTCAAGGTCGGCCAGCAGGCGACGGTCACGATCAACGCGGCATCTGGCGAGCAGGTCGCCGGCAAGGTGATTGACATCGGTGTGCTGTCCTCGTCCTCGTCATCGGCCGGCACCTCGACCGCCGTCAGCTATCCGGTCACGATCGCGCTGACACAAACGACCAAGGGGCTGCGCGCGGGCATGAGCGCCACCGCCGAGATCGTCACCGGGCAGGCCTCCGGCGTCATCGTGCCGACGCAGGCGTTGCAGGGCTCGAACGTCACCGTCGTCAAGGACGGCAAGCGCACGACGCAGCGCGTCACCACGGGCGTGGCCGGCGACAGCACCACGCAGATCGTCAGCGGGTTGTCGGCTGGCCAGCAGGTGGTCGTGACATCGAGCAGCGCGGCGGCCGGCGCCAACGCCTCGGGCAGCGGGACGAGCGGGACCGGCGGCCTGACCGGCCGCACGGGGCGCACCGGCCTCGGTACCGGGTTCGGCGGCGCCGGCGGCTTTGCGGGTGGCGCCGGCCCGCCAGCCGGCTTTGCGGGCGGAGGCGGTCGGTGAGCAGTCGTCCCGTCATCGCCATCAAAGATGTCCGTCGCACCTACCAACTCACGGACGACCTCGCCGTCCACGCGCTCGACGGCGTCAGCCTCCAGATCCACTCCGGTGAACTGGTGGCGATCATGGGCTCGTCGGGCTCGGGCAAGTCCACGTTGATGAACATGATTGGCTGCCTCGACCTGCCCACCAGCGGCCGCTACCTCCTCGACGGTGTCGACGTCCGCGACATGGATGAGGACGAGCAGTCCGACCTGCGCAACCGCAAGATCGGGTTCGTCTTTCAGGCCTTCAACTTGGTCCCGCGCACGAGCGCGCTGGCCAACGTCGAGCTGCCGCTGAGCTACGCCGGGCTGCCACGGGCCGAGCGCCGCGCCCGTGCGCTCGCCGCACTCCAAGCCGTCGGCATGAGCGCGCGTGTCGACCACCTGCCGTCGGAGCTCTCGGGCGGTCAGCAGCAGCGCGTCGCCGTGGCACGCGCGATCGTGACCAACCCCTCGCTGATCCTCGCCGACGAACCGACCGGCAACCTTGACTCGCGCTCGACCGCCGACGTTCTGAACATCTTCGAGCGTCTCAACGCCGCGGGGCGCACCGTCGTCCTCATCACCCACGAGGACGACGTCGCTCGGCGCGCGCGGCGCATCATCCGCCTGGCCGACGGACGGATCGTCGCTGATGACCGAGCCCACGTCGTCGAGGCGGCATGACCTTCCACGAGACCCTCAGGATCGCGCTCGGTGGCATCATGGCCAACAAGTTGCGCTCGGGGCTGACGATCCTCGGCATGACGATTGGCGTCGCCTCGGTGATCGTCCTCGTGGCGGTCGGCAACGGCTCCAAGCAGCAAGTCCAGGCGGGCATTCAGGCGCTCGGCTCCAACGTTTTGCTCGTCCAGGCCGGCGGCGCCCGCGGCGGCCCCGGCTTCTTCGGCAGCGGCGCGGCGACGGTCAGTCTGACGCAGGCCGACGCGACCGCGCTGCAGGACGAGTTCAACGCGCCCGACGTCAAGAGCGCGTCGCCGGTCGTAACCGCAAGCAACACCGCGCTGGTCGCCGGCTCGGTCAGCTACACGAGCTCGGTCACCGGCACGGTCCCCACCTATGCCCAGGCACGCAACTACGGCATCGCCGACGGCACCATGTTCACCACCAGCGATGTCAAGCATCACAAGCGCGTCGTCGTGCTGGGCCCGACCGTCACGCAGAACCTCTTCAGCGGCGCCGACCCCGTCGGTCAGACGATCAAGATGGGCGGGTCGAGCTTCACGGTCGTCGGTGTCACCAAGGCCAAGGGGTCGAATGGCGTCACCGACCAAGATGATGTCGTTCTTGCGCCGCTGACCGCGATCCAGGATGTGCTCAGCGGTTACGGCGCGGTCGATCAGATCGTCGTCCAGGCCCGATCCGAGCAGGCGCTGGACGCCGCGCAGGCCGAGGTCACTGCGATCCTCAACGAGCGCCACGACATCTCGGCGGCTGACAGTGCAGCGTCGTCGAGCTTTCAGGTCATCAACCAGGGCTCGATCCTGGAGACCTCCGACGAGACCACCAGCGTGTTTACGACACTGCTCGGCGCCGTGGCGGCGATCTCGCTGCTCGTTGGCGGCATCGGCGTCATGAACATCATGTTGGTCAGCGTGACCGAACGCACCCGCGAGATCGGCATTCGCAAGGCCATCGGCGCGCGCCGCTCCGACATCCTTACCCAGTTCCTGGCCGAGGCCGTGCTCGTCTCGACGCTCGGCGGGCTGGTCGGCGTGGCGGTGGGATTCATCGGCAGCCGCTTCGAGATCGCCGGCGTCCAACCGGTCATCGCCCTGTACTCGATCCCCTTGTCCTTCGGTGCGGCCGTCCTGGCCGGCCTCTTCTTCGGCACCTACCCGGCGCGTCGGGCGGCGCGCATGCGCCCGATCGACGCCCTCCGATTCGAATAGGAACCCATGAGCGACCACGAGCAGCCGACGACCACGGTCGACGAGGATCCCGACATGGGGTTCTACGATGACGAGCCGCAGCCCGCCGACACGCTGCCCGCTCGCCCGCGACGCAAGCTCCTGACGCCGGTCAGCGGCGGACTGTTGGCCATCGTGTTGGTGGCGGGCGGCTTCATCGGCGGCGTCCAGGTGCAGAAGCACCAGCGCAATGGCACCAACAGCGGCGCCGCGCGCAACGGGCTGCCGGCGGGCTTCGCGGCGCGGCTGGCCGTCGGCAGCGGGGCGACCCCGGGCGGCGCGGCGGCCGGCACCGGGACCGCGACCGGGACCGCCCGCGCCGGCGGTGGCTCGGGAGGTGCCACCGCTGGCACCGTCGCCAACATCAAAGGCTCGACCCTCTACGTCACCAGCGCCGACGGCACCACCGTCAAGGTCAAGACCAACGACAACTCCAAGGTCACCCGCAACGCCTCCAGCAGCGTCGGGAACATCCATCCCGGCGACACCGTCGTTATCCAGGGCAGCACGGCCTCCAGCGGCACCGTCACCGCGTCGGGCATCACCGCGACCGCCAAGGGCGTGGCCCCGGGTGGCTTCGGTGGCGCCTTCCCGGGCGCCACGGGCGGCGGCACCACACCCGGATCCGGCGCAACGAATGGCTCCGCGCCACAAGTGCCCGAGGGCTTCGCGCCGCCCGCCGGCTGAGTCCTGGGACCGGACCGCGTCCCGGACCCCTTCCGCGAAAGAATGGGGGCAGTGCCGCACATCCATGTCACAGGCCATCGCAACCCCGACACCGACTCGATCGCCGCCGCGATCGGGTACGCGGAGCTGCGCGGCCATCTGGACCAAGACAACACCTACATCCCGGTTCGCCTCGGCGACCTGAACTCCCAGACCCGGTGGGTGCTGGAGCGCGCCGGCGCCGCCGAGCCGGAGTTCCTCCCGCACGTGATGCTGCGCGTCCGCGACGTGATGCAGCAGGACTTCTACGCCGCCGGCATCGACGACGCGGTCCGCGACGTCGGCCTCACGATGGCTGCGGACCGGCTCGACGTCGTCCCGATCGTCGACCACGATGGCAAGCTCGTCGGCGTCATGACCGAGCGCGCGCTGGCACGTCGCTACATCCGCGAGTCGCGCGAGGCCTCGACGCTGGCCGACGCGCCCACGCGCGTGAGCGCGATCGCCGCTGCCGTCAGCGGCACGCATGTCGCCGGCGAGGACATCGTCGTCTCCGGTCGCGTGTGGGTCTTCGCGATGGCCACCGACTTCCTGGAGAGCGGCATCGGCGCCGGCGACGCCGTGATCATCGGCAACCGCGAGGACGCCCAGCGCCGGATGATCGAGCGCGGCGTCGCGCTGATGCTGCTCTCCAACGGCGTCACGCCAAGCGACGAGATCCTCAAGTACGCCCGTGAGCACGGGACCGCGATCGTGGTCTCGCCGCTGGACAGCTACGTCTGCGGCCGTATGACGACGCTGGCCGCACCGTGCAGCGCGCTGATGGACGCCGAGCCGTTGACGGTCCGTGGCAACGACCTGCTCGAGGACGTGACCGAGGAGATCAAGAACGTGCACTACCGGGCGGCCGTCGCGGTCGACCGGCGCGGCCATCCGATGGGCCTGGTCACCCGCTCGGACCTCGTCAACCCGGTGCCGCGCGAGGTCTTGCTCGTCGACCACGCCGAGCAGGGCCAGAGCGTCCCCGGCGTCGAGAAGGCCCACATCGTCGAGATCCTCGATCACCATCACATTGGGTCGATCGAGACACGCGTGCCCGTGCGCGCGACCTTCGACCCTGTCGGCTCGACCTCGACGCTCGTCATCGAGCGCTTCCGTCAGGCGCAGGTGGAGCCGACGCTGCCGACCGCGACCGTGCTGCTCGGCGCGATCCTGTCGGACACGGTGATCCTCAACTCGCCGACGACGACCGATCGCGACCGCGAGGCCGTGCGCTTCTTGGCCGAGTTCGTCGGCGTCGATCCGCTGACCTTCGGCCGCGAGATGTTCGAGAGCGGCTCCGATGCCGCCGACGCCTCGGTCGAGTCGCTGCTCGGGCGCGATTCCAAGGAGTACGAGACCGCCGAGGGCCCGATGAGCATCGCGCAGATCGAGACGGCGGGCACGATCCTCGTCGACCGGCTCGGGGAGCTCCGTCAGGCCCTGCAGGCCCAGCACGACCGCAACGGCCACGTGCTCTCGGCCCTGATGATCACCGACATCCTGGAGAAGCACACCCAGCTGCTCTTGGCGGGCGACATCGGCGCGGCCGAGCGCGCCTTCGGCAAGGACGCCAAGGACGGGATCATCGACCTGCCGGGCGTGATGAGCCGCAAGAAGCAGGTCGCGCCGCCGCTGCTCGGCGCGTTCTGAGCGGCCCGCCCGTGGCTCAGGCCGCTTTGAGCTGCTCAGCGGTCGACCGCGCGTCCGGGTCGCCGAGGAACGGCGCCAGCGCGGCGTAGCAGAGGTCTGGCGCGAGCTCGTGCAGCTCATGTGCACGGCCGGAGACGATCCACTCGGTGACCAGACCGGCGATGCCCGCCGCGATCGCGTAGGCGGCGATCGGCGGGACCGTCTTGCCGGGCGGCAAGTTGTCGTAGCCGTGGGAGAGCAGGTGAGCGAAGGCCTGGTAGCTCTCGTCCATCTTGGCGGCGGCGTCGCGGCCGCTGGTCAGCACGTCGATAAAGCCGAAGCGCGCGCGGCTGGGATCGGCGGCGAGATGGTCGACCCACGCGGTGATGCCGTCGCGCACCGCGCTGGTCCACTCGGTCTGTCCGGCTGCCGCGGCCCACGAGGCGGCAAAGAGCGAGGCGAAGACCTCGTCGTAGGCTGCGAGGAACGCCGTGTGCTTGTCGGCGAAGTGGTCGTAGAAGGTCTTGTTAGAGATACGCGCCGCCGCGACCACCTCGGGCACCGTGACACCGGCGTAGCCGTCGTGGGCGGCCAGGTCGACGATGGCCTGCAGGATCCGCTCTCGCTGGTAGCGGTCGACGAACGAGCGCGGCAGCTTCTGATGGCCGCGAGGCAGCGCCAGCGGCCGGCGCGCAGGCGCCGGGGCGGGCGGCTCGCTCAGCTGCCGGTGGGCGGGCAGCGGCGAGCTCGTCTCATAGCTCACGGCCCAGGCCGCGAGGTCATCGGCGACGCTGCGCAGCTGGCGGACCCGGCCGGTGTGCAAATGCTGGTCGATGACCTGCAGCGCGCCACACGCGATCACCGTGCGACAGCTGGGGGAGATCGTCGTGGGCCCGTCGGTGCGGCTGACCGCCTCACCGATCCACTGCTCCACACGCCGCACGACCTGGCGGCGTAGCGCCGGGCCATTGCCGCCGATGGCCAGGACGTCGACCAGCAGCAGCCGCGCGTGATCGGGACGTGCGATGACCGCGGCGGCCAGCCCGCGCACCACGCCCTGGAGACTCTCCTGGACGCTGCGCGGATCGCCCGGCCGGGCGCTCATTACGCGCGAGACCTGCTCGACGGCCTGTGCGAGCGTGGCCTCCCACGTCGCCATGAAGCACGCTTCGCGGTCGGCAAACAGCGCGTAGAACGCGTTGCGCGACACCTGCGCCTCGGCGGCAACGTCGGCGACGCGCACGTCGGCGTAGCCATTGCGCGCGACGACCGCCACCATCGCCTCCTGCAGGCGCGCGCGCTGCAGCTCGCGGGCCGTCGCAGGATCCAGTGCGCTGGCCCCGCGGGGCAGCTTGCGCGACGTGGCTGATCGGGTGGACGCCATGCGGGCTCGACGATACGGGAGTGCCTTCAGAAAAAGGCTTCTCCGGTCCGCAAGCTACCACCTTCGGGCAGCGCAAAAAAGACATATGCAGACTCTGTGACCTGCGCTTGCGGCCACAAGAATTGACGTTCAGGAAACGCGACGGCTCTGGTCGTTACACGGGCGCCGGCGCCGGCGCGGTCTCGATCGCCACATCCGGCAGCACGCGCGCCAGTGGTGCGGGCAGCCACCAGTTCCAGCGGCCGAGGAGTTCCATCGTCGCCGGCACCAGGATCAGCCGCACGATCGTCGCGTCGATGACGATCGCTACCGCGCAGCCGAAGCCGAGCTCCTGGATCGACGGGACACCCGTGCCGACGAAGACAGCGAAGACCGAGGCCATGATGAGCGCGGCACTGGTGATCGTGCGCGCGCTGGCCTGCAGGCCCTCGGCCACCGAGCCGCGCGGGTCGCCGGTGGCCGCCCAGCGCTCGCGGATCCGGCTGAGCAGGAAGACCTCGTAGTCCATCGACAACCCGAAGACGATCGCCAGCACCAGCGGTGGCGTCAGCGCGTCGATGTAGCCCGGCGACTCGAAGCCGAAGAGGCCGTCGACCCAGCCCAGCTGGAAGACGCCCACGAGCACCCCGTAGGCGGCGCCGACCGACAGCAAGTTCATCACCACCGCCTTGAGCGGCAGGACGACCGAGCGCAACAGCAACAAGAGCACGAAGTAGGACAATGCCAAGACAAAGAGCGCGATCAGGCCCAACGAGCCCGAGATGCGGTCGACGAAGTCGACGGTGAAGCCCGGCGCGCCGCCGACGTCGGTTCCGGCGGGCAGCGTGTCGCGCAGCCGGTGCACGAGGTCCCGCGCCTCGGGTGACTCGCCGTCGTGGCGGAGGATCGCCCGAATCAGCACCTGGTCGCCGTTGCGCGAGGCGATCGGCGCCGTGACGTTGACGATCTCGCGGTCGGCCTTCAGCGTCGCTTGGATCCTCGGAGCGGCCTCGCGTGCCGCGACGATGTCCAGTGGGCTGGCCGCACCCGGCCCGGTGATCCGTGCGGCGACCTCGGCGCCGACGCGCGTCTCGTGGCCCTTGGGGAACTGGGCCAGCGCGCCGTTGCGCATCTCCATCTGCAGCGCCGGCACGGCGAGCGCGAGCAGGATTGCCGCCGTGGCACCTGCTGCAAGGACCGGGCGTCGCATGACTGCACCCGTCCAGCGCTCCCAGAACGAGGCACGCGGGATATCACGGTCACCGCGTCGTAGACCGCGGAACTGGCCGACGATGCGCGACGTGATGCCAGCGGTCCACCCCGGCTCGTAGGCGCGGCGGCCGGCCAGCGAGATGAGCGCCGGAAGTAGCGTCGTCGCCGCGATCACCGAGACCGCGACGACCAGGATCGCGCCGAGCGCCATCGAGCGGACCGACATCGTGTCGACGATGAACAGCCCCGCGAGCGAGACGATCACGGTCAGGCCCGAGAACGCGACCGCGACGCCGGAGGTCGCCAGCGCGGTCGCGCGCGCCGTGTCGGGATCGTTGCCGGCGGCGATCTCCTCCCGGTAGCGGGCGAGCACGAAGAGCGAGTAGTCGACCGCCACGCCGATGCCGATCATCGACGCCATGTTGGTGACAAACACGCTCATGCCCGTCATGAGCGAGAGCGCGTAGATCAGCGCGCCGGTGACCGTCACCGCGACCACGCCGAGCGCGACGGGCAGCAGCGCCGCGGCCGCCGAGCCGAAGATCGCCAGCAGGATCAGCAAGACGATGGGGAAGCCGATCGCCTCGGCCGAGGCGAGGTCCTCCTTGGTGAGGTCCTGCATGCCCGCCCACAACGCGCCTTGACCGATCAGGTGGGTGGCCACCGGCGCGTTGGGGTCGGCGTCCAAGATCCCGAGCCGCTCGCGCAGGTCGACGGCGACGTCGATCGCATCGCTGTCGGAGACCGGGGTGCGCAGCGTGACGATCAGCGGGCGGACGCCGTCGCGGTCGACGGTCGCCAGCGCCGCGGACCGCGAGGCGGCGGGGAGGTCGACCTTGGCGGCCGGGCCGGCTGCCGCGCCGACCTTGGCGATCGCCGCGCGGATCTGCGCCGGCGTGGCGCCCTTGCGCGGGACGAGCACCGCGGCCAGGGTGGCGGCCTGCGCGGTGTCGAAGTCGCGCTCGACGGCGCGTTGGACGGCGACCGACTGCGAGCCGGGAACGTCGAAGCCACCGCCGCTGAGGTTGTCGGCCTGGCGCGCGGCGAACGGGACCGCGGCGAGCATGATGAGTGCCCAAGCGGCGAGGACCAAACGGCGGCGACGGCTGACCAATCCGTCGAGGCGAACTACGAGAGTCTGCACGTTGGCCTCCTGAGCAACACGGCAGTCGGGTCAGCGACTCTGTCCGGCTGAGAGCTGAGGATGTGTGCGATGGCTCACTCACTGTCGATCCCGGTAGGTAGGTAGTGTGACACAACTCACACTCACGCCGATGTCGGACCTGCGTAGATAACCGCGTCGCAGTCCAAGGGAGGGGTTGTCGTGCCGGGATCGCTGTCCGCGTCTGTTTCACCCGATGAGCCCAAGGGGTCGATGCTGCACCGCGTCGCCGGCGTTACCTGGCGCCGTCCTCGTCTCGTCCTTGCCATCGTCGCGGCGCTGGCCATCGTCGCCGGGACCGTCGGTCATGACGTCGAGCACCATCTCCTGGCCGCGGGCTTCACCGACCCGGCCTCCGAGAGCGAGCGCGCCACCGAGGTGGTGCGCCAAGCGCTGGGCAGCGACCCGAATCCGGGCATCGTCGTGGTCGTGCGGGCCAAGGACGGCGGCCGGCTGGACACCAAGAGCCCGGCGGTTCGCGCCGAGGCCGCACGGCTGACGCGGCAGCTTGCGCAGACCCGGTACGTGGGCCGGGTGATCAACCCGCTGGCTCAGCCGCGTGAGGGCCAGGGCCTGATCGCGGCCGATGGCCGTTCGCTGATCCTGTCGGCCGGCCTCTCGGTGGTCGACATCGAGGACAAGGGTGGCGTCGCGGCGCAGGATGCGCGCCGACGCGTGCACTCCACGCTGCTCGACGTGTCGATGACCGGCTACGCGCCAGGGTTCAAGGACGTCAACGACCAGACGCGCAAGGACCTGACCAGGGCCGAGCTGATCGCGTTCCCCTTGCTCGCGCTCCTGTTGCTGCTCGTCTTCCGCGGGGCCGTCGCCGCGGCGGTGCCGCTGCTGCTCGGCCTGCTGTCGATCATCGGCACGCTGTTCGTCTTGCGGCTGATGTCGACGTTCGTCGGTACGTCGCTCTTCGCGCTGAACATCGCCACGGCGCTGAGTCTCGGGCTGGCTGTCGACTACGGGTTGTTGATGGTCTCGCGCTACCGGGAGGAGATCGCCGGCGGGCGATCGCCCGAGGAAGCCCATCGCATCACCGTGCTCACCGCCGGGCGCACGGCGCTCTTCTCCGGTGTGACAGTCGCGGGCGCGATGGTGACGCTGGTCTTGATGCCGCAGCGCTTCCTCTACTCCGTCGGGGCAGCAGGCGCCGCGGTCGGCATCCTCTCGGCGGTCAGCGCGCTCTTCGTCGTGCCGGCCTTGTTGTCGGTCTTGGGGCCGCGCATCAACGCGCTCTCGATCCGGAGACCGGCGAAGTCGGTCTCCGACGAGTCCGACGGCTGGATGCGCCTTGCCCGCGCGGTCATGCGCCGGCCGGTCGTCGTCGCGCTGGTGACGATGGGTCTGCTGCTCGCCTTGGCCGGGCCGCTGGCTGGGACGATGCTGACCGGGCCGAGTGGGCAGGCGGTGTCGTCCGGGCTCCCGTCCTACGAGGCAACCAACTACGTGCCGGCCCACTACCCGCGCGACATCACCGAGGCGGTCACGGTCGCCGTCCACGGTGCGGCCTCGCCGGCTGCGCTCACCGAGCTCCGGCGCGAGGCGCTGGCGGTGCCCGGCGTCGTTCGCGCCACGGCGATCGCGCGCCCCGGCAAGGCCATCACCTACATGAACCTCGCGCTGGACGCCCCGGCGCTGGACCGCTCGGCCCAGGACGCCGTCACGGCCATCCGCGCGCTGCGATCGCCGCCCGGGGCGGAGGTTCTGGTGTCGGGCACCACGGCGCGCTTCATCGACCAGAAGCAGAGCCTGCTCCACAACGCGCCGGTGGTCGTCGTGGCGATCAGCCTCATCATCTTCGTGTTGATGTTCTTGCTCACCGGCTCGGTCGTGATCCCCCTCAAGACGCTGCTGATGAACGCGCTGACGCTCGCCGCCACCCTCGGCACGCTCGTCCTGGCGTTCCAGCACGGCTGGCTCGGCGGGCTCCTGAGCTACGAGGGACCCGAGGCGATCGAGGTCTCGAGCCTCGTGTTCCTCTTCGCCGTGACCTTCGCGCTGGCGACCGACTACGCGGTGCTCGTCATCGCGCGGATCAAGGAGCAGCACGACCTCGGGCTCTCCAACGAGGACGCGGTCGCCACCGGCATCGCCCGCACGGGGCGGATCATCAGCGCCGCCGCGGTCATGATCGCCGTTGTCTTCGCCGCGTTCGCCGTCAGCCCGATCTTCTTCATGAAGGAGATCGCCGTCGGCATGACGGTCGCGGTGCTGATCGACGCCACGATCGTCCGCGCATTGTTGGTGCCATCGCTGATGCGCCTGCTCGGCGAGCGCAACTGGTGGGCGCCCAAGCCGTTGCGCATCCTGCACCGGCGCTACGGCATCAGCGAGGGAGTGGCTCCGGTTTCGGCTCCAGCGGAGAGCGGCGGCAGCGCCTGATCGGACGGCCTGGCAGGGGTCCGATTCTGGACGGTCCGGCGCGCGCGTCATCATGTGCGCCATGGCCGTCAGCACCACGCCGGCACCCGCGACCACCGAGTCGCATCTCCAGGACCTCGTGGTCATCTCGGGGTTCTCTGGTGCGGGCAAGTCCACCGCCATGGCCGTCTTCGAGGACGCCGGCTACTTCTGTGTGGACAACCTGCCCCCGGAGATGATCCGCTCGCTCGTCGAGCTCTTCACCCACGAGGGCTCCAAGGTCGAGCGCGCAGCCGTCGTCTCTGACGTTCGCGGCGGCGAGTTCTTTGAGCCGCTGCAGGGTGTCCTGGACGAGCTGCACACGCGCGAGCTTCCCGCGCGCGTGCTGTTCCTCGATGCCGACGACCTCACGTTGATGGACCGTTACAAGGAGACGCGCCGCCGCCACCCGCTGGCGCCCGAGTCTTCCATCGCCTCAGGGATCGCCGCCGAGCGCGCGATGCTCGGGCCGATCAGGGATCGTTCGGACTTCGTCATCGACTCCTCGGGCCTGAAGGCCTCGCACCTGCGTCGCAGGATCGCCGACGAGCTGCTGCCGCGCCACCGCCGCGGGCGCCTCGCGCTGACGATCCAAAGCTTCGGCTTCAAGCACGGCCCGCCGCGCGACGCCGACCTCGTCTTCGACGTGCGCTTCTTGCCCAACCCGCACTACGTGCCCGAGCTGCGGCCCAAGACCGGGCTGGAGGCCGAGGTCGTCGAGTACGTCGGGCGCGAGGGCAAGCTGACCGAGTTCTACGCCTTGCTCGAACCGCTGCTGGAATTCCTCGTGCCCCAGTACGAGGAGGAGGGCAAGGCCCACCTCAGCATTGCCATCGGCTGCACCGGCGGCCGCCACCGTTCCGTCGCGATCACCGAGCATCTCGGCAAGCGCTTCGGCGCGCGCGATGACGTGGTCGTCGAGATCGAGCACCGCGACATCGGTCGCAAGCCCTAGGACTTCATGATTGACCATGTTGGCTTCGAGGTCGCAGACCTCGCCCGCTCCGCGCGCTTCTACGACGCGCTCTTCTCCCGCCTCGGCATCCGCCGCATCCATGAGTTCGAGGCGGCGATCGCCTACGGCAGCCACGAGCCGCGCTTCTGGATCGTCTCCCGTGGTCGGGTGCCGGCGCCGGGCTACGGTCATTGCGCCATCCAGGCCACCGGTCGGGTGGCGGTCGACGCCGCGTATGCCGCCGCGCTGGAGGCCGGTGGACGCGATGACGGACCTCCCGGACCCCGTCCACAGTACGGCCCGCGCTACTACGCGGCCTACCTGCTGGACCCCGACGGCCTGCGTGTCGAGGTCGTTGCGGGCGGGCACTGAACATAACCGGCTCGATAGGGTCCGACGTCTCCTAGATCGCCTCCCCTCAGGAAGGACTGACACCCCCACATGCCCGTACGCGTCGGCATCAACGGCTTTGGCCGCATCGGCCGCAACCTCTTTCGCGCTGCCCATTCACAGGGCGCCGACATCGAGTGGGTCGCCGTCAACGACCTCACCGACTCAAAGACGCTTGCGCACCTGTTGAAGTACGACTCGATCCTGGGCCCGTACCCCGGAACGGTCGAGGTCACCGATGAGGGCATCCTGGTCGACGGCAAGCTGCTCAAGGTCCTGGCCGAGCGCGATCCGGCCAACCTGCCGTGGGGCGACCTGGGCGTCGACGTCGTTGTCGAGTCCACCGGCTTCTTCACCAAGCGAGAGGCTGCTGCCAAGCACCTCGACGCGGGCGCCAAGAAGGTCATCATCTCCGCGCCGGCCAGCGGCGAGGACATCACGGTGGTGCTGGGCGTCAACTTCGACAAGTACGACAAGGACGCCCACCACGTCATCTCCAACGCGTCGTGTACGACCAACTGCCTGGCGCCGTTCGCCAAGGTCGTCAACGACGCGATCGGCATCAAGCACGGCCTGATGACGACGATCCACGCTTACACGGCCGATCAGAACCTGCAGGATGCGCCGCACTCCGACCTGCGCCGTGCCCGCGCCGCCGCCGTCAACCTCGTGCCGACCTCGACCGGCGCCGCCAAGGCCGTCGGCCTCGTGCTGCCCGAGCTCAACGGCAAGCTCCACGGCTTCGCCGTCCGCGCGCCGATCCCGACGGGCTCGATGGTCGACCTGACCTTCGTGGCCGAGCGCGAGACGTCGGTCGACGAGATCAACGAGCTGTTCAAGTCCAAGGCCGACACGGGCAACCTCACGGGCGTCCTGCAGTACACGACCGACCCGATCGTCTCCTCCGACATCGTCACCAACCCGTTCTCGTCGATCGTCGACGGCGGGCTGACCTCGGTGATGGAGGGCACGCTGGTCAAGGTCGTGTCTTGGTATGACAACGAGTGGGGCTACTCCAACCGGCTCGTCGACCTCACGCAGAAGGTCCTTTGAGAACTCTCGACGACCTCGGCGAGCTCGACGGCAAGCGCGTCTTCGTTCGCGTCGACTTCAACGTTCCGCTGAATCGGTCCCACCCGCCCGTCATCGGCGACGACGCAAGAATCCGTGCCGCGCTGCCGACCCTGCAGGAGCTGCGTCGCCGTGGCGCGCGGCTCCTGCTGGCTGCCCACCTCGGGCGGCCGGAGGGGCGTGACCTGGAGCTCAGCCTTGCGCCCGTCGCGGCGCGGCTGACCGAGCTGCTCGGCGCTGACGTCACGCTGGCCGGCGACCTCGACACCGTCCCTGACGGCGACGTTGTGATGCTCGAGAACGTCCGCTTCGAGCCGGGCGAGACCAAGGACGACGCCGAGCTGGCGGCGCGCTACGCCGCGCTGGCCGACGCCTATGTCAACGACGCGTTCGGCGCCGCGCACCGCGCGCATGCCTCGACGCACGCGATCGCCAAGCTGCTGCCGAGCGCCGCTGGGCTCTTGCTCCAGCGTGAGGTCGAGACGCTGCAAGGGATCCTGGCCGACCCACCGCGCCCGCTCGTGGCGATCGTCGGCGGCGCCAAGGTCACCGACAAGCTCGGTGTCCTGGAGGCCTTCCTGGAAGTTGCCGACACGGTGTTGATCGGCGGCGCGATGTGCTTTCCGTTCTTCAAGGCTCAAGGCCATACGGTTGGTTCCTCGCTCTGTGAGGAGGAGGGCATCGCCCCGGCCCAACGCGTCCTGGCCGACGGTGGCGACAAGGTGAACCTTCCCGTCGACCTCGTCTGCGGCGAGGCGTTTGACGCGGCAACGCCGGTCACCGATGTTGATGGCATTGACGTCCCCGACGGCCTGATGGGCCTCGACGTCGGCCCGCGCACCGCGGCCGCCTACAGCGAGATCATCGCGGGTGCAGGGACGGTCTTCTGGAACGGTCCGATGGGCGCGTTCGAGCTGGCGCCGTTTGCGGCCGGCACGCGCGCGGTCGCCGAGGCCGTCGCGGCAGCATCGGGCACGACGGTGGTCGGCGGCGGCGACAGCGCCGCGGCACTGCGGCAGTTCGGGCTCGAGGATCAGGTGACGCACCTCTCCACCGGAGGCGGCGCATCGCTCGAGCTGATCGAGGGCAAGACGCTTCCGGGCGTGGAGGTGTTGGCATGAGTAGGACGCCGCTGATCGCGGGCAACTGGAAGATGCACGGGACGATCGAGGAGGCCGAGGAGCGCGTCGCGGCCACGTTGCCGCGGATCGCGACCCTCGAGTCGGTCGAGCACGGCGTCTGCGTACCGTTCACCGCGCTGCAGGCCGTCGTCGACTCGACCCGCGGCTCGGCGCTGAAGGTCTTCGCGCAGAACATGCACTACGCGCCCGATGGTGCCTTCACGGGCGAGATCTCCGCGCCGATGCTCATCGAGCTCGACATCCACGGCGTCCTGCTCGGCCACTCCGAGCGGCGCACGTTGTTCGGCGAGACCGACAAGGCCCTGCAGCTCAAGGTGCCCGCGGCGTTGGACGCGGGCCTCGAAGTCATCCTCTGCGTCGGCGAGACCGAGGAGGAGCGCGAGAACGGCGACACCGAGCGCCGGCTGCGCCATCAGGTTCAAGAGGATCTGGAGAAGGTGCCGACCGAGCGCCTCGGCGACATCGTCATCGCGTATGAGCCGATCTGGGCGATCGGCACCGGGCAGGTCGCCACGCCCGAGCAGGCCCAGGACGCGCTGGCGTTCGTCCGCGCGCTGGTCGCCGACCGCTCCAAGGAGCAGGCCGAGCGTACGCGGATCCTCTACGGCGGCTCGATGAAGCCCGACAACGCGGCGGAGCTGCTGGCGCTGCCCGATTGCGACGGCGGGTTGATCGGCGGCGCGTCGCTGGACGTGGAGCAGATCGTGGCGATTATTGAAGCGGCGGCCGCCCGGTCGTGAGCTCCCTTCCGGTCCCGCGCGCGGTCCTCGTCGTCCTCGACGGCTGGGGACTCGCGCCGCCGGGGCCGGGCAACGCGGTGTCGCTGGCGCACACGCCGGTCTTCGACGATCTCTGGGCCCGCTACCCGCATACGCAGCTGACTGCCGGCGGGCTGGCGGTCGGGCTGCCCGAGGGGCAGATGGGCAACAGCGAGGTCGGGCACCTCAACCTCGGCGCCGGCGCGGTTGTCAAGCAGGACCTGACGCGCATCGACGAGGCGGTTGCCGACGGTACGCTCGGCGACAACCCGGCGCTGGCCGCGGCGATGGACGGCTTCGAGCGCGTCCATCTCATCGGCCTGGTCTCCGACGGCGGCGTGCACTCGGGCTGGAAGCACCTGGAGGCGCTGATCGCGCTGGCGGGCGCGCGCGGCGTCCAAGACGTCGTCATCCACGCGTTCACCGACGGCCGCGACACGTCGCCGCGCGGCGGCGAGCGCTACCTGACGCAAGTCGAGGAGTGGGCGGCAAAGGCCGGCAACGCCCGCATCGGCTCGGTCATCGGTCGCTACTACGCGATGGACCGTGACCGCCGCGCCGAGCGCACGCAGGCCGCGCTCGACCTGCTGCTCGACGGCGTGTCGGCCCACCACACCCACAGCGCGGTCCAGGCCGTGACCGACAGCTACGCGCGCGACGAGCGCGGCGACGAATTCGTCGCCGCGACGACGATCAACGACGACGCGCGGATCCGCCCCCAGGATTCGGTCATCGCCTTCAACTTCCGGCCCGACCGCATGCGCCAGCTGACCGAGGCGCTGGCTCCCAAGGTCGCCCGCTACACGACGCTGACCGAGTACGAAGAGGGCTGGCCGTGGCCGGTCGCCTTCGCGCCGGCGCGCCCCGCGACGACGATGACGCGCGTGATCGCGGAGGCCGGCGGCAAGCAGCTGCACGTCGCCGAGACCGAGAAGTACCCCCACGTGACGTACTTCTTCGGCGGTGGGGAAGAGGAGCCCGAGCCCGGAGAGCGCCGCGAGCTGGCGCCGTCGCCGCGCGACGTCCCGACCTATGACAAGAAGCCCGAGATGAGCGCCCGCGAGGCCGCCAACAAGTTCATCGCCGCCTGGCGCGAGGACGAGCCGATGTTCGGGATCATCAACTTCGCCAACGCCGATATGGTCGGCCACACGGGCGTCATCCCGGCGGCCGTGGCCGCGGTCGAGACGGTCGATGCCTGCCTCGGTGATGTCGTCGCCGCCGTTCAGGCCACCGGCGGAGCGCTGCTCATCACCGCCGATCACGGCAACGCCGACGAGATGCTCGAGGACGACGGCTCGCCGGACACCGCACATTCGTTGAATCCGGTGCCGGTCGTCATCACCGTCGACGGCGTCGGCCCACTGCGCGAGGGTGGCATCCTTGCCGATGTCGCACCAACCCTCCTCAACCTTCTTGGGATCGACCAACCTGTGGAGATGACAGGGCGCTCGCTTCTGTTCAGCAACTGACGCTCAGGATTTCTGCATTGCCATAGACTCCGCTCAATGGGCAAGGGGGCTCATGGGAGAGGGGTGATTGGCCCGACGCTGGCGGCGTTCGCCGCTGTCGCCGTGCTGGTGTGCATCGTCTTCGCGTTCCTCCTGGAGGGCATGTCCTCCATGAAGTCCACGGCCGACGTGGCTCGCCGGGCCGAGCGCGTCGTGCTCCTCACCTCGCGCTTGCACCGGCTCACCGTCGATTTGGAGACGGGTGTCCGCGGCCGGCTGTTGACCGGCGACGATGCCTATCTCACGCCCTATCGCGACGCCCAGCGGCAGATCCCGTCGGTCGAGTCCCAGCTGTCGGAGCTCGTCGAGGACCCGGCCCAGCGCATCCGGCTGGCGCAGCTGCGCGAGCGTGTCGAGGGCTATCGGACCGGCTGGGCCACGATGGCGGCCGAGATCCCATTGGGCCTGGACCGCAGCGATCTGGTCCAGCAGCTGGGCAACGGCAAGGAGCAGCTCGATGCGCTGCGCGTGCGCTTCGACGCGTTTCGCACCGCGGAGCTCGCACTGTCAGATCGGCAGGCGGCCAAGTCCGAGGACTCTGCCGACCGCGCCACGATCATCGGTATCGCCGGTCTCGTCGCGACGCTCGCGGGGCTCATCGCGCTGGCAATCTTCACCGTCCGCTGGATTCGCAGAGAGGCCGAGGCGGGCGTCGCCCGCGCCCGTGCCGAGGAGGCGTCGCGGACCAAGTCCACGTTCTTGGCCAATATGAGCCACGAGATCCGGACGCCGCTCAACGGCGTCATCGGGATGTCGGAGCTGTTGCTCGACACCCAGCTCGACCACGAGCAGCGCGAGTACGCGACGACCGCGCGCGCCTCGGGCGAGCAGCTGCTGTTGGTCATCAACGACATCTTGGACATCTCGAAGATCGAGGCCGGCCACCTCGAGCTCGAGGAGCGCGACTTCGATCTGCACGAGGTCGTCGAGACCACCTCTGATGTCGTCGCCGCGACCGCGCACGGCAAAGGGCTGGAGCTGTCGGTCTTCCTTGCCGACGACGTCCCGCGCGCGGTGCGCGGCGATCGCGGTCGCGTCGCGCAGGTCCTGACCAACTTGTTGTCCAATGCGGTGAAGTTCACGCCGGAGGGCGAGGTGTCGGTCGACGTCTGCTGTCGCTCGATCGACGGCGACGTCGTCACGGTCGAGCTCACCGTCGCCGACACCGGGATCGGCATCGCCGAGAAGGACCTCGCGCGGCTCTTCGAGTCCTTTCAACAGGCCGACGCCTCGACGACGCGGCGCTTCGGTGGCACGGGCCTCGGGCTTGCCATCAGCCGCCAGCTCGCGCAGATCATGGGCGGCGACCTGGAGGTCACGAGCACCGTCGGGGAGGGCAGCCGGTTCACGTTCGTCATCCCGTTCGCGCCGGCGATCGCCGAGCCGGCGACGGTGCCGCCCCAGATCGAGCTGCGCGGGCTCAAGGTGCTGGCCGTCGACGACACCGCCACCAACCGCCGCGTGCTGGAGGCTTACCTTGGCTCCTGGGGCATGCGCGTGACGAGCTGCGCCGACGGCCAGGACGCGCTGGATGCACTGCATCGCGCCGCGGATCGCGGGGAGCCGTTCGACGTCGCGGTCTTGGACTACAACATGCCGCGCATGGACGGCGTCGAGCTCGCGCGCCGGATCACCGCGTCGCCGCAGCTGCGCTCACTGCGGCTGGTAATGCTGACCTCGTCGGGCACCGGCCACGCCGCCGCCCGAGACGCGGGCGTCAGCGAGTTCCTCACCAAGCCCGTGCGCCAATCACGGCTGTATGACGCCATCGCCTCGGCGATGTATCACGCGCCCGCCGCACAGCAGCAGCGGGCGCCGCTTGACGGACGGGAGGCCGGGATGAGCGATGGAAACGTCGGCGCCAACGGCGACGGCGCGCTGATCCTCATCGCCGAGGACCACGACGTCAACCGCATTCTGATGGAGCGCTTGCTGGTCAAGCGCGGCCATCGCACGATCGCGGCGGCGACCGGCGTGGAGGCCGTGCAGCTCGCCGGGCGCGACGAGATCGACATGGTGTTCATGGACTGTCAGATGCCTGAGCTCGACGGCTACGCCGCGACGGAGCGCATCCGCGCCGACGAGCTGGCGCGCGCCGCGCGGCGGTTGCCGATCGTGGCGATGACCGCCCACGCGATGGCCGGCGACCGCGACAAGTGCCTGGCCGCGGGGATGGACGACTACGTGGCCAAGCCGCTGCGGCCCGACGAGGTCGACGAGATGCTGGCGCGATGGCTGCCGGGCGCTGCAGGGGCTGGGCAAGATGGTGGTCATGCCGACGGTGGCGCCGATCCCATCGACACGGAACGCTTTGACGACCTCGCGGGCGACTTCGCGCCCGAGGTAGTCCGCGAGATCGTGCACGCGTTCATCGACTCGACGCCGTCGATCATCGAGCGCATCATCCTGGCCGCCGAGGGCGCCGACCACACCGAGATCGGCCAGGGTGCCCATCGCCTCAAGGGCGGCTGCCTTGCCGTCGGCGCGGGTCAGCTCAACGACATCGCCGACGAGCTGGAGACGCTCGGGCGCGAACACGCGTCTGCCGAGGCGTTGCAAGTGACAGCCGCGCGCCTCGAGCGGTCTTGGGTCGCGACGCGGCGTGCGTTGCGCGCCCGGGTGGGGTAAACCGGTCCCATGCTTTTCGGACAGGAACACATCGACCGCTACGAGGCCACCGATGGGGAGGAAGGCCACGAGTGGCAGGGCACGCAGGCGCTGATCCTCACCACGAAGGGGCGCAAGTCTGGTGAGTCGCGCAAGGCGCCGCTGATCTACGCCGAGCACGACGGCGACTACCTCATCGTCGCCTCCAAGGGCGGGGCTCCGGAGCCTCCCGCCTGGTACGTCAACCTCAAGGCCGACCCCGAGGTCGAGGTGCAGGTCAAGGGCGACAAGTTCACGGCGCGGGCGCGTGATGCCACGCCGGAGGAGAAGCCCGAGCTCTGGAAGATCATGACCGCCGAGTGGCCGGCCTACGACGAGTACCAGACCAAGACCGACCGGCCGATCCCGGTCGTGGTCCTGGAACGGGCGTAGCGCTTACCCGCCGCGTGGGTTCGAGATCGGCGTGAGCGCGGCTTGCAGCTGCGCGCGCTGATCCTCGTACTGCGGCGGCAGCTTGAGGTGGGTGCCGAGCTCGGTGGCGGGCTCGTCGACGGCGAAGCCGATGTCGCGGCTGGCGAGCTCGAAGAGCACGCCGGACGGCTCACGGAAGTAGACCGAGTGGAAGTACTGGCGGTCGATGATCGGCGTCGGCCGCGCGCCGGCGTCGATAAGGGTGGCGCGCAGTGCCGTGAGCTCCGCGTCGTCGGCGGCTGACCAGGCGATGTGGTGGATCGTGCCGGCACCGGGGAGGCCGTTGTGGGCTTCTGGCGGCGGGTCGTAGTGGACGACGCCGTGGCGCGTCTCGCCCTGGGCGACCCAGGCGCCGCCGGCCCGGCGCTGCTCGAAGCCCAACGCGGTCAGCAGCGGGGCGCTGCGCTCCGGCACCCGCGCGTAGGCGCGCACCCCATGGAAACCGAGCAGTGCGTGCTCGGGCGGGATGTCGAACGCCCGCGCGGCCAGCGGCGTATCGCCGGCGTCGGATGCGACGAGCTCGTGCGTCAGGCCCTCTGGGTCGGCGAAGCGCAGCACGCCGCCTTGCACCCAAGTGACCGCCGTTCCCTCGTCAGGGAGGCGCTGGGCCCAGAAGGCCAGCGCGTCCGGGCCGGCCACGCGCCAGACGATCGCGTGGACCATGCCGTCGCCCGCGGTGCCCCGTGCCGCACCGGGGAACTCGAAGAACGTGAGGATCGAGCCGGGCGTGCCGGACTCGTCGCCGTAGTAGAGGTGGTAGACGTCGGGCTGGTCGAAGTTGACGGTCTTCTTGACCAGACGCAGCCCGAGGACGCGGGCGTAGAAGTCGACGTTGCGCGGTGCGTCGGCCGTGATCGCCGTGACGTGATGCAGCCCTTCGAGCGACATAGGCTCGACAGTACGCCTTGCATTGTTGGCGCGCAGCGGTTGTTCGTGCAACCATACGGTTCTCGTGCCCACCACCACGACTGCTCAGGCCCCGGCGACCGGTGCTCTGGACGATCGCGAGCTGCGTGCCTGGCGCGGCCTCCTGCGCGTCCACGCCTCGCTGTCCAAGGCCCTCGACAACCAGCTCGATCGCGAGCACGGCCTGCCGTTGACGTCCTACGAGGTGCTGAAGTACCTCGCCGACGCCGAGGGCGAGAAGATGCGCATGTGCGACCTCGCGTCGTCGGTCATCCTCAGTCGCAGCGGCCTGACGCGCCTGGTCGACCGCCTCGAGCGCGATGGCTTGCTGGTGCGCGAGTCGTGTGCGAGCGACGCACGCGGCCAGTTCGCCAAGCTCACGGCCGCGGGTCGCGACAAGCTCGCCGCCGCCCGCGTGACGCATCTCGCCGGCGTGCGGTCGCTCTTCCTGGAGCATCTGACGCCGGAGGAGCTCGACGTGCTCGGTGCTGTCTGGGATCGCGTGCTGCCCGGTGCGGCCGGAGCGGCCGGCACTGACGACTGCGGCTGCTGACCGCATAGGAGGGCTTTAGAGTGGCGCCGTGCCCGGTCCGGCCCGCGCCGCTCACCTCTCCCCGTGGGGACGCCTCGTCGCGGCGTGCGCGCTCGTCGTCGCTGTTGTCGCGGCCGTCCTGCTGATCTGGAGCCTTGCTTCGACGCAACGGCGCGAGGTCTCCTACGCGGTGCGCGGAGCGATCAGCGGCGTCTCGCTGGATCTAGGCGATGCGGATGTCGAGGTTCAGGGCGGGGGCCGCACGACCACGGTCTCGGTGCAGCATGTCGACCACTTCGGCTTCGGTCACGGGCCGACCGCCGACCGTGCGATCGCCGGTGGCGTCTTCAGCGTGCGCTCGCGCTGCCCGGCGACGGTGCTGCATGGCTGCTCAGTCCGCTATCGCGTCGTCGTCGGAGACAACATCCCGCTTTCAGTCCGGACCGGTGCGGGCTCGGTGCGCTTTCGCGACTACCGCGGCTCGGCACGGGTGAGAACGGGCCGCGGCGACATCGACATCGCCGGCTTCTGTGGCTTCGCGCTGCAGGCGCGTGCCGACGGCGGTGGGGACATCATCGCCAGCACCGCCTGTCCGCCGCCGCAGCTGGCGCTGCGTACGACGACCGGCACGGTCCATGCGCTTGTGCCCCCGGGGCGCTACCGCGTGGATGCGTCGACGTCGGGTGCGGGCGGGACGCCGCGGGTGCGGGGCGTGACGGCTGATGCGGGCGCGCCGTTCTCGATCCAAGCGTTGAGCAACTCCGGGCGCGTGACCGTGGAGCGTGGGCCGTGATTGCCGCGCTGAAGCTCCAGGAGCGCTTCACGCGCGCTGGGCAAGCCGCGGCGTACCTGGGCGCGTCGGTGCCGATCGCCCTGCTCGGCGTGCTCGCGGTCGCCCTGCTGGTCCTCGGTGCGGCGCTTAGCGTCGTGGGCATCGGGCTGCCGCTGCTGCTGGTGGCGGCCCGCGCGTGCCGGCGGCTGGTGCGGCTTGACCGCCGCGCGGCCAATCGCTTCCTGGCCGCACAGATCCCGCCGCTGATGACGTCCCACCCACCCCGGACGACGACGGGCTCGCCGTGGCGGCGGTCGCTGGAGATTCTCGGCGACCGGGGCCTGTGGCGGATCGTCGGCCTGCTCGCGCTCAAGCCGCTGTTGACGGCTGCGCTGCTGATCGTTGGCGTCGCGCCGGTGGTCTTGTTGGTGTGGTTGGTCCAGCTAGGCGTCGACGGGCTCGGCGGCTTGGGCGCGACCGACTACTTCGGCCCATGGTCCTTCGGGCCCGGCGTCGGCGTCGCGTTGATGCTGTTCGCACTGCCGGTGGCGGTCCTAACGCTGGCCACCCTGGACGCGCTGCGCACCGTGACCTGCACCGTCGCCCGCGCGCTCTTGCTGCCGCGCGCGACCGCCGGCGCGCCGGTGCGCGAGCTGCTGGCCGAGTCGCTCGGCGACCACTCGGTTGCGATCGCCTATTGGCTGCCCGAGCGCGAGATCTTCGTCGACGAGACCGGCCGGCGCGTCGACCTCCCGCGGCGCGCCTCGGGCCGGACGTGGACGACCGTCGAGCGCGACGGGCGACCCGTCGCGGCGATCGTCCACGACGCCGCGCTGGACACGACCAGCGAGCTGGTCCAGGCGGCTGCTGCGGCGTCGTCGCTGGCGATCGACAACGAGCGCTTGAAGGCCGACCTGCGCGCGCGGCTGGAGGAGCTGCGCGTTTCGCGGCTGCGGATTGTGGAAGCGACCGACGCGGCGCGGCGACGGATCGAGCGCGACCTGCACGACGGCGCGCAGCAGCAGCTCGTCGCGCTCGCGCTCGAGCTGCGCCTGCTGCACCGTCGCGTCGAGGATCAGCCAGAGATCGCGCCGCTGGTCGACGGGCTGTCGGAGCGGTTGTCGAGCGCGCTGGCTGAGTTGCGTGAGCTGGCGCGTGGCATTCACCCGTCGATCCTCACCGAGCAAGGGCTTGCACCGGCGATCGACGCGTTGGCCGACAGGGCGGCCGTCGAGGTGCGTGCGGTCGTCGGGGTGCAGGAGCGGTTGAGCGAGCCGGTCGAGGCGGCCGCCTACTTCGTGGTCGCCGAGGCGCTGACCAACGTGGTGAAGTACGCGCGGGCCTCGGCGGTGGAGGTCGAGGTGGGGTGCGCGGACGGCGACGTCGTGGTCGAGGTCGCCGACGATGGCGTGGGTGGGGTGGACGTTAGTGCGGGCAGCGGGCTGCGCGGCTTGGAGGATCGACTCGCCGCGGTGGACGGCCGGTTGGTGATCGACAGCCCGCCCGGGGGCGGCACGCGGCTGCGCGCGCGGATCCCGATTGCGGCGGAGAACGGTGAGCTGGAGGAGGGCGCATGAGGCTGCGGACCATGATGGTGATGTTGGTGGTGGGTGTGGCGGCACTGCTCGTTGCCGGGTGCGGGAGTACGACGACGGTCAACGAGGGGCCGGTCACGGTCTCGGGTGGTGGCGGCACGTCGACGGCAGGTGCTGAGGTCCCGCGGCCGCCGGGTGGCGCACGCGCCGTGCGGATCTTCGTCGTCACCCACGGCCAGGCGTCGAGCTCGTTCTGGGCGATCGTGCGCAACGGCGCTGAGGCCGGCGGCCGGCAGATGGACGTCGTGGTCACCTATCGCGCACCCGACGTCTACAGCCTCGACCACATGGTCGCGCTCATCGACCAGGCGATCGCGGCCAAGCCCGACGGCCTGGTTGTCTCGCTGCCCGAGCCGGGGCTGGCCCCGGCGATTCGCCGTGCCGTCAAGGCGGGGGTCCCGACCGTCACCATCAACTCGGGCAGCGACGTGTACCACAAGCTCGGCGTGCTCGCCCACGTGGGCCAGCCTGAGGAGCCGGCGGGCTTCAAGGCGGGTCAGCGGCTGGCGCGCGCGGGCGTGCGACGGGCGTTGTGCGTGAACCTGGCGATCCCGAACCAGGGGCTGGACGCGCGCTGCCGCGGGCTGGCGCGAGCGATGCGCGCGGTCGGCGGCCGGTCGCGCGTAGTGCGGGTCGACGACCAGTCGCCGGGGACGGCGGGCGTGATCGGGAAGGCCGCGCGGAGCACGAAGGCTGATGGCGTGTTGGCCATGAACTCGCTCAGCGGGCTGGCGGCGGTCAAGGGCCTGGCGGGCGCGAGGGTCCCGATCGGAACGTTTGATCTGGGTCCGGACGTGTTGCGCGCGGTGCAGTCGGGGCGGCTGGCCTTTGCGGTCGACCAACAGGCCTATTTGCAGGGATATTTGCCGATTGTGTTCCTGGCGGAGCGGGCGCGATACGGGCTGTTTCCGGCGCAGGGTGACGTGATCCCGACGGGGCCGAATTTTGTGACGAAGGCCAACGCGGCGAAGGCGATCGCGCTGTCGGCGCGGTCGATTCGGTAGGGGCGCGGGTGCGCGGAGGTCGGGTGCTCTGGCGCTGGTGGCGCTCAGTTCGCGGCGCTGGGTCGTGCTGCGCCGCGTGGTTCGTCGGCACCGAGGAGAGCGAGCGGGGAGTGCAGCTCGTTGCGCTGGCTCGTCGTCCGCCGGCGCCAGGGGCGGAGAGTTGAGCCTCATCGGCGCTCGCCTGGGTTCGGGGCGTTTCGGGCTCCGCATTGGAGCCCAAGCCGACCCGATCTCCCAGCCCGGCGATCAATGGCACTTAGACGTTGCATCACAACGTCTAAGTGCCATCCATCGTTGGTGCCAG
This sequence comes from uncultured Conexibacteraceae bacterium, assembly GCA_963794585.1. Classification (GTDB taxonomy): domain Bacteria; phylum Actinomycetota; class Thermoleophilia; order Solirubrobacterales; family Solirubrobacteraceae; genus Baekduia. The sequence continues at coordinate 186,890 of CAWCEO010000013.1, forward strand.
GACGCGGGACTGCGTCCACCCTGCAGACGCCCGCGGACGACGAGCCAGCGCCTCGAAGCCCAAGGCCCGCTCACTCCCTCGATGCCGACGGACCGCGCTGCGCGCCATCCACCACGTCTGCGCTGGGCGCCACGGCGTTGGTACCGCCCGCCACTACCTCGGCGCTGGGCGCCCCGCGGTCGGGGCCGCCTACCTCCGCGCCAGCCCGCTCCTCCCGAGCCACCACTCGCGGGCTGTCCATCAGAATCCTCCGCCGCCGCAACCCCGCGAACGCCGACTCCGCCCCATCAAACCGCACGAGCGTCGCGTAATCCGCACACCAGCTCGTCGTTAGCACGTGGGGCTCAAGCTCGGTGAACTGCCCGTCGAACTCGATCCGCGCGCCGCCGAATCCGCCTTCGATCTCGATCGTCAGCGTGCTGGTCGCGGCGACCACGAGCGGCGGGGCGGAGCCGCCGTGCGCCGCGACGGGCGTCACGACGATCGCCGCTGTGCCTGCTGCGAGCATCGGGCCGCCGGCAGCCATCGTGTAGGCGCTGGACCCCAGCGGCGTTGACAGGACGACGCCGTCGCCCGCAAAGCGGGCGTAGAGCTCGTCGTCGACGTGCACCCCGATGACGACTTGATTGGCGCCTTTGCGGCCGACGACGAGATCGTTGATCGCGTAGCGCGGCTCGCCACCGTCGGCCGAGACGCCGATGCCTGGCAGCACGCGGCGGTGCCAGTCGCCGCTTGCGATCTTCGCCAGCGCCTCCTCGGTTGCGTCGGCCGACGTGGCCGTCAGCGCGCCGAGGCTCCCGCACGCGATTCCGAGCACCGGGAGACGATGCGGTGCGGCGGCGTGCAGCGCGGCAAGCGTCGTTCCATCGCCGCCGAGAGCTACGACGAGATCGCACGACGCGGCGTCGCCCGCTGGCGCGACGACGCGCTCCTGGCCACGGATTGGGATCTGCACGACGTCGGCGCCGTTGGCCGCGGCCCACGCGTGCAACGTCTCCAGCGCGCGCTCGAGCGGGCGGTGCGGATGCACCACCACGCCGAGGCGGTCGATGCGGGCGGCAGCCATGGGCCTGCACGCTAGCGACCCGCTCGCAAGCCCCGCCACGCATCGAGGGACGACAGATGGTCGGTAGGCGACCATCATTCGTCCCTCGACGGCCGCTAGGTTGGTGCGCCGATGGCCTCCCCGCTTGAGATCCTCGCGCGCGATCCCGGCTCGCGCGCCCGCGCCGGCATCCTGCGCACCGTCCATGGCGAGATCCGCACGCCCGCGTTTGTCCCGCTGGCCACCAAGGCCACCGTCAAGGGCCTCACGCCCCAAGAGGTCCGCGATCTCGGCTACGACATGGTGTTGGGCAACACCTATCACTTGTTCATGGAGCCCGGCCACGAGCTGATCAACGGTCTCGGCGGCCTCCACGAGTTCATGCGCTGGGAGCATCCGATCATCACCGACTCGGGCGGCTTTCAGGTCTTCTCGATGGGTCACGGCACGGTCGCCGATGAGATCAAGGGGCGCGCATCGCACGGTGGCGAGCGCCACGGCAAGACGCTCGGGATCACCGAGGACGGCGTGCGCTTCCGCAGTCATATCGACGGTTCCGAGAAGTTCCTGGCGCCGGAGACGAGCATGGAGATCCAAGCCGCGCTGGGCTCCGACATCGCGCTCGTCTTCGACGAGTGCACGCCGTTCAACGTCACCAAGGACTACACCGCCCGCTCGACCGAGCGCACGCACCGCTGGCTGGAGCGCTGCCTGGACTGGCACGACCAGCACGGCCCGCCGGGCCAGCTCGTCTACGGGATCGTCCAGGGCGGCGTCTACGAGGACTTGCGCAAGGAGTCGGCGGAGACGATCGCGGCCTCGCGCGTCGACGGCATCGCGATCGGCGGCTCGCTTGGGGCTGACAAGCCGCAGATGTACGAGGTCGTCGAGATGGCTACGTCGGTCCTGCCCGAGGCGCCGCCACGCCACCTGCTGGGCATCGGCGACATCGACGACCTCATCCGCGGCACCGAGCTGGGCATCGACACCTTCGACTGCGCGATGCCGACGCGACTGGGTCGTCACGGCGTCGCGCTCGTTCCCGATCCCGACAAGCGCTGGCGCGTCGACCTGACCGCCGCGCGCTTCAAGGACTCCAACGAGCCGATCCTCGATGGCTGCCCCTGCCCGACCTGCGAGGCCGGCAACACCCGCGGGTACTTAAGGTACTTGCTCAAGAACCGCGAGTTGACCGGCCTGCGGATGATGGTGGTGCACAATCTCGCCTACGTCCAGCGCACCATGGCGCGTCTACGGCAGGCGATCATCGACGGGCGGCTGGCCGAGGAAGCCGCAGCGCTGAGAGGAGGTCTCGCACCGTGAGCGAGGACATGGTCCTGTGGTCGATGACGTGCAACGCCTGCGACCACGAATGGATGCAGAGCACTCCAGAGGGCTCTGATCCCACCAAGGAGGAGATCGAGTGCCCCGAGTGCGGCAGCACACTCCTCGACGCCGCCTACGTAGGGCGCAGCTAGCGCTACTTGGTGTTGTCCTTGATGAGCTGCTTGAGGTCGGTGATGACCTCGTCGGCGTTGTCATGGACGACCTCGCGCAGGCGGACGGAGTTGTCGCCTGACGACGTTGCGACGTAGGCCGCCGCACCTGCGGCGGCGAGCAGCGCGATGAGCAACAGGAACGTGAAGAAGCGGCGGATGACGCCGCGCTTGCGGCGGCGCTTGGTGGCACGGCCACGATCGCGCGCCGGCGCGTCATCGGCGTATGCGGGCCGGCGTGGCGCCATCGTCTCCTGCGGCACCGGCGCCGGCCGTCGTGGGGCGCGCGGCGCGCGTGGGACGACCATCGGTCCGGTGCTTGGATCGCCCGCCAGCACCGTGGTCGCCGAGGTCGGGTGCTGACCGCGCACGACTCGTGTGGCGTCGCCGTCCGGACCAATCCCTCGCGCGCCGTCAACGATGGCCGCGCGCATGTCGTCGGCGCTGGCGTACCGCTCGCCCGGCGTCAACGCCAGCGCTCGCTCCACCGCGACGGCCAGCGCCGGTGGGATCGACGGGTCGACATGATGCAGCGGCGGCGGCACTTCGCGCTGCTGCTTCAACGCCAGCTCGGTCAGCGAGGCTGCCTCGTAGGGCAGGCGGCCAGAAAGCAACTGGTAGGCGACCACGCCGAGCCCGTAGAGGTCGGCGGCCGGCCCGGCTTCCTCGCCCGCGGCCTGCTCGGGCGCCAGATAGGCGGCGGTGCCCAGGACCGAGCCGACCTGCGTGATCGAGGACTCGTCGCTCGTGGCCTTGGCGATCCCGAAGTCTGCGAGCTTGATCGTCCCATCGGCCTCGGAGAGCAGCAGGTTGCCGGGCTTGACGTCGCGGTGCACGAGCCCGTTGCGATGGGCGTACTCCAGCCCGCGGCAGGACTGGGCGATCCAGTCGACGGCCTCGTCGATCGGCAGGTGCCCGCGGTCGCGCAGCACCTGCGCGCCTGACGGTCCCACGATCCGCTCCATGACGATGTAGTGGCGCCCCGACGGCTCGTCGAGCCCGAAGTCGTAGACCTGGACGATGTTGGGGTGCACGAGGCGTGCGGCGGCCATCGCCTCGCGGCGGAAGCGCGTGACGAACTGCGCGTCGTCGGCCAGATGCTCGGCCAGCAGCTTGACCGCCACGTAGCGCTCCAGCCGCGTGTCGAACGCGACCTGCACGGTCGACATCCCGCCCAGCCCGAGGCGTTCGCCGAGCTCGTAGCGGCCCGCGATCGTCTTCTCAGCACCGGCGCTCATGGGCCCTGGTCGCCTCCGTCCGGGGACGTTCCGCCGGTGCCGGGCGACGGTTCGCCGCCATCGCTGGGCGCCGGTTCGGCCGGCGTCTCGGTGGTCGGGGTCGTCGGCGTGGTCGTCTGCGGCGGCGTGACCGTCGAGGGCGTCGTCTCGGTCGTGACCGTCTGGGTCTGCGTCTCGGTCGTCGTCGTGTCGGTTTGGGTCTCTTCGGGCGTCGTCTCGGTCGTCGCCGTCTTGGTCTGCTGCTCGGCCGCGTCGGCCGCGGCCTCGCAGTCGCTGACCGCGTGCTCTTGCAGCGACGCCGCGCCGTCGTTGATCCGGGCGCGCAGGCGCTTGTCGACCTTGCCCCCGAGATCGGCCGCGTCGTCGTGGAACGCTTGGACCCTGCCCGACAGCCCGTCGCACTGCCCGGCGGCGATGGACGCCTGCAGGTCGGTCAGCTGCTGTTGCAACTCGGCCGAGCGGCTGGACGGGATCAGGTTGGACCGATCGCCACAGCCGATGGCCAGCGCCGCCGCGAAGCCGCAGAGCAGCGCGAGGAGGTGGGGGAGGCGAACCACGCCTATTGACCGTACTCCAGCCGTTCCGCGAGCGAGGCCGGTAGCCGCGCGTTGCGGATCGCGGCCTGGGCGCCGGAGACGTCGTAGTCGGTGCGCCGCCACTGTGCGCGCCAGAGATCGAGGTCCAACAGCAGCCAGGCGGCGCGCGCGTCCCCGTCGCGCGGCTGGCCGACGCTGCCGGGGTTGAGGATCCACTCTCCGGTGGAGAGGTCGACGGCATCGCCGCCGCGGCGCGGCTCGCCGGTCGCGGCCTCGCCCTCGGGCCGGACGAAGGACAGCGCGACATGCGAGTGGCCGACCAGGCCCAACCGCGGTGCCATCGCGTCAAAGCACAGCTCGGCCAGCAGCGAGCTCAGCACGTACTCCCAGACGGGGTCGCGCGGGCTGCCGTGGTAGACGCCGACCTCGCGCGCCTCCCCGGCCGGCGAGAGCGCCCTCAGCCAGGCGGCGTGCTCGGGGCGCAAGACCTCTTGTGTCCAGCGTGCCGCGATCGCCGCGCCGCGCGAGAACTCCTCCAGCGACAGCTCGCCGGTGACCGCCATGTCGTGGTTGCCGCACAGCACGATGTCGGCCTGGTCGCGCACACGCGCGCAGCAGTCGTTGGGGTCGGCGCCGTAGCCGACGATGTCGCCCAGGCACCAGATCTCGTGCACGTCCTCGCGCTCCACGTCGGACAAGACCGCGTCGAGGGCGTGCAAGTTGCCATGGATGTCGGAGAGGACGGCGATGCGCATGTGAAAAGAGCGCCCGTCGGCGCTCAGACCCATGCGTCAGGCTATCGAGCCGACCAGCGGCGCCGGTTCATCCCGCAAGCGAGAAGGACTGGCACCGCTGACCGCCTCGGTGCTGCGCTTCCATGGTCAAACGAGCATCTCAAAGGCAATCAGCGAGAGCAACCGCTGGGGTGTGCCGATCGGCACAACTCAGTCTGTGCGCGGTTTCCCGGGGTCGTCCGGCCCGCCGTACTCCGGGAGGTTCTTGATGCCCTCGCGGGTCTGCCACTTGGAGTAGTTGTCCTGCATCGCGTCGATCAGCTCGCGCATGAACTTGGGCGAGAGGTTGACGCGGGTAACGACGACGCCGGGGACCTCGTCGGCCTCGACCTCGTGGTCGACGCGCGCGAACGTCACCGTGAATTCGTAGTCCGAATGGCTGACGTTGGCGAAGTTCGCATAGTGCCCCGCCATCTGCTTGGGGTCGAACTGGATGTTGATGTGGCGCTCGGGCTCTTGGTGCTCGTCATCCATAGGTGCCAGTATCGCAACCTCATGAAGATCGTCGTGCTGGCCGTCGGCCGGATCAAGCCTCCGTATGCCGACGACGTGCAGCATTACCGCAAGCTGCTGGGCGGTCAGGCGCGGGTCGAGATCGTCGAAGTGCGCGACGACGAGCAGGTCGCCAAGCGGATTCCTGAGCGGGCGTTCGTCACGCTGCTCGACAGTGGCGGCGAAACGATGGACTCGGTCGCCTTCAGCCGCTGGATGGAGGCGCGCCGTCACGAGGGCCGCGACGTCTGGTTCGTGATCGGTGGCGCCTTCGGTGGGGTCGAGCTGGAACGGGTCGACCACCGCCTGTCGTTCGGGCCAATGACCTTGCCCCATCAGCTTGCACGGGTGGTCCTGCTGGAGCAGGTCTACCGCGCGCACAAGATCCTCGGCAACGAGCCCTATCACTACTGATGGGCCGGCCGGGATCGGTCGCCCGGCCGCGCGTAGGATGCAGGGAAATGCCTTGCCTCTTGATCTTCACGCCTGCGGGAGCCGCTCGGTGAGCCACCCGGTGGATCTGCTGCGTGCCGCCGTTGAGGCCGCCGCGTCGGCTGCCGCGGGCGAGGGCGCGCCCGCGCCCAAGAGCCGCCCGACGCTTGAGCGTCCGCGCCAGGCCGACCACGGGGACTACGCGACCAACGCGGCGATGCTGCTCGCGCCGGTGATGAAGGCGGCGCCGCGCGAGGTGGCGGGGCGGCTGGCCGAGGAGCTGACCGCGGGGTTGGGTGCTTCGTTGGAGCGCGTGGAGGTCGCGGGCCCGGGCTTCTTGAACCTGTTCTTGAGCGACGCCTGGTACCTGGACGCGCTGGGTCATGTGCTTGCCGCGGGGGAACGCTTCGGCGCGGGCGGTGCGGGGGTGTTCGAGAAGGTGGACGTCGAGTTCGTCTCGGCCAATCCGACCGGGCCGCTGCATGTCGGCCACGCGCGCAACGCCGCCTACGGGGATGCGCTGGCGCGTTTGTTCTCGTTCGTCGGGCACGACGTCACGCGCGAGTTCTACATCAACGACTTCGGGTCCCAGGTCGCGAACTTCGGCCGCTCGGTGCAGGCGCGGGCGCGGGGCGAGGAGATTCCGGAGGACGGCTACGTCGGCGAGTACGTCGCGACGCTGGCGCTGGAGATCTCGGATGCGGCGGAGCGGCCGGTGGAGGAGGTCGGCGCCGAGGCCGTGGCGATGATGGTGGCGCGGGCGCGGGCGTCGTTGCACGCCTTCGGGGTCGAGTTCGACGTGTGGTTCAGCGAGAAGTCGCTGCACGAGGTCGATGCGTCGGGGGTCTCCGGGGTCTCGCACGGCTTCGATGTCCTGGCCGAGCAAGGCCACTCGTTTCAGGCCGACGGCGCGCTGTGGCTGCGGACCACCGACTTCGGCGACGACAAGGACCGCGTCATCGAGCGGTCGTCTGGCGAGCACACCTACTTCGCGTCCGACATCGCGTACGCGCAGAACAAGCGCGAGCGCGGCTTCGATCGCATGGTGTACGTGTTGGGCGCCGACCACCACGGCTACATCGGTCGGATGCGTGCGGCCTACCAGGCGCTGGGCGGCGATCCGGACCGGCTCGACCTGTTGATCATGCAGTTCGTGCACCTCGTCCGGGCGGGCGAGAAGGTCTCGATGAGCAAGCGCGCGGGCGAGTTCGTGACGCTCGACGATCTGGTCGAGGAGATCGGCGTTGACGCCTCGCGTTGGTTCTTGCTCAACCGCTCGCACGACACGACGATCGAGCTGGATCTGGCGCTGGCGACGAGCGAGAGCGCCGAGAACCCCGTGTACTACGTGCAGTACGCGCACGCGCGGATCGCGGGGATGCTGCGCAAGGCGGGGTCGGCGCGCGTGGACGCGGCGCTGGCTGCCGGCGCGCCGGCGGGCCTGGAGCTGCACCCGTCTGAGCGGGCGCTGATCAGCAAGCTGCTGGCGTGGCCGCAGGAGGCGGTTGAGGCCGCCGATCGCCGCGCGGTCCATCGCATCGCGTCCTACGCCTATGAGTTGGCCCAGGCGTTCACGGCGTTCTACCGCGATTGCCAAGTTGTAGGTGTCGAGCCGGTGGAGCTCGAGTCCTTCCGGATCGCGCTGAGTGTGGCCGCGCAGCGCACGATCGCGCGGGCGCTGGATCTCCTGGGCGTGAGCGCGCCGGAAGAGATGTAGGTCGGCGGTCTAGAAGTTGTAGATGAAGTCCAGCCCGAGGCTGGACAAGCCGTGCTGGGCCTTGGCGTTGAGGACCGCCAGCTGGCCGGAGACGATCAGCAGGCCCATCGCGATGAGGATCGCGCCGGAGATGGCGGTGACCAAGACGTGGCGGTCGCGCAGCCAGCGGAAGGCCGTCGTCGCGCGGTCAAACGCGACGGCGGTCACCAAGAAGGGAATTGCCAGCCCGAGGGAGTAACAAGCGAGCAGCAGGCCGCCCTTGCCGACGGTGTCGGAGGTTGACGCGGCCGCGAGGATGCTCGCCAGCGTGGGGCCGACGCAGGGGGTCCACGCGACCGCGAAGGCGAGGCCGGCGATCACCGGACCGCCCGCACCCGCCCGGCTGATCAGCGCATCCGGGCGCCACTCCTGGTTGAAGCGCGGGACGAAGAGCGTGCAGACGAAGAAGACGCCCAGGACGACGATCAGCCAGCCGGCGATCCGGTTGAGCGTGTCCTGGTGGTCGTGCAGCGTCGAGCCGATGCTCGTCGCCGACATGCCCAGGGCCACGAACATGATCGTGAACGACAGGCAGAAGATGATGGCGGGGCCGAGGACCTTGCCGACCTTGCGCTCCTCGCCGCGCATCTCGTCGATCGTCACGCCGGAGATCGCGCTCAGGTAGCCGGGGACCAGCGGGAGCACGCAGGGGGAGATGAACGACACGAAGCCGACCGCGAAGGCGGCGAAGACGGTGGTGTCGACGTTGTTGGTGGCGGCGAGCATTCGGAGGGTCAGACGTCGTAGCGGGCGAGATCTTCCGCCAAGCGCTGCGAGTCTGCGTCGGTCAGCGGCGGGCCGTCGGTGGTGGTCGCGCTGTCTTCAGCGCTGTCGCGGTTGCGGCGCCAGCGGGGGAGGGTGACGGCGAGCCCGGCCAGCATCGCCAGGACGAGCGCGATCGGCACGAGGTAGGCGGCGAGGCCGAAGCCCTCCTCCTTGGGCGACGCGAGGATGCGGTCGCCGTAGTTGGCGACCAGGCTGTCGAGGATCTCCTGCTTGGTCTTGCCTTGAGCGATGAGGCGCGTGATCTCCCGGCGCTCGGCGTCGGCCTGGGGCGACTCGGCGATTGCGAGTGGGACGCCGCAGGAGACGCACATGACCTCGGACTCGACGGCGTGCAGCGAGGTGCGCTGGACAGGCGCGGCCTGGACGGCTGCGCCGGTGAGGGCGAAGATGGCGACGGTCGCGAGCGCGGCGGCAAGTACGAGCGCGAGCCGCCTCACGACGCGCTCCCGGCGCGCTGAGCCTCGGCGAGGGCGCGGTCGAGGAACTTCTGCGAGAGCTGGCCGCGGGACACGGCGACGACTCGGCCCAGGCGGTCGAGCACGAAGGTCTCGGGGAGCTTGTTGGTGCCGAACCCATGGGCGAGATCGGTGCCGATGTCGCGCAGCGACGGGTAGGTGATCTTGAACTCCCGCTCGAACGCCGACGCGTCATCGGTCGCGTCGTTGAACGTCGCTCCCAGGACCGTGCCGGAATGCGCCGCGGCGAGCTTCTCCTGCGCCTTCTCGAGCACCCGCGCCTCGTCCCGGCACGGCTCACACCAAGAGGCCCAGAAGTTCAGGACCACGACCTGTCCCTTGTAATCGGCCAGCGACTTCTCGCCCGCGGCGTTCAGCAGCGGCCGCCTCATCGTCAGCCCCGGAGCCTCCGGCCGCTTCCCGGCCTTGACGGCATCGTCCAGCGTCGTGTCGTCCCCGCCATGGACCACGCCATAGACCAGGAGGCCGACCAACGCCGCGGCAAGCACGCCGACGACGATCGGGACAACAGGGCGACGGCGGCTGGCGGTCACTCCCGACAGGGTATTGCTGCGGCGCGTTGGGCCGAGGTTAGGCGTGCGCGGGCCGGGCGGCCGTCCGCGACCCCGCCCGCCCACTCCCGGTCGAGTTGACCGGCAATAGGCCCGTCAACTCGACCAGCACCGTCCCCGAGGCAGCCGCTAGACTGCCCAAACCTTCGCGGGTGTAGCTCAGTTGGTAGAGCGTTGGCTTCCCAAGCCAAAGGTCGCGGGTTCGACCCCCGTCGCCCGCTTAGCGCGATTGTCTGGGTCATCAGCCTAGGTCGCCGAACAGCACTCCGGTTGCGCGACTGAACGCGCTGCGAGTTCAGGGGCCTGCCGATCGGCAGCTCATCGGTCATGACTAGACAGAGGTCGCACGCTTCAGAACACCAATCTGTGTACGTTCGCATCATGTGCGCACGGATGTTGTTCGGTGGGCCGCTGCTCGCCGCGGTTGTCATAGCCCTCGCCGCTCCTGGGGCGGGCGCGAAGAGCTACCAGGGGTCGATCTCGCCGCCTGTCGTCGGGCCCGATGGCCGCAGCGTCTCGGCGCAGGTGTCGATGACTTCCTCGTGCACCGCCGGCGAGTACTGTGGCTTCTTCGCCGAGGTGATGACCGTGCAGGATTCGGAGCCGTGCAGGCCGGTCATCACCGGCTCCGGATGGGTCAGCACCGTCGTCTTCAGCACGTACGGAAGCACGTCAGAGACGCTGCCTACTGCGACTGCGACGTGGTCTGAGTATCCATCGCTCTATGCCGGCGGCAAGCGCGCCTGCCTGTATGGGGAGATCGGCGATGTGCTGGTCGCCCAAGCGGTGTATCAGGTGCCGCAGCCCGCTCCGGTGCCTAGCTACACGCCGACGCCGACCGTCACCCCGGTGCCGTCCCAGACGCCGGCTCCGGCGGTGCCCCAAACGGTCACCATCCCTATCCCGGGTCTCCCGTTCCTGAGCCGAACCGACGGGGTCGAGGAGACCCGCCGGTGGATCAAGCGGAAGTACGGCCACCGCTGGACAAAGGGCAGCAGACGCACCGTACGGTGTCCCGTGCGTGCGTCCGACGCCCAGCTCGGCTGCGTCGCAGCGTGGAGCTACAAGTACCGCGGCTATTCGAAGGCCATCGTTCTTACCGAGGACACCTACGGCGACTTCACGGTCAGCAGGGACTTCGCGTCAGCGCCGACACAGGTGCAGACCGTGACGGTTCCGAGCACCAGCCCGACGAGTTCCACGGACTTTTGTTCGACGCACGTGTGCATACCCAACTACGACAACGGCACGGGCAGCACGGTCCAATGTTCGGATGGCAGCTACTCGCACAGCGGAGGCAAGCAGGGTGCGTGCTCCTACCACGGTGGCGTCGGTCACCTGGCACTAGCTCGCCGTGCGCGCTTGCTGGCCTGGTCTGCACGTGCCTCACGCCATCAGACCACGCTCACGCGGGCGCTTGGCCTCGTCGCAAGTCGGTCGAGCTGACGCATCTGCCTGGTTGGCCACCGGGTTGTCGCACACGCCGCCGCACAGTTAGATGGCGCCATGTCGCCCGCCGCTGCCCCCGCCTTCGAGACGATCCTCTACGCCGTCTCAGACGCTGTCGCCACGATCACGCTGAACCGCCCAGAGCGGTTGAACACGATCGTGCCGCCGATGCCCGATGAGGTCGAGGCGGCCGTTGGTCTCGCCGTCCGCGACGCCAACGTCAAGGTGATTGTCATCCGCGGCGCCGGCCGTGCGTTCTGTGCGGGCTATGACTTCGGTGGCGGCTTCGAGCACTGGGGCGAGGCGATGATGACCGACGGGCAGTGGGATCCCGGCAAGGACTTCGCGATGGCGACGGCGCCGGAGATCGCGCCGACGCAGAAGTTCATGGCCATCTGGCGGTCGCCGAAGCCGGTGATCGCGCAAGTGCACGGGTACTGCGTCGGCGGCGGGAGCGACTTCGCGCTCTGTGCCGATCTCGTCATCGCCAGCGAGGATGCAGTCATCGGCACGCCCTACAGCCGGATGTGGGGCGCGTACCTGTCGGGCATGTGGATCTACCGGCTCGGTCTGGCGAAGACCAAGTTCCATGCCTTGACCGGCCGGCCGCTCAACGGTCGCCAGGCGGCCGACGTCGAGCTGATCAACGAGGCCGTGCCGTTCTCACAACTCGAAGATCGCGTCGCCGCGCTCGCAGCCGAGCTCGCCACCATCCCGAGCTCGCAGCTGGCCGCGATGAAGTTGGTGGTCAACCATGCCTACGAGAACATGGGGTTGGCCTCGACCCAGACGCTCGGCCCGATCCTCGACGGCCTTATGCGCAACACGCCCGACGCGCTGGACTTCATCGAGACCGCGAAGGCCGAGGGCGTGTCGAGTGTCGCGGCCCGTCGCGATGGCCCCTTCGGCGACTACAGCCAGGCACCGCCGGAGCTGCGGCCGGACCCCGCGAACGTCATCGTCCCGTAGAGAGCGCCGCTTATTCGCCGCGCGCGTCGCGCGAGCCCAGCAGCGTCCAGCCCAACCCCAGGACGACCAGCAGCACGCCGAACGCCAGCCCTGCGGACTGGCTCGCGCCCAGCGCGGCGAAGATCAGCGGGATCGTGATGATCGCGCCAATGACGATGATGATCGTGCGGGCCGACACGCGCTCAGGCGTCGTCGGGCGCCGCCGGTGAGATGTAACGGCGCGGCGCCTGGGTCTGTGCGCGACCGCGGTCGGCTTCGCGACGCATGCCGTGCAAGCCCATGCCGTCACGATCCTTGGAGACCGTCGCGTCTTCCTCCGGCTTCCAGTCGTTGTCGGCGAGCCAGGCCAGGATCGCGGCCGAGTTGCCGCCTTCAGCCATGATCGCGGCGCGCTCGATGACCCGTCCGCCGGAGCGGTGCTTGCGCGACAGCCGTGCGACGAGCGTGCTGATGTCCTCGTCCATGGCTGCGGCCGGGCCGCCGTCCTTGACTTCGTCCATCGGTGTGCACTCCTTCGTGCTGGGTGCAGCGTTAACGAGGCTCTACCGTACCGCGCCCGGGGTATCGGGGCGATCCTGCGGCGCTCAGCCGAGGCGCAGTGACGGCTTGACTGCCGCGCGTCGCACGCGCCCCCAGCGCCGCTCCTGGGCGTAGGCGATCAGGCGATGCAGGTAGTCGGCCACGGGCGTCACGCGAATCCCGCGCGGGCCAAGGTGCGCCTCGGCGCCCGCTGCGTCAAACCTGGTGCGGACGTCGAGGTAGGGCAGGTAGTCGCCGAGGTTGGCGGCCAGAACCCGACCCGCGGCGCTGCCGCCAAGCACGGTCGCGAACGTCTCCGCGCTGACCCGCGGCGGCGGCCGCCGTCCCGTCGACCTGCACGCCAGGTCGGCCAGCTCACCGACGGTGATCGCATGGCGCCCCGCGGTCAGGTGATACGTGCGGCCGTCGGCGGGTGCGTCCGACAACCCCAACAACCCGTCGGCGACGTAATCGACCGGCACGACATCCAGCAGCCCGCGATCGTGCTCGGGCACGGCGTCGACGGCGCCTGCAACCAGGGCGCGCAGCGGCACGTAGAGCACGTTGAACGCCGCGGTCCATCCCGACTGGCGGTCCCCGACGACGATCGACGGCCGCACGACCTGCACCGGGAGGCCGTCGAGCGCCGCGCCGACCACCAGCTCCTCGGCTTCGATCTTGGACTCCTCGTAGCCGTTGCGAAAGCGTTGGCCGATGCGGCGGTCCCGCTCGCCGAAGGCCCCGGTCCACGTTCCCGCGACATACGCCGTCGACACCTGCACGTAGCGGCGCAGCGGGTGGACGGCATGCAGCCGGCGCGCCAGCGCGAGCATCCGCTGCGTGCCGGCGACGTTGACCGCGCGGGCGTCCCCGAGCGTCTGGTCAAAGCGCACGCACGCGGCGGCGTGGATGACCTGGTCGATCGGGCCGGCGCCGGTCGCGGCCACGCGCGCGACTATCGCCTCTGGATCGAACTCGGTGACGTCGGCCGCCAGCGCGTTCAGCGGCGCTCGACGCGCCCGCATCGCGTCGTCACCGACCAGCGCGGCCACTCGCGCAAACGCCGCATCGTCGCTGGCCGCGCGCACGAGCACCGTGACCGGCCGCACGGTCCGCGCCAGCCAGCGTGCGAGCACGCTCTGGCCGACGAACCCGGAAGCGCCGGTCAGCAGGAGTCTGCCGGCGCGCGTGTCGTCGTGATGGAGCACAACCCCTAGCGTTGCGCGCCCAACCCGATCTCACACCAGCAACGCCCCCAACTACACCCGATCCGGTGCTTAAGAGATCAGGCCCAAGCGCTGGGCGCGCTGCACGGCCTCGGTGCGATTGCGCGCGCCGATCTTGCGAAACATGCCCGACGCGTGCTGCTTGACCGTGTTGGGCGAGAGATGCAGCTCGGTGGCGATCTCGGCGTTGGTCATCCCGCCCGCAACGCGCTCGAGCACCTGGCGCTCGCGATCGGTCAGCACCATGCCCGACGGGGCCGAGTCGTCAAAGACCGTCAGTCCGCGACCCACACGGCGGATCGCGTCGGCCAGCTCGGTGGCATCGCGCTCCTTGGTGATGAACCCGTGCGCGCCCGCGGCACGGGCCGCTTTGGCCGACAATCGCCCGGCGCCCGAGTACAGCAGCGCCCGCGTAGACGGCGAGGCGGCGCGGATCATCCCGACGATCTCCGGTCCGGACTCCTCGCCAACGAAGAGGTCGACCAGCGCCACGTGCGGCTCGTAGCGGCGCGCGAACTCGACGGCCTGCTCGCCGGAGGCCGCCGGGATGCAGCGCTCGACCCAGTCCAGCCGGCCGAGCATCAGGCGCAGCCCCCAGTGGACGACCTGGTGGTCGTCGACGACGAGGACGCGGAGGTTCTGCTCGGTCATGCGGTCTCGGGTCGGGGGAGGACGAGGCAGACGTGCCACTGCTCGGGCCCTGCCGGCCCGAAGGTCAGCGATGCGCCGTGCTGGAGGGCCTCGAAGGCAGAGATGCGCAGTCCCATCCCGGCGCCGCCGCGCTGCGCGGGGCTGACGCCGTCGTTGATGATCTCGAGCTCCACGGTATCGGCGTCCCCGCGGACGGTCACATCGATGCGCGCGGGCGCGGCGTGGCGCCGGGCGTTGCGGATCGCCTCGCCGAGGATCGATTGGGTCACCGGCTCGAAGCTCTCCGGGATCGTGACGTCGCGCTGCCACTCGACGGTGACCTCCGGCGCGTTGGTGGCCAGCCGCAGCAGCTCCTCGTGCAGCGTCAGCACCGCATGCCGTGGGGTGGCAGCCAGCGGTCGTGCCATCGCATCGCGCAGCTCGTCGAGCGCCTCGCCCAACTCGGCCGCCGCGCGACGCTGGTCGCCCTCATCGAGTAGCGCGCCGGACTGCAGCGCCATGACGACGCCGAAGACACGCTGGACGACGCGCTCGTGGATCTCGCGCGCCAGGTCGATGCGATCGGCGAGATGGCGGCTGTCGACCTGCTGGCGCGTCGCCTTGCGCGCCGACAGGGCCAGCGCGCAGACCTTGCCCAGCGAGCGCAGCACCTCGCGCTCCTGGTCGGTCAACCGCCGCGCGGCGCCCTCGGCGAGGATCACGCCGAAGCCGTGGCCGCCCGCCGCGAGCGGGACGCAGACGAGATGCTCGATGTCCATCAGCGTGTCGTAGGGCGCTGCCAGCTCGTCGGTGCGGCCTTCCAGCACCTGGTCGAGGTCGAGCGCGCGGCCGGCGATCGGCGCCGCCTCGATCGCAAGGTTGTGGCCGTCGAACAGCTCGATGTCGACCTCGTGGGAGCCGACGATGCGCACGCGGCGGGCGACGTCGTCGTAGATGAAGACGACTGCGCGCCGCATCGACCCGAGACGGCAGACGGCCTCGGCGAGGCGGTTGTAGAAGGCGCCGGGCGCGTCTGGTGAGGCCTGCTCGACCTCGCCGAGCAGCGACACGAACAGGTGCAGCGCCGCGATCGGCGAGAAGGATGAGCTCCCGGGTCCGTCGGCGCTCAGCACGTCGGCCAGGTCGCGAGCGGGCGGCGGGACCCGTCGGCGACGGGGCGGCCGGCCAGGCGCGTGAGCGCGCGGGCCAGCGTGGCGCGCGTGTCGGCGGGGTCGATGATCTCGTCGACCTTCATCAGCCCGGCGGCGCCGTAGGGGTCGATGTCGGCGCGCATGGCGTCGGCCATCGCGTCGCGCGCGGCGTCCTTCCCGCCGGCCACCACGTTGGCGGCGACCAAGGGGTCCATGAACGAGATCTCGGCGGTCGGCCAGGCATAGACCAGGTCTACCCCGCTGTCGTTGCCGCCAAGGCTGAAGTAGGCCAATCCGTAGGCCTTGCGCAAGATGGTGGTGATCTTCGGCGCTTCGGAGAGCGCGAGCGCGGTCTGCAGTCGGATCGCGTGCTTGAGCATGCCGTCGTGCTCGACCTGCTTGCCGACGAAGAAGCCGGGCACGTCCTGGAAGAAGAGGACGGGGAGGTCGAACGCGTCACAGAGGCAGAGCAGCTTGACGGCCTTCTCGCAAGCCGCAGGATCGAGCGCGCCAGCGAAGAACTTCGGCTGGCTGGCGACCACGCCGACGGCGTGGCCGTCGAGGCGCCCCAGGCCGCAGACCAGCCCACGGCCGAAGCCCGCGCCCAACTCCAGCAAGGACTCGGGGTCGAGGACGCGGGCCAGGACCTTGTGGACGTCGTAGGCGCGCGAGCGGCGGCGGGGGACGATCTCGGCCAGCTCGGGGTCGGGCGGGATGGGGAGGCGGGGCGCCTCGCCGGGGCCGTCGCCGGTGCGCGCGGAGCGCTGCTTGGCGTTGGCCGGCAGCAGCGCGAGCGCGCGGCGGATCAAGGTGTAGGCCTCGTCGTAGTCCTCGGCGATGAGGTCGATCTGGCCGGTCTTGCGCGCGTGGACGTC
The DNA here is from genome assembly GCA_963794585.1 of uncultured Conexibacteraceae bacterium. GTDB lineage: Bacteria > Actinomycetota > Thermoleophilia > Solirubrobacterales > Solirubrobacteraceae > Baekduia. The sequence continues at coordinate 203,311 of CAWCEO010000013.1, forward strand.
GGCGCCGCCGAGCTCGTCATTGGTGAGGTCCTCGCCGGTGGCGATCTTGGCGACCAGCGGTGAGGTGACCGCCAGGCAGGTGCCGCGGACCTGGATGACGAGGTCTGATGCCGCGCTGACGAACGACGAGCCGCCGAACGAGTCGCCGGCGATCACGGTGATGAACGGAACGCGACGGGCGCGGCGGAAGAGCTCGACGTCGACGGCGACCTGGGCGAAGCCGGCTGAGCCGAGCGAGTCCGGGATACGTGCGCCGCCCGTGGCCCCGAAGTAGACGATCGGGTGCTCGCTGCGCTCGGCGTGCGCGAAGAGACGGCCGAGGCGACGCGAACCCATCGGCGAGGACGAGCCGCGCTTGACGGTGATGTCGTCGCCGGCGACGGTGACCGGGCGCCCGTCGATCGTTCCGTGCCCGCCGACCTTGCCGTCGCCCGGCGTCTCGTCGTGGTCCTCGGGGCGCAGCGAGCGCACGAAGGTGCCGACCTCGTCGAAGGATCCGTCGTCCAGCAGCGCGTCGAGATGCTCACGGATCGTCCGCTCGCCGCGGGCGTGCAGCCGCTCGATCCGTGCCGCGCCGCCCATCTCGTCGCGGATCCGGTCGCGCCGGGCGCGGAAGTCGGCGACGGCGTCGGGCTCTTCGCTCATCGCCGGATCACAGCAGGCCGAAGACCCGCCGCGCGTTGCCCTCCAGGTAGAGGTCGCGCACCTCGTCGTCGAGGCCGAGCGCGTCGAGGCCGGCCAGCGCGTGCTCGGGGGCGATCATGGGGAAGTTGGAGCCAAACAGCACCTTGTGGCGCCCGCTGCCTGACTTCATGTAGGTGATGATCTCGGGCGGCAGTCGCTCGATCGTGTAGGCGGAGGTGTCGATCACGACGTGCTCGTGCTTGCGCGCGACGGCGATCATCTCCTCTGTCCACGGGTAGCCGAGGTGGCCGCAGACGATCGTCAGCTCGGGGAAGTCGATCGCGACCTGGTCGACGTAGGGGATCGGCCGGCCGGTCTCTGACGGACGTAATGGACCGGTGTGGCCGACCTGCGTGCAGAACGGCACGCCCAGCTCCACGCAGGCGGCGTAGAGCGGATAGAAACGCCGATCGGTGGGCGGCGTCTCCCAGAGCCAGGGCAGCATCCTGAGGCCCTTGAACCCCAAGTCGGTCACGTAGTGGCGCAGCTCGCGCACGCCCTCCATCGGCCTGCGCAGGTTCACCGACGCGAGGCCGTGCAGGCGGCCTGGCGCCTCGGCGACCCAGCCGGCGACCTCCTCGTTGGAGATCAGCGCACCCTCAGGGCCGTGCCAGGCCGACAGCATCGCCTCAGCGATGCCACCGGCGTCCATCGCCTCGAGCGTCACGGCCAGCGGGATCTCGCCGGGCGGCGGCTCGTCGCCGGTCCAGCGACGCAAGGACGCGAACATGTCCTGCTGGATGAAGCGGGGCGTCGGGTGCTGGATCCAGGCGTCGATCGCCATGGCGTCTGTGTTCCTATCCGCGCTCGGCTTGGTTGAGTCCGCGTCGCAGCACGAGGTCGCCAATGATCGAGCCGACCGGACCGCCGGTGACGATCACCAGCGCGGGAAACCACCAGCCCCACAGCTTCTGGAGCGCGCCGTTGCCGGTAAGCAGCACCAGGGCGATGAAGCCCAGCCCATGGATCGGACCGAGGATGTGCACTGCGGTGTCACTGCGGTTGACGAAGGCGAAGTACATGAGTACGACCAGCAACAGCGCGTCGGCGAGACCGACGGTGAGGGTGATGTTCAGCTGGCGCCGGAGGGCGGGCGGGGCGGAGGTGGTGGTGGGCACGCTTGACATTCCACCATGCCTGCGGCGTGGGCGGGCGATCTCGAGGATCCCGCGGCCGCTGGCACCTAGACGTTGCGTCACAACGTCTAGGTGCCATCGACCTCGGCGAGCGCCGGGCGCAAGTACGCGGCGATCATGTTCGGCTGATCGACGACCTGTCGCCACGTCAGCGAGATCACGCGCCAGCCGGCGGCCTCGAGCTCGAGTCGCCGTTGATGATCGCTCTCGAACGCTTCGCGGGTGCGGTGGACCCAGAAGCCGTTGGTCTCGACGGCGAGTCGGCGCTCCGGCCAGCGGAAGTCGAGCTCGCGTCCGTTGTCATAGCGGTTGACCTGAGGTCGCGGGAAGTCCTGATCGAGGCAGAGCTGGAAGAAGAGCGCTTCGAGATCGCTGCGGGTCATCGACGTCGTGCCGTGATCGTGGAGGTCGGCGAGCAACGCCTTCAGCCCCGGCGAGCCGGGGCGACCGGGGTGAGCCGCGAGCACGCGCAGGACGTCGGTGTGGTCGTAGATCTCCAGTTGCTCGGCGCGCTCCACGGCGCGCCGGAGCTGGTGGGGCGGCACGACAGCGGCGAGGTCGAGGAGGGTGCGTGCGGGCGTGGTCAGCGGGAGACCATCATCTTCGCCGATCTCCCACTCGTGGAGATCAACCGAGCGATGGACGCGGACATCGCGTTGCGACTTACGGCCACGATCCGACGGGATCGAAAGCTCGATGAACGCACCGCTCGACGGCCTCAGTCCCCATTGCCGCGCTGCGCTGCGATGGCTCAGCACGGCGTCGTCGCCAACTGCAAGCAGCGCGGCAAGCGCATGGCCTTGACGCCGAAGCTCCGCATGGCCGAGGGCATAGACGCCGCGACGTAGCACGACCAGTCTTCTGGTTCGCACCCAATGATCGATTCCACCCGCGCTGAGTCCGACGGCTAGCAGCTGGCGGCGGGCGATCACCCCGTGTTGCTTTCCGGCCAGCGCTTGGATGGCACCTCGACGTTGCATCGCAACGTTTAGGTGCCATCGGCCCGAAGTTCGCCCCCCTAGGGCGCGGTCCTGTCCCCTACAAGTGAGCCGTGTCGTTGAAGCTGCGCAGCAGCCAGCGGCCGTCGGCGAAGACGACGATGCGGGTGATCGAGGTGTTCTCGGCGTGGATGAGCGACAGCCGTGGCGCCGAGGTCGCCTGGCGGGCGAGCTCGCCGATGACACCGCCGTGGACGACCGCGACCGCGACGCGGCCGGGACCGGTCAGCTCGACGACGCGCAGGAGGCCGCGACGCGTGCGCTCCGCGAACTCCTCCATCGGCTCGGCGTCCGGGATGACGTCCCAGCGCTGCTCTTCGAAGATCGTGCGCACGAGCGGGTCGCCGTGGGCGGTGCGGATGCGCAGCTCGCCGCCCTCCCACTCGCCGAGGTGGACCTCGGAAAGCTCGGGGATCACCGTCGGCTCCAAGCCCGTCGCGGCAATGAGCGGCGCGGCGGTCTGGACCGTGCGTCGCAGCGAGGTGACGAACAAGGTGGCCGGCGGGTCGGCCGCCAGGCGCGCGCCGACGAGTTCAGCCTGCTGCTCACCGATCGGTGAAAGCGCCGGATCGGCGTGGCCCTCGACCATCTCGAACGGCTCGCCCGGAATGGCGTCCTGGGAGGCGCCGTGGCGCACGAGGAGCACCTCGGTCGCATTGTCGGGAAGGGCCCAGGCCCGCTGCGGATAGCGCTCGCTCACGCCCCGCACTGTCGCAAACAGGCGAGGCTGCGGGTTTTGCCCTCTGGGCAAATACCCGCGACCGAACCTCGCCCTCTGGGCGAGCGTTCGGCTACCAGGCCTGGTCGGTCCCGCAGTGCGGGCAGCTGACCGACGTCGAGACCGGCGCCTGGAACTGAAAGCCGCAGGAGCAGCCGTACAGCGCGGTGTCCTCCGGCGTGACCGAGTCGCGGTGGCGTCGCTCGGCCAGATGCTCGTCGACCGGCTGGTCGGGCACCGCAGCGGGGGCGGGGGCGGCCGGGGCGGGCTCTGCCGCCTGAGCCGGTCGCCCGAAGATGTGCGGGCGGCGCTCGCTGCGGGCTCGGCGTTCGGTGGGGGCGAGTGGGCGGACGCGCATGGCGGTGGTCTGCACCTCCAGAGACACCGCTGGCGCCCGGAGGTTTCGCTCCGAGTCATCGTCGGACCAACCTGGCGCTTGAGCACCCCTGGACACCTGCCCTAACCACGGTTGGGCGGTGCCTGGCGGAGCGGGCGAGCCGCCAAGGCTGCGATACTTCGTCGTGATGGACCCCGCACGCAAGCGCCGCGTACGCCTGGTCGTGGCGTTGAGCGCCGCCGTCGTCCTCGCGGCCGCGCTCGTCTACACCAGCTTCAGCGCCTCCAGCGAGGCGCGCACCCCGAGCCAGCTCCTCGCGAGCGCCGATCCCGGACGCACGTACCAGCTAACCGGCAAGGTCGTTAACGGCACGATCCAGAAGGACGGCACGACCCTGCAGTTCCGGGTCCGGGACCGCGAGGGCACCGCCTCCGTGCCGATCCGCTACACCGGCTCGGTCGCCGACACGTTCCGGGCCGGGCGCGAGATCATCATCACCGTGAAGCGCGAGGGCACCACGTTTGTGGGCGAGAAGGACTCGCTCGTGACCAAGTGCCCGTCGAAGTTCCAAGAGCAGTCCAAGACGCAGAAGGCCTGAGCCTTCGATGGCGGATCTCGGCCGCGGTCTGACGTTCCTGGCGTTCGCCGTCGCGCTCTACGGCATCGCCGCCGCGCTGTACGGCGGGATGTCCGGGCGCCGCGAGTGGGTCACGAGTGCCCGCCGCGCCGTCTACACGCTGGCCGCGCTGACCACCGGCGCCTTCGTCGTCCTGGAGCTCGCGTTCCTGCGCAACGACTTCTCCTTCAGCGTCGTCCAGTCGCACTCCTCGATCACGACGCCGACCTTCTACAAGGCAGCCGCCGCCTGGTCCTCGCAGGAGGGCTCGCTGCTGCTGTGGCTCTGGCTGCTGTCGGTGTGGTCGAGCCTGGTCATCTTCCTCACGCGCCACCGCATGCGCGACGTTCAGCCCTATGCGATGGCGGTCCTGCTCGGCTTCGCGGCCTTCTTCGGCGGCCTGCTGGTCTTTGCGGTCTCGCCGTTCGACACGCTGCCGATCGCGCCGCAGGACGGCACGGGCCTCAACCCGCTGCTGCGCCACCCGTCGATGATGATCCACCCGCCGATGCTTTACAGCGGCTACACGCTGTGGGCGGTGCCGTTTGCCTTCGCCGTCGGTGCGCTGGTGGTGCGCCGGGTCGATGCCGAGTGGATCGCCGCGACGCGCCGTTTCTCGCTCGGGGCCTGGATCTTCCTCGGCGTCGGCATTCTGCTCGGCGCCCGCTGGTCCTATGCCGAGTTGGGTTGGGGCGGCTACTGGGCCTGGGACCCGGTCGAGAACGCGTCGCTGTTGCCGTGGCTGACCGGCACGGCGTTCCTGCACTCGATTATGGTGCAGGAGAAGCGTGGGATGCTGAAGACGTGGAACGCGTCGCTGATCCTGGCGACCGGGACGCTGGCGATCCTCGGCACGTTCTTGGTGCGCTCGGGGATCCTGGACTCGATCCACGCGTTCGGTGCCTCGACGCTCGGCATCCCGTTCGTGATCCTGATCGGCGTGATGATCGCCGGCTCGGTCGCGCTGGTCGTCAGCCGCCGCGACGTGCTGCGCTCCGAGCACAAGCTCGACTCGCTGCTCTCGCGTGAAGCGATGTTCCTGGCCAACAACCTCGTGCTGGTCGGCATGGCGTTCGTGGTCTTCTGGGGCACCTTCTTCCCGCTGATCTCCGAGGCGCTGACCGGCAACAAGCAGTCGCTGGGACCGCCGTGGTACGACAAGTACGTCGTCCCGCTGGCGCTCGCGCTGATCCTGCTGTCGGGCATCGGCCCGGTCATCGCGTGGCGTCGCGCGACGCCCAAGAACGCGCGCCGCAACTTCCTCTGGCCGTTGATCACCGGCGTCGTGACAGGGATCGTCCTGCTCCCGTTCGGCGTCGCCGGCCGGCCCCTGGCGCTGGCGATGTTCGTCTTCGCGGCCTTTGCGATCGGCACGATCGTCCAGGAGTTCGTGCGCGGCGTGCGCGCCCGCAAGGCGATGACGGGTGAGCGTGCGCCGCTGGCGTTCCTGACGCTGATCCGCCGCAACCGGCGCCGCTACGGCGGCTACACGGTCCACTTCGGAATGGCGGTGCTGTTCATCGGCGTCGCCGCGTCTTCGGCCTTCCAGCACGTCCACACGGTGCAGCTCAAGAAGGGGCAGAGCGCGGAGATCGGCCGCGGCTACACGGCTCGCTATGACGGCCCGACGTCGCGCATCGACGTGGACGCTGATGGCGTCGAGCGGCTCGTCTTCGGCGCGAAGCTGACGGTCTCCAAGAAGGACAAGAAGGTCGCGGTCCTCAAGCCCGAGCGTGGCTACTACCCGATCGAGGACGCGCCGTTTGCGGGAGCGGTCGGGCGCTACTTCGACGGTGAGTCGACGAGCGAGATCGCGATGAAGGCGGGCCTCGGCCTCGACATCTGGAGCGCGGTCACGCCGGATCTCGACCCGACGCTGGCGATCGTCAAGAAGGGCGACGCGGTCTTCAAGCAGGCGTCGGGCAAGCTCAGCGCGCAGGACTATTCGACCGCGCTGGGCACGACGATCCGGTCGCTGACCGACAACTACGCCAAGAGCGCGCCGCCGGCGACCTTCCGGCTGATCGTCTCGCCAATGGTCACCTGGATCTGGCTGGGCGCGCTGCTGGTCTTCCTCGGTGGCTTGATCTGCATCTGGCCGACGGCCGACCTCGCGCATCGCCGCGCGACGGCGGGCTACGCCGCGCGGGTCGCGCGGGAGCTCGGTCGCACCCGCCCGGAGCGCGCGTAGCCGCGCGTTGGGGTCGGAGCTGATGGATCCGCTGGCGGTGATCGGGGTGTTGGTGGCGGCAAGCGCGGCCGGCTGGGCGATCGCGGGGCCGCTGCGTGGTGCCCGCGCGGAGGCCGAGGACGCCGTGTACCAGGCGCAGCTAGAAGATCTCGAGGCGGCCAAGGAGGCGCGCTACCGGGAGATCCGCGAGGCCGAGATGGACTTCCGCACCGGCAAGCTCTCCGAAGCGGACTACAAGGCGATCGACCGCCAGCTGCGCGCCGAGGCCGTCGAGCTGCTGCGCCGCCTAGATGCGCTTGGCGCGTCGGGCGACGAGAGGGTTGGCCAGGATCGCCAAGACGACAGCCGAGCGCCGTCCGGGCCAACGCTCTAGCATTGGCTGAGTCATGCTCGAAACGCTCCTCTCCGTCGTGCAGGTCGTCGTCTGCATCGTCCTGATCTTCCTGGTGCTCATGCACTCCGGGAAAGATGCAGGGCTCTCGGGGGCGTTCGGCGTCGGTTCGGGCCAGGGCTCGCTTGGTGGCGGCTCGCTGGTCGAGCGCAACCTGAACCGCTGGACGATCTTCTTCGCGGTCGTGTTCGCACTGAACACGATCATCTTGCTGAAAATCAGCTAGCGCGACAGCGGCCTTCTCTCAGCAGCTGGCCGGCGTGCCGGAGCGGTCGCCGGCCTTGCGATCACGCAAGTTGATGGTCTTGGTTGAGCTGACGGTCTTGCCGTCGGCGTCCTTGGCCGACATGGTCACGGCGTAACGGCCGGGGCTGGCCTTGGCGCCGGTGCCGTAACCGCCGTCGGCCGGGTAGAAGCGACCGTCCTTGAGCGGGACCGTGAACGTGTAGCAGCGCGATGCGCGGCCACCGACGGAGCCGACCGAGCCGCCGCCGTGCTTGGCGAAGATGCCGCCGGCGCGGATCAGGCCGTCGAAGCGGCGTGGCAGCTGGCCGGCCGTCTTGACCACGACGACGATCAGGCGCTTGTTGCTCGGCTTGAAGCTGTCGTAGTAGGCGTAGCCGGACTGGACCTTGACGCTGTCGGCGGTGGCCGGGACGGCGGAGCCGGAGCTGGCAGCGAGGGCGGCTGTCGTGGGGACGACGGCGGCCGTGGCAACGGCGATGAGGGGGAGGAGGGTCTTGCGGGTCATGGAGGCAGTGTGCACCCGCCGGCGCCGTTGTTGTGAGCACCAAGGTGGACGATTGCCACACCTGCGACCGAACCTCGCGCTCTGGGCGAGCGTTCGGCGCTCACCAAGCCTCGGCGTAGAGCGCGCGCAGTTCGTCGCGATCGGCAGCCGGTGGCGTGAAGGCCAAGTCTGGGCGCTGGGCGGCGGCATCGGCGCAAGCGTCGAGACGATCCTCGGGAACGCCGAGGCGGCGGATGCCATCGGCGCCGGCGCGGCGGGCCAGTCGTCGAGCGAGCTCGCCGAGCGTGCCGTCGGGGTCGACGCGGCCCGGGTTCCGACGCTCCAACGCGGCGATCGCGACGGGCAAGACCGCGGCGTTGGCCTGGCCGTGGCCGGCGCCGCCGACGCGCACCAGCGTCTGGCTAAGCACGTGGCTGAGGCCGTAGCGCGCAGCGTCAATTCCATAGCCGCTGAGCAGCGCTGCGTGGGCGAGCTGCTCGCGGCCGACGTAGGACGGGTCCTCGCCCTCGACGAGCCAGGCGACGTCGATGAGCCGGATCGCCTCACGTGCGGCCAGGGTCGGGACGGTGGAGGCGTGGATGGTGATGGGCGCCTCGACGGCGTGCGCCAGCGCGTTGGCCGACGACGCGGCGAGCTCGGAGACGGGCTGGGAGGCCGACAGATCGGGATCATTGATGACTATTGCCGCGCGGACGTTGCGCGCCGTGGCTTCGTGGCCGGCCGGCTTGCGATGGATCCGCGTCATCTCCGCGGCGCTCAGCGTGGTCGGGATCGCGGCGGCGCGGACGCCGTCGCGGGTGCCGGCGAGTGCCTTGGCGACGTCGACGACGCGGCCGCCGCCGAGCGCGACGATGAGGCCGGCGTCGCCAACCGTGCCGTGCAGGTCGGCGGCGAGCTCGTCGACGAGACCCGGGCCGACGTGGTGGACGGCGTGGGCGCGGGCGACGACGTCGGGCGCAGCGGCCTCGGCCCGCTCGGTCGTGAGCAAGGTGTAGTTCTCGTCCAGTAGCTGAGGCGCGTCGGCGATCGCGCCGCGGCCGAAGCGGATCGTCCGCTCGCCGTCCTCCCACGTGAAGTTCATAGTCGCGACCCTAGCCTTCATCTTGCGCGCTGCGCGCGAGCGGGACGAGGCGATGGTCGGCGGTGAACAGCCGCCGCGTGCCGAGCAGCGCGATCACGCTGGCCGTCGTCGTGACCGACCCGAGGATCACGTACATCAACGCGAGCTGGACGCGGACGGCGTCCAGCGGGTCGACGCCCGCGAGGATCAGGCCGGTCATCGCGCCCGGCAGCACCACAATGCCCAGCGCCTTGATCCGCTCGACGTCGGGCGCGATCCCGGTGCGCAGCACCTGCCGGACCGTTGGGCGGACGGCGTCTTGCCACGGCAAGCCGAGCGCCAGGCGCGCTTCGAGGTCGGCGCGGCGCTCGGCGACCGCCTCGACGAGGCGCCGGATCGTCAGCACGCCGGCGGCCAGCGAGTTGCCCAGCACCATGCCCGCGACGGGCACGACCGTCCGGCCGGCCACCGGGAAGATCCCGAGCGCGAACAGCAGGCCGAGCCCGGCGACGGCGCTGGCGGTCATGGCGATGAGCGCCACGCCGAAGACGCCAGGCAACATCGGTGCCCGCCGGGTGACGGTCACCGTCGCGAAGCCGATCATCCCGGCGACCCACAAGAACGACCAGCCGATCCACGTATCGGGCTTGACGATCAGTCCGAGCGCGACGCCGACGAGCAACATCTGCGTCAGCGAACGCGCGACCGCGATCGCCAGGTCGCGCTCCAGCCGTAGCCGCTGGCGCCACGACAGCAGCGCGACGGCGGCGATCATGATCAGCGAGGCCGCAAGGCCCCACCACCCGACATCGCCGCTCACGTTGCAGGCCTCCCGTCGCGCCGAGCGACGTCGCCGCTCACGTCTGCAGCCTGCCCTCGTGCAGCACGACCACACGATCGCCCAGCCGTGCTGCCTGCTCGCGGTCGTGGGTGACCAGGACGATCGGGACGCCGTCGTCGGCCAGGCTTCGTGCGAGACGCTCGATCACCTGGACGGCATCGTGGTCCAACGCCGAGGTGGGCTCGTCCATCAGCAGGACGCGCGGGCGCGTCCCGAGCGCTCGCGCCAGGCAGGCGCGCTGCGCTTCGCCGCCCGACAGGGTGTCGGCCTCTCGCTCGAGAAACGACGCGGGCAGCCCGGCGCGCTCCAGCAGCTGGGCTGGTGGGTCGACCGGTCGGGCGACCGCGAGGTTGTCGGCGACCGTCCCGGGGAAGAGGACCGGCGCCTGGAACACCATCCCGACTTCGCGGCGGTGAGCGAGGACGTCGTGAGTGGCGAGGTCGTCGCCGCGGTAGCGCACCGTCCCGGCGTCCGGCGCCTCCAGCCGGTTGAGCAGCCGCAGCAGCGTCGACTTCCCTGAGCCCGACGGCCCTTGGAGCACGGTGATGCCGCCGTCCTGGAGCGCCAGCGAGATATCAGTCAGCCGCGGGCGCTCGGCGCCCGCGACGGTCACGTCCTCCAGCGAGAAGAGCGGGCCCACGGCCCGCCCATCATCGCGGTTGCGCCGCCTCGTGGTCCGGGTTCCACGAGTACGCGTAGGACGGATCGTCGTGGTCGCGCCACAGCGCCGCGAGCTTCAGCGGCTTGAAGGTGTCCCACATGACCGCCAGCTCGTTGGTGAAGGTGGCGCCGAGCGCCTTCTCGACCGTCCCCGGCTGCGGGCCGTGGGGGAGCCCGGAGGGATGCAGCGTGAGGCAGCCGACGTCGACGCCCTTGCGCGCGGCGTAGTCGCCGGCGGCATAGAACATCACCTCCTCGGACTGGATGTTCGAGTGGTGGTAGGGCAGCGGCACGGCCTCGGGATCCCAGTCGAGCATCCGTGGCGCGAAGGTGCAGATGACGAAGTTCGGCCCCTGGAAGGTCTGGTGGGCCGGGGGCGGGAGGTGCAGGCGGCCGGTGCGTGGCTCGAAGTCGTCGGCGTTGAAGGTGTAGGGGAAGACGTAGCCGTCCCAGCCGACGACGTCGAACGGGTGGCGGTCCAGGAGATAGCGCTGGACGCCGCCGCGTACGCGGACGTCGAGCGTGAACTCGCCCTCCTCGTCATGGGTCTCCAGCTCGGTCGGCCCGTGGAAGTCGCGCTGGGAGTACGGCGCGTGCTCGAGCAGCTGGCCGTAGCGGTTGCGGTAGCGGTTGGGCGTCTCGATCTCGCCTGGCGTGTGGAAGCAGAGCCAGAACTGCTCGGTGCCCGGGTCGGGCTCGAAGCGGTAGGTCGTCCCGCGGGGGATCACGACGTAGTCGCGCTCGCGGAAGAGCACGGGGCCGAAGTTCGTGCGCAGCTTGCCGGCACCGCGGTGAATGTAGACGACCTCGTCGCCCTCGCCGTTGCGGTGAAAGCCCTCCTGGGCCTCGGTCGGCTTGACGACAGAGACCTCGATGTCGTTGTTGTACATCAGCAGCTGGCGTCCGGCGACCGGGTCGCCGCCGGCGGGCGCGCTGTTGATGTCGGCGAGGCGGTGGACGTGGGCGTCCGGGACCCACTCCTCGCGGCGGATCGGCGCAAAGCCGCCGACCTCGGCCAGCCGGCACGGCGAGTGCAGGTGGTAGAGGATCGTCTCGTTGCCGCTGAAGCCCTCGTAGCCGAGGACCTCCTCGGTCAGCAGTGGCGAGCCCGCGCCGTCGCGGCGCACCTGGACGTGGCGCTTGGCGGGGACCTCACCGAGGCTCAGATAGCGCATGGCCTTACCGTACCCCTACAGGTTGCCCCGGCGATCCTGCTCGCGCTCCAGGGCCTCAAAGAGCGCCTTGAAGTTGCCGTCGCCGAAGCCACGCGCGCCGTGGCGCTCGATGACTTCGAGAAAGACGGTCGGGCGGTCGCCGATTGGCTTGGTGAAGATCTGCAGCAGGTAGCCCTCGTCGTCGCGGTCGACCAGGATGCCCTGGGTGCGGAGGTCGTCGAGGATTGGCGCGACCTCGGGGACGCGCTCCGGGACCTCGTCGTAATAGGAGACCGGGATATCGAGGAACTCGACGCCGCGGCGGCGCATCTCGGCGACCGTGTTGACGATGTCGCGTGTGGCGACCGCGAGGTGCTGGGCCCCGGGGCCCTCGTAGAACTCCAGGTACTCCTCGATCTGGGACTTGCGCTTGCCCTCGGCCGGCTCGTTGATGGGGAACTTGACGACGCCCTTGCCGTCGGCGACGACCTTTGACATCAAGGCGGAGTACTCGGTCGAGATCGCCTCGTCGGTGAAGTGGAGCATCTCCTTCATGTTGAAGACGTCCTCGTAGAAGGAGACCCACGGATCCATGTGCTCGACGTTGCCGACGATGTGGTCGATGCCGAGCAACATGCCGGTGTCGGTCGAGCCGTCTTCGCGTGCCTCGTAGCCGGGGAGGAACGGGCCCGTGTAGCCGCCACGCGCGACGAAGGTGTGCAGCGTCTCGCCGTAGGTCTTGATGGTGGCCATGCGCACCGTGCCGTGCTCGTCGCTGCTGTCGTGTGGCGCGACGACGCCTTCAGCGCCGCGCGTGGTCGCTTCGTGCCAGGCGTGGTCGACGTCGGGGACGCTCAAGGCAATGACCTTGACGCCGTCGCCATGGTGGCGGTGGTGCTCGGCGATGGGCGAGTCGGAGTGCAGCGCGCCGGTGAGGACCAGGCGGATGCGGCCCTGCTGGATGACGTAGGAAGCGCGGTCGCGCGCGCCGGTCTCCAAGCCCGAGTAGGCCACCAGCTTGAAGCCATAGGCACGCGTGTAGAAGAACGCGGCCTGCTTGGCGTTGCCGACGAACAGCTCCACGTGGTCGACGCCGTTGAGCGGCATGTAGTCCTGCAGGCCGTGAGGCGCGGCAGGGGTCGGAGCGGTCTTGGAAGGCATGGACGGAATGATCCGCTGGTGTAACGCCGGTCTCAACCACGATTCGTTGCGTCTCTGCGCCTAAACTGCGTCGATGGACGACATCGACCGCAAGATCGTTGCGCTGCTGCGAATCGACGCCCGTCGCTCCTTCCAGGACATCGGCGGCCATGTCTCGCTGAGCGCGCCCGCGGTCAAGCGCCGCGTGGACAAGCTGCAGTCCGAGGGCGTGATCCGCTCCTACGCCGCGGTCGTCGACCCGGCCGCGATGGGCTGGCACACCCATGCCGTCGTCGCGCTCTACTGCGAAGGCCGCATGTCCGGGGGCGAGGTCCGCAAGGCCATCGAGCCCCACGCCGAGGTCGAGTCGGCCTACACCGTCGCCGGCGAGGCCTCAGCGATCCTGCACGTGCGCGCGATCGACACCCAGCACTTGGAGGAGGCGCTCGAACGCCTCCGCGACACGCCCGGCGTCCGCCGCACCCACACGCAGGTCGTCCTCTCGACGCTCTTCGAGCGCCCAGTGGCTTAGCTCGACCGCCGTCGGGTCGTGTGTCACACTGAACCCGTGAGCTTGCTGGACCCTAAGTCCCTCGGTACCGACACACCCAAGACGCTGGATGGTCGCACCTATCCGGATCGCCTGCGTGAGTTCGAGCGCTACGACCGCTTGGTCCTGCCGCTCGTCGAGGCGCGTCGACCCAAGACGTTCGATGACTTGGCCGCAGGGCTCGATGATCGCAACGCGCTGGCCGACTTGCCCGTTTGGCTTGCCTCCGCAGAGTGGCGTGGATTGATCAAGCGGGCCGAAGGTCCGAGTCGCGGTCCGCGCGCATACGTCCTCGGTCCGTTGAGTCGCACGGACATTCCTCACGCGGCGTAACCGAGCTCCGCATGTCGCGGCACCGGGTCGACGACCTGTTTGTCGACCGTCGCGGAATTCCCCGGCTCGTCCAGTGCGCTGTCCTGTTCGTCGACCTGCTCGGGGTTCGAGCAATGAATCGCGGCTCCGTATCTCAGGTACGTCGCCACTTGATCGAGCTCGACCGCGCCGTCACCGGGCAGTACCGAAACTACTTTCGTCCCGAGTCGGAGTGGCGCGCGGCGTTCTTCTCGGACACGCTGGTGCTCGCCGCGCCGATCGCAGAGCCGGGTGGCGAGGACATCGCGATCCGCGGCTTGGTTCGTCAGGCCGCTTGGCTCCAGCTCGCGCTTTCCTGGAGTGACTTCTTCGTGCGCGGTGGTCTGAGCTTGGGTTTCTTCCACATTCGAGACGGTCTGATCTTCGGCCCGGCTCTAGCGGAGGCATACGAGTTGGAGAGCCGCCATGCGATCTACCCGCGTGTGATCCTCGGGGGCGATGCGGAGGCGGCCATGACGAGGCCCAACAGCCATCTGCTCTGCGACGGCGACGGGTTGACGTTCATCAACTACCTGGATCCGCTGTTCGATGACCTCGAGGATCCGGTGCCGACGATCCGGCTGCATCGTGATCGCGTCGTAGAGCGCTTGGGCCGACACCGCGACGACAAGCGCGTCTGGGAGAAGTACAGATGGGCCGCGGAGTACCACAACGCGTTCGTCGAGCGGGCATCGCTCGCCAGCGAGGACGTTCTCGTACCCACCGAGGCGATGACCTGGCGCTTCGAGCCGTTTGCCTAGCGCTCAGCGCGGTGGCAGGATCAAGCAGGTCGAGGTGCCGTGCGCGACCTTCTTACCGGAGGCCTCATCGGTAATCGTCGCCTCGACGAGAACCGCGGTCGAGCCGCGGTTCAGCACGGTGCCCTCGGCCAGCAACCGTGCACCTCCGCCAAAGGACGGGCGCAGGAAGTTCACCTTGAGCTCCAAGGTGGTGTACATGCCTCCGGGCGGGAGCGTCGTGTGGACGGCGCAGCCCATCGCGCTGTCGAGCAAGGTGGTGATGATCCCGCCGTGGACGGTGCCCAGTGGGTTCTGATGGGCCTCGAGCGGATCCATCGTGAAGACGACGTTGCCCTCGTCGACGCGGTCGATGCCAAAGCCCAGCAGCTGTGCGACCGGCGGCGCGGGGAGCTCACCGGTCATGATCCCGCGCATCAGCTCCAGGCCGGTCAGGGTCGGGGCGGCGGCGAGAATTGGCGAAGGGTCGTCCCAGGAGACGGTGCGCGAGCGCGTCGGGTCCTGCAACTCGTCGCGGGGACCGACGGTGGTCATGCTGCAATCTCCGGTGCCATCGACGCGACGGCGGCTTCGAGCTCTTCCTCAATGCTGCCCTCGTGGGCCTTCAGCGGGCCCACGAACGTGAACGCCGCAGCCGACGCAAAGGCGGCGGCCACCATCATCCCCCAGGCATGATCGAACACGTCGACGATCTCGGCCGGCGACGGCGTGCCCAGCACCGCGACCAGCAGCGCGACGCCGAGCGCCGAGCCCAGCTGGCGCGACATCGTCAGCACGGCGCTCCCGGTCGCCAGCCGCGTCGGCGGCAGCTGCGCCGTCGCCGCGCCCGCCAAGGCCGGATTGACAAAGCCCACACCTGCGCCGCCGATCAGCATCCCTGGAAGGTAGTCGCTGGCGTAGTGCTCCGTCGCTCCCAAGTGCGTCGCCCACCACACGCCGCCCAGGCCGAAGAGCAGCGCGCCGATGGTGCCGACCGCCCGCGGGCCGATCCGGCCGCTGAGGATCCCTCCGCCGACGGCAAACAGCGCCGCCATCGACGGACCTGGGGCGATCTTCAACCCGGCGCCGAGCGCCGTCTCGCCCCACACTTCTGTCAACCACAGCACGCTGCCCAGCAGCATCGCCGAGAAGCCGATGAAAAAGAAGATGCCGGCGATGTTGGCCGCCGCGAACGCGCGGACCTTCACGAGCGCGGGCTCGACGACCGGCACCGGATGACGGCCGGAGCGCACGACAAAGGCCACCGACAACACGAGCGCGACTGCGAACAACCCGAGCACGCGCCCGTCGGTCCAACCCCAGTCCGGGCCTTCGATGATCCCGCCGATCAGGGTCGCCACGGCGGCGGTCAGCAGCCCTGCGCCAACGAGGTCTGGTCGCTCGGCACCCTCTTCCCGGATCTCGCGCAAGACGCGCCCGCCCGCGACGATCGCGACAATGCCGATCGGGATGTTCACCAAGAAGACCCAGCGCCACGACAACTCGACCAGCAGCCCACCGATGACCGGGCCGGCCGCGGCCGCGGTGCCGCCGACGGCCGCCCACAGGCCGATCGCCAGACCGCGCTTCTCGGGCGGGAACTCCGGCAGCAGCAGGCCCAGCGAGGCCGGCATCAGGACCGCGGCGCCCGCCGCCTGCACGACGCGCGCGGCGATGAGCACGCCGATCGACGGTGCCGCGGCACACGCGGCCGAGGCCAGCGTGAAGAGCGCCAGCCCGCCGAGGAACGCGCGCTTGCGTCCGGTCCGGTCAGCCCAGCGGCCCGCGGGGACCAGGAGCGCGGCGAAGACGATGGCGTAAGCGTTGAGCACCCAGGAGAGCAATGCCAGCGACGTGCCGGTGAAATCGCGCTGGATGTCGGGGAACGCGATGTTGACGATGAACAGGTCGAGGCTGGCGACGAAGACCCCGACCGACACGATGGCGGCAACGCGAGCGCGACGGCTCATAGCCCTACCCTTCGGAGACGGTCAGTTGCATGAGGCGACCGGGACCGTAGCGCAGTTAGTTGTATCACGCAACTCTACGAGCCGAAGGGTTGATCGCCGAGCGCCGCTCGCACTCGGCAAGCGAGTGCGGCGGCGCTCCGGCGCGTATCGCCCGTCAGCTACCCGCGTGCGAGCGCGGGGTGCCGTCGGGTGCTCGCACCCACACGCCGGAGGATGTCCCGGCGCCCGGCGAAGTCGCGGGCCGAATCGGCAGCGTGCAGCTTCAGCAGGGCAACGAGATCAGCGGTGGGGGCGAAGGGGTCGGCGATCGTGCGGCCGTCGTCGAGTCCGATGGCGGCGAGGATGCGGCCGTCGCGCTCGGCGACGACCGTTGAGCCAGCGAGGGGGCGCTGGCTATCGAGCGCCGCGAGGCGCGCGAGCGTGGCTGCGTCGTCGGAGTATGCGGGGCGGATGACGAGCGCGTCCACAGCGGGGAGGGTCGGGGAGAAGGTGCTGGAGGACATGGATCAGATCATGAGGAACCCCGCCCATCAGCACAAATGACATTTGGTGACCGTCGGAGTAAGTTCTGCTTATGCTCGATGTCCGCCGTCTCCGTGTGCTTCGCGAGGTGGCCACCCATGGCTCGTTCTCTGCCGCGGCTGAGTCGCTGTCCTACACCCAGTCCGCGGTCTCCCAGCAGATCGCCGCGCTGGAACGCGAGGCGGGCTCGCGGCTGGTCGAGCGCTCTGCACGCGGCGTGACGCTGACCGATGCAGGTCGTGCGCTCGTTGCTCATGCGGACGTGATCCTCGCGCGCCTCGCCGATGCCGAGGACGAGCTGCAGGCGATCGCCGGCCTGCGCGGCGGCCGGTTGCGCCTCGCCGCGTTCGCGAGCGCTTGCGCGACGTTGATGCCCCGGGCCGTTGCCCGCTTCCGCGAGCGCCACCCCGGCGTCGAGCTGTCGCTCTGCCCGGCTGACCCGGGTGACGCCCTGCGCCTGCTGCGCGGTGGGGAGATCGACATCGCGCTGTCGATCGAGACGGCCTTCAGCGCGCGCCACGAGCCCGGTTTGGACACTGTCGCGCTGCTCGACGACCCCATGTACATCATGTTGCCGCGCGACCATCCGATGGCTGACCGGTCGCGCCTCAAGCTGACCGATCTGGCCGACGAGTCGTGGATGATCGGCACGTCGGGCACGTGCCCGGACGCGGTGATCTTCCTCAACGCCTGCCAGGCCGTGGGCTTTGCCCCCAGCATCGCGTTCACCATGGACGACTACACGGCGATCCAGGGGTTCGTCGCGGCGGGGATGGGCGTGTCGTTCGTCCCGGACCTGGCGCTGGTCGCGGTGCGCGATGACGTGGTCGTCCGCTCGCTCGGAGCGCGCCCACCGGTGCGGCGGATCGTCGCCGCGACGCTGACCGACTCGTTCCGCTCGCCTGCCAAGCAGGCGATGCTCGACGTGTTGGTCGAGGTCGCGGATGAGTTCGGAGCGCGCCGCGCGAAGCTGGCACTCGCGTCCTGAGCTTGACCGCGCGCGTGATCTTCACTGTCGGTCACTCGTCACACACGCTGACGCGGTTGGCGGCGTTGCTGGCCGAGCACAGCGTCACGCAGATCGCTGACGTGCGGCGCTGGCCGCGCTCGCTGCGCCACCCGCACTTCGATGACGACGCGCTGGCGGTCGAGCTGGCCCCGTATGGCGTGGCGTACACGCATCTGGCCGAGCTGGGAGGCCATCGCGATCCGGTGCCCGGGTCGGGCAACGACGGTTGGGATCTTCCGGCCTTCAACGGCTACGCCGACCACTTGGCCTCGGAGGAGTTCTCGCGCGGTTTGGCGCGACTGGACGCGGTGGCGGCGGCGCGGCCGACGGCGGTGATGTGTGCCGAGGGCGACTGGCGGCGCTGTCACCGACAGCTCCTGGCCGATGTGCTGGTGGTCGGTGGCGACGCCGTCTCGCACATCACGCCGGCGGGGGCGCTGGAGACTCATGCGCTGACGGCCTTCGCGGTGGTCGATGGTGGCCTGCCGCGCTACCCGGCGCCGCAGCTGGGGCTCGGGTTCTAAACGGCGTCAGACGATCGGCGCGCTGAGGCTCCCGAGGGCCGGCGCGCTGATGGTCACGCTGTCGCCGGGCGCCAGCCAACGCACGTCGCCGTCGATGCCGCCGTCGGCATTGAGCTCCAGCAGGCAGCCGCGGTTCAGCGTGCCGGAGCCGAGGACGTCGCCGGGCTTGAGCTGGGTCTCGCGCGCGGCCTGGGCGACGAGCTGCGGCCAGCTCCAGTGCATCGCACCGGCGTCGCTGCGCGTGATCTCGCGGTCACCCAGTGACGCGGTCGCGCTCAGCTGGAGGCGTCCGTCCTCGATCGGGAGCTCGTCGGGCGTGACCAGCCACGGGCCGATCGACGTCGCGAAGTCTTTGCCCTTGGCGGGTCCGAGGCCGACGGTCATCTCACGGCGCTGGATGTCGCGCGCGCTCCAGTCGTTGAGCAGCGTGTAGCCGGCGATCTCTGCGTCCTCGCCAATCACGGCGGCGATCTCGAGCTCGAAGTCCAGCCACTCGCAGCCGGCGGGCCGCTTGACCGCCGCACCCGGACCTTGGATCGAGGCGGGGTTGGAGAAATAGAAGACGGGCGCCTCGTACCAGGCCTCCGGGATCTCGCTTGCCCCGCGCAGCCGCGCGCCTGTCGCGACATGGCCCTCGTAGGCGAAGAAGTCGCGGACGCTCGGCGGCTGGGGGATCGGCGCGAGCAGCCGGACGTCGGCGAGCGCGTGGTCGCGGCCGGCTGGCTCGTGACCGTCGCCGCGCAGCCAGTCGAGCATCGACGGCGCCGCCAGCTCGATCACCCGGGCGTCGTCGCCGTCGCCGTCGAGGCGGCCGACCCGGACTGAGCTGTGGGGATCGTGGAACGTCACGAGGCGCATGAGGTGTGACGCTAACCGGTACGTCACGGTGTGGGGCCGATGGCGTGACGTCGGCAACCGCGGGATCCGGTCCTCGCCGAGTAGTACTGTCGGTTCCCAGATGGGATCCCGCAGAGACACCACCTCCGCGGCGCATGAGCGAACCGCCGAAGTCACGCGGTTCGCCGACATCAAGACAGACCGTGAGCGACGCGAGCGCGAGGATCTGCAGCGCGGGCTTGTCGCCGCCGCCGACGCGATCTACGAGTGGACCCGACCGCGACAAGATGTCCGCGTCGCGATCATCGCGATGTACGGCGATCCCTATGGGGGCGTCGACGACCGGGCCGACGCCGGCCGAAGCGTTCCTGTGGAGGCCCAGTTCATCAGCCTTGACGAGGCGAAACCGCTCACCGATAGGCAACGGCGCCATCTCGCGATCGAGACGGTGCGTGCCGCATCCGAGCCGTTATATCGCGAGATCAGACTGGGCCTGTCGCTCGCGGACCTCATCCACGATCTCGCCCAGGCCGCCGAGGCCGGGGATGCGCGGGCCGAGGCGCGGCACCGGGTCCTGATGAACGCCCTGGGCGGCGACCGCCCGTCCGCGCGCGACGCGCGGTAGCGCGCCGGAGCGTCGCTTAACGACGAAAGCCCCGCAATGTGTGCAGGGCTTTCGTTGCCAATGCGGATGAGAGGACTCGAACCTCCACGGGGCAATTGCCCCACAAGGCCCTCAACCTTGCGCGTCTACCAATTCCGCCACATCCGCGTGACAGGCGCGAGTCAGCATAGCGGGAGGGTCGTGTTGACGACGTCGGCTTGATTCCGTCTGAAGAGCCCGCTACCTTCACGAACACATGTTCGACCGAGACGCGAGTGGCGAAAGGTGACCCCGGTGGATCTGACCAAGCGCCAGCAGGAGATCTTCGACTTCATCAAGCGGTACTCGGCCAAGCACGGGTACCCCCCGACGGTGCGAGACATCGGCAAGGCCGTCGGCCTCGCGTCGTCCTCCACGGTGCACGCGCATCTGGCGAATCTCGAGAAGCTCGGGCTGCTGCGGCGGGATCCGTCCAAGCCGCGGGCGCTTGAGCTGCTGGACAAGGCGTCGTCGGCGGTCGGCAGCGCCGTCGAGGACGCGGTCGACAACGTGCGATCGCTCGTCCGGCCGACCGGTCTGCCGTTGGTCGGCTCCGTCGCCGCGGGTCAGCCGATCCTCGCCGAGGAGAACATCGAGGAGTACGTCGAGGTGCCGCCGGTCGCCGGTGGCGACAAGGGCGAGTACGTCCTGCGCATCCGCGGCGAGTCGATGAAGGACGCGGGCATTCTGGAGGGCGACTACGTCGTCGTCCACAAGCAGGAGAACGCGTCCGACGGCGACATCGTCGTGGCGCTCGTCGGGGAGGAGGCGACGGTCAAGCGGTTCTTCCGCGAGACCGATCACATCCGCCTTCAGCCCGAGAACACGGCGATGGAGCCGATCCGCTCCAAGGACGTGCAAATCATGGGCCGGGTCGTCGGACTCTTCCGGAGCGTGTGACATGGCCGCGACGCTCACCCTCGATCTCTTCCGTCCTCCGATTCTCGATCCGGTGGAGGACAACAAGCTGCTGCGGGGCCCTGGCTTCGCACGCGATCGCTCGTCGCGGCGGATCCCCGCCCCGGCGGTGCCGAAGGGCGGCGATCAGCGGGCGCACGTCTCGATGGTCCAGCAGGGCGGCGGGCCGACCCTTGACGACCTGGTCGTCGGGGTCTGGGAGGGCCTTGCCGCGAGTCGCACCGTCGCGTGCCTGGCCTGTGGCGAGGCGTCGATGACGCCCCGTTATGGCGCCGGGCCCGTGCCGGTCGGCGGGCGCTGTCGCAACTGCGGGACGACGATCGCCTGACGCGGTGCGCCCGGCGGGGCGTTCAGGGTTCCGCCGGGGGCGCGGCGTCAGTCGGTTGCGTTGGCGATATCGCCTGCAGTCCTTGCGCTGCGCCGGCGCAGCGCTACGCTCGGAGAGCACGCCGGACGGCTGCGGCGGGGAGAAATCCCGTCGAGGAAAGTCCGGACACCAAAGGGCATGGTGGTCGGCGCAAGTCGACCCGGTGAAAGCCGCGGGAAAGTGCCACAGAGACATACCGCCGATGGCGGGGCCCCACGTGAGCTCCGCACAGGCAAGGGTGAAAAGGTGCGGTAAGAGCGCACCGCCGTCATGGCGACATGGCGTGGCCAGGCAAACCCCACCAGGTGCAAGGCCAAGCAGGACCGTTTGCAGGCTGCCCGCCAAGGTCCAGGTCGGCCGCGTAGATGGATGGTCGTCCAAGACAAGATCCGGCTTATAGGCGTGCTAAGGCGAGGGCCCTCTTCGGAGGGCCCTCGCTAGTGTTGCCCGCCTTGGACACCACCGGCCGTGCGAGGGAGCCGCTAGGCAAGCTCGCGCCCGGGAGACGAGCCCTCTGGGCGAGGCTTTCCGCATGCGCTTCTCGCTGCTCTACGAGCACCAGCTCCCCCGGCCTTGGGACGCGGGCGCCGAGCACCGTCTCCTCCAGGAGGCGCTGGCCCAGGTCGAGGTAGCCGATCGTCTCGGGTACGACACCGTCTGGGTCGCCGAGCATCACTTCCTCGAAGAGCGCGCGCACTCCAGCGCACCCAGCGTCTTCCTCGCCGCCGCCTCTCAGCGGACCAAGAACATCAGGTTGGGCTTCGGTGTCCTGCCACTCCCTCCCGGCTACCAGCACCCCGCACGGGTCGCGGAGGCGGCCGCGACGCTCGACCTCCTTTCCGACGGGCGCGTCGAGCTCGGCACGGGGGAGGGCTCGACGGGGGCCGAGCTCGCAGGCTTCGATGTCGACCGCGCGACCGCGCGCATCCAGTGGGACGAAGCGATCACGATCGTTGCGCGGATGATGGTCGAGACCCCCTTTGCCGGCGTCGACGGCGACCACATCAAGATGCCGCCACGCAACGTCATCCCCAAGCCGCTGCAGCAACCACACCCGCCGCTCTGGGTCGCCGC